>NZ_JBHTKH010000004.1:0-344173 GCF_042676085.1 Terrabacter terrigena
CACCGGGAGGTCTTCATCTGCCATGAAGGTCAGATCGTGTCGTCACACTGACTCGACCAACGTGACTGGGCATCACATCTAGCCCTCCCACTCGACATCGCCCGGACCGCAAAGTCTGGCCACTCGACGGTTGACGGGGTCAGGTGAGGCAGTCCTGGCACGTGCCGAGCAGGGCGGCGTGGCCGGTGTCGAGGACGAAGCCGAGGTCGGCGCGCAGCCGCTCGGCGACGTCGTCGAAGACCTCGGGCGCGACGTCGAGCACCTTGCCGCAGGCGTGGCACTGGACGTGGGCGTGGTGCCCGTGCGGCTGGTGGACCGTGTCGTGGTCGGCGTGATGTTGGGCCGGAACCGCGCTGAGGTGGTAGACGGTGGCAGCACCGCCCAGGTGCACGTGTGACAGCACGCCGGTGTCGACGAGCGAGGTGAGCGTGCGGTAGACGGTGGCGCGGTGCACGGCCGGCTCGAGCTCGGCCACGCGGGCGCCGATGTCCTCGGCGGTGAGGTGCTCGTCGCTGCGGTCGGCGGCGTCGACGACCCGCAGGACGGCATACCTCGCCGGGGTGAGGCGCTCGCCCGCCGCGCGCAGCAGGTCGACGGCCTGCTCGACACGCGCGCTCTCCGGTGGGTTCGTCACCCCGCCATCCTCGCAGCGCTCACGCCTCACCGGCGCCGCTGCGCAGGAAGGCCGGCACCGCCAGCACCCGCCGGTTCGTCGTGTGGTCGTGGGACTCGAGCGGCAGCGTCGTGAAGATCGCCGAGAGGTGGGCCCCTTCACCAGGAGTATTGCGCCGCCGGGCCCCCGTACATCGGTGTCTCCCCGCAAACGCACGCCGGGGGCCCCGGTCACCGCCCCCGAGACCAGGCCCGACGGCATACGGCAGACTCTCCCCCGTGCGTGCACTCACCAAGCTGTCCGCAGGCCCCGGCCTGGAGCTCGTCGAGCGTCCCGAGCCCGTGTGCGGGCCCGCAGACGTCAAGATCCGCGTGCTTCGCGCCGGCCTCTGCGGCACCGACCTGCACCTCGCGGGCTGGGACGACTGGGCCGAGTCGGTCGTCACGCCGCCGCTCGTGATCGGCCACGAGTTCTACGGCGAGGTCGTCGAGGTCGGCGAGGACGTCACCGACGTCAAGGTCGGCGACCGGGCCTCCGGCGAGGGCCACATCGTGTGCGGCACGTGCCGCAACTGCCGCGCGGGCCGACGCCACCTCTGCATCCGCACGCAGGGCATCGGCGTCAACCGTGACGGCGCGTTCGCCGACTACGTCGTCATCCCGGCGAGCAACGCGTGGGTGCAGCCGGCCGACCTCGACCCCGACCTCGGCGCCGTCTTCGACCCGCTCGGCAACGCGACCCACACGGCGCTGCAGTGGCCGATGGTCGGCGAGGACGTCGTCATCACCGGCGGCGGCCCCATCGGCGTCATGGCAGCCGCCATCGCACGGCACGCCGGCGCCCGCTACGTCGTCGTCAGCGACGCGAGCGACTACCGCCTCTCGCTCGCCGAGGCTGCCGGTGCCGACCTGACGATCAACGTCACCCGCGAGAGCCTCGCCGACGCCCAGCGGCACCTCGGCATGAAGGAGGGCTTCGACATCGGCCTCGAGATGTCGGGGGCCGCGCCGGCAGTCACCGACCTCATCACCAACATGAACCACGGCGGCCGCATCGCGCTGCTCGGGCTGCCGCACCAGTCCTACGACCTCGACTGGGGCAAGGTGATCACCCACATGATCACGCTCAAGGGCATCTACGGCCGCGAGATGTACGACACCTGGTACGCCATGTCGCAGATGATCGCGACGTCCGAGCATCTCCGCGCCGCAGTCGCCCAGGTGATCACCCACCGGTTCAAGGCCGAGCAGTGGGAGGAGGCCTTCGAGACCGCACGGTCCGGCCAGTGCGGCAAGGTCGTCCTCGACTGGAGCTGAGGGTTTCTCGTATGCCGTCCGCTGCCGACCCGAGTGCGCGTCCCCGGCCGCTCGTCCTCCTGCACGGGCTGGGTCAGTCGCCCATCGCGTGGCAGGACTTCGTGTCGGCGTTCGGTGCCGGCCGTCCGATGAACGCCCCATGGATGCGGGGCCTGAGGCCCAGGGACCCCGTCGGATTCGACCTCGTGGCCGCGGCCGCCGGGGTCGCCGACGAGCTGGAGCTGCAGGGCGTCAGGCAGGCCGACTTCGTCGGGGTCTCGGTCGGTGCGAGCGTCGCGCTGCGCCTCGCCGTCGAGCGGCCCGAGCTCGTCGGTCGGCTCGTGCTCGGCGGCACGCTCGTGCGCCCCTCGAAGGGCGCGCTGCGCATGCAGCGGCTCGCCATGCGGCTCGTCCCAGAGAGCAAGCTCGTCGACGCCGGGGTCTCCCGCCCGCGGATGCTCGCGGTGCTCGAGGCGCTCAAGGGCTTCGACGGCACCGAGTCGCTGCGCGAGGTCACGGCGCCCACCCTCGTCGTGGCGGGCTCGAAGGACAAGGCAGGCGTCACCGCCGCCCAGCACCTCTCGCAGCAGCTGCCGACGGCGCGGCTGCAGGTCGTCGAGGGCGCCGGGCCGCTGCTCAACACCGAGTCCGCGCGCGAGCTGGCCGACCTCACCCACGCGTTCCTCGACGAGCAGTCCCTCAGCAGAGGTTGATGCCGCCGGCGTCGAGAAGCTCGGCGACGACCTGCTCGTCCGTGACCGCCGGCACCATCCAGTCCTTGCCGGCGACGGACTTGACGCCCGCCTTGCACTCGAACGTGCTGACCCGGCGGTCGAGCTGCACCGCCTCGTCGTAGAAGGCGGCCTCGACCTGCCTGCCCTTCGACGTGCACGCGATCCTGTGCTCCGCCAGCGAGCCCGTCGAGTCACCGCTCGACGGGCAGACGAGCTCGGCGACGACGGCCCAGGAGGGGTGCGCGGCGGCTTCGGGCGACTGGCTCGGGGAGCTGCCACCACAGGCGGCCAGGGCCAGCGCGCAGGCAGTGACAGCGCAGGCGGGAGTCAGACGTCGGAGCACGAGAGCGTTCCCTGAGGGTGGGGGATGGAGGGCGGGCCGGGCGGGATCACCGCGCCGAAACCCGAACAACCCTAGTGGGGCAGCACGCCCGGGCCCCAGTCGAGACAGCGCACCCGAGCGTGGGTGAGTGACCGAGTCGACACGTGGAGCGACCTGGCCGGGACGGGCGCGACGTCAGCCTCGGCGGCCCGGCGCTCGCCGCGAGTGCTCCCACGACGACCAGTGCCGCACGTCCACCCGGACGAGTGGACCTCCGGGGCGGTCGGTCGCGTACTGCGGGTACTTCGCGACGAGGGCGTCGAGGACCGCGCCGGTGTCGTCCGGGCCGTCCGCTCCGACCTGGACGACGGTCGCGTCGCCGTCGGCCCGGACCCACCACAGCTTCGTCCAGTCGTCGTCGTAGTGGTCGACGAGCAGGCTCACCGCCGGCTGGGCCTCGATGTTGGCGAGGCGGCGCAGCGCACGGGTCGACTTCGGCTTGTGGTCGACCGCGCTCCAGACGACGTCGCCCCGCACGACGAAGACGATCGGCACCAGGTGCGGCGCACCATCGGCACCGACCGTCGCCAGCCGGGCCACCCGGGCTGCGGCGAAGCGGTCACGGTCCTGCTGTCCCATGCACCGAGGCCAGCTGGGGCCGTCAGGCGGTGACCGTGATCTCGTGGATCTCGTCGGCGGGGTGCCCGGCACGCTCGTGAATGCGCTGCACGGCCTCGGCGCTCGGCCCCTCCGACAGGCAGAAGACGTGACCCGTGTTGGGGTCGGCCCAGGCGTGCTTGAAGTTCACGCCCTCGTCGTCCTGGATGTCGAGGTCGGCCTGGTGCGCCGCCAGGAGCGCCTCCGAGGTGACGCCGGGCATGTTGGTGTGCACGTCCATGAACTCGGGCATGTTCTCGCCTCACTGGTCTCACTCCCCCGAGGAATGGATGCGCCTCACGCTACGCCTCGATGTCACCCCCCGCGGCGACTTGGCAGAGGTCGCGGCGCACACCGCGGGGCATACGCTGGGTGGCGCCACAAGCACCCCGTCATGCCACCCGACCCACGAAGGACACCGATGTACGGCTCCGTGAAGGACGAGATCACCGCGACGCTCCAGGAGATCCGCGAGGCCGGTCTCTACAAGAGTGAGCGAGAGCTGACGTCGCCCCAGTCGGCGCACGTAACGACGCTCAAGGCCGACGCCCTCAACTTCTGCGCCAACAACTACCTCGGCCTCGCCAACGACCCCGGTGTCGTCGAGGCCTCGAAGAAGGCCCTCGACGAGTGGGGCTTCGGGATGGCATCGGTGCGCTTCATCTGCGGAACCCAGACGCTGCACACCGCCCTCGAGGCGAGGATCAGCGAGTTCCTCGGCACCGAGGCGACGATCCTCTACTCATCTTGCTTCGACGCCAACGGAGGCGTCTTCGAGGTGCTCTTCGGCGCCGAGGACGCGATCATCAGCGACGAGCTGAACCACGCCTCGATCATCGACGGCGTGCGCCTGAGCAAGGCGATGCGCTACCGCTACAGGAACGCCGACGTGACCGACCTGCGGGCGCAGCTCGAGGCGGCGCAGGCGGCCGGTGCCAAGCGCAAGGTCGTCGTCACCGACGGCGTCTTCTCGATGGATGGCTCGTACGCCCCGCTCGACGAGATCTGCGACCTGGCAGAGGAGTTCGGTGCGATGGTCTTCGTCGACGACTCGCACGCGGTCGGCTTCGTGGGTGACGGCGGCCGGGGCACCCCCGAGCTGTTCGGGGTGCAGGACCGCGTCGACATCGTCACCGGCACGCTCGGCAAGGCCCTCGGTGGCGCGAGCGGAGGCTACGTCGCGAGCCACCGCGAGATCGTCGAGCTGCTTCGGCAGCGTTCGCGTCCCTACCTGTTCAGCAACTCGGTCGCCCCGGCCGTCACGGCGGGCTCGATGGCCGCGCTCGAGCTGATCGAGGGCTCGGCCGAGAAGCGGGAGGTCCTCAAGGCCAACACCGCGCTGTTCCACACGCTGATGACCGAGGCCGGTTTCGAGCTGCTGCCGGGCACGCACCCGATCCGCCCCGTCATGTTCCCCGGCGAGGACGGTGCCCGGCGCGCCGCCGAGATCGCCGACCACATGCTCGGCAACGGCGTCTACGTCATCGCCTTCAGCTTCCCCGTCGTGCCCAGAGGCAAGGCCCGCATCCGGGTGCAGCTCTCTGCTGCCCACTCGGAGGCCGACGTGCGCGCGTGCGTCGACGCGTTCGTCGCGGCACGCGACGCCGTCGGCTGAGGCACCTGCCAGGCGAGCCCCCGCCTACACCTGACGGGCCGCCGTGCTCCCTCCCGGCACGGCAGCGAACACCGCTGTCGCGTCGGCGGGGTCGTAGCTGACGCAGGCGCCGGGGCCGGTCGCGCGCGCCTGGCAGGTGAGCACCTGACCGGCCGCCCGCTCGTCGGCGGTCAGCTCTCCGGCGCCGGGGTCGACGTCGCCCGAGGTCACCCGGGCGACGCAGGTGCCGCACGAGCCGGCCATGCACGAGTAGGGCAGGTCGAGCCCGGCGCGCAGGCCCGCCTCGAGGATGGAGTCCGCGCCGCCCTGCACGACCTCGCTGGCAGCCCCGCCCGCGACGATGGTCAGGGGCGTGCCGTCGGTGGAGGGCCCGACCGACAGGTCGGGTGCGGCACCTCGGTCGAACGACTCGGACCGGATTCGGTCGGCGGGCACGCCCGACTCGATGAGGTGCGACTTCACGCCCGAGACGAACCCGCCCGGGCCGCAGAGGAAGGCGTCGTCGACCTCACCGAGCCGCAGCGGCTCGAAGTCGGAGTGGGCGAGGCGCTCTGCGTCGAGGCGCCCGTGTCGCACGGCCTGCTCGGCCAGGCCCTCGGGCGTCTCGATCGGACGGCTGAACTGGTGCACGACCGTCAGCCGCCCGTCGGTGGTCTGGGCCAGCTCGTCGATGGCGTCGGCGAGCATGACGCTGTCGGGGCCCTTGTTGCCCACGAGCAGCACGGCGCGGCTGTGCGGCTCGAGGTGCAGCACGCTCTTGAGGATCGAGAGCACCGGGGTGATGCCACTGCCGGCCGCGACGCCCAGGACCCGGCGACGGGCGAGGGCGTTGAGGGCGGTCGTGAACCGGCCGGCGGGCGGGGCGACCTCGAGGGTGTCGCCCTCACGGAGGGTGTCGACGATCCACGGGGAGACGGCGCCGCCGTCTGCGCGCCGGACGGCGATGCGCAGCTCGCCGTCCGCGAGGCCGCTGCAGATGGAGTACTGACGGGTCACCGGCCTGCCCTCGACCTCGCGACGCAGCGAGAGGAACTGTCCGGGCTCGAAGCGGAAGTCCTCCGCGTGCCGCTCCGGCACCTCGAACGACACGGAGACCGAGTCGGCCGTCTCGCGCCGCACCTCGCGCACGGTCAACGGGTGGAACGCCGCACCGGCGATGCCGGCGGCCCCGGCGGCCGGGGTCGCCAGGGACGTGGACTGCGGGCCGCTCGCGGCGGGCGCGCCGGCGAGCACGGGCTTGCGGCGACCGGCGAGCAGGCGGTAGGTCGCCAGGAAGAGGTACGCGCCGGCGGCAACGACCGCGAAGACCTTGACGAAGAGGCCACCGGCGTCGGTGCCGGCGGTGAGGGTGTGGATCGTCGTCAGCACGAACACGCCGTGCGCGGACGCGTGCACCCAACGCCACAGGCGGTCGGGGATCCACCGACGCGTCCAGCTCGTCACCGAGATGGCCACGAGCAGGTACATGGCCACGACGCCCCAGGCCACGGCGGCAGGGCGGAACGACGACGCGAGCGGCACGAGGATGTCGGACGGCCCGAACGCGCTGTACTCGTCGAGCACCAGCCCGGTCAGGTGCACCCCCGTGAAGACGACCGTGAGCGCGCCGAGGGCGCGGTGCAGGTCGAGAAGCCAGGCCGGCGCCGCCCGGTTGCCGAACACGCGTGTCGACAGGACCAGGCCCCAGAGGACCGTCAGGGAGACGAGGACCCAGGCCGTCAGCCCGCTCGAACGGGCGATGTACCACCAGAGCTTGTCGTCCATGGTGAAAACCTCTCGTAGTCGTGCGTGGTGAGCACCTCTCCCGAGGAGAGGGTGATGCGGGCGTCGAGGGCGTGCCGAGCGAGCAGGGCCAGGCCCTCGTCGGCGCCGGCGACGACGACCGCCTTGGCGAAGACCTCGGCCCAGAGCGTCTGCGAGGCGACGACCGTCACGCTCGCGACTCCGGTGTCGGCGGGTGCACCGGTGCGGGGGTCGATGAGGTGG
Organism: Terrabacter terrigena; assembly: GCF_042676085.1. NCBI lineage: Bacteria > Bacillati > Actinomycetota > Actinomycetes > Micrococcales > Intrasporangiaceae > Terrabacter > Terrabacter terrigena. Next base: position 7,223 of record NZ_JBHTKH010000004.1, read on the forward strand.
TGGGCGCGACGCCCGGTGGCGTCCGCCCACGAGCGCTTGAGCACGCTCGAGGTCGCGACCGCTCCGTCGACCACGCCGACGACCGACCCGGGGCCCTCGGGCGCGAACGGGTCCTCGACCTCGACGGCCCAGAGGCCGTCGGACGACCAGCCCCGCGCGCGCACGTCGCCACCGGCGTTGACACAGGCCCCGTCGGCCCCGAGCCCCACGAGCTCGGCGGCGAGGAGGTCGGCCGTGCGCCCCTTACCGATGCCGCCGAGGTCGATCCGGCACCCGGCGGGCAGCCGCACGGCACCGTCGTCCACCTCGACGTCGAGCGGTTCGCGGGTGGCTCGGCTGTGCGCGTCGGCCTCGGTGTCGTGTTGCCCGACTGCCACCTGCGGGACGGCCTCGTGGGGGCCGGTGCCGAGCAGCTCGAAGCTCCGGTCGTAGCCGGCGTGCACGAGGTCGTCGTGGACGCGCGGGTCGAAGAGTCCCCCGGTCACGTCGTACGCGTGCACCGCGATGCCGAGCAGCGACGCGGTCTCGGGCTCGACGGCCGTCCACGCCCCCTCGGCCGCGTTGAGGCGCGACAGGTCGCTGTCGGGCCGGAACCGCGACCACGCCTGCTCGAGGGCCTCGACGCGCTCGCGGGCGTGCCCGAGCAGGGTGTCCGCGTCACCACCGGCGACGACGACGTGGAAGTCGCTGCCCATGGCCCGGAAGCCCACCTCGGCCAGAGGAGGGGCGATCGGTGGCAGCACGTCGGCCAGCTGCGGAAGGTCGCTCGGTGAGCTGACCACGGCGGCTCAGCTCCCGGCGGACTTCGTCGCCGGAGGGGGTGGGGCGGCCGGGGCCGCAGCCGCCCTGGGCGCCGCGGCGGGAGCCGGCGACGAGGACGACGACGACGACCCGGAGGACCCGGCAGAGGCGCCGACGACGGAGCCCGTCGCGCCCGCGCTGCCGGCGGAGACGTAGACCTTCTTGTGCACGACCTTCGTCACGACGCGCGGCGTCGCTGCCGCCGCCTTGGCCTTCTTCTCGTATGCCGCCTGGGCTGCGTTCCACGCGGTCATCTCGGCCGCCTTGTGGCGCGCCTTCTCGAAGGCCTCGGTCCGACCGTCGTGGTGGATCGCCGTCACGGCCAGCACCGTGCCTGCGACGCTGAGGCCCGACACGACGATGCGTGACGCGGAGGCGGGGTGCGTGTGACGTCCCCTGCTCATCGGCGTACCTCGTCGTCGTCGGAGCCGCCAGAGCTGCCAGAGCTGCCAGAGCTGCCAGAGCTGCCAGAGCTGCCAGAGCTGCCAGAGCTGCCAGAGCTGTGGCCGGAGTCGTCGCCACCGTGACCTGAGTCGTCGACGGCCGGGGCAGCGGGCGCTGCCGGCACAGCCGGAGCGGGGGCTGCAGCCGGGGCGACCGCCGCAGGCGCAGCGGGCGTGGCGGGCGCGGCGGGCGCCGGGACGACGACCTTGTCGACGACGACCTTCGTGCGCACGACCGTGGGCTGCTGGGATGCCACGGCGACGGACGCGGGGCGCGGTTTCGGGACCTCCGGCAGCTGCGGCTCACTGGCGAAGGACCAGGCCGCGAAGGCGCCGCTGCCGGCTATGGAGACGGCCGCCGTCGCGGCGGCCAGAGCATGTCGGTGCTCCATCAAGGGACTCCTTCAGGTGGGTATAAATCGTCCAACGTAGGGACGGCCCGAGGCCGGGTCAAAGTGCGGGAGCAAACGGTCGGAGCGCCCATTCGCGGACGTTTCCGGGCAAACCTCCGCTCCGCGCAGCGGCGAGTCGGCGGCGCATTCAGCGGCGTCTAGACAGGCGGGTCCGAGGGAAGGTCGCGCAGCCACGGGCGGGTCAGCCGGAAGCGGCGCCCCGAGATCTCGTCGACCTCGATGGCGACCACGACGGTCTTGGGGGTGCCCACCCAGGGCCGCACCGGCAGACGCTCGGCGACGTAGGCGGCCTGTCCCTCGAGCACGTGCGCTCGCCCCCGGCAGATGACACTCGTCGCGTGCTCGCCCGAGATGTCGTCGACCTCGAAGGCGACGTCGCTGTTCGACGTGACGCCGAAGAGCTTGCTGCCCTCGGACGTCATGAAGACGAGGCGCTCGCCGTCGACCGCGTAGTTGACGGGGACGATGTGCACCTCTCCGACGAGGTGGAAGGCGAGGCGACCGAGCTCGCGCTCGCGCAGGAAGCCCCACGACTGCTCGGGGTGCAGCTCCTGGACCGTGCTGCTGGACGGGTCGTGCATTGTGTCGGACATGGTGGCCTCCTCCGGGTCGCATCGGGCGGCAGCTCGACTACTACATAGTGTAGTAGATTGGCCACGGGTATGGCAGCCCTCGCGGCGAGGCCCGCGTCACACGTGCGTCGTTCGTCGAGCGATGTCTCCCGTGCGATTGACTGGGGCCCATGGACTTCTACAGCTCCTACGCCCAGGGTTTCGCCCGCGTCGCCGCCTGCACGCTGCCCATCGTCGCGGTCGACCCCGAGCGCAACGCCGACGCGGTGGTCGCCGAGGCCCGCGACCTCGCCGACGAGGGTGTGGCGCTCGCGACCTTCCCCGAGCTGTGCCTCTCCGGCTACGCCGTCGACGACCTGTTCCTGCAGGACCCCCTGCTCGACGCGGTCGACGACGCGCTGGCCCGCATCGCCGAGGCCACCGCCGACCTCACCATCGTGCTCGTCGTCGGCGCGCCGCTCGAGAAGGGCTCACGCGTCTACAACTGCGGCGTCGTCATCCACGCCGGGCGCATCATCGGCGTCGCCCCGAAGTCCTACCTGCCGACCTACCGCGAGTTCTACGAGCGGCGGCACTTCGCGCCGGGCGACGACCAGCGTGGCCAGACCATCGACGTCGCGGGTGACCGGGTGCCCTTCGGTCCCGACCTGCTGTTCAGAGCCACCGACGTGCCCGGCTTCGTGCTGCACGTCGAGGTGTGCGAGGACATGTGGGTGCCGGTGCCGCCCAGCCACGAGGCGGCGCTGGCGGGCGCGACCGTCCTCACCAACCTCTCCGGCTCGCCCATCACGGTGGCACGCGCCGAGGACCGCCACCTGCTCGCCCGCAGCGCCTCGACCCGCTGCCTCGCGGCCTACCTGTACGCCGCGGCGGGCGAGGGCGAGAGCTCGACCGACCTGTCGTGGGACGGCATGACGATGGTCTACGAGAACGGCGCGCTGCTCGCCGAGAGCGAGCGCTTTCCCGACGGGCCCCGCCGGTCGGTGGCCGACATCGACCTCGACCTGCTCCGCCAGGAGCGGCAGCGCCAGGGCACCTTCGACGACAACCGCCGCACGCTCGCCCACCGCACCGACGGGTTCCGCACCATCGAGCTCGAGCTCTCGCCGCCGTCGGGCGACATCGGCCTGCTCCGCAAGGTCGACCGCTTCCCCTTCGTGCCCGACGACGAGGAGAGGCTCGCGCTCGACTGCTACGAGGCGTACAACATCCAGGTCTCGGGGCTGGAGCAACGGCTGCGCGCGATCGGCCAGCCGAAGGTCGTGATCGGCGTCAGCGGGGGCCTCGACTCGACGCACGCCCTCATCGTCGCGGCCAAGGCGATGGACCGGCTCGACCGCCCGCGCAGCGACATCCTCGCCTTCACGATGCCCGGCTTCGCGACGAGCGACCACACGAAGAGCAACGCGATCGCACTGATGGACTCGCTCGACGTCACGTGGGAGGAGCTCGACATCAAGCCTGCCGCGACGCAGATGCTCACCGCGATGGGCCACCCGTTCGGCCGGGGCGAGGAGGTCTACGACGTGACCTTCGAGAACGTCCAGGCGGGGCTGCGCACCGACTACCTCTTCCGCATCGCCAACCAGCGCGGCGGCATCGTCCTCGGCACCGGCGACCTGTCCGAGCTCGCCCTCGGCTGGTGCACCTACGGGGTCGGCGACCAGATGAGCCACTACGGCGTGAACTCCGGCGTGCCGAAGACCCTGATGCAGCACCTCATCCGCTGGGTCGTCTCGTCGAGCCAGTTCGAGGACCCCGTCGGCGAGACGCTCATCTCGATCCTCGACACCGAGATCTCGCCCGAGCTGGTCCCCGCCAAGGAGGGCGAGAAGCCGCAGAGCACCCAGGCCAGGATCGGGCCGTACGCGCTGCAGGACTTCACGCTCTTCCACGTGCTGCGCCGCGGCTACCGTCCGTCGAAGATCGCCTACCTGGCCTGGAACGCGTGGCGCGACAGCGAGGCGGGGGAGTGGCCCACCGGCTACCCGGAGGCCGAGCGGAGGGCATACGACCTCGAGACGATCCGGCACTGGCTCGAGGTGTTCGTCAAGCGCTTCTTCGCCAACCAGTTCAAGCGCTCGGCGCTTCCCAACGGCCCCAAGGTGGTCGCCGGGGGCTCGCTCTCGCCGCGCGGTGACTGGCGTATGCCGTCCGACGCGACCTCGGTGGCGTGGTTGAGTGAGCTCGACGCGAACATGCCTGAGAAGTAAGGAAACCCGAGTGGCAAGTGCAGTGAAGGTCCGTGACTACGCCGATGCGGACTGGCCGCAGGTGTGGCCCATCATCGAGCAGGTCGTCCGGGCCGGCGACACGTTCCCGTACCCGACCGACCTCTCCGAGGCGGACGCCCGGGCGATCTGGCTCGAGAACGGCCCCGGCGGCCGGGCGAGCGTCGCCGTCGACGGTGACCGCGTGCTCGGCACGGCCAAGATGGGGCGCAACCGGCCCGGCCCCGGGGCGCACGTCTCGACGGCCAGCTACATGGTCGCCGCCGACTCCCGGGGTCTCGGCGTCGGTCAGGCGCTCGTCATCGACTCGATCCAGTGGGCACGCGAGTCCGGTTTTGCCGCAATGCAGTTCAACGCCGTGGTGGCGACGAACAAGAGCGCGGTGCGGCTGTACGAGAGCCTCGGCTTCACGGTGATCGGCACGGTGCCGCGGGCCCACGAGCTGCCCTCGGGCGAGCGCGTCGGCCTCAGCATCATGCACCTCGACCTCTGAGGCCGAGCGTGCGTCAGGCCTCGGCGAGCGAGCGACGCAGCAGCTCGACGAGCGCGTTCAGCTGCACGGTGTCGCCGCTAGCCACGTCGACGTCCGAGCCGTCGAGCGCCCGGGCCGCGAGTCCCTGCTTGGCGTCGATGAGCTCGGCGATGCGCGAGTCGATGGTGCCCGCCGCGAGCAGGCGCCAGGCCGTGACCGGCTCGTCCTGACCGATGCGGTGCACGCGGTCGATGGCCTGCTGCTGCTCGGCAGCGGTCCACGACAGCTCGGCGAGCACGACGTTGGACGCCGCGTGGAGGTTGATGCCCACGCCGGCGGCGAGGAGCGAGCAGACGGCGACGGAGACCTCGGGGTCCTTCTGGAACGCGTCGATCGCGTCGGTGCGCTGCTTCGTGGTCTGGTCGCCGCGGATCGACACCGTGCGCAGCCCCGCATCGGCGAGCACCTGCTCGGCGCTGTCCATGACGTCGATGTGCTTGGCGAACAGCACGACCTTGCCGACCGAGTGCGACAGCTGTGCGGCGTAGTCGGCGGCGAGGCGCGCCTTCGCCTGGCCGATGCGTCGCACGAGGCTGAAGACGCTCTCGGTCTTCTTGCCGTCGGACTTCTCGCCGGCGCCGGCGCGCAGCTCCGATGCGGCGACGCGCCGCATCAGTGCCTCGTCGGGCTCGCCCGGGACCTCGGTCGCGTTGGCCTCGGCGAGGAAGGCGCGGTAGCGGCGGGCGAGCTTGTCGCCCAACGCCTTCTCGGCCGCCCGGATCGAGCGACCGAGGTCGTCGTCGAGCTCGACCGTGATGTCGGCGATGCGCTTGTCGGGCAGGTCCTTCGCCACGTCGACCTTGCGGCGTCGCACGATGCCCTGGTCGATGACGACCTGGCGTGCCTCGGGGTAGAAGCCGCGGTCGGCCGGCGTGAGGCCGATGTCGTCGAGCCGGCGCACGATCTCGGGGGCGGGCTTGCCGTCCTTGATCCAGCCGAGGAACCGCCAGATCGCGTCGAAGTCCTTGACGTCGTTGATGAGTGGCGTGCCCGTGAGGGCGATGAGCAGCGGGTTGCCGCCGGGCGCCGTGGCCCGGAGCCGGTCGCCGAGGGCGAGCACCTGCTGGGATCGCTGCGACCCGAGGTTCTTGATGAAGTGGGCCTCGTCGACGACCATCGACCGGAAGCCGAAGCTCGAGAGCCACGCGAAGTGCCGGTCGAGGATCTCGTAGTTGACGACGAAGACGTCGGCGAAGGCGTCGACGTCGTTGCCGTCGCCGTGGATCACGGTGACCCGACGCTGCGGCGTCCACCGCTCGACCTCGCGGGCCCAGTTGATCTTCACGACGTTGGGCACGACGGCGAGCATCGGGTAGGCGCCCGCGATCGAGGCCGCCATCACCGACTGCGCCGTCTTGCCGAGGCCCGGCTCGTCGGCGAGCAGGAAGGTGCGGTGCCCCTCCTGGACGCTCTGGAGGAAGCGCGACTGGTGGACCATGAGCTGCGACCCGGGCGGCGAGAAGCGGTCGATCTGCGGCTTCGGCGGCAGTGCCATCGTGGCCGCCTCCCCGCCGGCGCCCTGCTCGAAGGCGCGGTAGAGCGGGCTGAGGAGGTCCCACCCGGCGAGGCGCCCCGGCAGGTACTGCTGCTCGGCGCGGCCGAGGTCCGGCGTGAGGAACGGGTTGGCGAGCGCGCGCGACGGCACCGACTGCGGCGTGACCTGGCGCGCCGCGATCTGCGGGGGCACGACCGGTCGGGGCGGCTCCGGCGCCTGGATGACGAGGTCCTCCTCGGCGAGCTCGGCGCCCGACTCGAGCAGCCAGTCTCGGCGCATCTGCTGGGCGGCCGGACCCGGCTTGGCGTTCGCGTCGAGCAGGGTCAGCAGGCTCGTGTCGCGAGCGGCGATCTGCGCGAGGATCGTCGCGATGCCGTCGAGGCGCTTGAGCAGGTCGGCGCGGGTGCCGCCGGGGATCGAGGCGTCGTCGCGCACGCGGGCCCGTTCGGAGCGCATCAGCAGGGCCACGACGAGGAACTTGGTGCGGTTCGTCGGGCTGGCCTTGCCCTTGCTCGACACCCGCGACTCGACCTCGCGGACCCGCCGGGCGAGCACGGGGATGAGCGGCGCAGGGTCGTCCTTGCGCTGGTTCTGGCCCTGGCCGTCGGGGCGGCGGCGGACGCGCGTTGCCATGTTCCTCCTGATGACGCGGCGGACGCGGGCCCGATGCCCGGAACGGCACCCCCACCCAGATGGAACAGGTGACGCGGTGTCGGCGGCGGACTCGGCCCGAGTCCCGGTGGACGCGCCATCGCGCGCCCGACGTCCCCTGCCGGATCCGGCGTTGGCGCCACGGACGGGCGCTGGGACACCTTGACTCTACAGCCCGCTGGGCGTGGTCGGTGCCGTATGCCGTGTGCGTCGTCGCGAGGGCCGGCCCGCTCAGCCCAGGCTGACCCCGACGAGCGCGCCGATGGCGTACGTGACCCCCATGGCAGCGAGCCCCCCGGCGACGTTGCGCGCGATGGCGCGCGGCACCGGACTGCGACCGAGCCGGGCGCTGACCCAGCCGGTGAGCGCGAGGGCCGCGGCCACGCTGACCACCGTCACGTGGATGCGTACGCGCTCGGGACTGAACGTGATGGTCAGCAACGGCAGGAGGGCACCGACCACGAAGGCCACCATCGACGCCCCGGCGGCGTGCCACGGGCTGGTGAGGTTCTGGGGGTCGATGCCCAGCTCGACCTCGGCGTGGGCGGCAAGGGCGTCGTGCGCCGTGAGCTCGCGGGCGACGTCGGTCGCCAGGCCCCGGCTCAGCCCCTTCGCCTCGTAGAGCTGTGTCAGCTCCTCGAGCTCGCCGTCGGGGTCGTCACGCAGCTCCTGCCTCTCGAGCCGGATGAGGGCGCGCTCGGAGTCGCGCTGGGTGCTGACGGAGACGTACTCGCCCGCGGCCATCGACATGGCCCCGGCGGCGAGGGCCGCGATGCCGGCGAGCACGATGGCACCGCGGTCGTCGGTCGCGCTCGCGAACCCGACGACGACCCCGGCCGTCGAGACGATGCCGTCGTTGGCCCCGAGGACTCCGGCCCGCAGCCAGTTGAGCCGGGCGCCGACGCTGTCGTCGTGCGGCTCCTCACGGGCGTCGAGGGCGTCAGGGGAGTCGGTCACGCGGGCTCCGATCGAAGGGGGCTGGTCGACCCGATCGTAGGTCTGTGGGGCGACATCCGGGCGCGGGGGCCCGGAATGGGCGAGGATCGTGTCATGTCGGATATTCCGGACGAGTGCGGCGCAGGGAAGGACGACCTCTTCGGCTGGATGGTCACCGCGTCCCCCGACGGACTCTGGGTCTTCGACGAGGACGGCCGCACGCTCTACGCCAACCCACGGATGGCCGAGATGCTGGGCCGCGACCCCGACGACATGGTGGGCTTCTCGGTCTTCGACGCGGTCGACGACGTCGGCAAGGGGCAGTTCCGGCAGCACCTCGACGAGCTCGTGACGCGCGGCGAGCCGGGCGACAACCTCGAGTGCAGCCTGCTCGACGCCCACGGCGCGCGCTTCTGGGCCCTCGTGTCCCACACGCCCCTGGTCGACGACACGGGCAGTCGGCGCGGCTGGATGCACCGGGTCAGCGAGCACAGCGCCGAGCGGAAGCTGCTCGACCAGCTGGCCGAGGCGCAGGCCATCGCGAGGATCGGCAGCTGGGAGTGGGACGTCGGCAACGACCGCGTGTCGTGGTCCGACCAGCTCTATCGCATCTACGGCATGGACCGCAGCGAGCTGGCCCCGACCTACGAGGGCTTCCTCGCCCGCATCCACCCCGACGACCGCGCCCACGTCGCCGACACCGTCGGCGCGGCCATCGCTTCGGAGGACTCCTTCGAGTTCGACGCGCGGGTGCTGCGCACTGGCGGCGAGGTCGGCTGGATCCGCGGACGTGGCCTCGTCACGCGCGACCTCGAGGGCAACGCCGTCCGCATGGGCGGCACGGCGCACGACATCACCGAGCAGAAGGACGCCGAGCAGGCCCTCGGTCTCGTCACCGCGATGGCGACCGCCGCCAACGAGTCGGCGACCCTGGATGAAGCGCTGCCGGCCGTGCTCGTGGAGGTGGCCCGGCACACGACCTGGCGGCCCGTCCTCGCGACGGTCGTCGACGCGGAGGGCGGTCTCGGGAAGCCGATCCTCGCCGTCGACGGCACCGAGACGAGCAGCCTCCCGGTCGACATCGGCCTGCAGTTCGCCGCGCGGGCAGCCGCTGACCGCACCGTCGTGGCCGACGCCTCAGCCGCCGGATCGGTCATCGTGGCAGTGCCGGTCATGGCCGAGGACCGCGTCGCCTGCGTCGTCGTGCTCGACATGCGCAGCACGGCCCCGCCCGTCGCCTCCGACGCCGCGACCATCACGCAGATCACCGCGCTCCTCGCGCGGGTGGCCGACCGCGAGTGGACCGCGCAGCGGCTCGCGCACGCCCGCGACGCGGCCATGGAGGCCTCGCGCGCGAAGTCGGAGTTCCTCGCGACCATGAGCCACGAGATCCGCACACCCCTCAACGGCGTCATCGGCCTCTCCGAGCTGCTCGGCCGCACCGAGCTGACCCCTCACCAGCGACGGCTCTCCGACGGCATCGACCAGGCCGGCCGGGTCCTGCTCGAGCTCGTCAACGACATCCTCGACCTGTCCAAGATCGAGGCCGGCCGCCTCGAGCTCGAGTCCGTCGACTTCGACCCCGCGGCGGTCCTCGAACGAGGAGTGGCCCTGCTCGCCGAACGGGCCCGCGCCAAGTCGCTCAACCTGTCCGTCACCCACGCGGCGGAGGTGCCGCTGATGGTCTCGGGCGACCCGGTGCGCTTCGGGCAGGTCGTGGCCAACCTCACCACCAACGCGGTGAAGTTCACCGACTCGGGCAGCGTCTCGGCGCACCTGTCGCTCGAGCGCCAGACCCCTGCCGGCCCGGTGCTGCGCGTCGAGGTCACCGACACCGGCCCGGGCATCTCGCCGGAGGTGCGCTCGCGGCTCTTCGAGTCGTTCTCGCAGGGTGACTCGTCGACGACGCGCGAGTTCGGCGGCACCGGGCTCGGCCTCTCCATCAGCCGACAGATCGTGACGGCGTTCGGCGGGGAGATCGGCGTCGACAGCGAGCCCGGGCGCGGCAGCACGTTCTGGTTCACCGCTGCCTTCGCGACCGCGGCGACCAGAGGGCTCGGCCGCACCGAGTCGCAGGTGGCGGCCGTCTCGGGCCTGCGCGCGCTCGTCGTCGGGGCCAACGCCGCGCACCGGCAGCGGGTCGAGGAGCAGCTGGCGGCCTGGTCGATGACGGTGGCGTCCGCGTCCACGGGTGTCGACGGGCTCGTGCAGCTCGACCGCGCCGAGCGCGGCGGGTCGCCGGTCGACGTCGTCGTGCTCGACGACCCGGGCTCGGGCGCCGGCGGTCTCCAGATCGCCCGGATGATCCGCTCCGACGGGCGGTTCGCGGGCGTACGCCTCGTGCTCGTCTGTGCCCACGTGCCGCCACCCGACCCGACGGCCCTCACCGACTCAGGGGTCGACTCGACGCTCACCGCACCGGTCATGCCATCGGCGCTCTTCGACACCATGGCCGACGTCGCCGGCCGTCACCTCGTGCTGCCCGGTGCCGTCAGCGCCGTGACGGTCGTCGTGTCTCCGGAGGCGGACGGCCCGCTGGGCACCGTCCTCGTCGTCGAGGACAACGACATCAACCAGCTCGTGGCCAAGGGCATCCTCGAGAGCCTCGGGTATGCCGTCGTGCTCGCGAGCAACGGCGTCGAGGGGGTCGCGGCGCACCATGAGCACGGCGGCGAGCTGGCCGCCGTGCTCATGGACTGCCAGATGCCCCAGATGGACGGCTACGAGGCGACGCGCGAGATCCGGGCGCAGGAGCCGACCGGGCGGCGGCTGCCCGTCATCGCCATGACGGCCTCGGCGATAGCGGGCGAGCGCGAGCGGTGTCTGCAGGCGGGCATGGACGACTTCCTCACCAAGCCGATCGACGTCGCGCTGCTCGCCTCGACCCTGCAACGGTGGACCGGGGCGACCCGGGTGCGACGGTCGCAGGCCGCCGGCCCGGACGACGCGCAGCAGCCCGTGGCCCGTGCCGCCGAGTCTGACCAGCCTGCCGGTGCCGCGGTCCTCGACGACCGCCGTCTCGCCGAGCTGCGCGACCTCGAGCCCGGGGACCCTTCGCTGCTGCTCCGCTTCATCGACCGGTTCGGCGACGGTGCGCGCCAGCGCGTCACCGACCTGCGGGCCGCCCACGCCGACGGTGACGCCGAGAGCCAGGGCCGGATCGCCCACGGCCTCAAGGGATCTGCGTCCAACCTCGGCGCCTCGCTGCTCGCCGACGTGTGCAAGCAGGTCGAGGACCTCGGCGCCGCCGGGCGCCTCGCCGACGAAGCCCTCGTCGCCCGGGTCGAGGACGAGGTCGACCGGGCGACGAGGGCGCTGGAGGGGTACGCAGCCGAGATCCGCGCGCTGCACTGAGCCGGTGCGGGCCCGGACCCGCACCGCAGACACGCGTCGGTCAGGTGCTCTTCGCGCCGCCGGTGCCGGAGCTGCGCCCAGAGCCCTGACCCGAGCCGCTGCCGCCCGAGAACGGGTCGATGTTCTGGTCGAGCTGCTTGAGCAGGTCCTGCGGGTCGAGCTGGCTCAGCGGGTTCGGGTCGAGTCCGCCGAGACCACCGCCGGGAACACCGTTCTGCAGGTTCGGCAGCTGCTGGCCGTTCGGGTTCTGCTGCCCGAAGCCGCCCTGGCCGGTACCGCCCGGGAACTGGAGGCTGCGTCCGCCGCCGGGGCCGCGGAACGAGTCGCCGCCCGTCGAGCCGGCGGGCACCGCGGCAGCAGCGCCGATCGCACCCACCGCCGCCAGCACGATCGCGAGGCCGGCGGTGACGGCGGTCTTCTTCGCGCTCCAGCGTCGGCCCGTGCCGTCACCCACCCCGCTGTCGGCGATGGGGGCGTTGCCCGTGGAAGCCGGCGTGCCGGCATACGCGTAGGGGGTGGACGGGGGCGTGACGGGCAGCTCGCCCGTCGGCGGGGCGGCCGGCAGCAGCTGCGTGTCGTCGGTGTGCTGCACCGACGGTGCCACCGGCACGGACTGGGTCTCCGGCGCGTTCGGGTCGAACTGCGGCAGGCTCGGCCGCCGCTGTTCGGCCGGCCCCGGATTGGTGGACTCGTTGCTCATGACGGCAACGGTCGAACCGCCGGCTGTGGTGGTGCTGTGGCAGACCCGTCGGCGGGCTGGGTCTTCGGGACAGAGAGCCCACAGGATTCGCACAGGGATGTGCTGGTCATCCCACAGTCCGACGGGCTTCACTGGGTGACATGAGCGAGAAGACCAAGCCCGCAGCGGCCCGCCTCCAGCGCCTCGACGGCTCCCCGGTGCGCGTGCTCGTCGTCGACGACGAGGCCAACCTCACCGAGCTGCTCGGGATGGCCCTGCGCTACGAGGGGTGGGACGTGCGCGCCGCCGGCACCGGCATGGAGGCCGTGCGCGCCGCGCGCGAGTTCGACCCCGACGCGGTCGTGCTCGACATGATGCTGCCCGACTTCGACGGGCTCGAGGTGCTGCGGCGGATGCGTGCCGACAACAGCAACGTGCCGGTCCTGTTCCTCACGGCCAAGGACGCCGTCGAGGACCGCGTCTCCGGCCTCACCGCGGGCGGCGACGACTACGTCACGAAACCGTTCTCCCTGGAGGAGGTCGTGGCCCGCGTGCGCGCACTGATGCGGCGCACCACCGTCGCGGTCTCGTCGTCCGACTCGGTGCTCGTCGTCGGTGACCTCACCCTCGACGAGGACAGCCACGAGGTGATGCGGGCGGGTGACGAGATCCACCTGACCGCAACGGAGTTCGAGCTGCTTCGCTACCTCATGCGCAACCCCAGGCGCGTGCTGTCGAAGGCGCAGATCCTGGACCGCGTCTGGAACTACGACTTCGGCGGCCAGGCCAACGTCGTCGAGCTCTACATCTCGTACCTCCGCAAGAAGATCGACGCGGGGCGCGACCCGATGATCCACACCATGCGAGGAGCCGGTTATGTCCTCAAGCCGGCCGTCTGACGCGAACACCGACAGCGCCGAGAGCGCCCGCAGCCTCGACCGACCCGACCCCGCCGACCTCCCGGAGGCCGACGGTGCACCGACCCCTGACCTCGGTTCGTCGGTCGGCTTCAGCGACGAGCCCACCGACGGGTCCGCCGACGGCACGCGTACGTATGCCGTCCCGCTCGCTCCCGCGGCCGGGTTCCCTCTCGAGGTCGACCCGGAGGAGGACGACCGCCGCAGCCTGAGGGAGCGCGTCTCCGACGCCCGGGACCGGGCGCGGCCGTGGTCGGCCTGGACGCTGCGCGCCAAGCTCGTCGCCTCGATGCTCGCCCTCTTCACCGTTCTCAGCCTGCTCACGGGCGCCTTCACCGTCGTGGCCCTCCAGCGTCAGCTGATGAGCCAGGTGGACGACCAGCTGAACACGTCGATCACCCAGCTGGTGGCGAGCCACAGGCCGATCAACCTCTCGGGCGACGAGAACGACAACCTGGGGCCGCGCGGCCCGGGTGACGAGGGGCTCGTCGCCTACTTCCCCACGAAGCCGACGGACGACGTCCCCGGGCCGAGGGGCGCCGCCACGTCCGACGCACACCGGCGCACGAGCCTGACGACCGCGCAGCTCTCCCAGATCGGCGCGGCAGGCATCACGTCCGAGCCCAGGATCGTCACCATCGAGGGGCTCGGCCAGTACCGCGTGCTGTCGGCGTACGAGCCCCTGATCAACCAGGCGACCGGTGCGCGCACGACGGGCGCACTCGTCATCGGGCTGCCGGTCGAGCAGCAGCAGCGCACGATCCAGCGGATGATCGTCCTCGCGCTGTCGACCGCGGGCGCGGGTGTCATCCTCGTCGCGGTGCTCGGCACCTGGTTGGTGCGGCGCAACCTCGAGCCGCTGCGCCGGGTCGCGGCGACGGCCACCAAGGTGTCGCGCATGCCGCTGCACTCGGGCAAGGTCGCGCTCGCCGAGCGCGTCGACGCGGCCGACACCGACACACGTACCGAGGTGGGCCAGGTCGGCGCCGCCTTCAACGAGATGCTCGACCACGTCGACGAGGCCCTCAACGCCCGCCACCAGAGCGAGCAGCGAGTGCGCCAGTTCGTCGCGGACGCGTCGCACGAGCTGCGCACGCCACTCGCGTCGATCAAGGGGTATGCCGAGCTGTCGCGTCGTGAGCCGAATGCCGTCCCGCAGACGGTGACCCACGCGATGGGGCGCATCGAGTCCGAGGCGAACCGGATGAGCTCCCTCGTCGAGGACCTCCTGCTGCTCGCGCGGCTCGATGCAGGGCGCCCTCTCGACGAGGCACCCGTCGACGTCTCGATGCTCGTCATCAACGCGGTGAGCGACGCGCACGCCGCCTCACCCGGCCACCGGTGGGACCTCGACCTGCCGCCCGAGCCGGTGGAGGTCCGTGGTGACGCCGCCCGCCTGCACCAGGTGGTCGCCAACCTGCTCGGCAACGCCCGCACGCACACGCCCGACGGCACCCGCGTCACGACGTCGGTGCGGCCCGAGGGCGAATGGGTTCGGGTTGCGGTCCACGACGACGGTCCCGGCGTGCCGGATGCCTTGCAGCCCAACGTGTTCGAGCGTTTCGCCCGAGGCGACGACGCCCGCGTCCGGGCCGGCGGCAGCACCGGCCTCGGTCTCTCGATCGTGGCCGCGGTGAGCAAGGCCCACGGCGGACGCGTGGAGCTCGACAGCAAGCCGGGCGACACGACCTTCTCGCTCCTGCTTCCCGCCGCCGTCTGAAGCCCGACCAGACCCCGGAAGCCTCGCCGCGGCGCAGTCTCCGGGTCTTCTGCGTGTCCCGGAGACCGGAAGTGCGCCCGGGCCGCGCTGGCGCGGTTGCTCATTCCCGCACCAAAGTCGGGTCATAGGAACGGCACAGCCGCGAGCCCGAACGTTGGGCCATGGACACGATGACCCTCACCACCACGGGCACGGCGGGCGGCTCGGCACCGGCGCCCTCGGGGCCGGCAGACCCGCGCCCCCAGACCTTCCCGACGCCCGCCGCCGCCCGTGCGGGTCGCCCGAACCGCCTCCGGCGCCTGTGGCGCGGACCGGGCGCGGACCCGGGGTGGGCACGTCCGGCGATGTTCGGCCTCCTCCTCGCGACGCTCGTGCTCTACACGTGGAACCTCACGGCGAGCGGCTACGCGAACTCCTTCTACTCCGCTGCGGTCCAGGCCGGCGCCGACAGCTGGAAGGCCTTCTTCTTCGGCAGCTCCGACGCCGCCGGCTCGATCACCGTCGACAAGCCCCCGGCTTCCCTCTGGGTGATGGCCCTGTCGGTGCGCGTGCTCGGCCTCAGCTCGTTCGCGATCCTGCTGCCGCAGGCCCTGATGGGCGTTGCGACGGTCGGTGTCGTCTACGCCACGGTCAAGCGCCAGTTCGGTGCGGCCGCGGGACTCATCGGCGGCGCCGTCGTCGCGCTCACGCCAGTGGCGGCCCTGATGTTCACCTTCAACAACCCGGATGCCCTCCTCACCCTCCTCATGGCCCTCGGCGCCTGGGCCACGGTCAAGGCGATCGAGCAGGCATCGCCCAGGTGGATGATGATCGTCGGCGTCTTCATCGGTCTCGGCTTCCTCACCAAGACGCTCCAGGTGCTGCTCGTCGTGCCGTTCTTCGGCCTCGCCTACCTCATCGCGGCCCCGACGATCCTGCGCAAGCGGATCGCCCACTCCCTGCTCGCGGTCGGGGCGCTGGTGCTGTCGGCCGGCTGGTGGGTCGCGATCGTCGAGCTCATCCCGGCCTCGGCACGCCCGTACATCGGTGGCAGCCAGACGAACTCGTTCCTCGAGCTGACCTTCGGCTACAACGGCCTCGGCCGCATCAACGGCGACGAGACCGGCTCGGTCGGCGGCGGCGGTGGCGGCGGCAACTGGGGCGCGACCGGGCTCTTCCGGATGTTCTCGTCGAGCGTCGGCGACCAGATCTCGTGGCTCATCCCGAGCGCGCTCGTGCTGCTCGCGGCCGGCCTGTGGTTCCGTGGCCGTCGCCCCCGCACCGATCTGCGCCGCGCGGCCTATGTCGTCTGGGGCGGCTGGCTCGTCGTGACGATGCTCGTCTTCTCGTTCATGGCGGGGATCTTCCACGAGTACTACACCGTGGCCCTCGCTCCCGCCGTCGGCGCGCTCGTCGGCATGGGGGTGGTCGAGGCCTGGCAGCGTCGCGCCGACGGCCTCGGAACGGTCGTCCTCGCGGTCGCGACCGCGGCGGCGGCGACCTGGGGCTTCCTCCTCCTCTCGCGCACCACGGCATACGGCGACTGGCTGCGCATCTCGGTGCTCACGGTCGGTATGGCGGCCGCCCTCCTCATCCTGGCCACGCGCTGGATGCACGTGCGCGCCGTGCCGCTCGTGCTCGCCGGGGCGCTCGTGGCGGGCCTCGCCGGCCCGGGGGCGTATGCCGTGTCGACGACGGCACAGGGGCACGCCGGGTCGATCGTGACCGCGGGTCCGGCCGGTACGAGCCGTGGACCGGGCGGCATGGGCGGCCTGCTCAACGCCGAGACGCCCAGCACGGCCGTCGTCGCTGCCCTCTCCGCGAACGCCGAGAAGTACACCTGGGTTGCCGCGGCGATCGGCTCGCAGACCGCGGCCGGTCTCCAGCTGGGGACGCAGCTGCCCGTCATGGCGATCGGCGGGTTCAACGGTTCCGACCCGAGCCCGACGCTCGCCCAGTTCCAGCAGTACGTCGCCGACGGCAGGATCCGCTACTTCGCAGGCGGTGGACGTGGCTTCGGCAACCAGAACGGTGGCAGCAGCGCCTCCTCCGAGATCAGCGCCTGGGTGCAGTCCAGCTTCACCGCGGTCGAGATCGACGGCTCGACGTTCTACGACCTGACCCAGCCCGCGTCGTCGGCGCAGTGAGCGCGGTCATGACTGACATCCGCACCGGCGAGGTCACCCGCGTGGCCCCGCCGGTGGCGCGGATCCGACTGTCACGACAGGTGATCCGGTTCGCCGGGGTCGGGGCGCTCTCGACCGTCCTGCACCTCGGCCTCTTCGCAGGGCTCGAGCACGCGGGGCTGGGGTCGCAGCTCGCCAACGGCCTCGCGCTCGTCGTCGCGACAGTCTTCAACACGGCCGTCAACCGGGCATGGACCTTCGGCGTCACCGGGCGCGAGCGCATGGTGTCGCACCACGGCCAGGCTCTCGTCATCTTCGCGATCACGTATGCCGCCACGTCCCTCGCGCTCGCCGTGCTCGGTCGCGTCGCGCCCGAGTCCGGAACTGCGGTGCAGACCGCTGTCGTCGCCGTCGCGAACGTGCTGTCCACGGCCGTCCGGTTCGTCGCGATGAAGCGGTGGATCTTCCGCCCGACGGAGGCACCATCCACCGACGCCTGACCGTCAACGAGCGCCATCCGAAAGGGCACTCCGTCACGTGACGGAGTGCCCTTTCGACTGGGGGGTGGGGTGAGGGGCGCCCTGATCGGGCTTCAGTCGCGGTCGCCGTCTGCGGCGCAGGACTCCCACCAGGGGTCCTGGTGGGCTGAGACCACCTCGTCGATGTCGTTGCCGCTCAGCTCGATCCGCGTGCCGACCTTCGGTGCGACGAGCCGCACACCGCTCTCGGCGGCGGCGCGGCGGGCCCACCGGATCGGCTCGCTCCACCAGTGGGTCGCGAGGTTGAAGGTGGCCCAGTGGATCGGCAGCATGACCGAGCGGGTCTCGCCCTTGTTGACGTCGAGGTGCGCCTCGATCGCCTGGGCCGGGTCGAGGTGGATGTCGGGCCAGTGCACGCTGTAGGCGCCGATGGGGATGATCGTCAGGTCGAAGGGCCCGAGGTCGGCGCCGATGTCGGCGTAGCGGTGGGTCGGGCCGGAGTCGCCGCCGAAGAAGACGGCGTGCCGCGGGCCGCGCATCGACCAGGCCGCCCAGAGCGTCTGGTTGCGCACGAAGCCACGACCGGAGAAGTGGCGCGCCTCGCAGCACGTGAGACGGATGCCGGCGACCTCGGTCTCCTCGCGCCAGTCGAGACTCGTGATCCGCCCCGTCGGCACGCCCCAGGCGCGCAGGTGCTCGTCGACGCCGAGGGGCACGACGTAGTGCGGCCGGTGGGTGCGCTCGAGCTGGCGGATCGACGGCTCGTCGAGGTGGTCGTAGTGGTCGTGACTGATGACGACGGCATCGAGGTGCGGGATCTCCGCGATGGAGCCGGGCACCGGGTGCAGCCGCTTCGGCCCGGCGACCACCGACGGCGAGGCGCGGTTGCCGAAGACGGGGTCGAGCAGGAAGCGTCGGCCGTCGAGCTCGACGACGCTCGTCGCGTGGCCGTACCAGGTGACGGCGAGGTCGGCCGGCTCGTGAGGGTGGCGCGGCGAGACGAGTGGCACGGTGCCCCGGGGGCGCCCGCGGCCGAACTCGCGCACCATCGTCATGAGCATGCTGCCGGGGCCCTCGGCCTCGGAGGTGGCCACGACGTGCGTCGGCTCGTGCGAACGGAACTCGCCGTCGCGGTAGTTCGGGGAGCCGGTGGCGCGGGTTCGCTGGGTCGCGGTCGAGGCGCCCATGCGACGGAGGATCGGGAGCTGCACTGGCTTCTCCTGCCTGTCGTGCATCACGGTCGGTGACCCGGGGGGTGGGCCACCGTCATTCTCGTCCAGCGACGGGCGAGCCGCCTGAGTTCCCCTGTGGAGATCCGGTGACGGCCGTGTGAACGTCAGTCGCGGTCGTCGGGGGCCGTGCAGACCTCCCACCACGGCTCGGCGTGGGCCTTGGCGACGGTCCTGGCGTCGCCCGTGGTCAGGTCGACGCGCTCGCCGACCAAGGGGAACGCGACGGGCACCCCGGCCTCGGCAGCGGCACGGCGCAACCGGCGTACGGGCTCGGCCCACCAGTGCATCGACAGGTTGAAGGTGGCCCAGTGCACGGGCACGAGCAGCGACTCGCGGGCCGCGGTGCGCACGGTGCGGGTGGTGTCGGTCGGCTCACCCTCCTCGTGCACGCCACCCGGCGTGTCGATGCGATGGTCCTGTGCGATGAACCGGTCGGCGACACCGGCTTCGTCTGCGACGAGCGCCTCCGCGTCGTCCCCGATGCGGTTGACGTCGCGGTGGGCGGCGAGGGCCTGCTCGGGGTCCATGTGGATGTCGGGCCAGAACGGGTCGTAGGCGCCGACGGGCATGATCGTGAGGTCGAAGGGGCCGAGGTCGGCGCCGATGGCGGCGAAGCACTTCGACGTGCCGGAGTCACCGGGGAAGTAGGCCGAGTGGGCAGGACCGCGCAGGGCCCAGCCGGCCCAGAGGGTCTGGCTGTCGACGAGGCCGCGGCCGGAGTTGTGGCGAGCCTCGGTGCAGGTCAGCCGTATGCCGGCCACCTCGGTCTCGCCGCGCCAGTCGAGCGCGGTGATGCGCTCGCGCGGCACACCCCACGCGAGCAGGTGCGCGTTGACGCCGAGCGGCACGACGTAGTGGGGACGGTGGGTCTGCTCGAGCCGGACGATCGACGGCTGGTCGAGGTGGTCGTAGTGGTCGTGGCTGACGAGCACGGCGTCGATGCTCGGCAGGTCGGCGATCGAGCCCGGCACCGGGTGGGCGCGCCGGGGTCCCACGTGCCGCACCGGCGAGACGCGCTCACTGAACACGGGGTCGATGAGGAACCGTGCGCCGTCGATCTCGAGGACGGTGGTCGCGTGGCCGTACCAGGTGAGCGCGAGCTCACCGGGGTGCTGCGGGGGGTCGGCCGGCACCACGGGCGCCGTGCCCACCGGCTCACCGCGGCCGTGCACGCGCATCATGGCGAGCAGGGCGCTCGTCTGGGCCTTGATCCTCGGGCGCAGTGAGGGCTCCTGGCCCTCGAACCGCCGGTTCTTGAAGTTCGGGGAGTCCTGGACGAAGGGGAGGATCGCGGCCGGGGAAGCGCCCATCCGATGCATGACACGGATGAACTGGCGGGACCGGGTGCGTGACGAGGCCTTCTCGATGGCGTGCGAGAGGGCTCTGACGGACGGGCGGTCAGACGTGCCGAGACTGCGCATCGGTGACCTTTCGAGGGGTGTGCGAGGTGAGGAGGGGCTGTGGCAACGTACCCGCGCCGCGGTTCGTCGTCAGCATGGTGTTGACGTGACACCACAGTGGTGTCATAGTGATGCGCATGGACATCACCGAGTACGTCGACGCACTGCGTCGGGATCTCGCCCGGGCGGCCAGGGCGATGGGTCCGGAGACCGAGCAGGCCGCCGAGCGCATCGGCTTCGCCCTGGAGTCGTCGGCTCGCCTGGCCCTCATGGACGCCCTGTCGCACGCGGCGGCCGAGATCACCAACGAGCTCGACGGCACGTCGGTCGAGGTTCGGCTCCAGGGCCGAGAGCCCGTCTTCGTCGTCGTCGGCTCCGGCCCGGCCGCGCTGGCCCACGACACGCAGGCCGTCCGCACGGATGACACCACTGCGATGTCACCCGAGGACGAAGGGCCCGAGACCGCCCGCATCACGCTCCGTCTTCCCGAGGTCCTCAAGACCCGGGCCGAGGAGCTCGCGACGAGCCGCGGCCAGTCGCTCAACACCTGGATCGTCAACGCGGTCCGGGCGGCGACGTCGTCGGGCATCACCGTCAACATCGGCGCCCAGCTCGGCCCCCAGTTCGGGCCCGGCGCGCCGGGACGCAACCGCTCCTCCAACAAGCGGGTCCAGGGCTGGGTCCGCTGACCGGGCTCGCAACCGAGCCGGCACGCGACCCCGCCGTCACCTGAGACCTGCCCCCACGGCATACGCACTCCTCGAGACAGGACACCCCATGAGCACCAGCTTCGAGACCCGGTTCGACACGACCGGGCCGATCAACCTCAAGGTCGAGCTCCTCGTCGGCGACGTCACGCTGACGGCAGGCGAGGCCCCGACCACCACGGTCCGGCTCGTCCCCCGCGGCCGCGGCGGCACCGAGATGGCCGAGAAGTTCACCGTCGAGGCGCACGGCAACGACGTCGTCGTCATCGCGCCGAAGCGTGAGAGCTTCTTCGCCTTCGGCAGCAAGGGCTCGGTCGACGTCGAGATCGAGCTGCCGACGAGCAGCACGGTCGAGGCCAAGACCGGCGCCGGCGACATCGCGGCCACCGGCCTGCTCGGCGACGTGCGGGTCAGCACGGGCGCCGGCGACCTCGGCTTCCACGAGGTCGGCTCGGCCCACCTCAAGTCCGGCTCCGGCGACCTGACCCTCCAGTCGTCCCGCGGCGACGTCAACGCCAAGACCGGTTCGGGCGACGTCTCCATCGGCTCGGCCGGTGGCCGTCTCGACCTCATCTCCGGCAGTGGCGACATCACGATCCGGCGCACCGACGCCGGCGTCAAGGCCCGCACCGGCTCCGGCGACCTCCACATCGACGCGAGCACCGGTGACCTCGAGCTCATGACCGGCACCGGCGACGTCGTGCTCGGGGCCGTGCACGGCGGTCAGGTCCAGGCCAAGACCGGCACGGGCGACGTCAGCATCGGCATCGCGAACGGCGTCGCGACCTACCTCGACCTCAACAGCGTCACGGGCGATGTCGACGTCGACCTCGAGAGCACCGACGGCCCCGGCGACTCCGAGGCCCGCGCAAGCCTTTCCGTCAACTCCGGCAGCGGTGACATCCGCGTCAAGCGAGCGAAAGTGAGCCTGTCATGAGCACCTACAGCAGCACCCTCGGCAGCACCCTCGGCAGCACCGTCAGCCTGTCTCCCCAGGAGGCGCTCGCCCGCGAGCTCATCGTCGAGCGGGTCGCCGCCCGGCCCCATGCGCCCAGGGCCGCGCGCGTGCGCCCCAGCGTCCGGGCCGCGCTCTTGCTGCGCGACATCGCCGAGCGGCTCGACCCGTCAGCCGCCCGGCCGGCCACCACTGACGCGCCCAGGCCGCCGCACGAGGGCAGCCCCCGCCCGTGGTCGGCGCAGCAGCGACCGGGCGGCCGCCGGGTCCCGCACCGCCACAGCTGAGGACCCTCCTCGACGGAGCCCGCCGCACCCTCCCTGCGGCGGGCTCCGCGCTGTCGGCTGAGCACTGGCGGCGTGCGACGATCAAGGCATGTACGTCCCCAAGGACTTCGTCATGGCCGGGCCGGAGCTGCACGACTTCCTCGACGCGCAGGCATCCGCCCACCTCGTCACGGTCGGCCCCGACGGGCGCCCCGACGCGACCCTCCTGCCGATCATCGTCGACGGCGACCGGGTGCTCGGCCACCTCGGGCGCAAGAACCAGCAGTGGGCGCGCATCGCGCCCGGGTCGCCGGGGCTCGTCGTGGTGTCGGGGGCCGAGGCGTACATCTCCCCGAGCTGGTACGCCGCGAAGGCCGAGCACGGGCGCGTGGTGCCCACCTGGAACTACACCGAGGTGCAGCTGCGTGGCGCGGTGACGGTGCACGACGACCCCGACTGGGTGCTCGACGTCGTCACGCGGCTCACCGAGCGCCACGAGTCGCACCGCGAGAGGCGCTGGCACGTGGGTGACGCGCCCGAGAAGTACCTCCGCGGACAGCTGCTCGGGATCGTCGGCGTCGAGATGGTGGTCGAGTCGGTGGAGGGCAAGGCCAAGCTCGGGCAGAACCGCTCGGACGCCGACCGGGCGGGCGCGGTCGACGGCCTGCGGCAGGAGCCGGGCGTCCACTCGCACGTCGTGGCCGATGCGATGCAGGCGACGCTCGGGCGCTGAGCCGACCGCGGGCGTCATCGTGGCGCAATGCTTGCCGAACGCATTCGGCCAGCACAGACAGTGCACAGGCACCGGCCCGAGGCTCGAGTCATGGACACGACACCACTCCCCGATCGCCCCGTCCCGCCCATGTCACGCGGGGGCTACCGCAGCTCCCTGCGCCGCGGCCTCCGTGCCGCCGGTGCGGCTGTCGCCGTGGCATTCGTCGGCACGGCTGCCCTCGGCGCCGGCCAGGCGCACGCCGCCGGGGTCGCCGGCGGGCTCACGCCCGTGAGGTCGGCGACCCAGCCGGCACCCCCGCCTCACCCGCACCGGGACGACGCAGCCCATCCGGCGAACCTGCCGCCGGCGTCGACCTCCGCCTACCGCTACTCGTTCCGCGACGGTCAGCTCATCGAGCTCTGACTGGTGTCACCGGCTCGGGTCGAGCCACGCGTGCACGAGCGGCACCACCGAGGCGCCCTCGCCGCTGGCCGCCGCCACGCGCTTCATCGAACCAGCACGGATGTCACCGGCGGCGAAGACGCCCGGCACCGTCGTCTCGAGGCTCTCGGGAGGCAGGCCGTCGCGCCACTGGTCCTGCGGCACGTCGCGACCGGTGAGCACGAAGCCGTGCTCGTCGCGGGCGACCTCCTCGGGCAGCCAGCCGCAGTGGGGTGCCGCGCCGATGAGCAGGAACAGCCCCCGGCAGTCGCGCCGGGTCTCGCTGCCGTCGCGGACGTCGCGCGTCGTGACCCAGCCGAGTCGCCCGTCGTCGCCCGCGCCGCCCTCGACGACCTCGCAGCAGGGTTGGACCGTGATGCGCGGGTTGTAGCGGATCTCGCCGACGAGGTAGTCGGACATCGTCTCGGCGAGGCTCTCGCGGCGTACGAGGATCGTCACCGACCGGGCGAAGCGGGCGAGGTGGATCGCGGCCTGCCCCGCGGAGTTGCCGCCGCCCACGACGATGACGTCGGCGCCCTCCATCTCACGCGCGGCCGTCATGGCGCTGCCGTAGTGCACGCCGAGCCCGACGAGCCGCTCGATGCCGGGCGCGTCGAGCCGGCGGTACTTCACTCCGGCGGACACGACGACGGCGCGGGCGCGCACGTCGCCGCCCTCGGTGCAGAGGCGGTGCGGCTCGGGGTTGCCGTCGTCGTCGACACCGCCGGCGACGAACGACGTGACCGGCCAGCCGGTGAAGAACTGTGTGCCGAAGCGGATGGCCTGGTTGCGCGCCCGCTGGGCGAGGCGCATACCGCTGATGCCCCGCGGGAAGCCCAGGTAGTTGCGGATCATCGACGACGTGCCGGCCTGTCCGCCAACGGCTTCCGCCTCGAGGACCACCGTCGAGAGCCCCTCCGACGACGCGTAGACGGCGGCCGCGAGACCTGCGGGTCCGGCCCCGACGATCGCGACGTCGACGACGCGGTCGACGTCGACGTCGGCCGGCCTGCCGTAGATCCGCGAGGCGACGTCGCGCACGCTCCTCGCGCTGCCGACCCGCTTGGCCATGTCCATGACGAGCGGGAACTCGGGCTCACCGCCCTCTGCCGCGAGCAGCTGCAGCACGTGCTGCCCCTTCTCGCTGTCGGGGGCGTAGACGCGGTTGGGCATGCCCATCCGGTCGAGGTAGTCGCGGATGCCGAGCGTGAGGGCGTCCTCGACGGGAGAGACGATGGCGACCGCCACGACCTCCGGCTCGGCGACGGTCGAGCCCCAGTCGGACAGCAGCTCGCAGATGGCCGTGTGGAACTCCTCGTCGCGGGCGCCGCGCGGCATGAGCAGGTACGCGTCGTACTTGCCCTTGGCCATGCCGCCACGCAGGCGCTCGGCGTCCTCGCGGAAGGTCGACACGTGCGCGGCGATGACGCGGCGGGCGGTCGGCACCGTCTGCCGCCACCAGTGGAAGGCCTGGTGCACGTCGCCGTCCGGCAGGCGCGACTCGGTGACGAACATGGCCACCTGCCCGCCCTCGGCGACGACGCGCTTGGCGGCCTGCTTCGCCTCGTGCGCCGACCTGGCCGTCGGCAGCTCGTAATCGCGCGCGTATCGGCCGAACTCGTCGAGCAGCTGCTCGCAGCGGGTCTCGGACACCAGGATGATCGCCGGCTTCACCCTGTCGATCCTAGGAGCGGCGGCCCCGAGTGGGTATGCCGTCGAGCTCAGTCGGCGACCACGGTGACGTCGGCGGGCGCCGAGAGCACCTCGAGGTCGCCGTCGTCGGACACCGCGAGGTCGACCCGCTGCCCGCAGAACCGCAGCCCCTCGACGCGGAAGGCGCCGTAGGGCGACGGGCGCACCGGCGAGAGGCGCAGCGTGCGGGTGGCCGCGTCGGGCCGGGGGCGCAGGGCCACCGACAGGAGCGCGACCGCCGACGCAGCGGACCACGCCTGCGGCCGGCACGACGCCGGGTAGGGCGTCGGGGCGCCGGCGAGCGCAGCCCCCGAGTAGAGCTCGGGCCAGCGGTAGCCGAAGGCCTCTGCGGACGACAGCAGGGTGCGGGCCACGGCGCCGGCCTCGATGCCGAAACCCTCACGGGACAAGCCGATTGCCGTGATCGCGGTGTCGTGCGTCCAGATGGAGCCGGTGTGGTAGCCGATGGGGTTGAAGCCGCCGTTGCCGGTGCCGAAGGTGCGCACGCCGAAGTCGTCGAGCAGCTCGGGCCCGGTCACGGTGGCGGCGACCTGCCGGGCCTCGTCGGGGCGAAGGGCCGACGTGCCGAGGACATGGCCCATGTTCGAGCCGAGGCCGTCGACCGCGCGCCCGGCGCCGTCGAGGGCGATGGCGAGGTGGCGGCCGGCGTCCGTGTCGACCCAGAACCGCTCGCGCAGGCGCTGCTGGAGGGCGGTCGCCTGCGCCTCGAGGACGTCGGCGCCGGGGACCTCGAGAGCGCGGTGGAGGCGGGCGGCAGAGCGGAGCGCCTCGACGGCATACGCCTGGGCCTCGACGAGCGCGATGGGGGCGTCGGCGACGGTGCCGTCACGCCAGCGGATGGAGTCGCCGGAGTCCTTCCAGCCCTGGTTGGCGAGGCCGGTGCCCGACGTGTCGATGTACTTGAGCAGGCCGTCGTCGGGCTGCCCGTCGCCGGTGAGCCAGCCGACCGCGGCGCGCAGGGCAGGCAGGAGGGTCCGCGCGCGCTCGAGGGGGAGCCCCCAGTCGACGGCCTCGGCGAGCAGGCAGACCCACAGGGCGGTCGCGTCGACCGTGCCGTAGTAGACCTGCGGCAGCGTCATGCCGGAGTTCTTGTCGCGGTAGACGTGGCGCCGGAGCTCGTGCGGGATCTTGCCCGGGGCCT
Source organism: Terrabacter terrigena (assembly GCF_042676085.1). Classification (NCBI taxonomy): domain Bacteria; kingdom Bacillati; phylum Actinomycetota; class Actinomycetes; order Micrococcales; family Intrasporangiaceae; genus Terrabacter; species Terrabacter terrigena. Next base: position 33,121 of record NZ_JBHTKH010000004.1, read on the forward strand.
CACCGGTGGCCGGGTCGTGCGAGGTGCCCTGCCGGCGGGCGAGCGTTCGGAGCGTGCCCTCGGCGAGCTCGGTGCCGAGGGGGAGGAGCAGTCGGGCGGTCCAGATGGAGTCGCGGCCGAAGAGGGTCAGGTACCAAGGGGTTCCGGCAGCTGCGAACACGTCGGCGGGCGACGCGGGGTCGCGGAGCACGAGGTGGCGCAGGTCGTCGAGGCCGTGGTGGACGGTGCGGCCCAGGCGGTGGTCGCGGGCGGTGACGCGCACGTCGTCCCACTGCACGGCGTCGGCCCCGGGGTCGGCGTCGAAGGCGGACGCCTGCTGCCGCTGGGTGGTCACGCGGAGGCAGAGCGAGGCGGTGGAGCCGGGCTCGACGACGAGGGTGGCGCCGAGGATGACCGTGCCGTCCGCTCCCGCCTCGACGCTCGCCTCGGAGCCGACCGGCAGGCCCTCGAGGGCGAGCGTCGTGCGGTGCCACTCGTCCTCGAGCACCGCGCGGCCGTCGACGACGGTGGCGGACGTGGCCGGTCCGGTGAGCCGCCCCGACTTGACGGCGCCGATGTCGAGGCCGTCGCCGCCGACGACGAGTCGCACCGGTGCGTGCACCGTCTGCGCCGCGCGTGAGGTGACGGCGACCTGCTCGGTCAGGGTGCGACCACCGTCCGAGAGCAGGCGCCGCGAGCGCAGGACCTCGACGGTGGGGTCGGGCCCGGGGTTGCCGAGGCCGCGCGCCGAGCCGGCGTACTCCGCCGAGGCACCCGAGGCGCGCTCTGCGACGAAGGCCGGCGCCTCGCCGGCGACCTCGAGGCGGAGCGTGCCGAGGATGCGGCGGTCGTCGACGTAGAGCCCCTGGCTCGTGCCCGGGAGCACGTCGCCCGACCGGTCGGCGAGGACGGTCGCGTTGCCGTCGACGACGATGGACAGCTCGTGCAGCCAGGGCTGGCGAGGGGGGAGCGACGCGTCGCGCTCGGTCACCGAGGGGCCTTCCGTCGAGCGGGATGGGGGTGTCGGGAGCGCCGTCGGCGCCGACCCAACCTGTCACGGAACGGTCAAGCATGCTTGACCAATTCGGGCAGACAAGAGCATGCTCCCTCTCGTATGAACGTTCAAGTCCACCGGACTTGCCGGTTTTGAACGATCAACTCGCTGGACTGGATGGGCTCGACCGCAAAGGAGCGTGGAGTGCAGGCCGAGGAGTCGCGTGGTGCCCGGACGACGATCGTCGACGTCGCCGTGGCGGCGGGCGTGTCGCGCCAGACGGTGAGCAACGCGCTCAACCGGCCGCACAAGGTCGCGCCCGACACGCTCGAGCGCGTGCTGCGGGAGGTCGAGCGGCTCCGCTTCACGCCCCACGCGTCGGCCCAGCAGCTGCGTCGGCAGCGCGCCTCGGCCTTCGGCTTCGAGGTCAACCCCTCGGGCCACCGCCGGCTCGGGCACATCCTCGACGAGTTCCTCGTCGAGCTGACGGTCTCGGCCCCGGCCCACGCGAGCCACCTGCTCGCCTTCGCGCCGGACCCCGACGACGTCATCGCCGGCTACCGGCAGACCCTCGCCAGCGGGCTCGTCGACGGCTTCGTCCTCGCAGACACCCGCCACGCCGACCCGCGGCCCCAGTGGCTCATCGAGCACGGCGTGCCGTTCGTGTCGTTCGGCCGGGTCTGGGACCGCCCCGAGCTCACGCGCTGGGTCGACGTCGACGGCCACGCCGGCGTGCTCGGCGCAGTGCGCCACCTCGCCGCCTCCGGCTACGAGCAGATCGGCTGGCTGGGATGGCCCTCCGGTTCTCCCGTCGGCGACGACCGCCGCCGGGGCTGGGCCGACGGTCTCGCCGAGCTCGGCGTCACGGGGGAGGCCCCGACCGCCGAGTCGGTGCAGGACCTCGACGAGGCGACCGGCGCTGCCGAGCGCCTGCTCGACCGGCTCGGGACCGACGCCGCGATCGTCTGCGCCTCCGACCTGCTCGCCCTCGGCGCGCTGAGGGCCGTGCGCAACCACGGTCTCGAGCCGGGTCGTGACGTCGGTGTCGTCGGCTTCGACGACACCGACGTCGCAGCCGCCATGCAGCTCACGAGCGTGCACCAGCCCGTCGCCGAGGCCGCCCGCACCGCCTGGGACCTGCTCGTCGACCCTGAGTCCACCTCGGCCCCCGTGCTCCTCGAGCCCACCCTCACCGTGCGGGCCTCCAGCATCCGCGAAACCTCCGATGCGGACTCCTCCGCCGTCCTCGACCCACCGTGAAGCAAGCGCGGTTCCACGACGACCCACACGGCATACGCCGCACGTCACGCCCCCACCACCCGAAACAGGAGACATCGATGTCACGCAAGACCACCACGGCCGCCGCAGCGGCCTGCCTCACCGGAGCGCTCATCCTGAGCGCGTGCGGCGGGGGCGGCTTCAGCGGTGGCAACAGCGCCCCGCAGGCCACGTCGAAGGGCCCGGTCAAGCTCACCGTCATGATCGGCAGCTCGGGAGACGCCGAGACCAATGCGGTCAAGAAGGCCACCGAGGCGTGGGCCAAGAAGACCGGCAACACGGTCGAGGTCATCGCCGCCTCCGACCTCGGGCAGCAGCTGGGTCAGGCCTTCGCCTCGACGACGCCGCCCGACGTCTTCTACACCGACGCCTCCAAGGTCGGCACCTTCGCCAAGGCGGGCAACCTCTACGCGTACGGCGACCAGGTCAAGGACGCAGGGTTCCTGCCGACCCTCGTCAAGACCTTCACCTATGACGACAAGTTCTACTGCGCGCCCAAGGACTACTCGACCCTCGCGCTCGAGATCAACACCGACCTGTGGAGCAAGGCAGGGCTCACCGACGCCGACATCCCCAAGGACTGGGCCGGTCTCGAGGCGGCGGCCAAGAAGCTGACGTCGGGCAAGGTGACCGGCCTCGTCATCGGCAACGACATCAACCGCAGCGGCGCCTTCATCAAGCAGGCCGGCGGGTGGATCGTCTCCGAGGACGGCAAGACGATGACGGCTGACAGCGCGCCCGCCAAGGCGGGTCTCGCGGAGGTCCAGAAGATGATGAAGGACGGAGTCCTCAAGTTCAGCTCCGACACCTCCCCGGCCACCGGCTGGGGCGGCGAGGCGCTGGGCAAGGGTGTGGCCGCCATGACCATCGAGGGCAACTGGATCAGCGGCGCCAAGAAGGACTTCCCCGACCTCAAGTACAAGGTCGTCGAGCTGCCGGCGGGCCCCGCCGGCAAGGGCACCCTGCTCTTCAGCAACTGCTGGGGCATCGCCGCCAAGTCGCCCAACCAGGCGCAGTCCGTCGACCTCGTGAAGTCGCTCATCACGACCGACCAGCAGATGGCCTTCGCCGACGCCTTCGGCGTCATGCCCTCCACCGAGGAGGGCGCGAAGGCCTTCGCGGCGAAGTTCCCGGACCAGCAGGCCTTCGTGGCCGGCGGTCAGTACGCCCAGGGCCCGGTCAACCTGCCCGGCTTCGACGAGGTCATGACGAAGTTCAACTCGCAGCTGGCCACTCTCGGCAAGGGCGGCGACCCCAACGCGTGGCTGACCGAGCTGCAGAAGAACGGCACCGCGGCTCTCTCCGGCTGACACCCAGCCCTGGCGTCCGCCTGCCGCACCGCGCGGCGGGCGGACGCCACCCTCCCTGTTCGGTCACCGATCCCCAGGAGCTCTCCATGGCATCCATCGACGGACGTCCACAGGACGACGTCACGGCCTCCGGCGCGCGAGCCGGCCAGGTCGCCTCGGTCTCCAGCGGCGCTCCGACCGGTCAGGCCGGCGCACCGGGGGCCCGACGCGCTCCGCGTCGCGGACACGGCGGCATACGCGGCCGTGAAGGCATCGCGGGCTGGACCTTCGTCGCCCCGATGATCATCATCCTCGGGCTCTTCCTCGTCATCCCGATCGGGATGGCGCTGTGGGTGAGCTTCACCAACTGGCAAGGCAACACCAGTCCCTTCGTGGTCGGGCAGGGCACCGACGTCGTGGGGCTGAAGAACTACACCGACCTCTTCGCACGGGACGGCCTGACCCGCGACAACTTCATGCAGTCGATCGGCAACACCTTCTACTACGTGCTGCTCGTCGTGCCGCTTCAGACGGTCCTCGCGCTCGGGCTCGCCCTGCTCCTCAACAACACGATGCTGAAGGGTCGCAGCTTCTTCCGCACGGCCTTCTACTTCCCGTCGGTGACGAGCTCGATCGCCATCGCGACGGTCTTCCTCTTCCTCTTCTCCAACACCGGCGCCGTCAACGCCTTCCTCGGCTTCTTCGGCATCGACGGGCCGCAGTGGTTCAGCGACAGCCGCGGCCTGCTGCACCTCGCCTTCAACGCGGTCGGGGTCGACAACCCCGACTGGGCGCAGGGCGAGATCTTCGGCCGCAGCCTCTGGGAGTGGCTCTCCGGACCGTCGGTCGCGATGTTCGTCATCATCTTCCTCGTCATCTGGACGACGTCGGGCACCTTCATGCTGATGTTCATCGCGGCGCTGCAGGACCTGCCCGTCGAGATCGACGAGGCGGCGGCCCTCGACGGCACGACGCGCTGGCAGAAGCTGCGGCACGTGACCCTGCCGATGATCAAGCCGGCGCTCTTCCTCGTCATCACGCTCGGGATCATCGGCACGTGGCAGGTCTTCGACCAGATCTACGTCATGGGCAAGGGTGCCCCCGCAGGCACGACGCTGAGCCCGGCGTTCCTCTCGTACCAGCAGAGCTTCGGCAACTTCCGCTACGGCTCGGGCGCGGCCATGGCCTTCGTCGTCTTCGTCATCATCATCGTCCTGACGCGGCTGCAGCGCCACGTGCTGACCGACAAGGACGAACGCAAGCCCCTCTTCCGACTCGGAGGCCGCAAGTGAGCGAACGCCGGTCCAACCCCGTCAAGACGATCCTGCTCTATGCCGCGCTGCTCGCCTTCGCAGTGCTGTTCATCTACCCGTTCCTCATCCAGATCTCGACCTCGTTCAAGACCGACCCCGACGCGGCGAACAACCCGTTGTCACTCGTGCCGAACCCCGCCACCACCCAGGTGTGGCAGCGGATCTTCGGTCAGACCGGCGACTCCTCGGTGCCCGTCACCACGTGGGTCCAGAACTCCGTCATCGTGACGCTCGTCGTCACGGCCGGGCGCGTCTTCCTCGACTCCCTCGCCGGGTACGCCCTGTCGCGGCTGCGGTTCCGGGGCCGCAACGCGGTCTTCGCAGCCCTGCTCGCCGTGATGGCGGTGCCCGGCGTGGCCCTGCTCATCCCGAAGTTCCTCATGGTCAACTACCTCGGGATCTACGACACCTACACCGCGATGATCCTGCCCCTCGTCGTCGACGCCGCAGGCGTCTTCATCATGAAGCAGTTCTTCGACTCGGTGCCGGTCTCGATCGAGGAGGCGGCCCGGATGGACGGCGCGAGCATCTTCCGCACGTTCTGGTCGGTGGTGCTACCGATGGCCAAGCCGGCGCTCATCACCCTGACCATCCTGTCGTTCCAGGGCTCGTGGAACGAGTTCTCGCACTTCCTCGTGGTGACCAAGGGCACGCCCGAGCACCAGACCCTCGTGACCGGCCTGGCGAGCATGACGAGCGGACAGCTGGGCGCCGGCACGCAGTATCCGCTCAAGCTCGGCACCGCCCTGCTGGCGACGATCCCGGTCGCGCTGCTCTTCTTCGCACTCCAGCGCTACTTCATCCGAGGAGCGAACGAGGGAGGCGTCAAGGGGTGACCGCCTCCGCCATCGCCTCACGGTGCTGGCGGAGCGTGAGCCAGAGCCGGTGGGCGGTGATGACCACGAGCGCCCACGCAAGGCCGATGAGCCAACCGGCGACGACGTCGGTGAGCCAGTGGTGGCCGAGGAACACCCGCGACAGGCCCATTGCGACGACGAAGACCGTCGCCACCGTGATGCTGACGACCCGCTGCCAGGTGGCGGTCGTCTGGATGAGCACGAGGTAGGCCACCACCGTCGTCAGGACGGTCGCGTTGAGGGTGTGCCCACTGGGAAAGCTCGGCGAGATCTCCAGGGGAGGCACGGCCAGCGCCGCCGGCGGTCGGGCGCGGTCGACGAAGTCCTTGCCGACGATGGTCATCGCGATCGACCCCGCTGCGGCGACGACCGCGAGGACGACGGGGGTCCAGCGGCGCCGTCGCCAGGTGACGAGGGCGACCGCGGCGGCCGCCAGGATCGGCATCCCGACCGGGCCGCCGACGTCGGTGAAGGCGGTGACGGCCGAGTCGAGGCCGGGGGAGCGGAGGTGGACCGCCGCGTCGAGCACCGGTTGGTCGATCGCCGCGAGGGACCTGTTCTCGGCGACGCTCTCGTAGACCGACTCGATCCCCTCGACGAGCCCGACCATAACGAGGATGGCGATCGCGGCGAAGACGACGAAGGCCAGGTGGGCCGACGACCACTGCACGGTGCGGGTCGTCATGGCCACGAGCCAGCGGCCGAACCGGGTGTGCCACGACGTGAGGTCGCGGGTGCCGATCGTGTCGTCGGGAGTGGGCGGCCGGCCGGGTAGGGGCATGCGTACATCCTCGCCCACGGGCGGCCGACGTCCGTGCAGCGCACCGGCGCGCGCGGGGCGTGTTCACGGCACGCACGCGGGGGTCACCGACGCGCCGCCCCTTCTGAGTCGCGAGTGCTGTGCTCGGGCTCAGCCGCCGAAGTCCTGCGTCCAGTAGGCGCCGTAGGGGCCGCCGCTGGCGTAGCCGACGCCGATGGCCTTGTAGCTGCAGTTGAGGATGTTGGCCCTGTGGCCGGGACTCTTCATCCAGGCGGCCATGACGCTCGATGGGGTGCGGTAGCCGGCGGCGATGTTCTCGCCGAGCCGCGTGCCCGTGTAGCCCTGCGCCCGGATCCGCTGCACGAAGGTGCGCCCGTCCAGCGAGGTGTGCGAGAAGTAGCGGCGCTTCGCCATGTCGGCCGAGTGGGCCTGCGCCGCCCGAGCGAGCCGCGCGTCGGAGACGAGCGCCCGGCACCCGACCTTCGCGCGCTGGGCGTTGACGAGCTGGACCACCTGCTGCTGGTACGTGAGGGCCGCGTTCGCCGGCGCCGCCACGGTCGCGAGCGGGGCCCCGGCGAGCACCGCGGTCAGTCCTGCGAGCACCACCGGACGGGTGCGGCGGGCCCGGGTGGTCGGAGCGGGCGTCGTCTTCATGGTGCCTCCGGCGGGATGTGGCTCGGTCGTCTGCCGTCCCGCCACGGTAGGCCCGTACTCACCCGTACGCCCATGAAACCGACAAAAAGGGCAGGTGGAGGGCGCGCGTCAGCCGTAGCGGTCCCGGTGCTCCGCCCGCGACGAACGTGTAGGCCTCCTCCTGCTCCACGGCGTCCCAGGCCGCCTTGAAGATGCGGGCGGCCCGGCTTTCTCCGGGTCCTCGGGCCCGCGGGGCAGCTCGCGTCGGCCGTGCGAGCCGGTCCGGCCTTGCCGGTCCGCCGGCACCGGACGGCCGTACTTCCTCCCACGCGGTAGAGCTCCGGGTGGGCGCGCAGGTCGAGGGCCGAGAGGTCGAGCCCCTCGTACGGGTCCGCAGGTGGCGTCACACCATCACCATTCCCTCGCGGGCAGCCGCCCTGTCGTGCCGCTGTCGGCCCGGCTGGCTAGCGTGCTGCCATGACCCTCGAGGTGCGCCCCGCCACGCTCGACCGCTTCGACGACGTCGCCACGATGCTCGGGCCGAAGAACCCCGCGAGCACCGTCTGCTGGTGCCTGAGCCACCGCCTCGACTCGAGGACGAGCCGGCAGCTCCTCGGCGCCGCCCGGGGCGAGTACGTCCGAGACCTCTGCAGTCGCGCCGTCGCGCCGGGCGTGCTCGCCTACGACGGCGACGAGGTCGTCGGCTGGGCAGCGGTCGCGCCTCGCTCCGAGCTGCCCCTCGCGCGCTCGAAGCTGATCCCGCACGTCGACGACCTCCCGGTCTGGTCGATCTGGTGCATCCGCGTGCGACCCGGCCACCGGCGCCGTGGCATCTCGCACCTGCTCCTCGAGGGAGCCGTCGACTACGCGCGTGCGCACGGTGCTCCCGCCGTGGAGGGCTACCCCGTCGACAACCGCGGCGAGAAGGTCGACCTCACGATGGCCTACGTCGGCACCCGCGGGCTCTTCGAGCGCGCCGGCTTCACCAAGGCCGCCGACACCGACTCCGTCTCGGGCGGCTTCCCCCGCGTCGTGATGCGCCTGGCGCTGTCCTAGGGTCGGCGCCATGACGGTCGTTGGAGCAGACGGGCTGGCCCGCCCCACCTGGGCCTCGGTCGACCCGCTCCTCATGGAGTACTACGACACCGAGTGGGGCATGCCGATCCGTGACGAGCGCGGCCTCTACGAGCGCATCTGCCTCGAGGGCTTCCAGTCCGGGCTCTCGTGGGCGACGATCCTGCGCAAGCGCCCGAACTTCCGCGCCGCCTTCGCCGACTTCGACCCCGACGCCGTCGCGGCCTTCACCGAGCGCGACGTCGAGCGGCTGCTCGGTGACGCCGGCATCATCCGTCACCGGGGCAAGATCCGGGCCACGATCACCAACGCCCGAGCGACCATCGCGCTGCGCGACGAGGGCGGCCTCGTCGACTTCGTCTGGTCGTTCCATCCCCACGACACACCGCGCCCCGACACGCACGCCGACGTCCCGACCGTCTCCGACGAGAGCAAGGCGCTGTCGAAGGCCTTGCGCAAGAAGGGTTTCGCGTTCGTCGGGCCGACCACCATGTACGCCCTCATGGAGGCCGTCGGCATCGTCGACACCCACCTGCTCTCCAGCCACCGCCGCGGCAGCTCCGGCGTCTGGCCCGACTGAGGCGAGCCTCGACCCGGGTCAGCCGAGGATCGCCCTGGCGGCGTTGTGGCCGGGGATGGCGCTGACGCCGCCACCGCGCCGGGCGCCCGCGCCGCCGAGCAGCACGTTCGCGTATGCCGTCTCGACGCCCCACGTGCCCACCTCGGAGTCCCGCTCGGCCCACGGCCACTGCAGCGAGCGGTGGAAGATGTTGCCGCCCGGCAGCCCCACGGACTGCTCGAGGTCGACCGGGCTCTTCACCTCGATGCACGGGTTGCCGTCCGTGTCGCGGGCCAGCACCGACTCGATGGGCTCCGCGAGAACCGAGTCGAGCGAGCGGATGGTCGCGAGCAGCGCCTCCTTGGTGGCCGTCTCGTTGTCCTCTCGGAAGAGCCGTGCCGGAAGGTGCAGCCCGAAGAGCGTCAGCGTGTGGGCCTCGGTCGAGGCGAGCTCCGGGCCGAGGATCGAGCGGTCCGACAGCGTGTGGCAGTAGATCTCGCACGGCGGAAGGTCGGGGATGCGCCCGTCGCGCGCGACGGCATACGTCTGCTCGAGCTGGCTGTAGCCCTCGTTGATGTGGAAGGTGCCGGCGAAGGCGGCGGCCGGGTCGACGGAGGCATCGCGCAGGCGGGGAAGGCGCGTGAGCAGCATGTTGACCTTGAGCTGCGCGCCCTCGACCTCCGCCTCGGTCTCGATGGGTTCGGCCCCCGACGCCGCGAGCAGCCTGTTGAGCACCGTGGGTGCGCAGCCTGCGACGAGCGAGCCACCGACCGCGCTACCGCTGCCGGCGGACCCGCCGGCCCACGCCACCTCGCCCGTCGACGGGTCGACCGATGTCACCTCCGCGCCCGTCACGATGGTCGCGCCGGCCGAGACCGCTGCTGCCGCAAGGGAGTCCGTGAGGGCGCCCATGCCTCCGACCGGCACGTCCCAGTCGCCGGTGCCGCCCCCGATGAGGTGGTAGAGGAGGCAGACGTTCTGGCGAAGGTCGGCCTCGCCGACCGAGGCGAAGGTGCCGATGAGGGCGTCGGTGGCGATGATGCCGCGCAGCGTGTCGTCGGAGGTCACCGACTCGATGAGCTCGCCGACGGGTCGCGTCGTCAGGGCGTCGAAGAGGGCGGCGTCGTCGGCGAGCGCCCGGACGTCGTCGCGCGACCGCAGCGGCTGCAGCACCGTCGGGAAGACCCGCTCGGCCACGCGGCGCATGCGCGCGTAGAAGTCGGTCCACCCGGCATACGCCTCGTCGCCGCCCGTCAGCGCACGGAACGCCGCCCGCGTCGCTGACTCGTCGGCGTTGTCGACGAGCAGTCCTCGGGCGGGGTCGGCCGGAACCGGAGTGTAGGAGGAGAAGCGCCGCCGGGTGAGCTGCAGGTCGAGGTCGAGGTCGGTGAGCACCTGCCGCGGGAGCAGCGAGACGAGGTAGGAGTAGCGCGACAGGCGGGCATCGACCCCGGCGAAGGCGCGGGCCGAGACGGCAGCGCCGCCCACCCGGTCCGAACGCTCGAGGAGGAGGACGGTCCTTCCCGCGCGGGCCAGGTAGGCGGCGGCCGTGAGGCCGTTGTGTCCGGCCCCGATGATGATGTCGTCGTAGCGCACCCGGTCAGACTAGGTGGCCCGACCGGGCTGCGCCCGACGACCTCATCACGACTTCATCGCGACGTCACACCACATCACCCGGCGTCATCGCGCCCCCGCGGCCTGGCGCTGCGACCACGTGCGGTCGGCGGCGTCGATGCTCGCGCGGCTGCGCAGGTCGACCCCGGCCCGCTTGGCCGCCCCCTTCGCCTCGGGCGTCGTGAGGTCGGGCGCGACGAACCGCTCCGGCGCGATGGTGCGGTCGGCGGCGGCATACCTCCTGTTGCCCCCCGCGATGGCGTCGGCGGAGTAGGTGGCGCTGCCGCTCCCCGTGGCGAGGGTGACGCCGAAGGCGGGCTTCGTCACGACGGCATACCCGTCGCGGTGGCCGGCGACGTTGGGGTGGTAGCTCTCGCTGACCGGGCTGGAGAGGCCGTTGAGCCACTCGGGGCTGTCGCAGACCGCGTGCCCGACGAACTTCGAGGTGGGGTTGACGAAGGCGAACCCCCGCGCGGCGGCCGCGCTCGACGTGCGCGAGTTGAGCAGGTCGGCCGTCGCGTTGAGCCGCGACTCCTCCGTCGGCGAGAACCACGTGAAGGCGTTGCAGTCCTCGCCGTTGAAGATGCGCGGGTAGCCGACGACGATGACCTTCGCGTTCGGCGCCTTGGTGCGGATCGAGGAGTAGAGCGTCGAGAGGCGCCCCGGCAGCGTGTTGTTGATGATGCTCTGCGCGCCGTCGATCGCGCCGTTGCAGTTGCTCATCCAGGCCGGCTGCGCGCACTCGGTGAGCACGTCGGCGAAGCCGGCGTCGTTGCCGCCCACCGAGATCGTCACGTATGCCGTCGAGCTCGAGAGCGCCGACAGCTGGGTGTTCGTCACGTCGGCGACGGTCGCGCCCGAGCAGGCGCGGAAGGTGAGCGCCAGGCCCAAGGAGGCGGCGTCGAGTGAGGGGTAGGCGTAGACGGACCGCTGGCACGAGGTGCCGTCGCTGATGTAGCTGCGGGTGCCGGTGCCCGACGAGTACGAGTCACCGAGGGCGACGTAGGACCCGCCGGCGGCCGCCGCAGGCGAGCCGAGCCCAACGGCGGCGCCGACGCCGATGAGACCGGTGAGGCTGGCGGCGACCGCACGCCTGCGACCGGGGGAGCTGGTGGGGCTTGAGGACCTGACGGGCTTGCTCTTCACGACACACTCCTTTGTGGGTGGAAGGCTGATGACGCCGAGCACTGCAGAGCCATGCGAAAGGGCGCCGACCCCGCTGGTGTGCTGCGGGTCACACGTCCCGTACCGGACAGTAAGGCCCCGCGGTCGAGCCCGCGAGCCGAAGTCGACGCGCCGCCGGTGCGGGGCCGCCATCCACGCGTCGACGGCCTAGGCTGGCGGTGCACCGTGGTTCCGGAGGCCCGAGCGGGCTTCAGCGACAGGAGGATCGACGATGGGCTTCCCCGAGAACGTGCTGGCCAAGGGCGAGAAGGTCGAGCGCGACCTGCACCCGCACTGGCTCACCGTGGTGGTGCCGACGATCTTCGGGGTGCTGCTGGCCGCGGCCTGCATCGCGATCGCCGTCGTCACCCCCGACGACACCGCCGGCAACCGCATCCAGTGGATCGCGGTCATCGTGCTCGTGCTCGTCGCGATCCCCGCCGTCGTCGTGCCCTACATGCGCTGGCGCACGACGCACTACGTCATCACGTCGCACCGCGTCATGGTGCGCCGCGGCATCCTCACCAAGAACGGCAAGGACATCACGCTCTCGAAGATCACCGACGTGAGCTTCCAGCAGACCGTGCTCGACCGGCTCATCAGGTCGGGGTCCCTGCACATCGAGTCGGCCGGCGACAGCCCCGACGAGAACCTCGCGAACATCCCGCGCAGCAACGAGGTCCAGCAGCTCATCAACAGGCTGATCGACGAGGACGACCTGCGCCGGCGTCGGCACGGCAGCGGGGTTGTCGACGACGGCTACGACGACGGCTCCTACGAGCAGGACTACGGGCAGGGCCACGGGCAGGGCTCAGGACCCGACGACACGACCGTCGTCCGCCAGGGGCGTCGCGACCCGGGCGACCGTCCAGAGCTGGCCGAGGAGCGGCGCCGCCGACCGCGCGACGTGGAGGACGGCCGCGACCCGTCCTGAGCGAGTCCCGTGCCCCGCTTGACCTCGAGCGGACTTGAGGTTGCACGCTCTCGGGCGTGACCCACGAAGCGATCGCAGAACCCACCCGGACCACGGACGACGCACCACGCCTGCTCTCGCGCACCCACGCGCCCGTGGCACTCGGTGTCGTCGCCCTCGTGACCCTCGGTGCCTTCGAGAACCGGGCCGTCTCGACGGCCCTGCCCAGCGTCCTCGACGAGCTCCATGCCGTGACGAGCTACGGGGTCGTGACCGCAGCCCCGCTCGCCACCTACCTCGTGTCGCTGGCGGCCGCCGGGTGGTGGGCGGACCGCCACGGCCCGGCGCCCGTGCTCCGCGTCGGCGTCCTCGCCTTCCTCGCCGGCCTGCTCGCGACGGCCACCGCGGGGGCCCTGCCGCAGCTCGTCGCCGGTCGGCTGCTCGGAGGGCTGGCCGAAGGGCTGCTCGACGTCGGCGTCATGGTGCTCGTGGCACGCGCACTGGATCCACGGCTGCGCCCGCGGGTCATGGCGCTGTTCGCGGCAGCCTGGGTACTGCCCTCGGTGCTCGGGCCGGCCGTCACCGGAGCGGTCACCGAGGCCGTCGGCTGGCGCTGGGTCTTCGCCGCCGGCCCGTGCGTGCTCGTGCCCGTCTGGCTCGCCCTGCGGCCCGCCGTCGCAGCGTCCGGGGCGTACGAGTCGTCCGAGGCGTCCGGGGCGTACGAGTCGTCCGAGTTGTCCGGGGACACGACCCGCCTCACGCCGCGTCCCCTGCGCCTCGTGCTGCCGTGGGCGCTGTTGGCCGCCACGGCTCTCGTCGCTCTCAGCGTCGTCGCCGAGCGGCCCCTGGCAGGCTCCGGTGCCGAGGGACCGACGTCGGGCGCGCCCGGTGCGGGCCCGTTCGGTCCGGTGCCTCCCGTCCTCGTCCTCGCGACCTCCCTCGCAGCCCTCGCGCTCGCGGCGCGGCGCCTGCTGCCCGAGGGGTCCCTGCGTGCCGCCTGCGGGATCGGCGGGGTCGTGGCCCTCCGCGGGCTCCTCAGCGCCGCCTTCATGGGAGTCGGCGCGTTCCTCCCGCTCGTGCTCACGGTGCTGCGCCACCACGGCGCCCTGACCGCGGGGATCAGCCTCAGCATCACCGGGGTCGCGTGGTCGGCCGGCTCGGCCGTGCAGAGCCGGCTCACGCACCGGCCGATGCTCCTGCTGCGTCTCGGCTTCGGCCTGCTCACCGCCGGCCTGGCCACGACGAGCCTCATCGTCTGGGCTGACGCGCCGACCGCGGTCGGGCTGACGGGCTGGACCGTGGCGGGTCTGGGCATCGGACTGACGTCGAGCACCCTCTCGGTGCTGACCATGGGAGCGTCCGAGGACGCCGAGCAGGGACTCAACAACGCCGGTGGCCAGATGGCCGCCTCGATGGCGAGCGCCGTCTTCCTCGCCGTCGCAGGCGGTGTCATCGGGTGGTTCGGCACGCCGTCGCGTGAGGCGTTCGGCGTCATCAGCGGCCTCGCCGTGTCGCTGGGCGTCCTCGCCCTGGTTGTCACCGGCCGCGCCCGCTGCGCCGTCGACGTCACCGTTCGAGGAGCCTGATCGCGGATCTGCCGGGGCCGTCCCTTCTGGGACGGGCGCTCGCGTGGCAAGGTCGGTCCCATGAGCCTCCCGAGCGACGACACGACCGGACCCCTGGACCCGACGGCCGCCTACCGTGCGGCGCGCGACCAGCTGCTCGAGCTGCGGGGCGACCATGCCCGGGCCGTGCGGGAGTTCACCTTCCCCGACGTCGGCGACCGGTGGAACTGGGCCGTCGACTGGTTCGACGCGATCGCGCGCGGCAACGACGGGCCCGCGCTGACGATCGTCGAGGAGGACGAGTCCGCGGCGACGGTCAGCTTCGACGACATGGCGACTCGGTCGGACCGTGTCGCGTCATGGCTCGGCTCGCTCGGCATCGGCCGGGGAGACTCCGTCGTGCTCATGCTCGGCAACCAGGTCGAGCTGTGGGAGACCATGCTCGCCGTCATGAAGCTCGGCGCCGTGATCGTGCCGACGACCACCGCCGTCGGACCGGGCGATCTCGCCGACCGGATCGAACGGGTCGAGGCGCGCGCCGTCGTCACGAACGCGACGGAGGTGCACAAGCTCGACGACGTGCCCGGCGACTTCGTACGCGTCGCCGTCGGCAGCGACGCGGCCGGCGGCGCGCTCGAGGGCTGGCACGCGTACGCCGACGCCCACGCGTCCGACGCCGGCCCGGTGCCGCACCCGGGCACCGGGCCGGACGACCGGCTCCTGCTCTACTTCACGTCGGGCACGACGAGCCGCCCCAAGCTCGTCGAGCACACGCAGCGCTCCTACCCGGTCGGCCACCTCACGACCACGTACTGGATCGGCCTCCAGCCCGGCGACGTCCACCTCAACATCAGCAGCCCCGGCTGGGCGAAGCACGCGTGGTCCTCCTTCTTCGCACCGTGGATCGGCGAGGCGACGATCTTCGTCTACAACTACGCCCGCTTCGACGCCGCCGCCCTGCTCCGCGTCCTGCGCGAGCACGAGGTCACGTCCATGTGTGCGCCGCCGACCGTGTGGCGGATGCTCATCAAGAGCGACCTGTCGGGCGGTTCGGGCGCCCTCCGCGAGGTCATCGGAGCCGGCGAGCCGCTCAACCCCGAGGTCATCGCGCAGGTCGAGAAGGCGTGGGGCCTGACGATCCGCGACGGCTACGGCCAGACCGAGATGACGCTGTCGGTGGGCAACACGCCGGGCTCGGTGGTGAAGCCGGGGTCGATGGGTCGCCCGCTCCCCGGCTACCCCGTCGTGGTCGTCGACCCGGTGACGAACGAGCTCGTCACCGAAGCCGCTTCGGACGGCAACCGCGAGGGCGAGCTCTGTCTCGACCTCTCGCACCGGCCCGTCCCGCTCATGACCGGCTACCTCGGCGACGAGCAGCGCAACGCCGACGCGATGGCCGGCGGTTTCTACCACACCGGCGACGTCGCGTCGGTCGACGCCGAGGGCTACATCTCGTTCGTCGGGCGCACCGATGACGTGTTCAAGGCGAGCGACTACAAGATCAGCCCGTTCGAGGTCGAGTCGGTGCTCATCGAGCACCCCGCCGTCGCCGAGGCGGCGGTCGTCCCCGCACCCGACCCGGTGCGCCTGGCGGTGCCCAAGGCGTACATCGCCCTGGCGCCGGGCCACGAGCCCGGCGAGGAGGTCGCGCGCTCGATCCTCGCCCATGCCCGCGAAAAGCTCGCGCCCTGGCAGCGGGTGCGCCGCATCGAGTTCTTCGAGCTGCCGAAGACGATCTCGGGCAAGATCCGCCGGGTCGAGCTTCGCGGCCGCGAGCGCGACCTCGAGGCGCTCGGCGGCAGCCAGCCCGACCTGGAGTGGCGCGACGACCAGTTCCCCGACCTCAAGGGGTGACGCTCAAGGGGTGACGCTCAAAGGGTGACGCTCAGGTCGCTCAGGGGGCGATGGTCGACGTCGACGGTGCCGACGGCGCCACCGGGATGGGGCGCAGCGTCGTCTCCTCCAGTCGGCTGCAGATCCGCTTCTCGGGGTCGGGCTGGGTCGAGCCCGGCTGCTGCACGGTCGTCGGCGGACGGTAGGGGTCGATGCGGGCGCCGCTCACGACCTGCACGCTGTCGTACGCCGGTCGCCCCTCGAGCAGGTTGCGGAACGAGTAGCGGGTCAGCGAGGTCAGCTCGCACGACGTGCCGAACTGCGCGATGTCGAAGGAGTACGGCTGGCCGTTGAGCTCCTGTCCCGCACCCTCCGAGTAGTGCGAGACCACGCCGCCTCCGGTGAAGGTGCCGACCTGGATGCGGTTGCCCTCCAGCGCCGGCGTGTGGATGTGCCCGTTGATGCGCAGGCGTCCGCGCTCGACCTGCTCGGCGGCATACGGCTCGTGGGTCACGACGACGTCGGGCTCTGGCTCGTCGGCCACGGCGGCGTTGTAGCGGTCGGCGGCAGGCTTCGCCTTGCCCGTGGGGTCGGTGTTGTCGTCGCCGAAGTAGCGGGGGTCGTTGAAGCCGGTGATCCGCAGGCCGCGGAAGGACAGCTCGCGCAGGTCGCCCGCGGGGTTCTCGAGCAGGACGACGTTGGGGATGCGTGCCATGCGGGCGAGGACGGCCCGGTCGGTCGGCGACGACTGGTCGTGGTTGCCGCTGGTGAAGATGTAGGGCACGCCGAGCGACTGGATCGAGCGGTAGATGCCTGCCGCGTCGCCCTCCTGCACGCGGCCGAAGTTGACGAGGTCGCCGCTGTCGATGACGGCGTCGATGTCCTCCTCCTCGATGATCGTGCGCATCAGGGCGTACTGGTTGGCGCCGTGGATGTCGGAGACGAGGAGGAAGCGCGCCGACGGCGGCCCCTCGACGGTGCCCGCGACGTACTTCTGCTGGAGGGCCTGCGTGACGGCGAGCAGGTTGCGGAAGTACGGCGTGACCTGTGTCGCCCGCGCCTCGACGTCGGCGAGCAGGCCGGCGTTGCGCTGCACGACGCCGAGCACGCCGCTCGTGCGGTACTCCGCGAAGCGGGCCGGCTGGTAGGTGGTCGCGATCCCGGCGAACGTGCCGACCGACGCGACGACCATCGCGGACGCGACGAACGCGACGTGGTGGCGGCGGGTGTTGCGCTGCCGGATGTAGTGCGACGCCAGGGCGAGCAGCACCGCGATCGCCCCGGCGCCCAGCACGAACCGGATGCCGACGCCGGTCGCCGCCTGCCCGATCGCGGCCGAGATCTCGTCGTTCGAGGGCTGCAGCGCCCGGATGTCGACGTTGGGCCGCGTGAAGAGGTTGGTGATCTCCTCTCGCACGGCCACCTGCACGTCGAGCCCCGGCGCCACCACCGGCGAGGCGAACTGGACGTCGACGTCGCCGACGATCGTCGGGGCGTGCAGGATCGGCGAGTGCCGCGGCACGGGGTCGAGCCGCAGCACGGCGCGGTACTGCGACGTCTCGGCCACCGTGGGGGCGAGGTTCGTCGCGGCGACCCCGCCGAGGTAGCAGGCCGCGAGCACGGCGAGCCACTTGAGCAGGTGCGACCCGCGGCGCAGCCAGTGGCTGTCGCCGGCCAGCAGGTTCCTCACCTGTCGCACCGTTTCACCCTAACCGGACCGTGACCTGTCACCTCGAGAGCACCCACCGTTCACGTCGGCGTGCTGCCATGGGGCCATCCCGGCGACGACGCGAGGAGGAGATGTGGGACCCGTTCGGCGCAAGGCCGTCGTCGGCGCGCTCCTGATGGCGTATGCCGTCCTGCTCGCCTTCGGCCAACGACTCCTCGGCGGGTCGGCGGGCGTCGCCATCCTCGTCGCGAGCTTCGTCGTCGGGTTCGCGTGGCTGCTGCTGCTCGTCGCGCCGTGGGCGGCGCGTGGCCGGCCCGACCGGCCCGACCGGCCCGACCGACCCGACCGCTCGGGCGGCCTTCGAAGCCGGCCACGGGCACGACAGCCGCACCCGTAGCCTGGCCGCGTGGGCCTGGAGGACCGGCCCGAGGGGACCATCCTCGTGCGGCACGGCGAGCCGTCGGGCGCCGCGGGGCGCTTCCGCCGTGGGTGGATGGTTGCGGGGCCCGAGGGGGGCGGCCCGCAACGATCCAGCCGTTGGGGGAGTGCGGTGGGTCAGAGGTACTGGCCGGTGGGGCCGGCCTCGCCGGGCTGGTGGTCGGGGTGGGCGCCGGGCGGTGTGCCGTAGGACGAGCCGGGGCCGGGTGGCAGGGCGCGCATCTGCTGCAGCTGCTGCTGCGCTGCCATCTGCTGCGCCACGAGCGCCGTCTGGATGCCGTGGAAGAGGCCCTCGAGCCAGCCGACGAGCTGGGCCTGGGCGATGCGCAGCTCGGCGTCGCTGGGCGAGTCGTCGCGGAAGGGGAGGGCGATGCGGTCGAGCTCCTCGACGAGCTCGGGCGCGAGGCCCTCCTTGAGCTCCTCGAGCGATCGGTGGTGGATGTCGGCGAGGCGGCGCCGGCCGGCCTCGTCGAGCGGCGCGTTGCGCACCTCCTCGAGCAGCTGCTTGATCATCGAGCCGATGCGCATCACCTTCGCGGGCTCCTCGACGAGGTCGGCCGGGTTGGTGCGTTCGCGCGGTTCTGCGGGGCGGCCGTGTCCGTGGCCGTCCTCCGTCTCGTCGCTGCGGTCGGTGAGCGGCGTCGCGACGCCCATGCCGTCGGGCGACACGACGACGATCCGTGGGTCGTCACTCGTCGCCCCGTCGTCGCTCGGCTGTCCCTGTCGGCTCGCGTCGTCGCTCATGCGCTCCATCCTGCCTCACGGACCCGGACCAGCGGTCCGGGGCCCGTGAGGCAGGGCAGGCGCCTCGGGCGGGTGACGCCCGTCAGCGGGCGCCCGCCGTGGCGAACCACGGGTGGTGCAGGTCGTGGTACCGGACGTCGCTCATCGCCTTGTCCATGTCGGCCATCTGCTCCATGACCTCGGGAGGCATGTCCTTCTTCTCGCCCTCGCGCGCCTCGGCCTCGGTGCGGAAGGCCATGGTCTGGGTGAACCAACCGTCCTTGTCGACCGCGATGGTGCCGCCGAGGATGTCGGGGCGCTCGGTGTGGAGGGTGTCCATCGGCATGTCGCGCATCATCCGGAACTTCTCCGGGTCGCTGATGCGCCCCTGGATCACCTGGACGAACTGTGCATCGTCGGACCCGCCGTCGAGCAGCATCGTCACGTCGTCGCAGTCGTGGAAGGAGACGTCGCCGTCGAAGCACTTCTCCGTCTCGGCCCACCAGGCGCCCTGCTCGGGTCGCTCGCTGTTGCGCATGGCCGACTCGCGCGAGTCGAAGCGCACCACGCCGATGAACTCGTTGTCGTCGTCGATGCCGTAGGTGCCGCCGAGCCAGCCGTCGGCGCCGGGCTCGAGCTCGTCGCGCCATGCATCCATGCGGGCGTGGAGCTGGTCCGCGTCGTGGGTCTTGCCCTGAATCACTTGGATGAACACTGCAGGTGCCTCCCGGTACTCGTGTGGTGGGAGGGCCGCTTCGTGGCGAGGCGGTCCACCTGTCGACGGTACGCCGGTGGGCGCCCCGGCGACACGGGACGAGTCGGACACGGCCGGATCGTCCCGTGGGACAGGGCAGTTCAGACGTCAGGGCGTTCAGGAGCTCACTGGCCGGTGGTGAGCAGGATCTTCCCGATGTGGCCGGAGGCCTCCATCTCGCGGTGCGCCTCGGCAGCGTGCTCCAGGGGGTGGCGCGAGTGGATGACAGGTCGCACGTCGCCCGACTCGACGAGCGGCCACACGTGCTCGCGCACGGCGGCGACGATCGCGGCCTTCTCGGTGGCGGGCCGTGCGCGCAGCGACGTCGCGATGACCGCGCCACGCTTCGCGAGGAGCATGCCCATGTCGAGCTCACCGCGCCGGCCGCCCATGAGGCCGATCGTGACGAGCCGCCCGTTCGTGGCGAGCACCTCGACGTTGCGGCCGAGGTACGCGGCGCCCATGTTGTCGAGGATGACGTCGGCGCCGTGCCCACCGGTCAGCTCGCGCACACGCTCCACGAAGTCCTCGTCCTTGTAGTTGACGAGGAGCTCGGCGCCGAGGTCGCGGCACGCGTCGAGCTTCTCCTGGCTGCCGGCCGTCACCGCGACGTGCGCGCCGACGGCTTTCGCCAGCTGGATCGCCATCGTGCCGATGCCGGAGCTCCCCCCGTGCACGAGCAGCACCTGGCCGGGCTGGATGTTGGCGACGAGGAAGACGTTCGACCACACCGTGGCGGCCACCTCGGGCAGGCCCGCGGCGTCGACGAGCGACACCCCGTTCGGCACGGGCAGCACCTGCTCGGCGGGCACGGCGACCTTCTCGGCGTAGCCGCCGCCCTCGAGGAGGGCGCAGACCTCGTCGCCGACCTGCCACTGCTCGACGTCGTCGCCGACGGCAGCGACGCGTCCGCTCACCTCGAGGCCGGGGTACTCCGACGCCCCGGGCGGCGGCGGGTAGTGGCCGAGCCGCTGCATGACGTCGGCGCGGTTGACGCCGGCCGCCGCGACGTCGATGAGCACCTGGCCGGGACCCGGCTCGGGGTCGGGCACCTCGTCGAGGACGAGGCTCTCGGCGTCGCCGGGCTCGGGGATCGTGATCGCGCGCATGGCCCGAGCCTATTGACCTTCGCGCCTACTGCACCCGGCGGGCGCCCGCCGTGCTGGGGCTCAGCCTCCGGCCGATGTCCTCGGCGGCGACGCGGGCCCGGGCGACGAGGTCGCCCACGTGCTCTCCGGTGGCGTCGGCGGTGCGCAGCGTCAGAGCGATCGCCGCGAGCGGTCGCCCACCACGGTCGAGCACCGGCACGGCGACCGACGAGAGGTCGGGGGTGACGGTGCCCTCCTCGCGTGCATGCCCCTCGGTGCGCGTGCGGGCGAGGAGGCTGCGCAGCTCGGCGAGGGACCGCGGCCCGCCACCACCGCTGCGCTGCACGAAGGAGGCCCGGTCGGGGTAGAGGGCGCGCACCTGCGTCGCGGGCAGCGCCGACAGCATGGCCAGCCCGCTCGCCGTGAGGTGGGCGGGCAGGCGTACGCCCACGTCGGTGACGAGCATCGGCTGCCCGGGGGCGCGCTCCTCGAGGAGGTAGATGACGTCGCGGCCGTCGAGGGTGGCGAAGTGGGCGTTGCGCCCGCACTGGTCGACGAGGCGTCGCATCGCGGCGCGCGCGACCCGGGCCAGCGGCGCCTGCCGCTGGTAGGCCGACCCGAGCTCGTAGGCCGCCTGGCCGAGGCCGAAGCGCCGCTCCTCCACGTAGTGGGTGACGTAGCCACGCCCGTGCAGCACCTTGAGCAGGTGGTAGACGGAGCTGCGGGGCAGCCCGAGGTCGCGCGCGATCGAGGCGGCGGGCAGTGGCTCGGCGTGCCGTGAGAGGTGCTCGAGCACGTCGAGCGCGTTGGCGGCTGCCGGGGCGTTGGTCACGTGGGCCCACCTCCTGTCCGCGATCGGCGCGTCTCGCATCCGAGACAATTGTGCGCTTCAGCGGGCCCTCGCGCCAGTGCGCCGGCGGTTCGATGGGAGCCATGAACGAACGCCCCATCGTCACCGTCGGTACCGGCCCCCTCACCGTCGACGACGTCGTCGCAGTCGCCCGTCACGGCGCGCGTGTCGAGCTGTCCGCCGAGGCCGAGGCCGAGATCGCCCGCAGCCGTGAGGTCGTCGAGGCGCTGGCCAACGACACGGTGGCGCACTACGGCGTCTCCACCGGGTTCGGCGCCCTCGCGACGCGGCACATCCCGACGCCCCTCCGTGCCCAGCTGCAGCGCTCGCTCGTGCGCTCCCACGCCGCCGGCACCGGCCCCGAGGTCGAGCGCGAGGTGGTGCGCGCCCTCATGCTGCTGCGCCTCTCGACGCTCGCAACCGGCCGCACCGGCGTACGTCTCGAGACCGCCCGGACGTATGCCGCCGTGCTGAGTGCCGGCATCACCCCGGTCGTCCACGAGTTCGGGTCGCTCGGCTGCTCCGGCGACCTCGCCCCCTTGTCGCACTGCGCGCTGGCCGTCATGGGCGAGGGACCCGTGCGGCTCGAGGACGGCACCGTCACGGAGGCTGCAACCGCCTTGCGCGACAACGGGATCGAGCCCATCGTGCTCGCCGAGAAGGAGGGCCTGGCCCTCATCAACGGCACCGACGGCATGCTCGGCATGCTCGTGCTCGCGATCCACGACCTGCGCCACCTGCTCAAGGTCGCCGACGTCTCTGCGGCGATGAGCGTCGAAGGCCTGCTCGGCACCGACGACGTCTTCGCGGCCGACCTGCACGCCCTGCGCCCGCAGCCGGGCCAGGGTGCGTCGGCCGCGAACATCCGTGCCGTCATGGCGAACTCGCCGATGCGCGAGTCGCACCGCACCGAGGAGTGCACCCGCGTCCAGGACGCGTACTCCCTTCGCTGCGCGCCGCAGGTCCACGGCGGCGCCCGCGACACGGTCGAGCACGCGGCCCGGGTCGCCGCCGCCGAGCTCGCCTCGGCCGTCGACAACCCGGTCGTGACGCCCGACGGTCGCGTCGAGTCCAACGGCAACTTCCACGGGGCGCCGGTGGCCTACGTCCTCGACTTCCTCGCGATCGTCGTCGCCGACGTCGCGTCGATGGCCGAGCGCCGCACCGACCGGTTCCTCGACCAGGCCCGCAACCACGGCCTGCCGCCCTTCCTCGCCGACGACCCGGGCGTCGACTCCGGCCTGATGATCGCGCAGTACACGCAGGCCGCGATGGTCTCCGAGCTGAAGCGGCTCGCCGTCCCCGCGTCCGTCGACTCCATCCCGAGCTCGGCCATGCAGGAGGACCACGTGTCGATGGGCTGGTCGGGCGCGCGCAAGCTGCGCCGGTCGGTCGACGCCCTCGGCAGGGTGCTCGCCATCGAGCTGCTGACGTCTGCACGCGGCATACGGCTGCGGGCCCCGCTCGAGCCCGGCGCCGCGGCTGCGGCGGTCATCGCGGCCCTCGACGCGCACACGGACGCGACCCCCGGTCCCGACCGGTTCCTCGCCCCCGACATCGAGGGTGCGCACGCGGCGGTCGTCGCAGGCGCCGTCCTCGCCGCCGCCGAGTCCGCCAGCGGCCCCCTCAACTGACTCGAACTTCCCCCACGCACAAGGAGATCCCCATGGAAGGTGCACGTCCCGTCCGCGCGGCACGCGGCACGCAGCTGACCGCGCAGTCGTGGGCCACCGAGGCCCCGCTGCGAATGCTCATGAACAACCTCGACCCGGAGGTCGCCGAGCGCCCCGACGACCTCGTCGTCTACGGCGGCACCGGCCGCGCGGCGCGCGACTGGAAGTCGTTCGACGCCATGGTGCGCACGCTGACGACGCTCAAGCAGGACGAGACCATGCTCGTCCAGAGCGGTCGCCCGGTCGGCGTCATGCAGACCCACGAGTGGGCGCCGCGGGTGCTCATCGCGAACTCCAACCTCGTCGGCGAGTGGGCGACCTGGCCCGAGTTCCGCCGCCTCGAGCACCTCGGCCTGACGATGTACGGCCAGATGACGGCCGGGTCGTGGATCTACATCGGCACCCAGGGCATCGTCCAGGGCACATACGAGACCTTCGCCGCGGTCGCCGAGAAGCGCTTCGGCGGCACGCTCGCCGGCACGCTGACCCTCACGGGCGGCTGCGGCGGCATGGGCGGCGCCCAGCCGCTCGCCGTCACCCTCAACGACGGCGCCTGCCTCATCGTCGACGTCGACCCGGCCCGCCTGCACCGCCGCGTCGAGCACCGCTACCTCGACGAGGTCGCCGACGACCTCGACGACGCCATCGAGAAGGCCCTCGCGGCCAAGCGCGAGCGGCGCGGCTGGTCGGTCGGCGTCGTCGGCAACGCGGCCGAGGTCTTTCCCGAGCTGCTGCGACGCGGCGTCGAGATCGACATCGTCACCGACCAGACCTCGGCCCACGACCCGCTGTCGTACCTGCCCGAGGGGGTCGACCTCGCCGACTGGGCCGAGTACGCCGAGAAGAAGCCCGAGGACTTCACCGACCGCGCCCGCGCGTCGATGGCCAAGCACGTCAAGGCGATGGTCGAGTTCCAGGACGCCGGCGCCGAGGTGTTCGACTACGGCAACTCGATCCGCGACGAGGCCCGCCAGGGCGGCTACGACCGCGCCTTCGAGTTCCCGGGGTTCGTGCCGGCCTACATCCGCCCGCTCTTCTGCGAGGGCAAGGGGCCGTTCCGCTGGGCTGCGCTCTCGGGCGACCCCAAGGACATCGCCGCGACCGACCGGGCCGTGCTCGACCTCTTCCCCGACAACGACCGGCTGCACAAGTGGATTCGCGGCGCCCAGGAGCGAATCGCCTTCCAGGGCCTGCCCGCCCGCATCTGCTGGCTCGGCTACGGCGAGCGCGACAAGGCCGGTCTCGCGTTCAACGAACTGGTCCGCACCGGTGAGGTGAGCGCCCCGATCGTCATCGGCCGCGACCACCTCGACAGCGGCTCGGTGGCCTCCCCCTACCGCGAGACCGAGGCCATGGCCGACGGCTCCGACGCGATCGCCGACTGGCCGTTGCTCAACGCCCTCGTCAACACGAGCTCGGGCGCCAGCTGGGTCTCGATCCACCACGGCGGCGGCGTCGGCATCGGCCGCAGCCTCCACGCCGGCCAGGTCTCCCTCGCCGACGGCACCGACCTGGCGGCGCAGAAGCTGGCCCGCGTGCTGACGAACGACCCCGGCATGGGCGTCATCCGGCACGTCGACGCCGGCTACGACCTCGCCGACACGGTCGCGCACGAGCGCGGCGTCCGCATCCCGATGCAGGAGGGCTGAGGGGACGTATGCCGTGCAGCGCGGTCGCGCGGTCCGTCCGCGCGCGTCAGGACTCCGTGCCGTCGTCGGGGACGCTCCCTCCGCCGGCGACGGCACGGGCCGCCGCACCGGGCCGGAAGTGGCCGCTCGGCGCGTGGGAGGCGGCCGGATATGGCCTCTCGACGGTTGAGGGGGCGCTGGGGTCAGCGGGCCCTGCGCACCTCTTCGTCGGAGATGTCGGCGACGGTCGCGTCGAAGAGGCGGATGACGTCGTCGCCGCTGACCGTCAGGCCGACGCCGTGCCCTCCGCCACCGAGCGAGACGGTGCGGCCGACGAGGTGGCTGTCGGCGATGACCGGCAGAGCCGTCGCCGAGCCGAACGGCGTGATCGTGCCGCGCTCGTAGCCGGTCACGGCCTTCGCGGCGTCGGCGTCGGGCATCGAGATGCGGTTGGTGCCGAGCAGGGCCCGCACCTTGGCCCACGAGAAGGTGCGGTCGCCGGGCACGAGCACGAAGACGTGGTCGTCCTCGGCGCGGCGCACGACGAGGGTCTTGATGAGGTCGCGCGGCTCGATGCCCCGCGCTGCAGCCGCCTCCTCGAGGCTCGAGACGCGGCCGTGACGCGTCACGGTGTGCTCGATGCCCGCCGCTCGCGCCGCCTCGACGGCGGGCGTCGAGACCTGGTCGGCAGCGGTGTCGCGGTCTGCATCCATGGCAGGAGCCTAGTGACGAGGGAGAGTGGTCGACCATGACGACGAGCTTCGACCGGATGTGGGCCGAGCTGGCGCCGGTCGGGCGCGACGGCGGCACGGGCGGCTACCGCCGGTACGCGTGGACCCGCACCGACCACGACCTGCGCGACTGGTTCGCGGGGGAGTGCGCCGCCCGCGGCCTCGAGGTCGTCGAGGACCGCGCCGGCAACCAGTGGGCGTGGTGGGGCGACCCCGACGCCACGCCGGGCGTCGTCATCGGCTCGCACCTCGACTCGGTGCCCGACGGCGGCGCCTTCGACGGCCCGCTCGGGGTCGTCAGCGCCCTCGCCGCCGTCGACGCGCTCCGCGAGGCCGGCGTCGTGCCCGACGTGCCGCTCGGAGTCGTCAACTTCGTCGACGAGGAGGGCGCCCGGTTCGGCATCGCCTGCGCCGGATCGCGCATCATCACCGGGGCGCTCGACGCCGACCGAGCCCGCTCTCTCTCCGACGCCGACGGCATCACGATGGCCGAGGCGTGGCGGCGGGCCGGCCGCGACCCCGCCACCCTGGGGCGCGACGACGAGACGGTCCGCCGCATCGGCACGTTCGTCGAGCTGCACGTCGAGCAGGGCAAGGCGCTCGCGCTCGCCCCTGACGGCACCGACGACCTCCACGACCCCGCTCGGGCCGTCGCGATCGGCACCGACATCTGGCCGCACGGGCGCTGGCGCATCGACCTGCCCGGCGAGGCCAACCACGCCGGCACCACTCGCATCGAGGACCGGCACGACGCGATGATCGGGCTCGCGGGCGTCGTGCAGGCAGCCCGGTCGTACGCCGTCTCGCTGGGCTGCGTGGCCACGGTCGGCAAGGTCGTGGTCGAGCCCGGGGGCGTCAACGCGATCCCGAGCCACGTCACCGCCTGGCTCGACGCGCGCGGCCGCAGCGAGGAGGCCGTGCGCGCCACCGTCGACGCCGTCACCGCCGAGGCCGACGCCCACGGCGCCACGACGACCCTCGAGTCCTGGACCCCGACGACGACCTTCGACACCGGCCTCGTCGACCGGCTGCACGGCATCCTCCCGGAGGCCCCGCTCCTCGGAACCGGCGCCGGGCACGACGCCGGCGTGCTCGCCACGCACGGCGTGCCGAGCGCGATGCTCTTCGTGCGCAACCCCACAGGAATCTCACACTCACCCGCCGAGTCGGCGGAGGCCGCGGACTGCCACCATGGGGTCACGGCGCTCACCGCCGTCGTGACCGAGCTGTGCTCCCGGAAGGACCTCGACCCCATGGGTAGTGCCCGATGACCGCGTTCTGGTGCGAGAGCGCGTGGCTGACAGGCGGGTTCGCCCGGCGGGTGCGGCTCGTGACCCAGGACGGCCTCATCAAGGACGTCCTCGTCGACGCCGACCCGCAGCCCGACGACGTGCGGCTGCCCGGCGTGACCCTGCCGGGCATGGCCAACGCCCACAGCCACGCCTTCCACCGAGCCCTGCGCGGCCGCGTCAACGGCGGCGGTGGCAACTTCTGGAGCTGGCGCGAGCAGATGTATGCCGCCGCGGAGCAGCTCAACCCCGACACCTACTTCGCGCTCGCGCGGGCCGTCTTCGCCGAGATGGTGCAGGCCGGCATCACGGTCGTGGGGGAGTTCCACTACGTCCACCACCGCCCGGGCGGCCACCCCTACGGCGACCCGAACGCGATGGGTCTCGCCGTGCGACAGGCGGCCGACGAGGCCGGCATCCGGCTCACCCTGCTCGACACGTGCTACCTCGAGGGCGGCCTCAACGGGGGCGGCCACGTCGAGCTGCACCCGGGCCAACGCCGGTTCAGCGACGGCACCGTCGAGGCGTGGGCGGCGCGCATGTCCGAGCGTCGCGGTGAGACCGACCGGGTGCGGCTGGGCGCCGCCATCCACTCCGTCCGTGCCGTGCGACGCGAGGACCTGCCGCGGGTCGTCGAGGCCGCCGGCGACCTGCCCCTGCACGTGCACCTGTCGGAGCAGCACGGCGAGAACCTCGCCTGCCAGATGTTCTACGGCGCGAGCCCGACCCAGCTGCTCGACGAGGCGGGCGCGCTCGGCGCCCACGCCACGGCCGTCCACGCGACCCACCTCGAGGACCGCGACATCGACCTGCTCGGCGGCACGGGCACGGGGGCCTGCTTCTGCCCGACGACCGAGCGTGACCTCGCCGACGGCATCGGCCCCGCCCGCGCCCTGCACGACGCCGGCAGCCCGCTCTCGCTGGGCTCCGACCAGCACGTCGTCATCGACCCGTTCGAGGAGCTGCGGGGCCTCGAGATGCACGAGCGGCTCGTCACCAACGAGCGAGACCGCTTCTCGGCGAACGACCTGCTCCTCGCGGCGTCGTTCAACGGCTACCGGTCCCTCGGCTGGTCCGACGGCGGCCACCTGAGCAAGGGCGCGCTCGCCGACTTCGTCACGGTGCGCACCGACACGGTCAACACCGCGGGCGCGGCGCACGACCAGATCATCTACGCGTGCGTGGCCTCCGACGTGTCGACCGTCGTCGTGGGTGGCGACGTCGTCGTCAGCGACGGTCGGCACCGGATGGGCGACGTCGGCCGCCTGCTCGTCGGTGCCATCGACCGCGTCACCGGAGGGGTTCCGGCGTGAGCCTGCTCCTCACGGGCATCTCCGAGCTGACGACGAACGACCCGGCCCGCGGCGACGGCCACCGCGACCGTGCTGGCCGCGGCGACGCGATGCTCGGCATCGTCCGCGACGCGGCCCTCGTCGTCGCCGACGGTGAGATCGCCTGGGTCGGCCCCGCCGCCGAGGCGCCCGACGCCGACGAGCGACGCGACCTCGGCGGTCGTGCCGTCATCCCTGGTTTCGTCGACTCGCACACCCACCTCGTCTTCGCCGGCGACCGGTCGGCCGAGTTCGCCGCCCGCATGACGGGCACCCCCTACGACGGCGGCGGCATCGCGGTCTCGGTGGCAGCGACCCGCGCGGCGAGCGACGACGAGCTGCGCGTCCTCGTCGCGGCCCGCGTTGCCGAGATGCGCGCGCAGGGAACGACGACCGTCGAGATCAAGAGCGGCTACGGACTGACCCTCGACGACGAGCTGCGCTCACTGCGCATCGCGCGCGAGCTCACTCCGCACACGACGTTCCTCGGCGCGCACGTCGTGCCACGCGAGTACGCCACGGACCGTGCGGCATACGTCGACCTCGTCACCGGTCCGATGCTCGACGCGGTGACCGCCGACGGGCCGACGAGCCTCGCCGAGAGCATCGACGTCTTCTGTGAGCCGCACTCGGCCCACGCCTTCGACGGCGACGAGGCGCGGGCGATCCTCACAGCCGGTCGCGACGCCGGCCTGGCGCTCCGCGTCCACGGCAACCAGCTCGGCCACGGCCCAGGCGTCCGGCTCGCCTGCGAGCTCGGCGCCCGCAGCGTCGACCACTGCACCTACCTCGACGACGCCGACGTCGAGGCTCTCGCCGGGGCACGCGGCACCACCGTCGCCACGCTGCTGCCGGGCGTCGAGTTCTCGACGCGCTCGCCCTACCCCGACGCCCGGCGCCTCGTCGACGCGGGCGTCGACGTCGCACTGGCCTCGGACTGCAACCCGGGCACGTGCTACTCGTCGTCCATCCCGTTCGCCATCGCGCTGGCCGTGCGCGAGATGGGGATGACGCCGGCCGAGGCGCTGCACGCAGCCACTGCCGTCTCGGCGCGCTCGCTCGGGCTCGACCGTCGCGTCGCGCCCGGGCAGCCCGCCGAGCTCGCGGTCATCGACGCGCCGAGCCACCTGCACCTCGCCTACCGGGCCGGGGTGCCGATCGTGCGAGCGCTCGAGGTCTAGCCCGTCGTCTCGTCGGCCGGCTGCTCGACGTGCTCGCAGCGCAGCACCGAGCCGGGACCCGGATGGATGATCCCGGTGTGGCCGTCGGACCACTCGACGACGTACGGCGGCCCGCCGCCCTCGCCCTTGACCTCGCGGATCGTGCCCTCGCGGGTGCTCTGGCCGACGTGCTCCGCGGCCATCGTGATGCGGTCACCGACCCGTGCCTCCATGGCACACCTCCTCAGGGGCTCCACCCCAAGCACACCACGTCGCGGCGCCCACGGAAAGGCCTCGCTCGGCCGGACTCCGACCACGGTCTGACGACCGGCCCGCCCGGCGCTCGTAGGCTCTGGGCGTGACCGAGGGGAACGTGTACGACTGGCTGCAGCGCCGGCCGCTGCTGCTCGACGTGCCGCTGGCGCTCGTCCTGGCGCTGCTGGGGCTCGTCGTGCTCGGCGAGGGGCACGGCATCGGCTGGGCCGTCGTCGGCGTCGCGAACCTCGCGCTCCTGCTGCGCCGCAGCCACCCGGCCCTCGCCTTCGCCGTCGTCAGCGTCGCGCTCGCGCTGCGCGTGATCCCGACGAGCAACCTGCTGCCGGGCGACCTCGCCTTCCTCGTCGCGCTGTACTCGCTCGCCGCCTATGACCCCCGCCGGGGCGTACGCGTGGCCGGCCTCGGGGTCGCCGCGCTCGGCTCGGCCATCGCAGGCCTGCGGTTCAACGCCGTGAGCGGCCGGACCCCCGGCATGGGGGAGCTCGTCTTCACCTTCATGGCGTGCGCCGCCGCGTCGCTCGCGGCCTGGGCGCTGGGCGACCTCAAGCGGGCCCGGCTCCAGCGGCTCTCCGACCTGCAGGACCGCGCCGAACGGATCGAGCGTGAGCGAGAGCAGGAGCTGCGCCTCGCCGCCAAGGACGAGCGCGCCGCGATCGCGCGCGAGATGCACGACGTCGTCGCGCACGCGCTGTCGGTCATCGTCGTGCAGGCCGACGGCGCCGCGTATGCCGCCGAGCGCAGTCCCGACGACGCGCTCGCCCGGTCGGTGGGCGCGCTCGAGACCATCGGGTCGACGGCCCGCGACGCCCTCACCGAGACCCGGCGGCTCGTCGGCGTGCTGCGCGACCCCCAGTCGGGGGCCGAGCTCGCGCCGACCGGTGGCATCGACCAGCTGGGCGACCTCGTGTCGCGCGTGCGGGCGGCCGGCGTGCCGGTGACGCTGACGGTGGAGGGCGCGGAGCGTGACCGGTCCGTGGGGCTCGACCTCGCGGCCTACCGGGTCGTCCAGGAGGCGCTGACCAACGTCATCAAGCATGCCGGGCCGGGTGCCAGCGCCGTCGTCGACGTGCACCAGGCACCCGACCGGCTGCGCATCTGCGTCACCGACGACGGGCGCGGCGCCGCCAGCACGGACGACGGCCGCGGCCACGGCCTGCCCGGCATGAGCGAGCGAGTCGCCGTGCACGGTGGCACGCTGACGGCAGGGCCGGGCCGGACCGGCGGGTTCGAGGTGCTCGCGACCATGCCGACGAAGGAGCAGCCGTGACCGGCGACCCGACCAGGGTGATGCTCGTCGACGACCAGGCGCTCGTGCGCGCCGGTTTCCGGATGGTGCTCGATGCCGAGCCCGACATCGACGTCATCGCCGAGTGCGCCGACGGGCAGGCCGCGCTCGACGCGCTGCCCGGACGCGACGTCGACGTGGTGCTCATGGACATCCGGATGCCGCGGCTCGACGGCATCGAGGCGACGCGCCGCATCGTGGCGCGCGGCGAGGTGCCGAAGGTGCTCGTGCTGACGACGTTCGACCTCGACGAGTACGTCTACGCGGCCCTGCGCGCCGGCGCGGCCGGCTTCCTGCTCAAGGACGCCGGTCCGGCGGAGCTTCTCGCCGCGATCCGGGCCGTCCACACCGGCGACGCCGTGGTCGCACCCGGCCCGACCCGGCGCCTGCTCGACCGCTTCCTGCCGGTGCTCGCGACCCCCGCGCGGCCGACAGGCGCCGAGCGGCTCGACCTGCTCACCGAGCGCGAGCGCGAGGTGCTCGAGGCGGTCGGCCGCGGCCTCAACAACACCGAGATCGCCGCGGCGTTCTTCGTCGCCGAGGCCACGGTCAAGACGCACATCGGGCGCATCCTCTCCAAGCTGGGACTGCGCGACCGCGTGCAGATGGTCGTGCTCGCGTACGAGACGGGGCTCGTGCGCGTGGGCGAGGCCGGCTAGCGCTTGCCGGTGGCCTTGTCGATGGCCTTCTGGGTCGCCTTCTCGGCCTTGGCCTTGGCCTTGGAGAGCTTCCTGGCGGCCTTTTTGTCGGTGGGCTTGACCTGGTCGTCCTCGAGCGCCTTGGGCAGGTGGCCGGTCGAGTGGCGGTAGTAGGTGGCGGCCCCGCGCTCGGCGGCGACGCGGGCCGCGGACACGGCCATCGACGAGATCGCGGTGAAGAGGATGACGTCGCGGGTGCGCTCGCGCTCGTAGTCACCCTTGACCGGCACGTTGCGCCCGGTCGCGAGCTTCCAGCCCTTCTGCGCGGCGTCGGTGGCGAGCTTCGTCGCGACGAGCGTCGTGCCGACGCTGAGGATCTTCCAGACCGGGCCGCCCATCGGCGTGCGGGGCGCGGCGGCGGCCTTGGCCTTCTCCTTCGAGCGGGAGAGCTGTTTGGCGGCCTTCTTCGAGTCCTTGGAGCCCATGGCGTGACTGTACCCATGGCGGCCGGAGTAGAGTCACCCCCACAACTGAACAGCACCACCACCCATCACGACAGGGGAGCGCGAGACGCGCTGAGAGTGCGGCAGCCCAGACGGCCGAGCCGCAGACCCTCGAACCTGCTCCGGTTAGCACCGGCGAAGGAAGTCGGTATTTCTCAGGTCACCTGACGGCCCACGCCGTGCGGCGTGCCCGTCGCGGTGCCCTCCCCCAGGTATCCACCCCTACTGGAACCCGGGAGACCCATCATGACCAGCACCATCACCGCCACCGGTCCGCTGACCCGCTGGCGCACCATCGACCTGCTCACCTGCGCCTTCCTCGGTGTCGCCTTCGGCGTCGCCTACTGGGCGTGGGGCCTGGTCTACGCAGCACCGTCGGCCGCCGTCTCGGCCGGCTTCCCGCCCCTGGCCGCGCTCTTCAGCTGGCCGTGGCTCGTCGCCGGCATCGTCGGCATGCTCATCATCCGGCGCCCCGGGGCCGCGGTCTTCACCGAGCTGCTCGCTGCCGTCGTGTCGGCGCTCATCGGCACCCAGTGGGGCCTGACCACCCTCGTCTCGGGCCTCGTCCAGGGGCTCGGAGTCGAGCTCGGCTTCGCCGCCTTCGGGTATGCCGTCTACCGCTGGGCGCCGCTGCTGCTCGGCGGCTTCCTCGGCGGCGCGTTCGAGGCCGTCTACGAGTGGTACTCCTACTGGACCGACTGGACGTGGGACTACAAGATCGCCTACCTGCTGCTGCTCGGCGCCTGCGTCGCGGTGCTCGGCTCGCTGCTCTCGGTCGGCCTGACCCGCGGGCTCGCCACGGTCGGCGCCCTCAACCCGTTCCCGCCGGGCCAGGAGGTCCGCGAACAGCGTGCCGTCTGACCCGGTCGAGGTGGACCCGAAGGTGAGACCACACGTCGAACACCTCCGGCCGGGGTCGCACGTAGTGCGCTCCGGTGCCGCGGTGCACGTCGAGAACCTGACGTGGCGGCCCTTCGGGCGCTCGCGTCCGGTCCTCGACCGCCTCGACCTGACCGTCGGTCCCGGCGAGCGGGTGCTGCTCGCCGGGCCGAGCGGCTCGGGCAAGTCGACCCTGCTGCGGGCGGTGGCCGGGCTGCTGCTCACCGCCGACTCGGGCGAGCTCTCGGGTGAGGTGACCGTGGGCGGCGCTGCGCCGCAGGCGGTTCCGGGCTCGGTGGGGCTCGTGCTGCAGGACCCGGGCGCGGGCGTCGTCGCCTCGACGATCGGCCGCGACGTGGCCTTCGGTCTCGAGAACGTGCAGGTACCGGCACCCGACATGCCCACCCGGGTGCGCGCGGTTCTCGACGAGGTCGGCCTGACGATGTCGCCGCAGAGCTCTCCCGCAACGCTCAGCGGGGGCGAGTCCCAGCGGCTCGCCCTCGCCGGGGCGCTCGTCATGGAGCCGTCCGTGCTGCTCCTCGACGAGCCGACGGCGATGCTCGACGCCGACACGGCAGCGGGCGTGCGCGCCGTCGTCGCCGAGGTCGTGGCACGGCGCGGGCTCACCCTCGTCGTCGTCGAGCACCGGCTCGACGGATGGCTCGACCACGTCGACCGGCTCGTGGTGCTGGACGCCGCGGGCAGGGTCGTCGCCGACGGCGATCCCCGCCAAGTGCTGGCAGACCATGCTGACTCGCTTGCCGCACAAGGGATCTGGGTGCCCGGCGTGCCCGATCCCGAGCCGCTCGACATCGCCTTGGTGCCGGCCCGCGGCGGCGCGGCCGGACGGGTCGCGGACGGCCAGGTCGTCGCTGCCGCCATCGACGTGCGGGTCGAGCACACCACCAGGCGGCTCGGCGAGCCGTCGCGCTCCACCGTCGCCGTCGACGGCGCCGACCTCGACGCGCGCGCCGGCCGAACCGTGGCCCTCGTCGGTCCGAGCGGCGCCGGCAAGTCCTCGCTGATGTCGGCGCTCGGTGGCCTCGTGGCCCCCACCGGCGGCACCGTCGAGCTGGCCCTGCCGCTGACCCCCGCCGAGTCGGGCGACCATGGCGCCGCCCGCGACCGCGTGGCGCCGCCGCACGAGTGGGCCTCCACGCACCTGGCCCGGGCCGTCGCCTGGGTGCCGCAGCGCGCAGCGACGAGCATCATCGGCCGCACCGTGCGCGACGACGTGCTGACCACCCCGTTGGCGCTGGGTCACGACCGCGAGGCCGCCGGCCGGCGCGCCGACGCGCTGCTCTCGGCCCTGGGCCTTGCACACCTCGCCGCGGTGGACCCGCGCCAGCTCTCGGGCGGCGAGCAGCGCCGTCTCGCGATGGCCTCGGCCGTCGCCCACGGGC
Source organism: Terrabacter terrigena (assembly GCF_042676085.1). Lineage (NCBI taxonomy): Bacteria > Bacillati > Actinomycetota > Actinomycetes > Micrococcales > Intrasporangiaceae > Terrabacter > Terrabacter terrigena. Next base: position 67,264 of record NZ_JBHTKH010000004.1, read on the forward strand.
CGGCCCTCGTCCTCGCCGACGAGCCGACCGTCGGCCAGGACCGGCTCACGTGGGCCGCCGTCGCAGGCGTCCTCGCCGCCGCGCGCGACGAGGGCGCGGCCGTGGTCGTCACCACGCACGACCCGGGAGTCGTCGACGACGCCGACCGCGTCGTCGGCCTCGAAGCCCCGACCCAGCCGTCGCCCGAACCCGAGCCCGAGCGGCGCCCCCTGCTCGCCCGGGTCGGCTCGCTCGCGCTGCTGGCCACGGCGCTGTGCGTGCTGCCCCTGCCCGGCCTGCTCGACACCTGGCGCCAGGGGCTCGCCGTGCTGGGCGTCGAGGTGATGCTCGGACTCGTCGGACTGCTCGCCCCCGGGCGTGGCCGAGCGCCGCAGGGGCGCCTGCAGGGCGTCCTGCGGCGGCTCGCCCCGGCCGCGCTCGCGGTCCTCGGGGTCGCGTGGTCCGCCTGGCTGCTCGGCGGGCGCGACCTCGAGGTGGCGGCCGGCGCCGCGCTGCGCGTCCTCTGCCTGCTCGTGCCGTCGGCGGTCGTCGTCGGATTCCTCGACCCCGAGCAGCTGGGCGACCACCTGGCGCAGCGGCTGGGGCTGCCGGCCCGGCCGGTCGTCGCGGCGACGGCGGCACTGCAGCGCGTCCAGGCCTTCGACACGCTCTGGGCCGAGCTCATGACCACCCGTCGGGTGCGCAGCACCCGTGCCGACCGCGGCCCCGTCGCCCGCGGCCGGGAGGCGGTCGTCGTCACCGGCGGCCTGCTCGTCGGCGCGCTCGGACAGGCCACCACCCTGGCTCTCGCCATGGACGCGCGTGGTTTCGCCGGCGCCACCCGGCGCACGTGGGCCGGGCCCGCGCCGTGGCGCCTGCCCGACACGCTCGCACTCACGGCCGGGTTGCTCGTGGTCGTGGCTGCCGTCGCGGCACGGCTGACGCTGCCCTGACCCCCCGCGGGGCACAATGGGCGGCGCACACCTCGCGACAGGAAAGGGGCCACCCGTGCCCATGCCAGGCCGAACCCGGGCGCTCGCCGTCACCCGCGCCCCTCGTCCCACTGCGCGCGCGGCCCGCGCCCTGGCGCTCGGACTGGCCCTCCCGACCCTCGCGACGCTCGCTGGCTGCGGCCAGCCGACCCCCGCGTCGCCCGACGACTCCGTCGCGCCGACCGTCAGCGTCGCCGTGCAGCCGACGATCACGGCCGAGACCCCCGACGACGACGCCGCCGACCCGTCCGCGGAGCCGACCGACGGCGGACTCTTCGACGCCTCGTCGAGCCTCAGCGGCGCGACCTGCGAGCCGACCGGCGACTCGTGGAGCTTCACCGGAACGCTGACGAACTCCGACACCGAGGAGCACACGTTCACGGTGGCCGCCTTCATCGTCAAGGTCTCCGACGGCTCCGACGTCGCCAGCAAGGAGCTCGACGTCAAGCTCGCCCCGGGCGCGAGCGCCCCGGTCGCGATCCGCAACTTCCACACGGGCCCCAAGACCGGTGTCGAGTGCCTCAACGGCGTCACGGTCAAGGGCCTCTGACGGTGCGCCTCTTCCTCGTGCGCCACGGGCAGACCCACGCCAACGTCGCACGGCAGCTCGACACGGCCGTGCCCGGCCTCGACCTCACCGACGAGGGCCGCGAGCAGGCGCGGGCCCTCGCCGACCGCCTCGGTGGCGAGGACCTCGGCGCGATCTACACCTCCGATCTCGTGCGCACCCAGCAGACGGCCGCACCCCTGGCCGAGCTGCTCGGGCTCGAGATGGTCGTGCTGCCCGGGCTGCGCGAGATCCAGGCCGGCGACTGGGAGATGACGACGGACTGGCAGCCGTACGTCGACGCCGTCGTCCGCTGGCGCGACGACCCGCAGCACATGATCCCCGGCGGTGACAGCGGCGCCGGCTTCATGAGCCGCTACGACGCGGCGATCGCCCGCATCGCCTCCGACGGCCACGAGTCCGCCGTCGCCGTCAGCCACGGTGCGGCGATGCGGGTGTGGTGCAGCGCCTCGCTCGGCCTGCCCGCCGACTTCTTCGAGGAACGCCGTCTCGACAACACGCACGTGGTCACCATGGAGGGCGACCCCGCCACCGGCTGGAGCCTGCTCGCATGGGGCGACGAGCCGGTCACCCATGGCTGAGCCCGCGTCCGGCACCGGTCGGGCGTCCCGGGTCGACCGCGGCCCGACCCCCGGCGTCTGGCGCTGGGTCGGCTGTGCCGGAGCCGTCGCGCTGGCGGCTGCCTCGTGGGGCGCCGGGGCACTGCCCCGACCCAACACGGGCATCCTCTGGCCCGGCATCGCGTGGTCGACGCCCAAGGGCGGTTCCCCGCTGCTCGCGTCCGTCTGCGTGCTAGCCCTGCTCGCGCTGGTGGTCGCCTGGTGGAAGCTGCGGTCGGCGCCGGTGCCGGTGCGCTGGTGGTGGGTCACCGTCGTTCTGTGGTTCGCCCCGCTCCTCCTCGCCATGCCGCTCTACAGCCGCGACCTCTACTCGTATGCGGCCCAGGGCCTGCTCTGGGACCAGGGGCTGAACCCGTACGAGCACTCCGTCCGCGAGCTCGACTCGCCGTGGCGGGCCTCCACCGCACCCACGTGGCTCGACAGCCCGACGCCCTACGGCCCGGTGTGGCTGCTGCTCGCCCGGGCCGTCGCCTCCGTGTCGGGCGAGCTGTGGGTCGCGCTCCTGCTGCTCCGGCTGCTCGCGGTCGCCGGAGTCGTCGTGCTCGCGTGGGCCGTCCCCGACGTCGCGCGGCGCCTGGGCTGGTCGCCGGTGCGCGCGACGTGGCTCGGGGTGGCCACGCCGCTCGTCGGCGCCCACTTCGTCGGGGGTGCGCACAACGACGCGCTCATGGTCGCCGCCGTGCTGGGCGGTCTGGCGCTCGCTCTGAGGGGCCGGTTCGTCATCGCCTGCGTCGTCATCGCGCTCGGAGCCATGGTCAAGGTGACGGCGGTCATCGCCCTGCCGTTCGTGGCGATCCTGTGGGCCCACCACGTCGCGACGGCACGCACACCCGAACCGCGCGAGACGGCATACCGTTGGGGTGGGGTCGTCCGGGCGGGAGTCCTGACACTGCTCTGCGCGGGCGTGCCGATGGCGCTCGGCGGCGCCGTCACCGGGCTCGGGTTCGCGTGGCTCAACCCGACGTCGACGCCGGGCAGGAACGAGCAGTGGACGTCGTTGCCCACCGCGTCCGGCATCGCGGTGGGGGCTGTCGGGCACCTGTTCGGCCACGACGAGTGGCGTGACACGGGCATCACCGTCGCCCGCGCCGTCGCGCTCGTCGTGCTCGCGCTGCTGCTCGTCGTCGTCTGGCTCGCCGCCCTCAAGCCCGCCCACGGCGCCGACCCGGAGGCCCGGCTCCGGCCCGTGCGCGGCATCGCCTGGGCGATGCTCGCCGTCGTCGTGCTCGCCCCGGTCTTCCTCGGCTGGTACTACCTCTGGATGCTCCCGGTCTTCGCCGTGTCGCTCGGCGACCTCTGGGCCGACCGGCTCGAGCGGCCCCTGGCCGTCGTGGCGACCGCCGCCTGCTTCGCGACCCTCCCCGAGGGCTACAGCCTCGGCCTCACGACGACCGTCGTCGGGGTGCCGTTCGCGCTCGTCGTCGCGGTGCTGCTCGTCCGCCGTGGGCTGCGCACCGCGCGCCGGGCCGACTGGCGCCACCTGCTCGACCTGAACCGCCCGCTGCTGCCACGGCCCTGAGTCACGGAACGGCGACAGGTTGACGGCGGTCCTTCCGGCCCGCCACCGCGTGTCCCACACTGTCCCGGTGAGCGACTTCGGCTTCGTCGACGAGGCCCGGCCCGACCGCGCGAGACCCGCGCGGGCGAGCCCGGCCGGCCGTCCGTCGCCGCCCCCGACCCGGCGCGTCGCCAGCCCCTTCGCGGTCGCGTTCGTCGTCGTCCTCGTCGGGCTGCTCGGCTTCATCGCGTGGGCGTGGTCGGGGCGACTGCACACCGACGACGTCGCGGCCTGGAGGGCCGTGGCGGGGGAGGTCGAGGTGCTCGACCGCAGCCTGACCCCGCTGGGGCACAGTGAGATCGCGCCGTGCCGCGACTCCACCGACGGCCGCGTCACCCGCACCTACCCACCGTCGACGGGACCCCAGGCGGCCGAGCTCGTCGGCTTCCTGACGCAGAAGGGATGGAACCAGGTCGCGGCCACGCCGCCCGCCTACGCGCGGCTCACCCGCACCTTCGTCGGGCACGAGGTCAGCGTGGAGGTGGCCGCCAGGGACGGGGCCTCGCTCGTCGACTCCCTCACGGCCTCCAGCCCCGCCTCGGCCTTCGGCTGCCTGCTGCACTGACGCCGCCGGGCGACCCACGGGCGCCGTGAGACGGACGTCACCGAAGCGGCGGGCCACATGCTGGGAATTGCGCGGTCGGCGGCATACGGGAGTGCGACGCTTGTCCTCATGCGCAAGGTGACCCAGAGCAAGAAGCTGCAGAACGTCTGCTACGAGATCCGGGGTCCCGTGCTCGCCGAGGCCAAGCGGCTCGAGGAGGAGGGCCACCGCATCCTCAAGCTCAACATTGGCAACCCGGCCCCGTTCGGTTTCGAGGCGCCCGAGGACATCCTCGTCGACGTCATCCAGGAGCTGCCGACGGCGCAGGGATACAGCGACAGCAAGGGCATCCTCTCGGCTCGGCGCGCGGTCAAGCAGCACTACGAGGTCCGCGAGTTCCCGCCGCTCAACGTCGAGGACATCTACCTCGGCAACGGCGTCAGCGAGCTCATCGTCATGGCGATGCAGGGCCTGCTCGACAACGGCGACGAGGTGCTCATCCCCGCGCCCGACTACCCCCTGTGGACCGCTGCGGCGAGCCTCGCCGGCGGCACGCCGGTGCACTACGTCTGCGACGAGCAGGCCGACTGGGCCCCCGACATCGACGACATCCGCAGCAAGGTCACCGACCGCACGCGAGCCATCGTCGTGATCAACCCGAACAACCCGACCGGCGCCGTCTACCCGCGCGAGGTGCTCGAGGGCATCGCGCAGGTCGCCCGTGAGCACGAGCTGATCGTCATGGCCGACGAGATCTACGACAAGATCCTCTACGACGGCGCCACGCACACCTCGATGGCGGCGCTCGCCCCCGACCTGCTGTGCCTGACGTTCAACGGCCTCTCGAAGGCCTACCGCGTCGCCGGCTTCCGCTCCGGGTGGCTCGCCATCACCGGGCCGAAGGAGCACGCGCGCAACTACCTCGAGGGCCTCGACATCCTCGCGAACATGCGGCTGTGCGCCAACGTGCCCGCGCAGCACGCGATCCAGGTCGCGCTCGGCGGCTACCAGTCGATCAACGAGCTGATCCTGCCCGGCGGGCGCCTCCTCGAGCAGCGCAACGTCGCCTGGGAGATGCTCAACCAGATCCGGGGTGTCTCGGTGACCAAGCCGCAGGGGGCCCTCTACCTCTTCCCCCGCCTGGACCCCAAGGTCCACGACATCCAGGACGACGAGCGTTTCGCCCTCGACCTGCTGCGCGACCAGAAGATGCTCGTCGTGCAGGGCACCGGCTTCAACTGGGCGACGCCCGACCACTTCCGGCTCGTCTTCCTGCCGCGCGTGGAGGACCTCGAGGACGCCGTCGGCCGCCTCGAGAAGTTCCTCTCGACGTACTCGCAGTAGGGCTCAGCGGGAGGTGGCCCACCACTTGAACAGCAGGCCGATGGCCACGGCCCAGACGACGGTGAACGCGACCGCGACCGCGGCCGCGAGGATGGCCGGCCGTCTGCCGTTCGGCTCGCGCCGCGCGAGGCTCAGGCCCGCGAGCGCCAGCCCGAGCAGCTGCGGCAGGAAGACGAAGCCGAACACGGCGCCCGACAGCGAGACGAGCAGGGCGCCCCGGGCCAGGGGCGCCTCGGATGCTGCGGCGGCGAGCTGCGCCGACGCGGCATCGCGGGGACGATCGGTCTCGCTCACGCGTTCAGCCTAACGATGGATCCACTGACCAGAGCCGATGCGCCGCGCCCGTATGCCGTCGGGTGGCCTCGCCGGCGCACGTCCGCTCCCGCACCTCGCACGTCGGCCATCGTGGGGCTGGCCACCGCGGTGCTCGTCGTCACCTCGCTCGCTGCGTGCGGGGGGTCCGACCCGACGATCGCCGACGTCCCGTCCGACGTCGCGAGCGCCCGGCCCTCCATCACCGCGGAGGAGGCGCAGTTCGTCATCGCGGCGGAGAAGCTCGGAGCGGCGGTCACCGGAGCGAGTGTCGCCGACGACATCGAGACCGGCACGACGACGTGCTGGGCCTTGCGCAACGGCGGCGTGCAGCTGCGCGAGATCGCGGTCGACGACGACTCGAAGCCGCTCGGCAGCACCGGTGAGGCGCTGCGCACGAAGCAGCTGATGGCCGCGGGCGTGCAGGCCTTCTGCCCCGACTACGACGACCAGGTCGACCAGCTGAAGCTTCCCTGAGCCGGCGGGTGGGGGGCCCAGGAATAGCCCGACCCCGCGGTCCGGTTGGCACCCACGTGAGTCCTGCCAGAGCCCAGCTGAACATCCTCGACCTCGTGCCCGTCGTCGACGGCGGCACCGCGACCGACGCGATCGCCTCGACCGTCGACATCGCGAGGCACGCCGAGAAGTGGGGCTACCAGCGCTACTGGATGGCCGAGCACCACAACATGCGGGGTGTGGCCTCCAGCTCGACGGCCGTCCTCATCGGGCACGTCGCCGACCACACCGAGACCATCCGGGTCGGCGCCGGCGGCATCATGCTTCCCAACCACGCGCCGTACGTCGTCGCCGAGCAGTTCGGCACGCTCGCGACGATCCACCCCGGGCGCATCGACCTGGGCCTGGGCCGGGCCCCGGGCACCGACCCGTTCACGACCCGCGCCCTGCGCCGGAACGAGGCCGCAGCGATGAACTTCGCGGGCGAGGTCGAGGAGCTCATCGGCTATCTCGGCGACCCCGACCCGGACGCGAAGGTGCGAGCGATCCCCGGCGAGGGAACGCGGGTGCCGATCTGGATCCTGGGGTCGAGCCACGGCGGCGCGCAGGTCGCGGCCGCCCTCGGCCTCCCGTACTCCTTCGCCTCGCACTTCGCACCGGCCGCGCTGATGAGCGCCCTCGAGGTCTACCGGACGCGGTTCGTGCCCTCCACCCAGCCGGGCGGGCTCGACGCCCCACGCACCATGGCCGGCGTCAACGTCATGGTCGCCGACACCACCGACGAGGCCGAGCGGCTCTTCACGAGCGTGCTCCAGCGCTTCCACGGGATCGTCACCGGGCGGCGGACGGCCCTGCCCGAGCCGAGCGGCGACATCGCGGGGCTCATGGCCCAGTGGTCGCCGGCCGAGCGTCAGGCCGTCTCGGACATGACACGCGTGTCGCTCGTGGGCACCGCCGACGAGGTACGCGACGGGCTCGCCGGGTTCGTCGAGGCCACCGGCGTCGACGAGGTCATCGTCACGTGCGGCGCCCACGACCACGAGGCCCGGCTGCGCTCCTACGAGCTGCTCGCCGACGCGTGGCTCTGACCGTCCGCTCCCGACATTCTGGAAGGCTGCACCCATGAGCTCCGACGACCTGCGCCAGATCACCCTCACCCGCGACAGCCAGGGCCGCTACACCGCCCGCAACCGCCGTGGCGGGTCCATCACGACGAGCTCCGGCACCGACGAGCTCTCGCCGGTCGAGCTGCTCCTCGCCGGCATCGCCGCGTGCACCGCGGTCGACGTCGACACGGTGACGTCGCGCCGCGCCGAGCCGGACAGCTTCGAGGTCGTCGTCACGGCCGACAAGGTCAAGGACGAGCACGGCAACCACCTGCAGGACATCAACGTCAGCTTCCGGGTGCGCTTCCCCGAGGGCGAGGCCGGCGACACGGCCCGCGAGATGCTGCCCAAGCTCGTCAAGCGCTCGCACGACGAGTGGTGCACCGTGAGCCGCACCATCGAGCTCGGCACGACCGTCACCGCCACGGTCGACTGACCCGATCGAGAGAGCACTCCGTCACGACGGAATGATCTCTCGGCTGCTCTGGGCTCAGTGGTGGACGACGACCTTGTCGCCGACGCGCACCTTGAAGAAGAGCGACTTGACCAGGGCGTGGTCGCCGATGTTGACGCACCCGTGGCTCGCACTGGCGTAGCCGAGCCGCGCGAAGTTCGACGAGTAGTGCACGGCCTGGCCGCCGGAGAAGAACATCGAGTAGGGCATCGGCGTGAAGTAGAGGTTCGAGATGACGTACTCGTACATGCGCTGGACGCGGAAGGTGCCCTCGCGGGTCTCGAGGCCGGGACGCCCGAAGCGGGCCCACATGACCATGAGCGGCTTGCCGTCCACGACCCAGGTCAGGGTGCGCGTGGCCTTGTCGACGCACATCACCCGGCCGGTGCGGCAGCGGCTGTCGAGCGCGGCGAGCCTCGGCATCACCGGCGCGAGCCCGGCGCTGTAGCGGTGCTGGTCGAAGGTGCCCGGCGTGTAGGTCAGCGCGACGAGGCGCGACCACGTGCGCTGGTCGATGACGCCCGACTGCGGCAGGTTGCGCTGCTGCTGGAAGGCGAGCACCTCCCGGTCGAGTGCCGACCAGTAGACGCCTGTGATGCCGTAGGCCCACCTGCCGACGGCTCGCAGCCGCAGCTGGACCTCCTTGAGCTGGCCCGTGGAGGCGGTGCGGCCGATCGCGAGAGGGCTGGCGGTCGCCGCCTCGAGGCGGTCCCACGTGCGCTGGTCGACGACACCGCTCTGCGGGAGGTTCTGGGCGAGCTGGAAGGCCAGGACCGCGCGGTCGACGGCTGACCAGTAGACGCCGGTGACGGCGTACGCGAACCGGCCGTTGAGCTTGAGCCGCACCTGGAGGTCCTTGACGCGCAGGGCCGTGGCGGTGCGCGGCAGCGCGACCGGGCTGCTCGTGCGGGCGCGGAGGAGGTCCCACGTCGCCTGGTCGACGACACCGCTCTCGGCCAGGCCCTGGGCGCGCTGGAACCCGAGCACCGCGCGGTCGACGGCCGACCAGTAGACGCCGGTGATGGCGTACGGGAACTGCCCGACGAGCTTGAGGCGGACCTGGAGGTCCTTGACCGTGGCGACGGGTGCGGTGCGGGGGATGACGGCGGTGGGCGCCGCCGCGGCGGAGAAGGTGCCGGCCGGTGCGGGCCTTGCCGTCGTGCGGGCGGGGGCTGTTGCCGGCGCTGTGGCAGGGGCGGTGCTGGCGGGAGGCGCCGGGCTGGCGGTGGCAGTCGTCGCCCCGGTGGGCGTCGAGGTGTCGGTGCCGCTCGCAGGGCCGGTCGTCGCGCTGCTCGCGCTGGTGGTGGTCGTCGGTGCCGGCGTGCCGGTGGTGTCGTCCGCGCGCGCGGCCGGAGCGGCCACGGTGAGGGCGACCACCGCGAGGGCGGCGGCGACGGCGTTGGTGGTGCGCTTGCTGTCCATGCGGATCGTCCTCATGGTGTCCCCTGGTCCTTGACCGCGCTGCGGTGTGTGAGTCGGCGCGATCGCGCCCTTCATTGTGGCAGGGACATGCCCGTTTTGCGCGGTGTGCCTCCACCTCTCGGACGCGGCAGGCGTCCGGAAGGATGTCGTCGGGTGGCGATCAGCTGCCAGGGAGGCGTCGGACGGTGAGGACCTGCTCGGCGCGGCCGACGGGGCCGCGCTCGTCGTGCAGCGTGGTCGACGTGAGCCCGAGGCCGGTGGGCCCCATCGTCACGCGGGTGTCGAAGCCGACCCAGCCCCGCACCGGCTCGCGGAAGAGGTGGACGCTGAGGTCGACGTTGGGGAACATCCACTCGCGCGGGGAGACGCGCACCGCGATGCCGTTCGCCGTGTCGGCCAGACGCACGAGATCGGCTGTGGGAGAGCAGGTCTCGCAGTCTACAAGCGGGTGGAGCGCCCGGATCCAGGCGACCGTGCGACCCGGGCGCCGGTCGGGCGCGACCCGGAACTCGAGTCCCTCGATGTAGCCGCCGTCCCACGTGTCGGTGCCCGACCAGGGCTGCAGCCCGTCGGGGCCGGGGACCGCCTCGAGCTCGACGCCGGCGACCGGCTCGGAGTCGTGGGCCGCGAGCCGCCACGCGTGGGCGCGCACCACGGCGCGGTCGTCGACGAGCATCGTCGCCTCGACGAGCTCGATGGTGCGGCCGGGTCGGGTCGTGCGCACCTCCACGCGGCTCGGCCGGGCAGGGATCATGCCGAGGATGTCGAAGGAGATGCGCGCCAGCTGCATGCCCTCGCGCGGCTCGTGGAGGTCGATCTCGTGGGCGAGGATGCCGCTGACCGGCGCCATGTGCTGCTCGTCGTCGCGCCAGGCGCCCTGCACGTGGACGGTCGGCGCGTAGAGCCCCGGTCCGAGGCGGCGGTAGAAGGCTGCGGTGTCGCGGTCGAGCGCGCGCGGGGTGGCGGCGTCGCCCGTCCCGTCGCTGCGGATGGTGTCCCTGGTCACCCGGCCACCCTAGGCAATCTTGCCGGAGCCCTCGCCGCCGCCGTCGGAGAGGCCGAGCCCCAGGTCGACCATGCGCACCAGCCTGGGCGCGAGCTCGTCGACGGCACCGGGCGGCAGGTCGCGCAGCGGGCCCTCGAGGGCGAGCATCGCCATGCCGTGGACGGCCGACCAGGCCAGCAGCTCGGCCCCCGGGCGCTGGTCCTGCGCCATCACCCCGGCCTCGACCATGGCGTCGAGGGCCTCCGACAACAGCTGGAACGGAGTGAGCCCGCAGGCCCCGGCCGCATCCGCCGAGGCGGCCCGGCTGAGGTCGACGGGCACAGCGAACGCCGTGCGGAAGAGGCCCGGCTCGTCCATGGCGAACCGCAGGTAGCCGACGCCGACGGCACGGAAGCGGGCCCGGGCCCGGGGTCCACGCTCGAGCGCCCGCGGCACGGCATCCATGGTGGCGCTGATGACGTCGGCCGCGCGGGCCTGGGCCCGCGAGACGACGTCGCCGAGCAGGGCGTCGCGGTCGGCGAAGTGGCGGTAGGCGGCGTTGGCCGAGACCCCCACGCGGCGTGTCGCCTCGCGGAGCACGACCTTGTCGGGGCCGCCCTCGCGGGCCAGGTCGGTGCCGGCGTCGAGCAGCGCCCGGCGCAGGTCGCCGTGGTGGTAGGTCGCCCGCGGCTGCACGTCGTCCCGGGAACCCCCGGGCTCGAGGGCCTCGTCGAGGGCCCCGTCGCGGTCGGAGGCGGCGGACGTGCTCACAGGCCCATCATGCTCCGGGTGGACCAGCGCCCGTCAGGACCGTCAGAACCCGAAACACCCCGGCTGCGGACAGACGTGCGAGCCTGTCCGCATGCGGGTTCCCGAAGCAGCCCTCGAGGCGGCGCTCGACGCGCGACGCGTCGTCGTCGTCACCGGCGCGGGCATGTCGGCCGAGAGCGGGGTGCCCACGTTCCGCGACGCCCAGACCGGCCTGTGGGAGCGGTATGCCGCCGAGGACCTCGCGACGCCCGAGGCCTGGGACCGCGACCCTGCCTTCGTGTGGGCCTGGTACCTCTCACGGTTCGGCGCCGTCGCGCACGTGGAGCCGAACGCGGGACACCGTGCGGTCGCCCGGTGGGCCGCACTCGCTGACGTCCGGGTCGTCACCCAGAACGTCGACGACCTGCACGAGCGGGCCGGCAGCCGTGACGTCGTGCACCTCCACGGGTCGCTCGCGAGCTTCCGCTGCGCACGGTGCGAGACGGCATACGCGGGGACGGTCGACGTGCCCGACACGGAGGTCGACCGCGTCGACCCACCCACCTGCCCGCGGTGCGGCGGGCGGGTGCGCCCGGGTGTCGTGTGGTTCGGGGAGCTGCTGCCGCTGGACGCGTGGGAGCAGGCCGTCGCCCTCGTGGAGGCCGCAGACCTCGTGCTCGTGGTCGGCACGTCGGGCATCGTGCACCCCGCCGCCGGTCTCCCCGCAGTCGCCCGGCGTGCCGGCGCGGCCGTCGTCGAGGTCAACCCGCTCGAGACCGACGTCTCCGACGTGGCGCACGTGGTGTGGCGCGAGTCGGCCGCCATGGCCCTGCCGGCACTGGTGGACTCCCTCGCGCCGGCACTGGAGCGCCGTCGAGGGCAGGCCTAGGCGAAGAGCTCCTTGAGGCAGGCGCCGAACATCTCGGTGTGGGCGTCGACGTCGGCGGCCGTCGTGGCGGGGCTCATCAGGGCCATGTTGTGGAACGGCGTGAGCAGGATGCCGCGGTTGAGCGCATGGAGATGGAGGTACTGCTGCAGCTCGAAGTCGTCGGCGTCGTGCGCGTCCTGCCCGTCCCGTGACGGGCGGCCCGAGAAGTTGTACTCGGCCCGGGCCCCGAGCCGCGTGACGTGCCAGTCGGCCCCGACCGCGTCGATGCCGGCCTGCACGCCGTCGGCCCACGCGTCGGCGAGCGGCACCATCCACTCGAAGGCCTCGGCGGTCATGACCTGCTCGAGCGTCGCCTTCATCGCCGCCATCGAGAGTCCGTTGCCGGCGAGAGTGCCGCCGATGCCGCCCACGTCGATCTCCTCGAGCTCGACGGAGGTCGCGATGCGGTCGGCGATCTGCTGGCTGAATCCGAAGGTGCCGCAGGGGATCCCGCCACCGATCGACTTGCCGATGACGAGCATGTCGGGCTGCAGACCGTGGGCGCCGGTGTAGCCGCCCGGCCCCGCGCAGATGGTGTGGGTCTCGTCGTTGACGAGCAGCGCGCCGTACCGTGTGGCCAGCTCGCGCACGCCCTCGTTGTAGCCGGGGTCGGGCAGGACGATGCCGATGTTCGTGAGGGCCGGCTCGACGAGGATCGCGGCGACGTCGCCGTGGGCGAGGGCCTGCTCGAGCGCGGCGAGGTCGTTGAACTCGACGACGCGTGTCGTCTCGGAGGTGGGCACGGGCGCCCCGATGTTGCCGGGCCGGTTCGTCGTCGCGCCGCCCGGGCCGAGTGTGGCGAAGGCCTCGTCGACCGACCCGTGGTAGCACCAGTTGTGCACGACGACCTTGCTGCGGCCGGTGAGGTGGCGGGCGTAGCGGATCGCGTGGCGGTTGGCGTCGGTGGCCGTGAGCGTGAACTGCCAGTAGGGGAGGCCGAACCGCTCTGCCAGCCCGCTCGAGACCGCGATCGCGTCCTCCGTGGGCAGCATCGTGGTGATGCCGCGCGCGAGCTGGTGCGTCACCGCCTCGACGGTCGGCGCCGGGGAGTGGCCCATCATCGCGCCGGTGTCGCCGAGGCAGAGGTCGACATGGTCGATCCCGTCGACGCACGTGAAGTGGGCGCCGGCCGCCCCGGCGACGAAGACGGGGAAGTCCCCGGGCCACTTGACCATCCAGCTCATCGGCACGCCGCCCGGCATGTGCGCGGCGGCCTGCTCGGCCAGGGCGCGCGAGCGCGGTCGGGCCTCCAGGAAGGCCTGCCGCTCTCGGGCGTGCAGCCCGGCGAGGCGGGCTCGGTCCACGGTGCTCATGTGCGCATCCTGCCCGTGCCGGCGCCGCGACGGAAGGCCCGACACCCGCAAGCACACCTGCGGAATCCGTAGGTGTTGGAAGGGGATTCAAGTGAAAATGATGAGCCGCGGAGGCCTTGCGAGGGTGCCCCGAGATGGCATGATCCCGCCATGCCTCCCGCCTTGCCGCCCTCCAGGACCACGAGCGGCTACCGGGGACTCAGCCTCTGGCACGACACGATCGACGACATCGAGCCCCGCGCGTCACTGGGCGCCGACACCGAGGTCGACGTCGCGATCGTGGGGGCCGGCTACACCGGGCTCTGGACGGCGTACCACCTCGTGGCGACCGACCCGACGATCCGCGTCGCCGTCATCGAGAAGGAGGTCGCCGGCTTCGGCGCCTCGGGACGCAACGGCGGCTGGTGCTCCGCCCTTTTCCCGACCTCGCTCAAGCGGATGGCCGCGGAACGCGGTCGCGACGCCGCGGTGCGGATGCAGCGCCGCCTCCACCAGACGGTCGCCGACATCGGCGCGGTCACCGACGCCGAGGGCATCGACTGCCACTTCGACCAGGGCGGCTACCTGTCCGTGGCTCGCAACCCCGCGCAGCTCGAGCGGATCCGCGAGGAGGCCGCCGACCACCGCGCCTGGGGCTTCGGCGAGGAGGACCACCGGCTGCTCGACGCGCACGAGGTGACCGCCGTCGCCTCGGTCGCCGACGCCCTCGGTGGCTCGTTCACGCCGCACTGCGCCGCGATCCACCCGGCTCGGCTCGTCCGTGGGCTCGCCGACGCCGTCGAGCGACGGGGTGTCGTCATCCACGAACGCACCAGTGCCGTCGACGTCCGCAGCCGTCGGGTCGTGACGCCCCACGGCACGGTGCGCGCCGAGCACGTCGTCCTCGCCACCGAGGGCTACACCCCGACGGTCGCGGGCCGCCGCCGTGCGATCGCCCCCATCTACTCCCTCATGACGGCGACGGAGCCACTGCCCGACGAGGTGTGGGCGCAGATCGGCCTCGAGGGCCGCGCCACCTTCGCCGACAACCGGCACCTGACGATCTACGGGCAGCGCACCCGCGACGGCCGCATCGCCTTCGGCGGAAGGGGCGCGCCGTACCACTACGCCTCCAAGGTCTCGCCCCTCTACGACCGCGACGAACGCGTCCACGCGAGCCTGCGGCGGATCCTCGTCGAGCTCTTCCCGGTGCTCGACGGCGTCACCTTCACCCACTCCTGGGGCGGCAACCTCGGCGTCCCCCGTGACTGGTTCCCGTCGGTGCGCCACGACCGCCACACCGGCCTCGCCTTCGCGGGCGGCTACGTCGGCGACGGTGTCGCGACCTCCGCGCTCGCGGGGCGCACCCTCGCCGCCATGATCAGTGGCGACGACCCCGAGGAGCTCTCGACTCTCCCGTGGGCCGGGCGGACGTCGCGCGACTGGGAGCCCGAGCCGCTGCGCTGGATCGGGGTCAACGCCGTGACCGCCCTCATGACGTCGGCGGACTGGTCGGAGCGCCGCACGGGTCGGCCGTCGCGCGCCGCGTCGGCCTTCTGGACGGCGATCGGGCAGTAGGCGTCAGCGGCCGTATGCCGTGAAGGCGCCGTCTGCGAGCACCGGCACCACCTGCGACGTGTCGAGCTCGCCGGCGACGGCGACGTCGTCGGGCCAGCCCTGCTCGACGAGCTCGCGTCCGCTGGCGCACGCCTCGAGGGCCTCGTCGACGCGGTGCTCGACGGTGAGCCAGGCGGTGCCTGCCGCCTCGGCCTCGGGGCTGAGCAGCAGGGGCCCGGCTCGGTGCTCGAGCAGCCCGGCCAGGGCGGCGACGACCGAGCCCGCGCCCCAGAGGTCCTCGACCGCGGGCCGCAGCGAGGCGTCGGGCCAGCGCTCGCCGGCCGGCACCACGACGACGGCCGGCGCGGTCGCAGCCCCGACCGTCGAGTCGAGCCAGTCGACGAGCCACGCTGCCACCGCCGAGCGGTTGCGCAGCGAGGCCGCCACGACCTGGGCGCCGGCCCCGGCGAGGCGCGCGGCGATCGTCGAGCCGTTCGGGGAGGGCAGCACGAGGTCGCGCAGGGGGCCGGCGGCCCGGATCGACGACGACGAGAGGCTCACCCCGCCCCCCGCGCGGGACCGACTGCGGGGCACCGCGAGAGTCGCGCCGCGCTCCGCCGCGAAGGTCGTCGCCGAGTCGTCCTTCCAGGGGTAGGGGTGAACCGTGGTTCCGGCGTCGACGGCGACCGACACGCACGTGGTGAAGCTCAGCACGTCGACGACGACGGCACACACCGGCGACCCGGCCGCGACGGCATACGCGGTGAGCGCCCCGGCGGCCGTGGGGCCCCAGTCGAGCCGCACGACGTGCTGGTCCTGCGAGTGCCACGGCTGCATGGCAACCAACCTAGAGGGCCTCAGGCGCCGAAGGCCTGCGTCCAGTACGTGCCGTAGCGGCCGCCCGTGGCGTAGCCGACGCCGATGTCGCGGTAGGCGCAGTTCAGGATGTTCGCCCGGTGTGCGGCGCTGCCCATCCAGGCCTGCATGACCGCCATGGCGCTGACCTGGCCGGCCGCGATGTTCTCGGCGAGGGCACCCCCGGCCCAGCCCGCGGCCCGGATGCGCTGCGCGAAGGTGCGACCGTCGGGGCTCGTGTGCGAGAAGTAGGAGCGCGCGGCCATGTCGGCGCTGTGGTCCTGGGCCGCCCGAGCCAGCAGGGCGTGGGTCGCGACCGGCGCGCAGCCGGCGCGGGCGCGCTCCGCGTTGACGAGCGAGACGACCTGCTCGGCCACGGCCTCGCGGACCCGCGTGGGCAGCTGTCCGGTGGGTGGCGACACCGACGACGTGGCGGGCGTCGGCGACGTGAGCGGGCCGGGCGCCGGCGCGCTCAGCTCGCCGATGGTGCTCGTGGGCGTGCTCGTGGGCGACGGTCCCGGCCCGGCATGTCCCAGGCGCAGGTCACCTGCCGAGCGGAGGATCACGACACCGGCCAGCACGAGCAGCGCGGAGGCCGTCAGCGTCAGGATGACGGCGCGCCGTGACCCCGGATCCGCGGGGTCGGTGTGCCTGCCCATGAGCGCCTTTCGTCGACCGGCGAGCGGTACCTTACGCGTCCGGAGGGCGCGCGGGCGCGTTGGAGGACGACGGGGTGTCGGGGTCAGGCCCCGCAGACGCCTCCGCACCCGCCGGCGCCGCAGCCTCCGCCGCACCCACCGCCGGCGGCCACCGGCTCGGGCACCTCGTGCCGGGTCGCCCAGGCCGTCTCCAGGGCCTGGCTGAAGACCTCGACGGGCTGCGCGCCGGAGACGCCGTACTTGCGGTCGAGCACGAAGAACGGCACCGACTCGATGCCGAGCATCTTCGCGGTGGCCTCGTCGCTGCGCACGTGGTTGCCGAAGTCGTCGGAGTCGAGCATGTCCCGCACGGCGTCGGCCTCGAGGCCGATGTCGGTGGCGAGCCGGACGAGGGTCTCGCGGTCGCCGACAGCCAGGCCATCGGTGAAGTAGGCGCGCATGAGGCGCTCGTGGGCGGCATCGGCCAGGCCGTGCTCGGCGGCGAGGTGCACGACGCGGTGCGCGTCGAAGGTGTTGCCGTAGCGGGCCTGCTCCCAGTTGAACTGGAGCCCGAGCTCGGTGGCTGCGGCAGCCATCGACCGGTGCTGCGCCACGGCCTGCTCGCGGGTGGTGCCGTACTTGGCGGCGACGAGGTCGACCAGCGGGACGTCCGACACGGGCTCGGCGCCGCGGTCCAGCTCGAAGCTGTGCCACTGCACGTCGAGCTCGTCGGCGTGCTCGAACTGCGCGATGGCGGCCTCCAGGCGCCGCTTGCCGAGGTAGCAGAACGGGCACACGATGTCGGACCAGATGTCGATCTTCACGGACGTGAAACCTACCCGCGCACCCCGGTGTTCCCCGCATCACGCGTGACGCGGCGCACGATGGCCGAGGCGACCTGCTCGTCCCGGGTCTCGGGCAGCCAGTGCCCGGCGTCGAGCTCGACGAACTCGTAGTCGCCCGTCACGTGCTCGCGGGTCAGCTCCGCGGCCGTGCGCCCGAGGAACGGGTCGCGGCTGCCCCACACGTAGGTCGTGGGCACCTCGACCCGGTGCGCCCGCACGTGCGAACGACGGGCGGCGCGGTACCAGTTGATCGGCCCGGCGAGCGCGTCGTGGTGGGCCAGCCGTGCGGCATACCTGCCGCGGTCCTCGGCGGGCAGCCCCGAGCGCGCCATGAGCGACTCGAAGCGGGCGGACACCGCCCGCTCGGGCAGGCGCGGCACCTGGAAGGCGGCCATGTACCAGGACTTGCGCTTCTGCTCGACGCCCCGGCGCCACGCCCGGCCCATGGCGGCGGGGTGCGGCGTCGACAGCACGGTGAGCGAGGCGATGCGGTGCGGGTGGTTCGCCGCGACCAGCCAGGCGACGGCGCCGCCCCAGTCGTGCCCGACGAGGTGCACGCGCTCCCGGCCGGACGCGTCGACGAGAGCGAGCACGTCGGCCACGAGCTCCTCGAGACGGTAGGCCCCCACCTCTGCCGGCCGCGCACCCGGCGAGTAGCCGCGCTGGTCGGGTGCGAGGGTGCGCAGGCCGCTCTCGTTCAGGCGGCCGGCGACGCGGTCCCAGCTCGAGCGGTCGGTCGGGAAGCCGTGCAGCAGCACCACGACCTCACCCTCGACTGGCCCGGTGTCGGTCACCTCGAACGTGAGGCCGTGTCGGGTGAACGTCGTGGTCCGCTCGTCGGGGTGGCGCATGCTCCCATCCTGCAGGCACCTGCCGCCGGCCGGGACGGCCGCCTGCCCGGGTGTTCCCGTAGGGGGCAATCCGGAGGCGGACTCCCCATGCACCCACCTACTGTTGAGTCATGTCCCAGGGGTCCGGTCCGCGCTCACCCGGGCGCGTCGGCCGCCCGTGGTGGCACCTGTCGCGCACCGGCCTGTTCTTCGGCGCCGCGTACTTCCTGACGTCGATGTCGCCGAGCCTGCTGCCGCGCACCTGGTACTACCAGGGCCTCATCAGCGGGCTCTGCGCCGTCGCCGGCTACGCCCTCGGCGCCACCGTGTCGTGGCTGGTGCGCACCGTCGCACGGCTGATCGACCTGCGGGTCACGGTCAGCGGCGAGGCCCGGCACTGGCTGCTGGTCGCCGCTCCCGTCTTCACCGCCGTCGCCGTGCTCGGCCTCACCGTCGCCAACGTGCGTGCCCAGGCCCGCACCGCGGCGGTCGTCGGGCTGGCGCCCCTCGACCCCGGCGACTGGGCCCTCGCGCTGGCTCTCGCCACCGTCATCGCCGTCGTGTTCATCGCCATCGCGCGGGGTCTGCGCAGCGCGACGCACCACCTCGCCGAGGCCGCCGGACACGTGCTGCCCGGGGCGCTCGCGAGCGTCATCGCCGTCGTCGTCGTCGCGCTGGCGACGGCCTGGGTGACCGACAGCGTGCTGCTCCACCGCGGCATGCAGGCCTTCGCCGGCATTGCCGCACAGGTGAACTCGAGCCCGCCGAGCGGTCGCTCCGCGCCGACGTCGCCGCTGCTGTCGGGCAGCTTCGGTTCCTTCGAGCGCTACGACACGCTCGGCTACCAGGGCCAGATGTTCGTCACGAGCGCGCCGACGGCAGCGCAGATCTCGCGCGCGACCGGGCGCGGGGCCATCGACCCGATCCGTGTCTACGCGGGGCGCACCGGCGACCGCAGCGTGGCCGACGTCGCCGACGCCGTCGTGGCCGAGCTGAAGCGCACCAACGCCTTCCACCGCCGGGTCCTGGCCGTGTTCACGACGACGGGCACCGGCTGGGTCGACGACTGGTCGGCGCAGGCGGTCGAGTACCTCGCCAACGGTGACAGCGCCATCGCCGCGATGCAGTACTCCTACCTGCCGAGCGCGATGTCGATCATGACCGACCGCGACACCCCCCGCGAGGCGGGCAAGGCGCTCTTCGACAAGGTGTATGCCGTCTGGCGGGCGCTTCCCGAGGACGACCGTGCACAGCTGGTCGTCGGCGGCGAGTCGCTGGGCGCGTACGGTGGCCAGGCCGCCTTCGCCGATGCCGACGACATGATGGCCCGGGCCCAGGGCGGGGTGTGGGTGGGCACCCCGAGCTTCACGGGCATCGTCACGTCGCTGACGACGCGGCGCACCGAGGGCTCGCCCGAGATCCTCCCGGTGGTCGACGACGGCCGGCACATCCGCTTCGCCGCGAGCGGCGACCAGCTGACCCACGACTACTACGGCCGCGACTACGGCACGTGGGACTTCCCGCGCTTCGTCTACGCGCAGCACCCTTCCGACCCCGTCGTGTGGTGGAACCCTGCCCTCCTGGGGGCCGAGCCCGACTGGCTGCGTGAGCCGCGCGGGCGCGACGTCAACCCGGACGTCACGTGGATCCCGTTCGTCACCTTCTGGCAGCTGACGACCGACATGGCCGTCGGCCACGACCCACCCGACGGCTACGGTCACCGTTACGGCGCCGAGCTCGTGCCTGCGTGGGGGTCGGTGCTCGGCGGTTCGCCGACCGACGACTACTCGAGGATCGTCGACGGCATCGACGAGACGGTGAACCGGGTCGAATGAGCGTCCACCGCTTCCACGGCCGCATCGCCGGCGTCGGTTCGACCTCCGGGGTGCGCGTGGTCGTCGGGTCGTGGGACCGCACACCCCTCGGGCCGTTCGGCGACGCGATGGTCGAGACGCCTGCCGGGCACCGCCTGCTGCTCGCGCCGACGGCCGAGGTCGCCGCCTTCGTCGAGGCGACGTATGCGTTCGACGAGGTTCGCCTGGAGGCGGTCCACGTGACGCGGACGGCGGAGGGGTGGAAGGTGCGCTCGCCGTCGCTGACCCTCGACCTGTCCGTCGGTGGGCGTATGCCGCTGGGCCGGCTGCTGCGCGTCGTCCCCGCCGCCGTCGCGGCGAGTCCCGCGTGGACCACGATGGTCGACCCGATGGCGCGAGTCGCCCTGCGTGGCGTGCGAACCCGCGGCACGGCCCTCGAGGGGCGGCAGGAGTTCTACGGGGCTACCGACCTGCACCGGGTGGTCGGCATGGCCGGGAGTCTCGAGGGCGCACCGCTGGGCGGGCTCGCACCGGTCGACCCGCCCTGCCGGTTCGGCTTCTCGTCGACCCCACGCACACCGTCCGTCACGACGGTGGTGACGACGGTGGTGACGTCCGAGGCGACGGCCGACCGACCCGCCCGACGACGTGCCAGCCGCGCCTGAGGCACCGCTCGGGGACGCCGGCACACGGCATACGCGGTGTCGCGTACCGCGAGGTGTGCGGGCGGCGCCGGTCGACGCGCACCCAGCACGGGGGAGTAGGACTGTCCCATGGGCACGATGACCGACTTCCCCGACCACGACCTCACCGCCTACCGCGCCGACCCGTCGGGCGAGCCCCGCGGTGCCGTCGTCGTCATCCAGGAGATCTGGGGCCTGACCGACCACGTCAAGGACGTCACCGACCGCTTCGCCGCGGAGGGCTACGTCGCCGTCGCGCCCGACCTGCTGCGCCACGTCGGGCTCACCCCGGAGGTCGGCGCGCGCCTCTTCGACCTCGTGTCGCACGGCACCGAGGAGGAGCGCCTGGCTGCCCAGCCGCGGCTGCGGGCGGCCACGACCCCGGCCCGGCAGCCGGAGTTCGCCGCCTGGGCCGTGCCCGCGCTGACGGCGGTCGTCGACTCCCTGGTGGGCGAGCCGGGGGTCGAGGGCCGGGTCGCCGTCGTCGGCTTCTGCTTCGGCGGCACGTACGCCTTCGCCCTCGCGGCTGCCGATGCCCGGCTGCGCGCCGCGGTCCCGTTCTACGGCACGTTCCCCGAGCACGCCGACCCCGCCACGATCGGCTGTCCGGTCCTCGCCTTCTACGGGGAGGACGACCACGGGATCACCGACGGCGTCCCGGAGCTCGAGGGGCGGATGGCCGGCGCCGGGGTGGACTTCACGGCGCGCGTCTACCACGGCGTGGGGCACGCCTTCTTCAACGACGACTCGCCGTCGAGGTACAACGCCGACGTGGCCGCCGACGCCTGGGAACGCACGCTGGCCTTCCTCGAGACCCACCTCGGCGCGGACGTGGGCACGCGGCCGGGCACGCACCCCACAGCGACCTGACAGGCGATTCGTCCCACGAGCACCCCCGCGTGCAGTAAGCCTTGGGGTATGACCGACCAAGAGCGCTCCCTCGTCCTCGGCCCCATGCTGCGCTACGTCGGTGAGACGGACGCGACCGTGTGGGTCGAGACCGCAGGCCCCGCGCGCGTCGCCGTCGAGGCCGGGGGCCGTTCGTGGGGCGCCCCGACGTTCTCGGTCAAGGGTCACCACTACGCGCTCGTCGTCGTCGACGGGCTGGAGCCGGGCGGCAGCTGGGACTACACCGTGACCATCGACGGCGCCCTCGTGTGGCCCGAGCCCGACAGCCCGTTCCCGCCGTCCCGCATCCGCACCATCGACCGCACGCGCCCGACCCGGCTGCTCTTCGGGTCGTGCCGCACGACCGTCCCGCACGACCGCGAGGGCCACCGCACCAACGGCGTCGACGCCCTGCGCACCCTCGCGCTCGCCCTGTCGCGCGGCGAGGAGGAGTGGCCCGACCTCGTGGCCTTCCTCGGCGACCAGGTGTATGCCGACGAGACGTCCGAGGCGATGCGCGAGTTCATCGCGGGCCGGCGCGACATCGAGCAGCCACCGGGTGAGGAGATCAAGGACTACGAGGAGTACGCCCACCTCTACTGGCTCGCCTGGAACGACGACGCGAACCGTTGGCTGCTCTCCACCGTGCCGAGCTGCATGATCTTCGACGACCACGACATCCGCGACGACTGGAACACCTCGTGGACCTGGCACCAGGAGATCAACCGGACGGCGTGGTGGCACGAGCGGCTCATGGGCGGGCTCGCGTCCTACTGGGTCTACCAGCACATCGGCAACCTGTCCCCGGGCCAGCTGGCCGATGACGAGATCTATGCCAAGGCCCTTGCGGCAGCGGCCGACCCGGGCGACGGCGGTTCGGAGCTCGACCTCACCGACGAGGTCTTCGACCTCGCCCGGCGCTCCGACCGGCACCCGGAGGTCTACCGGTGGAGCTTTCGTCGCGACCTCGGTGACAGCCGGCTCGTCGTCGTCGACTCCCGCGCCGCCAGGGTGCTCGAGCCGCACCACCGCTCGATGCTCGACCCCGACGAGATGCAGTGGCTCGACGAGCAGCTCACCGGCGACGTCGAGCACCTGCTCATCGGCACCTCCCTGCCGTTCATGCTGCCGCCCGGCCTGCACGACTTCGAGGCGATCGACGAGGTGCTCGCCATGGGCACCCGCGGCCGGTTCATCGCCCGGCAGGCGGAGAAGGTCCGCCAGTCGGTCGACCTCGAGCACTGGGCGGCCTTCAACGACGGCTTCGTCGAGGTCTTCGAGTCGGTGATGGAGGTGGCGCGCGGCGAGCGCGGCAAGCCGCCCGCCATAGTCGTCTTCCTGTCGGGCGACGTGCACAACTCCTACGTCGCCGAGGTTGTCGACGCCCGGTCGCGGCACGGCGCCCGGTCGCGCGTCGTCCAGGCGGTCTGCTCGCCGATCCGCAACCCGATGCCGCGGGGCGTGCGCGTCATGATGTCGCTTTTCGCCCGCGGCCTCGTGCGGCCCATGCGGTTCGTCGCCGGTCACTCGAAGCACGTGCCCGACCCGGCCTACCCGTGGAGGGTCACCGACGGTCCGTGGTTCGACAACTGCCTCGCCGAGCTCACGGTCCAGGGACGGGACCTCTCCATCGTCTGGCGCGGTGGGGAGGTGCGCGACGGTGACGACGCGCACCCCGTGCTGACGACCGTGTCCAGCGTGCGCATCCCGGCGGCCGTCACGTCATGACCACGACCCCGCAGGTCGACGAGGTCGCGCGCCGGGTCGCCATCGCGCACAAGGCAGTCCGTGCGTATGCCGCCAACGACCGAGTCGCGGCAGCGCTCGTCGGTGGGTCGGTCGCGCGGGGTCTCGCCGACGCGTCCTCCGACATCGAGCTCGACGTCTACTGGACCTCCCCGCCGTCGGTCGCCGACCGGGAGGCGGCGGTCGAGGGAGTGGGGTTCGACCGCGTCTACGCGGAGGAGGACGAGCACGAGTGGGCCGATGGAATGCTCGTCGACGGCGTCAAGATCGACGTCAGCGGTTTCGTCACCTCGACCATCGACGCCTACCTCGCCGGGGCGCTCGCGGGCGACACCGACGCCGAGCTGCAGGTGCGCGTCACCGCGCTGCGCGACGGCATACCGCTGCACGGGCACGCCGTCGTCGACGCGTGGCGGGCCCGCTGCGCCGACTATCCCGAGGCGCTCGCCGTGGCGATGGTGGAGCACGGCCTCGACCTGCGCAGTCGCGAGCGCCTCGAGATGCTGGCGGCCCGTGACGACGTGCTGCTGCTGCACCGCGACCTGGTCGACGGCGTGCAGGGCGTCCTCGACGCCCTCTTCGGCCTGGGCCGCGTCTGGATGCCGCACCCGTTCCACAAGTGGCTCGACTGGGAGGAGTCGCTGCTGCCGCACCGACCGGACGGACTGGCCCGGCGCATCCGCGAGCTGCTCGTCGCACCGCCGCACGACGCCGTCCGCGCGCTCGTCGCCCTCGTCGACGAGACCTACGCCCTTGCGCGAGAGCACGTCCCGGCGGCCGACCTGACCCCGCTGCGCGAGGCCTTCGACCAGCGTCGGACCGCCTGAGCCCCCGCTGGAGGCTGCGCCGGGACCCGCGGGTCGTCATCTCGATATCTCGGTGCGCGCGCCCCGCGTGCCGGGCGCCGCGCCGAGGCACCCCGCAAAAGATCCCCGGCGCGTGGAACAAAGTCCCCGAACCAAGAGTTGAGTCCAGTGAGCGCAAGATTTGCGAGTCCGGCTTTGACAATCACGGGCCGGGCGGAGCACATTGAGCGAGGGCCAGTTCCACAGCAGCTTCCCGGACCGGTACCCCCGGATCCACCCAGACCAACAAGGAGTCACCCATGGCACGTGCCGTCGGCATCGACCTCGGTACCACCAACTCGGCCGTCTCCGTCCTCGAGGGCGGCGAGCCGAGCATCATCGCGAACGCCGAGGGCGGGCGCACGACGCCGTCCGTCGTCGCGTTCTCCAAGAACGGCGAGGTGCTCGTCGGCGAGGTCGCCAAGCGCCAGGCCGTCACCAACGTCGACCGGACGATCCGTTCCGTCAAGCGCCACATGGGCACCGACTGGAAGTCGCCCGAGATCGACGGCAAGACCTACACGGCGCAGGAGATCAGCGCCCGCATCCTCCAGAAGCTCAAGCGCGACGCCGAGTCCTACCTCGGTGAGACCGTGACCGACGCCGTCATCACCGTCCCCGCCTACTTCGACGACGCCGAGCGCCAGGCCACCAAGGAGGCCGGCGAGATCGCAGGCCTCAACGTGCTGCGCATCGTCAACGAGCCCACGGCCGCGGCGCTCGCGTACGGCCTCGACAAGGGCAAGGAGGACGAGCTCATCCTCGTCTTCGACCTCGGTGGTGGCACGTTCGACGTGTCCCTCCTCGAGGTCGGCAAGGACGCCGAGGACGGCTTCGCCACGATCCAGGTGCGCGCCACCAACGGTGACAACCACCTCGGTGGCGACGACTGGGACGACGTCGTCGTCCAGCACCTCATCACGCAGGTGAAGAACAAGACGGGCCAGGACCTCTCCAAGGACAAGATCGCGATGCAGCGCCTCCGCGACGAGGCCGAGCGCGCCAAGAAGGAGCTGTCCACCGCGACGAGCACCAACATCTCGGCGCAGTACATCTCGATGACGCCCGAGGGCCCGATCCACCTCGACGAGAACCTCACCCGCGCCCAGTTCGAGCAGATGACGAAGTCGCTCCTCGACCGCACCAAGGCGCCGTTCCACAAGGTCATCGAGGACGCCGGCATCAAGGTCGCCGACATCGACCACGTCGTGCTCGTCGGTGGGTCCACCCGTATGCCGGCCGTCACGAACCTCGTCAAGGAGCTGACCGGCGGCAAGGAGCCCAACAAGGGCGTCAACCCCGACGAGGTCGTCGCCATGGGCGCGAGCCTGCAGGCCGGTGTCCTCAAGGGCGAGCGCAAGGACGTCCTGCTCATCGACGTCACGCCCCTCTCGCTCGGCATCGAGACCAAGGGTGGCCTCTTCACCAAGCTCATCGAGCGCAACACCGCGATCCCGACGAAGCGCTCCGAGATCTTCAGCACCGCCGACGACAACCAGCCGTCGGTCCTCATCCAGGTCTTCCAGGGTGAGCGCGAGATCGCGCAGCACAACAAGTCGCTCGGTACCTTCGAGCTGACCGGCATCGCGCCGGCACCCCGCGGCGTGCCCAAGATCGAGGTCACCTTCGACATCGACGCCAACGGCATCGTCAACGTCAGTGCCAAAGACCAGGGCACCGGCAAGGAGCAGAAGATGACGATCACCGGCGGCTCGGCCCTGTCCAAGGACGAGATCGACCGCATGGTCAAGGACGCCGAGGCACACGCCGACGAGGACAGGAAGCGTCGCGAGGAGGCCGAGGTCAGGAACCAGGCCGAGCAGCTCGTCTTCTCGACCGAGAACTTCCTCAAGGAGTCGGGCGACAAGATCCCCGCCGACGTGAAGACGCCGGTCGAGGAGTCGCTCGCCGACCTCAAGGCCGCCATCGCCGAGGGCTCCGAGGCCAGCGCCGACGACATCAAGGCCAAGGTCGAGGACCTCAACACCAAGTCGCAGGCCATGGGCCAGGCGGTCTACGCGTCCGAGCAGGCCAACGCCGGCGCGGCCGGCTCCACCGACTCCCAGGACGGCTCGCACGCCGCCGGTGAGTCGGCCGGTGCCGCCGACGACGACGTGGTCGACGCCGAGGTCGTCGACGACGACGAGGCCAAGGAAGCCAAGTGACCGAGTCGACCCGGCCCGCGAGCGACGGCGAGGCGGGCGACCAGCCCGACGTGGCCGCCACCGGTGCCGCCACGGGTGCACAGGGTGCCGGCAGCGGTGACGCTGCCGGCACCCCGGCCCCCGGCAACGGCTCCCAGCAGGAGCAGGCGCAGACCGGCGACAAGCGTCACCACACGTACTACGAGGGCGGCCCCGGCGCCTCGTCGGAGCCGGGCGGCGAGGACGAGTACGACCACGCTCCGAACGGCGACGCCGAGTCTGCCGAGTCGGAGGGTGTCGCCCTCGCCGAGGAGGACACCATGGCCGCGACGCTGCTCGCCGACCTGCAGCGACTGCAGGCCGAGTACGTCAACTACAAGAAGCGCGTCGACCGCGACCGTGAGCTCATCCGCCACTCGGCGGTGGGCAGCGTCGTCGAGTCGCTGCTTCCGGTGCTCGACGACATCCACATGGCCCGCCAGGCAGGCGACCTCTCCGGAGGCCCCTTCGCGGCGATCGCCGACAAGCTCGAGGCGACGCTCGGCCGCTACGGCGTCGAGCGCCTCGGCGAGGCGGGCCAGGAGTTCGACCCGAACGTGCACGAGGCCCTCATGCACGTCGAGGCCGAGCTGCCCGAGGGTGCGACGGGCACCACCGTCGTGCAGGTGCTCCAGCCGGGCTACCGCATCGGTGACCGGCTCGTCCGTGCCGCGCGGGTGTCGGTTGCCGACCCTGCCTGAGACGTCCGCCGCCGGGCTGCACGCGCAGCCCGGCGGCATACCCGATGATGGGAGCAGCGTGAGTCCCACCGTGACGAAGGAGGTGCGCCTTGGCTAGCCAGGACTGGTTCGAGAAGGACTTCTACGGCATCCTCGGCGTGCCCCAGGACGCCGACGCGGCGACGATCAAGAAGACCTACCGCAAGCTCGCCCGCACGATGCACCCCGACCACAACGTCGGAGACGCCAAGGCGGAGGAGCGCTTCAAGGAGATCGGCGAGGCGTATGCCGTCCTGTCCGACCCCGAGCAGCGTCGCGAGTACGACGCCATCCGCGCCATGTCGCACGGCGGCGCCCGCTTCACCGCGGGTGGCCCCGGCGGCGGCGGAGCCGGTTTCGAGGACATCTTCTCCGCGTTCGGTGGTGCAGGTGGTCCCGGCGGCCAGCGGATGCGTTTCAACACCGGGGGCGCGGGCGGCCAGCCCAACCTCGAGGACATCCTCGGCCAGATGTTCGGTGGTGGGCCGGGTGCGCCCGGTGCCGGTGCCCCCGGTGCGGGCTACGGCGGCTACGGCGCGCCTGCAGGTCCTCGTCCCGGCGCCGACGTGCAGGCCAGCACGCGCATCGGCTTCCGCGAGGCCGTCGAGGGCTCGACCGTCTCGCTGAGCTCGCCCGACCTCGGGCGGATCAACGCCCGCATCCCCGCCGGCGTCAAGGACGGCCAGCGGATCCGCCTGCGCGGCAAGGGCCGCCCGGGCGACCCCGGCGCTCCGGCCGGCGACCTCATCCTCACGGTCGCGGTCGACAAGCACCCGGTCTTCGGCCGTGACGGCGACAACCTGACGATCGACCTGCCCGTGACGTTCGCCGAGGCCGCGCTCGGCGCGACCGTCGCCGTGCCGACCCTCGACGGCGGCCAGGTCAAGGTCAAGGTGGCGGCCGGCACCCCGAGCGGCCGCGTGCTGCGGCTCAAGGGCCGCGGCGTCAGGCGTGGCGACCGCACGGGCGACCTGCTCGCCAAGGTGCAGGTCGTCGTGCCGCAGCGACTGACCGACGAGGCCCGCGAGGCCGTCGAGAAGATGGCTGCGGCAGAGAGCGGGCACGACCCCCGGGCCGAGCTGTTCGAGCGCGCCCGCGCCTGACCGCATCCGCCATGGCGACGACTGACACGAGACGCTGACACGAGAAGGAGGTGGCGAGAATGGCTCGCAGGAGTGCACGGCCCGGTGGGCACGACGACGACGCACCCGTCTTCGTCATCTCCGTCGCGGCCGAGCTGGCCGGCATGCACGCGCAGACGCTGCGGCAGTACGACCGTCTCGGCCTCGTGTCGCCCTCGCGCACGCGTGGTGGGGGCCGGCGCTACAGCACGCGTGACGTCGCCCTGCTGCGCGAGGTGCAGCGCCTCTCGCAGGAGGGCGTCTCGCTCACGGGCATCCAGCGCATCCTCGACCTCGAGAACCACGTCTCCGCGCTCCGGTCACGGGTCGACGAGCTGACCGCCGAGCTCACCACCGCCCGTGCGGCTCTGGCCGCCGGAGCGTCGGGCTCTCGCGTCTTCGCGGTCGGACCCCGAGGCGAGGTCGTGGCGGTCCGGCCCGGCCAGCGCCCGCCACGCACCCCGGCGTCGCAGGCACTGGTGGTCTGGCGACCCGACCGCTAGCGAGGCCGCCGCGACGGCAGTGCCGTGTGCAACACTGTGCCAGCCTCGAGCAGACGGGGCATCGGTACCGCTGTATGCCGCCGGAGGCAGTCCCGTGTTCCATGTTCCGGAGGTCGTGTGACCCCTCCACACCCCGATGGTGACGCCGCCCTGAACGGTGGTCCCGGGGACGCCCTCGGCGCACCCGTCCCACGCTCGGCCGAGATGCAGGACCTCTTCGCCCGCACGGACTGGGCGACCACCCCGCTGGGCCCGGTCGAGACGTGGCCCGACAACCTGCGCTCCATCGTCGACATCTGCCTGTCGTCGGGCTTCCCCATGCTCGTGTGCTGGGGGCCCGAGCTCGCGATGGTCTACAACGACGGCTACCGCACCCTGCTCGGCCGGAGCAAGCACCCCGCGGCCCTCGGCCGCCCCGTGGCCCAGGTGTGGCCCGAGGTCTGGGACGTCATCGGGCCGATGTTCGACGGCGTGCTGAGCGGTGGCCCGGCGACCTGGGTCGAGGACGAGCTGCTCGTCGTCGACCGTTTCGGCTTCCTCGAGGAGGCCTACTTCACGTGGTCCTACGGCGCCATCCACGACGCCGACGGCACCGTCGCCGGCATCCTCAACGTGGCCGTCGAGACGACCGACAAGGTGCTCGCGGTCCGCCGCGCCACGGCAGCCCTCGAGCTGTTCGAGTCCCTCACCAGCGCCCCCGCGCCGGAGCACCGTGACCAGGTGCGCGACCGCGCCCTCGAGGTGCTGCGCGCCCACACCCCAGACCATCTCGAGGCCGACCTCGTCTGGGTCGAGGACGACCGGCCCGGGCACGGCATCCATCCGTCCGGCCACGCCGAGCAGGGCGTGCACGTGGTGCCCGTGCTCGAGCCGGGGCTCACCGAGCCCCGCGCGCTGCTGCTGCTGAGGGCCAATCCGCGAAGGCCCTGGGACGCGCAGCTCCAGGCGTACGCCGAGCTGTGCGCCTCGCACGTCGCGACGGCGCTGAGCGTCGTCCGCCGACGCAACGACGACCGTGACCGTGCGGAGGCGCTCAGCGAGCTCGACACGGCCAAGTCCGACTTCTTCGCCAACGTCAGCCACGAGCTGCGCACGCCGCTCGCCCTCATCGCCGGGCCGGTGCAGGACGCCCTCGCCGAGGACGGGCTCGACGACGACACGCGTCGCCGTTTCGAGATGATCGCCCGCAACACGGATCGTCTGACGGGGCTCGTCGACCGCATCCTCGACCTCACCCGCGTCGAGGCCGGCGCCGTCGAGCCGCACTGGGTCGCCGTCGACGTCACCTCGGTGACGAGCGGCATCGCGGCCAACTTCCGTCCTGCCATCGAGCGGATGGGGCTCGAGCTCGTCGTCGAGTGCGACGACCTCGGGCGCGTGGCGCACGTCGACCTCGACATGTTCGAGCGCATCGTGCTCAACCTGCTGTCCAACGCGCTCAAGTTCACCCCTCATGGCCGCATCGGGCTGACCCTCACGGGCGACGCCGACGGCTACCAGGTCTCGGTGAGCGACACCGGCATCGGGATCCCCGCGAAGGACCGCGACCACGTCTTCGACCGGTTCCGCCAGCTGGCCGGCAGCGACGAACGCCGGTCGCGTGAGGGGGCCGGCATCGGCCTGTCCATCGTCCGTCAGCTCGTCGGCCTGCTCGGCGGCACCATCTCGCTCGCCAGCCAGGAGGGCCGGGGGAGCACCTTCACGGTCCGCCTGCCGTGGGGGGAGCCCCCGACACGGTCGGCCAGCCGGCCCTCGATCACCCCGCGGACGGCAGCGTCGTTCATCAGCGAGGCCGAGGCGTGGGACGTGCCCGCCCGGCGCGACGACCGCGCCGAGACCACCGACCGGCGCCAGCAGCCGGCCGCCGCGGGCGAGCCTGCGGTCACGGGCCGCCCGACGCTGCTCGTCGTCGAGGACAACCCGGACATGCGCTGGCACGTCACCCGGCACCTGCGCGCCGACTACGACGTCGTGACGTCCCGTGACGGCGTCGAGGCCCTGGCGCAGATGCGGGACCGCCGACCTGACATCGTCCTGGCCGACGTCATGATGCCGCGCATGGACGGCCTCACCCTCGTGCGTGAGATCCGCGACGACCCCGCCCTGCGCGACCTGCCCGTCATCCTTCTCTCGGCCCGCGCGGGCGTCGAGGCGAGCACGATCGGCCTGACCATGGGCGCCGACGACTACGTCGTCAAGCCCTTCGATCAGGCCGAGCTGCGGGCGCGGCTGGCCGCCAACCTCGTTCGCTCACGGTCGCGCTCGCGCGACGCGGCCTGGCTCCGGGCGATCCTCGGGGCCATCCAGGAGCCGCTCGTCGTGGCCGACGCCGAGGGCACCGTGGTCGAGCTCAACGACGCCTTCACCCGCGACTACGGCTGGTCGCTGTCCGACGGCCCGTTCTCGCCGCCCTACCCGTGGTGGGTGCCCGCCGACGAGGACCCCGCCGAGCACGAGGCGCACGTACGTCGCGTCGAGCTGCTGCAGACGGGCCGGCCCTTCCTCGACGAGCACTACCGCATCCGCCGGCGGGGCGGTGGCGAGGCCTGGGTGCACACGCGGGCCGCGAGCGTCCCCGAGACGCCCGACCACGGCGGCTTCGTCCTCGGGGTGGCCCGCGACGAGACCCGTGAGCGCGAGGCCCGGATGCGCCGCGAGCTCGCCGGTCGGGTCGCCGTGGAGCTCGCTGCCGCTGAGAGCCTCGACCAGGCCCTGTCGACCGCCGTCACCGGTTTCACCGTGCTCTTCGACGGCGAGGTCACGCTGCGCGTCGCCGACGACAAGGGCGACGTCGTCGTGCTGTCACCTCGCGGGCGCGTCCAGCCGTCGGAGCTCGACGACGTCGTGCGCGAGGGGCTCGAGTCGACGCCGCACGCCCACGACGACCTCGTCGGCGACAAGCGCGAGGGACTGCTGCTCCTGCCCACGTCGCAGGACTCCGAGTGCCGCGCGTGGGTCCAGTTCGACGAGCCGCGCATCGTGGGCAGCGACGAGCTGATCGTCGGCGACCTGCTCGCCCAGACGCTGGGCCAGGCGGTCGACCGGGTCGTCACCCTTCGGCAGCGGTCGGAGAAGGAGCAGCAGCTCGAGCAGGCCATCGAGAGCCACCGGCTCATCGGGCATGCTGTCGGCGTTCTCATCGAGCGCCACCGCATCACGGCCAAGCAGGGCTTCGAGATGCTCCGGCAGGCGTCGCTCGACCGCAACATCAAGCTGCGCGAGATCGCCGCCCGGGTCGTCGAGAGTGGTCAGGACCCCGACTCCGCCTGAGTCAATGTGGCATGGGCCGCGCGGCCCGCTCGCCGTGCGCCCTTGTGCCACGGGCCGATCGGGCCGTGTCGCGTTTTGGCGCGCGTGCAGCCTGGTGCAAGACTGTGCCTGCCTCCAAGTTCGCGGGCCTTCCCGACGCGTACCTTGGAGGCCCCCGTGAGCACCCTGCACCCGGCGACGCCGTCCGCCGACGGCCCGAGCGCCGCCCGTTCGGCCGCCGAGCGGATCACCGAGGCGGCCCGACGGCTGGTGCGCTCCGAGGACCTCGAGGAGGCCCTGTCGGTCGCTGCTGCGTCGATCGGCGAGGTGCTCGGGGGCGAGGCGGTGCTGCGCGTGAGCACGAGCCAGCACGACCTGTATGCCGGTGCCTCCGGTCCGGTGCCGCTCTCGGCCCTCGGGCCGGCGCTGCGTGGGGCGCTCGAGGCATCCCGATCGGACGACAGCCTCGTCGTGCTCGTGTCGACGGGCGAGCACGCCCTGTGCCGGGTCTGCGTGCCGGTCGTCACGGCACCGTCCCGGGGGCCGGTGGAGCTGACCTTCGCCGAGCTGTTGCTGCACTCCCTCGTGCAGGCCGTCGACCGCATCGTCACGGTCGACCGGTTCCGGCAGAGCGAGGCGAACCTCGAGCGGGCCGTGGAGAGCCACCGACTCGTCGGCCAGGCGATGGGCATCCTCATCGAGCGTCACCGCATCGTGTCCGAGGAGGCCTTCGACATCCTGCGACGCACGTCGCAGGACCACAACGTCAAGCTGCGCGAGGTGGCCCAGCGCGTCATCGAGAGCGGGTCCGAGCCGAGCGACGTCGTCTGACAAGGCCGGGCGCCGGGGACGGGGGTGGGCTCGGTGGGCTCGGTGGGCTCGGTGCGCCGTACACGGACTTGAGTGGAATACACTCAACTTGCCACCAGTTGTCTCCAGTGATTCCCATCCCCGCACGAGGAGAACGCATGGACCTTCAGCTGACCAACAAGGCTCAGGAGGCCTTCGCCCAGGCGGCGACCACCGCGACCGGCAAGCACCACCCGAACATCGAGCCGGCCCACCTGCTGCTCGCGTTGGCAGCCCAGAGCGGCACCACCACCCCGGCCCTGCTCACCGCGGGCGGTTCGAGCGTCGGTGACGCGACGACCGCCGCCGAGCGGGCCATGGCGGCGATGCCCCAGGTCACCGGCGGCACCCAGCAGCCGCAGCTCTCGCCAACCGCCGCGCGCGTGCTCCAGCAGGCGCAGCAGTACATGACCGCGATGGGCGACTCCTACGTCTCCACCGACCACCTGCTGCTCGCGCTCGCGCGCACCGGCCAGTTCGGTCTCGACGCCGACGCCGTCGAGAAGGCGATCCCCGAGCTTCGCGGCGGTCGCCCCGTTACGTCCGTCAACCCCGAGGGCACGTTCGAGGCGCTCGCCAAGTACGGCACCGACCTCACGGCCCGGGCGCGCGAGGGCAAGCTCGACCCGGTCATCGGCCGCGACGCCGAGATCCGGCGCGTCGTGCAGGTGCTGAGCCGCCGCACGAAGAACAACCCCGTGCTCATCGGCGAACCCGGCGTGGGCAAGACCGCCGTCGTCGAGGGCCTGGCCCAGCGCATCGTCGAGGGCGATGTCCCCGAGAGCCTGCGGGACAAGACGCTCTACTCCCTCGACCTCGGCTCGATGCTCGCCGGCGCCAAGTACCGCGGTGAGTTCGAGGAGCGCCTCAAGGCGGTGCTCGAGGAGATCCAGGGCAGCGACGGCCAGATCGTGACGTTCATCGACGAGATCCACACGGTCGTCGGCGCGGGCGCCGGCGGCGAGGGCGCCATGGACGCCGGCAACATGCTCAAGCCCATGCTCGCCCGGGGAGAGCTGCGCCTCGTCGGCGCGACGACGCTCGACGAGTACCGCAAGCACATCGAGAAGGACGCCGCGCTCGAGCGCCGCTTCCAGCAGGTCTTCGTCGGCGAGCCGTCCGTCGAGGACACCATCGCCATCCTCCGCGGTCTCAAGGAGCGCTACGAGGCCCACCACAAGGTGACCATCGCCGACTCCGCCCTGGTCGCGGCGGCCTCCCTCAGCGACCGCTTCATCAGCGGCCGTCAGCTGCCCGACAAGGCCATCGACCTCATCGACGAGGCGGCCTCGCGCCTGCGCATGGAGATCGACTCGAGCCCCGTCGAGATCGACGAGCTGCGCCGCGCCGTCGACCGCCTCAAGATGGAGGAGTTCGCGCTCGAGCAGGAGACCGACCCCGCCTCGCGCGAGCGACTCGAGCGCCTGCGCAAGGACCTCGCCGACCGCAGCGAGGAGCTCGCCGCGCTCAACGCGCGGTGGGACGCCGAGAAGTCGGGCCTCAACGCCGTCGGCGACCTCAAGGCCCGCATCGACGACCTGCGCACGCAGGCCGACCGCCTGCAGCGCGAAGGTGACCTCGGCGCCGCCTCCAAGATCCTCTACGGCGACATCCCGACGCTCGAGAAGGAGCTCGCCACCGCCCAGGAGCGCGAGGCCGCGGCCACCGCCTCGGACGAGGCGCCCATGGTCAAGGAGGAGGTCGGCGCCGACGACATCGCCGACGTCATCTCCGCCTGGACCGGCATCCCCGCGGGCCGGCTGCTGGAGGGCGAGTCCGAGAAGCTGCTGCACATGGAGCAGCACATCGGGGCGCGCCTCATCGGCCAGACCGAAGCGGTCCGCGCGGTGTCCGACGCCGTGCGTCGCACGCGGGCCGGCGTGTCCGACCCCGACCGGCCGACGGGCAGCTTCCTCTTCCTCGGGCCCACCGGTGTCGGCAAGACCGAGCTGGCCAAGAGCCTCGCCGACTTCCTCTTCGACGACGAGCGCGCCATGGTGCGCATCGACATGTCGGAATACTCCGAGCGCCACTCGGTCGCGCGCCTCATCGGCGCCCCGCCCGGCTACGTCGGCTACGAGGAGGGCGGCCAGCTCACCGAGGCGGTGCGCCGCCGGCCCTACTCGGTGATCCTGCTCGACGAGGTCGAGAAGGCCCACCCCGAGACCTTCGACATCCTGCTCCAGGTGCTCGACGACGGCCGACTGACGGACGGCCAGGGCCGCACCGTCGACTTCCGCAACGTCATCCTCGTGCTGACGAGCAACCTCGGCTCGCAGTACCTCGTCGACCCGATCCTCTCGCCGGAGGAGAAGCGCAACGAGGTCATGGCGGTCGTGCGCACAGCCTTCAAGCCGGAGTTCCTCAACCGCCTCGACGAGGTCGTCGTCTTCGACGCGCTGTCGCAGGACGACCTCGCGCACATCGTCGACCTGCAGGTGCGAGCCCTCGCCGCACGGCTCGGCGACCGGCGCATCGAACTCGAGGTCACCGACGCGGCCCGGCGCTGGCTCGCCGAGCGCGGCTACGACCCCGCCTACGGCGCGCGGCCCCTGCGCCGGCTCGTCCAGCGCGAGATCGGAGACCGTCTGGCGCGCGGCCTGCTCTCCGGCGAGCTGCGTGACGGCTCCACGGTCACCGTCGGAGTCGACGAGACCGGCCAGGAGCTCACGCTCGGCTGAACACCTCTGCGTCCCAGCCGAACTCGCGTGCCGCCGCCACGTTCTCCGCGCGGTCGTCGGTGAACCAGACCGCGTTCCGGGCCAGCCCGCGCCCGACGTCGGCCTCGATCGCGCGGTGCGCGGCGGCATACGCGAGCGGGTCGGGCTTGCCGACGCCGAAGTCGGCGGTGTTGAGCAACCCGTCGAAGAGCCGTGACAGCCCGAGCAGCTCGAGCTCCGCGGGCACGTTGTCGGTGCCGTTGGTGAACACGTAGGTGCGGTGGCCCGCCGACCGGAGGGTCTCGAGCCGCTCGACGGTCTCGCCGATGGCGGTGCCCCGGTTGGCGCGCCAGCTCTCCATGTGGTCGCGCACCCGGTGGGGCTCGTCGGTGGCGTCCTCGAGGGCCGCGCAGATCGCGGAGAACCAGTCGTCGAACGTCTGTCGACCCGTGATCGTCGGCAGCAGCAGGTCGCTGTGGAACGCGGTCGCCGCCACGTGGCCGCTGGGCAGGCTGAGCGCGGCCTCGATGGCCGCGCTCGGGTCGCCCGGCGCGAAGTCGCGCACGACACCGTCCAGGTCGAAGACGTATGCCGTGTGACCGGTCACGCGGTCGTGTCGCGGTGCGCGCGTCGGTCGTCGGCGCGGTCGTCGGCGCGGTCGTCGGCGCGGTCGTCGGCGCGGTCGTCCTTGCGGTCGTCCCTGCGGTCGTCGTCGGCCCAGGAGGCGGTGCCGTCCGCGACGCTGCCCTCGGCCCGGCCGGTGACGACGTCGGCCCGTGACGGGCTCTCGCGTTCGCGCCACTCGGCCTCGCGGCGGGAGAGCTCGGCCTCGCGCGTGTCGAGACCCTCGTGCCGTGCGGCGAGCTCGCTCTCACGGCGGCGCAGGTCGTCGTCGCGCAGGCCGGCCTCCTCGATGCGCCGCTGGTGCTCGAGGCGTGCGGTCTCGGCGCTCTCCTCGACCTCGTTGATCCGCGCCGATGTGCGGTCTTCCCGGCGCGCACGCACACGGCGGCGGGCGGACGCGGACAGCAGGGCCCAGCCGAGGGCGAAGAGCAGCACCGCGACGGCGCCGTAGAGCACGAGCTCGAACGGTGAGGCGTCGCGCGAGAACCCGAACGCCGTGACCGTGACGGGACCGGCTGCGCCACGGGTCGCCAGATAGGCGACGACGCCGGCTCCGGCGCCGGCCAGCAGCAGGATGACTCCGAGCAGGGCCATGGGTGGTGCTCCTTCGTCAAGGGGCGGGGTTGTCCCGCCGTGAACGTCCCCCGACAGTAGCCATACCCACATTCGCCCGTCGGTCCGAGAGCGGGTGCGTGCGCTCGGTTAGCCTGACCTCCATGCGCACCACCACGCGAAAGCTCGCCGCCGCCGTCCTCTCGGCGCTGTGCGCCGTCACGGTAGCGTCCTGCTCGAGCGACGGCGAGCCGGCTCCCGGGCAGACCCAGCTCTCACCGGCGCAGCGGCTCGCGGCGGCCAAGGCCAAGGTCGACGCCGCGACGTCCGTCCACCTCAGGCTCGACAGCGCGAACGTGCCGCAGGGGGCGAGCGGCGTCGTCTCGGCCGACGGCTGGGGCAAGCACCCGCCGGCATTCAAGGGCACGTTCAAGGTGACGCTCAAGGGCGTGCAGGCCGACGCCGAGATCACCTCCGTCGACGGCAAGGTCTACGCGAAGCTGCCGCTCATCCCCGGCACCAACGAGATCGACCCGAAGCAGTTCGGCCTTCCCGACCCCGCGGTGCTCTTCTCTCCCGACAAGGGACTGACCACCCTGCTCACCGCGACCACGTCCCCCGCCGCCGGTGGGCAGGTGCGCCAGGGCCCGGAGGTGCTGACCACGATCAAGGGCTCCGTGCCGGGCAAGGCCGTCACCGACCTGTTCATGGTCGGCGACAGCAACGGGTCGTTCACGGCGACCTACGGCCTCACCGACGCCCAGGAGCTGCGCCAGGTCGCCATCGCCGGCCCGTTCTTCGGCGCGGGGTCGGCGTCGACCTACACCCTCACGCTCGACCAGTACGGCCAGCCCGTCACGATCACCAAGCCCTGACGCGGTGACGCAGCCCGTCGGCACCCACCGGCTCGCCCTCCTCACGGCGGCGTCCGCGGCCGTGGCCCTCGCGGCGGCCGACACCTACGTCGTGGTGCTGGCGCTGACCGACATGATGGCCGGGGTGGGCATCGGCATCGACGCCCTCCAACGCGCCACCCCGATCATCTCCGGCTTCCTGCTGGGCTACATCGCGGTGCTGCCGCTCATCGGACGGCTCTCCGACCTGCTCGACCGCCGCCGCATCCTGCTCGGCTGCCTCCTCGTCTTCGTCGTCGGATCCGCGGTGACGGCGCTCGCGGTCGAGATGCCGGTCCTGGTGACGGGCCGGGTGCTGCAGGGCGTCGGCGGTGGTGGCCTCGTGCCCGCCACGCTCGCCCTGGTGGCCGACCTGTGGCCGCCCGACCGTCGCGGCACTCCGCTCGGTGTCGTCGGGGCGGTCCAGGAGCTCGGCTCGGTGCTCGGGCCGGTGATCGGCGCGATCGTGCTCGCGTGGTCGGGCTGGCGGGCGATCTTCTGGCTCAACGTCGTCGCCGCGCTCATCCTGTATGCCGTCATCCGCCTCCTCGGGTCGCGGGACCCCTCCCACAGGCGGTCACCCGGTTCGGGGACGACTGCAGGGTCGGGTCCGGGAAGGCGCGGAGGCGGCCTCGACCGTGTCCGCACGCGCGTGGCCTCCGTGCTCGCGGTGCTCGGCACCGGCGTGACCGGGCTGGCGCTCGCCGCCCCCGGGTCTCTCGTCACCGACGTCACGCTCGGGGCGCCCTTCGTGCCGTTCGCGGGCCAGTCGCGGCTGTCGACCCCGATCGGAGCCACCGGTCTCGGCCTGCTCGTCGTCGTGGCCGTGCTCACCGCGCCGCGGTGGTGGGCCGTGCTGCGCCGTGCCGACCTCTTCGGGGCCCTGCTCGTGGCCGTCGCCCTCGGCAGCCTGGTGCTGACGTTCGCGTCCTCCGACCCCGAGAAGGAGGTCGTCGGTCCGCTCGGCTACACCCTGCTGCCGGTGGGGGCGCTCGCCCTCGTCGTCCTCGCGTGGTGGCACCGCACGGCCGCCGCCCCCATCGTGCCGCGGGGCGTCGTCGGCGGCCGGGGTCTGCGCTCCCTCGGGGTCAGCCTCCTCGTCGGTGCGGCCCTCGTGGCCGTCGTCGTGGACGTGCCGTTGCTGGCCCGGCTCACCGACAGCTACGACGAGACGGGTGCCGCCCTCGTGCTCGTCCGGTTCCTGCTCGCCGTGCCGGTCGGCGCGCTCCTCGGCGGCTGGTCGCTGCGCCGGCTCGGCGACGGGTCCGCCTCCGGTGCGGGGCTCCTGCTCGCCGGCGCCGGCCTGCTCGCCATGTCGCGGTGGACGCTCGACTCGGTCGGTGACACCGTGCCGGCCACCGTGGTCCTCGTCGTCGTGGGCCTCGGCATGGGACTGGCCCTCGCGCCGGTCAACAACGCGGCGCTGGCCGACTCACCGTCCGACGCGCACGGTGTGGCGAGCTCGCTCGTCGTCGTGGCCCGCATGGTCGGCATGGTCGTCGGGCTAGCCCTGCTCACCTCGATCGGTCTCAGTCGCTACTACGACGCGGTGCGGCGGCTGCCCGATCCGCTCGACACCGATGCCCTCATCGGCGCGGGCGTCGTCCAGGTCCAGACGGTCTTCCTCGGTGGCGCCGTCGCGGCCCTCGCCGGAGCCGCCCTCGCCGTCACCCTCGGGGTGCGCCGGCGGGAGCAGCGCGAGGTGCCGCACGACGCCGACAGCCCCCGCTTCGTCGGCCTCTGAACCCGGACGTCCGCGCGGATCCTGCTCCTGGGCGAGATCTGGCGCGCGTCTCTGCGCGTCGGGGTCAGGCCGTCGCGCGCCGGGCCTCGAGGTCGGCGAGCAGCTCGCGCACCTCGTCGGCGACCACGTCGGTCGCCTCCCACGGGAGCATGTGACCGGCCGTGGGCAGCTCGGTGAAGGTCGCGTGGGGCAGCGCCACGCGCAGGGCTCGGGCCCGCCCGACCGGCATGAGGGGGTCCAGCCGGCCCGCGACGATCCCCACCCGGACCTTTTCGAGCGCCGCGAAGCCGGCCCGCTGGTCGGTCACGAGCAGAGCCCCGTAGAACGCGCCGAAGGTCGTGGGCTTCGTCGAGGCGACCTGGGCGCGCGCGGTCTCGACCGCTGCCGGGTCGGCGTGCTCGCCGAAGAGGTTGCCGACGAGGGCCCGGATGCGGCCGTTCCCGCCCGGCGGCAGCGGCATCCCGCGGGCGGCGAGCCGCATGACGGCCGCCTCTCCGACCCGATCGCCGAGGGCGACACCCGACGAGGCCGTCCCGACGAGGAGGGCGGCGCGTACGCGGGAGCCGAACAGGTCGGGACGCTGCTCGGCCAGGGCCATGACCGTCATGCCGCCCATCGAGTGCCCGGCGAGCACGACGGGCGACGCCGCCGGCACGACGGCCCGGAGCACGACGTCGAGGTCGCGGCCGGTGTGCTCGACCGAGACCGACGCGATCTCGGAACGGCGCAGCCCGATCGTGGAGCGCCCGTGCCCGCGCTGGTCCCAGGCCACGACGCGCACCGGCTGGTCGGCGAGCGCGTCGACGACCGGCAGCCAGCTCTCGTGGTTGACGGCCCAGCCGTGCGCGAGCACGAGCGTCGGCGAGTCGGGAGCCAGGTCCGGGTGGGCCCAGGTGTGGACCGAGAGCACGGCGCCGTCCGGGGTGACGATGCCGCGGAGGTCGTGACGCCTCACGCGGTGTCCCCCTCGACCTCGAAGACGACGGGCGCGTGGTCGGAGGCGCCCTTGCCCTTGCGCTCCTCGCGGTCGATCGCGGCACCGACCACCCGGCGGGCGAGCGCGGGGGAGCAGAGGGCGAAGTCGATGCGCATGCCCTGGCGCTTCTGGAACCGCAGCTGCGTGTAGTCCCAGTACGTGAAGGTGCCGGGCTCGTCGGTGTGCGGACGCACCACGTCGGTGAAACCCGCGTCGACGACGGCCTGGAACGCCGCCCGCTCCCGCGGTGAGGTGTGGGTGCGACCCTCGTAGTAGGGCACGCTCCACACGTCGGCGTCGGTGGGGGCGATGTTCCAGTCGCCGAGCAGGGCGACCTGCGCCTCGGGGTCGTCGGCGAGCCAGCCGCGAGCGGCTGCGGCGAGGGCGTCCAGCCAGCCGAGCTTGTAGTCGAGGTGGGGGTCGTCGAGCGCGCGGCCGTTCGGGACGTAGAGCGACCACACGCGTACGCCGGCGCAGAGGGCGCCGATCGCGCGCGCCTCGGCTGCCACGGGCTCACCCCACCCCGGCATCCCGTCGAAGCCGACCCGGACGTCGTCGATGCCGACACGGGAGGCGATGGCGACGCCGTTCCACTGGCTCAGGCCGTGGTGGGCCACCTGGTAGCCGAGGGCCTCGAACCGGTCGAACGGGAACTGGTCCTCGCGGGCCTTGGTCTCCTGGATCGCGAGAACGTCGACGTCGGTGCGCTCGAGCCAGGCGGCGACGCGGTCGATGCGGGAGCGGATGGAGTTGACGTTCCAGGTGGCGATTCGCACAGTCGGCCACCATAGACGGCGCCGCCGACCGGATGTGCCTAGGGTGAGGCGCATGCCTCTGGACCCGGCGACGCCAGCCCGCACGCGACCCACGGCCCTCGTGACGGGGGCCAGCGCCGGTATCGGGCGCGAGTTCGCCCGCCAGCTGGCCGCCCGTCGGCACGACCTGGTGCTCGTCGCCCGTGACGTGGCCAGGCTCGAGGAGCTCGCCGGCGAGCTGCGCCGCGACCACGGCGTCGACGTCGAGGTGCTCGCCGCCGACCTGTCCGACCGCGACGCACTGCAGCGGGTGGCCGACCGTCTCGCCGACCCGAGCCGGCCCGTCGACCTGCTCGTGAACAACGCGGGCTACGGGCTCAAGGGGCGCTTCCTGCGCAACCCGGTCGCCGTCGAGGAGGCGGCGTTCGACGTGCTCACCCGTGCCGTGCTCGTGCTCTCGCACGCAGGCGCGACGGGCATGGTCGAGCGTGGGCACGGCGCGGTCGTCAACGTCTCGTCGGTCGCAGGCTACGTCGCGTCGGGCACCTACTCGGCCGCGAAGTCCTGGGTGACGGTCTTCACGGAGGGACTGTCCACGGAGCTGGCCGGCACCGGCGTCACGGCCACCGCGCTCTGTCCCGGCTTCACGAACACCGAGTTCCAGCAGCGCGCCGGCATCGCCAAGCCGGGGCCCGGGTTCATCTGGCTCGACGCGCCGGACCTCGTGAGCACGTGCCTCGCCGACGTGGCGAAGGGCCGCGTCGTCTCGGTCCCCGGCTGGCAGTACAAGACGGCGGTCGGGCTGCTGAAGGTGCTGCCGCGCCCCCTGCTCCGTCGCGGCCTGCGCCCGCAGGGGCCCGGCGGGCGCGCACGCCGGCGCCGCTGAGCCGGGCTGCGTGCGATGGACGCCGACGAGATCCGCCGGGCCTTCCTCGAGCTCATGGCCGAGGCCGGCCACGTCGTGCTCCCGCGCGCGACCCTCGTGCCGCGCGACGACCCGACGACGCTGTTCATCGGCAGCGGGATGCAACCGCTCCTGCCCTACCTCCTGGGCGCCGACCACCCTGCCGGCACGCGGCTCGCCGACAGCCAGACCTGCCTGCGCGTGCAGGACATCGAGGAGGTCGGAGACAACCGGCACACGACGTTCTTCGAGATGCTCGGCAACTGGAGCCTGGGCGACTACTTCAAGGACGAGCAGATCCCGCAGTTCTGGCGCTTCCTCACCGAGCGGGTCGGCCTCGACCCCAGCCGGCTCTACGTCTCGTGCTTCATCGGCGACGCGGCGAACGGCATACCCAAGGACGACGAGTCGGCGACGACCTGGGCCGGCCTCTTCGCCGAGGCAGGGCTGACGGCCGGGCGGGTCGAGGTCGACACGGAGGAGCAGGCAGCCAGGGTCGGCATCGGCGACGCTCGGATCGCCTTCTACGGCAAGAAGAACTGGTGGTGCCGTG
The DNA here is from genome assembly GCF_042676085.1 of Terrabacter terrigena. NCBI lineage: Bacteria > Bacillati > Actinomycetota > Actinomycetes > Micrococcales > Intrasporangiaceae > Terrabacter > Terrabacter terrigena. The sequence continues at coordinate 109,560 of NZ_JBHTKH010000004.1, forward strand.
AGGGTGGTCCCGAGGACATGCCGGTCGGCGAGCCTGGCGGCCCCGACACCGAGGTCTTCTATCTCTTCCCCGACGTCGAGCACGACCCGGCCTACGGCGTGCACTGCCACCACAACTGCGACTGCGGCCGCTTCATCGAGCTCGGCAACTCGGTCTTCATGGAGTACGTCCGCACCGATTCGGGCTTCGCACCGCTGCCGCGACGCAACGTCGACTACGGCGGCGGCCTGTCGCGCATCGCCGCGGCCGCGGCCGACACGAGCGACATCTTCCGCATCAGCCTGCTCCGGCCCCTGGTCGAGCGGCTCGAGGAGGTGTCGGGGAGGGCGTACGCCGACGAGACCATCGCGATGCGGGTCATCGCCGACCACCTCTGTGGCGCGACCTTCCTCGCCGTCGACGGCGTGCGCCCAGCCAACAAGGCGCACGGCTACGTGCTGAGGCGGCTCGTGCGCCGCGCCGTGCGCTTTGCTCTCGACCTGGGTCTCGAGGACGACCTCGCGGTGCTGCTCGTCCCGACCGTCGCGGCCGTCTACGAGCGGGCCTACCCCGAGGTGGCCGAGCGTGTCGACGACGTCGTCGCCGTCCTGTCGCGCGAGGAGCGCGCCTTCCGCCGGACCCTGCGCCGCGGCATGAGCCACCTCGAGACCCACCGCCACTCGGGGGTGACCGGGGCCGACCTCTTCGTGCTGCACGACACCTACGGGTTCCCGGTCGAGCTCTCGACCGAGGAGGCGCGCCGCAGGGGCATCGCCGTCAGCGACACCTGGCGTGCGGAGTTCGAGGCCCGGATGGCGGCGCAGCGGGAACGCTGGCAGCGCGGCCGCCCCCGGACGCCGGTCCGGCCGACGAGCCCCCCCACTAGCATCGTGGGCGTGACCGCCACGAACACGACCGACGTCGCCGCTGCCCGTGCCCGCCTGCTCGAGATCATCAAGGACAAGGCGATCGTCCACGGACGCGTCACCCTCAGCTCCGGCAAGGAGGCCGACTACTACGTCGACCTGCGCCGGATCTCCCTCGACGCCGAGGCCGCGCCGCTCGTCGGCGTCGTCATGCGCGACTTGACGAAGGACCTCACGTATGCCGCCGTCGGTGGCCTGACGCTCGGGGCCGACCCCGTCGCGACGTCGATGCTGCACGCGGCGGCCGCCGCGGGTGAGCGTCTCGACGCGTTCGTCGTGCGCAAGGCCGGCAAGGCCCACGGCCTGCAGCAGCGCATCGAGGGCCCGTCGATCAAGGGGCGGCAGGTTCTCGTCGTCGAGGACACGACCACCACCGGCGCCTCGCCGCTCGCGGCGGTCGAGGCGGCCCGCGAGGACGGCGCCGAGGTCGTCGCGGTGGCGACGATCGCCGACCGCGCCACGGGCGCCGGAGAGAAGATCACCGCCGAGGCCGGCGTGGAGTACCGCTACGCCTTCTCGCTCGAGGAGCTCGGGCTGGCGTAGCCGCCCCGCAGTACCGCGAGGCTCGACGGGGGAGTGACGACGGACGCCGTACCGGAGGTGGGGCGGGGCAGCGTGGTGGCGGCATAGGTGTTGTCGGGCTGCCACACGCGCAGCGTGTCGCCCATCACCAGCGCGGGCCCGGCCCCGACCACGACGAAGGCGCCGTCGGGAAGACCGCCCCACGCGTACGCGTGCAGCCGGCGGGTGCGCGTCGCCGGCTCCCAGCGCTCGTCGTGGAGCAGCCGGTCGAGGTCGGCTGCCGAGAGGTGCGCACGACCGTGCGCCGCCGCGACGAGGTCGCGGAAGCGCGTGTAGTCGGCGCGACGGCACTCGGCGCACGGCCGGTGTCCCGCGGCGAGAGCGAGCGGCTCGTCGAGGAGGAAGAGCGGCGTGTAGTGGTGCGGGTGCCACTGAGCCGCACGTCGACCGCGGAACTCGAGCACGCACGTGATCCACGCCCGACCGACGTGGTGCCTGCGGACGTCGCGGGTGCCCGCACCGTCGTGCAGCCGGCCGCGGTTGCCCATGAGAGTGCCTCGTCCGGAGGCGGCCACGACCTCGCCGAGGGGCGTGACCCGGTTGCGCGCGGGGCCTGCCCGGGCCGCCCCGCCTCCGGTCACTCGAGCACCTCGAGGACGACGTCGGCAGGGTCGCCCTCGTCGAGGCCCTCGGCGCGACGAACCGCCTTCTTGACGGGCAAGACGTAGGCCCCCCTGGTCGAGTCGGGGAAGACGGACGTGGTCCACGTCGTGCCGCCGACCGTCGCGCGCACGCGCACCGAGCCGAAGCCGCGTGGTGGCCGCGGCACCTCACGGATGCTGGCCGAGGCGTCGTCGCCGACGGTGACGAAGAACCAGCCGGACTGCGCCTCCCACCGCCACAGGTCGGCCGTGAACCGCAGCGTCGTCATGCGAACACGCTACGGCGGGCCGCCGACACTGACTGGCCGGAACCGCACGACAGCCACCGGCGTCGCACCCGCGGGCCCGTCCGACCACGCTGCGCGAGCACCCGCCCGCACTAGGATCGGCACACTGACCGCCACTCACGGGAGAACCCATGATCATCGTCTGGATCCTGCTCGGCCTCGTCGTGCTGCTCGCCGTCGTGGGCGTCGTCATGTACAACGGCCTCATCGGCCTGCGCAACAAGGTCGAGGAGGGCTGGCGCCAGATCGACGTCGAGCTGAAGCGCCGCCACGACCTCATCCCCAACCTCGTCGAGACCGTCAAGGGCTACGCCGCCCACGAGCGCGGCACCCTCGAGGAGGTCATGCAGGCCCGGTCCGCCGCGATGTCCGGCGCGTCGACGCCCGCCGCCGCGGCCCAGGCCGAGGGCCAGCTGAGCCAGGCGCTCGGTCGCCTCATGGCCGTCGCCGAGGCCTACCCCGACCTGAAGGCCAACCAGAACTTCCTCGCCCTGCAGTCCGAGCTGACGAGCACCGAGGACCGCATCGCCAGCTCGCGCCGCTACTACAACGCCCTCGTGCGCCAGCTCAACACGAAGGTCGAGTCGGTGCCGTCCAACCTCGTGGCGAACATGGCCGGCGTGAAGCGGGCCGAGTACTTCGAGACCCCCGCCACCGAGGCCGTCGTGCCGAGCATCTCCTTCGGTGACAACGCCCCCGGCGGCGCGCCCGCCGTGTCTCCCTCGACCCAGCCCGGCGCGGTGGGCGGCCCGTCAACAGCCCCCGGCGCCGCACCGGGTGCCCTGCCGCAGGCGCAGGCCCCGGGCGCCGGCCAGCCCGACCCGACCTCCGACGCGAGCGTGCCGCACCCGCCGACCACGTCCGACAGCTGACCGCGGCTCGGGCGGGTTCGGGCGCGTCGGGACGCCCGTCCGGCAGGGGCTTCGCCTGAGCTCTTGACGTGTGAGCTCTTGACGTGTGAGCCCTTGACGTGTGAGCCCTTGACGTAGGAGAGCTTGACGTGTCAGCCCTTGACGTAGGAGAGCTTCTCGCAGACCTTCCCGTCACGCAGGCGCATGGCGTCGACGCCGCGTACGTGCCCGGGGTCGTCGCCGCCCCAGTCGAACCGCCAGCGCAGCACCGCACGGTTGCCCGTCACGAACGACTCCTCGGCGGTGAAGCGCGGGTCGGGCGTGCTGCCGAAGAGCTGCTCCCAGACGGCACGCACGGCGGCGGCACCCTCGTGCCGCTGCCCGTCGGGCGCCGGACCCGTCGCCTCGAAGACGCAGTCGTCGGTCATGCAGGCCATGATCGCGTCGACGTCACCACGGCCGAACGCCGCGTTGAACCGGGCGAAACCCGCGTGGTTCGGACCCCACCCGGCATCCCGGCCGAAGCGGGCGAGCAGGTCTGCCTGCGGGTCGCCGGTCAGCTCGCCACGTGCGGCGACCGCCCCGCCCGAGCGGTACGCCTCCTCGGTGGCGTCGAACCAGGCTGCGACCGACGCGACGAGCTCGGGGTCGAGGGTGCGGTCGCGCCCGGTCGCCACGGCGAGGTCCCAGCCGTGCACGAGGTGGTCTGCGAGCAGCTGACGCACGTACTCGTCCATCGACTCCTCGCCGTAGGACAGCTGGACGGTGCCGTGGGTGTGGAGCGTCTCGTCGACGATCCCCTGGGCCTCCGTCGCCGCCGAGGCCGCCGTCACGCGTGGCTCCTCGCCGAGGAGGTCGCCGTCGAGCCGGCTGCCGACGTCGGCGATGGTGTGGCCCCGCATGAGGGGCGAGGTCCAGAGGTCCTCTCCGACGACGTGGTTGACGAGGTCGCGCACGGTCCACTCGCTGCAGGGGGTCGGGAGGTCCCACTGGTCCTCCGCGACGACCGACACCTGTCGCGCCCACCACTGCACGCTCCGGTGGTACATCCCGCCGAGGTCGGTCGCGGGAGTCCGCGAGCCCACGGTCTCCGTGTCCATGACGCCTCCGTCCGCCCAGCACCTTCGAACACAGTGTCCCCCGGTGTCGGGAGGGCGTCCGGGCTTCGGCGGAATCAGGCCCGGCGGTCGGAGCCCGGGGTGCGGTCGGCCAGGTCGCCAGCGGCCTCGCCCGCCTCGGCCGCCATCGCCTTCGCCTGCCGGCGGTGCTTGACGACCTCGAAGACCATCGGCAGCACCGAGACGGCGACGATGAGCAGGATCGCGATCTCGAGCTTGTCGGAGATCCACGGGAAGGCCTGGCCGAGGAAGTAGCCGAGCAGGGTGAGCCCGGCGGCCCACAGGACGGCGCCGACCGCGCTCCACGTGAAGAACCGACGGCGCTCCATGCGGCTCACGCCCGCCACCACGGTGATGAAGGTGCGCACGATCGGCACGAACCGGCCGATGACGAGGGCCTTGTTGCCGTGCTGGTCGAAGAAATCGGTGGTCTGGTCGAAGTACTTCTTCTTGAGGACGCGTCCGTCACGTTCGTAGAGCGGGGTGCCGATGGCGCGCCCGATCTCGTAGCCCGCGACGTTGCCGATGAACGCGGCCCCGCACAGCGCGAGGATCGCGACGCCGAGGTTGACGTGCACCTGGCCCGTGGCGACGAACAGGCCCACCGCGAAGAGCAGCGAGTCGCCCGGCAGGATCGGGAAGAGCAGCCCGCACTCGATGAAGACGATGGCGATGGCGATCCAGAAGAACGCGCCGCCGTACTGATCGAGCAGGTAGGCGGGGTCCATCCACTTGGGGCCGAGGGCCGGGACGGCGGCCGGCAGGGCGGCGAGAGCGTGCATGCGTCACAGGGTATGCCGTGTGCCCGGCCCCGCCTGAACCGTGGCTGTGCCGCGCCTGTGGGTCTCGGGCGGGTCTCGAAGCCGTATCGATGGCGTGACCTGCCTTCCGTCCACCGCCGGCGCGGGCCGACGATGGCCGTGGGAGCGCAGGAGGAGGGCCGCACCGGCCCGCCGCGACGACGGGGTCGCGTCGCGGGTGGCGCCGTCCTCCTCCTGACCCGCCCTTCGTAGACTCGGCTGGTCCCGTCGCCCCGTCTCCGGAGGAGCCGTCATGCACGAGGTCGGTGTGGGCCCCTGGGTCGGGCCATGGCCCGAGGGCGACCACTGGGACCCCGAGCTGCTCGAGCACGGCGACCGGCGCAACGTCGTGGACGCCTACCGGTACTGGCGCCACGAGGCCGTCGTCGCCGACCTCGACACGAAGCGGCACTCGTTCCACGTCGCCGTCGAGAACTGGGGCCACGACTTCAACATCGGGTCGGTCATCCGCACCGCCAACGCGATGGGCGCGGCTGCCTTCCACATCGTCGGCCGGAGGCGGTGGAACCGGCGCGGCGCCATGGTCACCGACCGCTACCAGCACGAGCACCACCACGCGGACGCCGCGGCGCTCGCGGCGTACGCCCGGGAGCGGGGCCTCGCCCTGCTCGGCGTGGACAACCTGCCCGGCTCGGTGCCGATCGAGACCTACGACCTGCCGCGTGGCTGCGTGCTCGTCTTCGGGCAGGAGGGTCCGGGCCTCTCGGAGCCGATGCGGGCCGAGTGCGAGGCGGTGCTGCACATCGAGCAGTTCGGGTCGACGCGCTCGATCAACGCCGGTGCAGCCGCAGCCGTGGCGATGCACGCCTGGGTGCGGCGGCACGTCTTCGACCAGCACGTGTAGCCGCCGAGTCGCCCACCCTGCGAGTCGATCACCCCTGCGAGTCGATCAGCCCTGCGGGTCGCGGCCTCGCCAGCGCAACGGCTCCTCGGCGTACTCCTCGACGGCATGGGCCGCCACGCCGACCGAGCGCGCCATCTGGAAGACGACCTCGCCCGACTCGGCGGGCAGGTGCAACGCGTGCAGCACGGCGGCGCTCGCCAGGTCGATGTTCGGCAGCTGTCCGGTGCGCTCGGCGACGACGGCGGCCACCGCCTCGACCCGGCGACGCAGCCTGGTGGTGCCCCGCCGTCGCCAGAGGGCCTCCAGCACGACGTCGGCGCGGGGGTCGCCGTCGGGGTAGAGGAAGTGGCCGAAGCCCGGCACGCCGCCGTGCTGCCGCAGGGACCGGGCGACGAGGCCCGCGGGGTCGGCTCCCTCCGCGAGCAGCGCGTGGGCGGCCACCGGCGCAGCGCCGTGCAGCGGCCCGGCCATCGCGGCGTAGGCGGCCGAGAGGCAGTCGTGCAGACCTGCGCGGGTCGACGCCGCCACCCGGGCCGCGACGGTGGACGCGGTGAGGCCGTGGTCCAGCAGCGCGACCAGCAGGACGCGCAGCGCTGCGACGTCGGCAGGAGTGGTCGGCGACCCGCCGAGGGCCTCGAGCGCGAGCGGGGCGAGGTCGGTCGACGACTCGGGCGGGGCCGGGCGCCCGGCCACGAGTGCCACTGCGGCGCGCACGGTCGACAGCGCCGAACGGCATACGCGCTCGGGGTCGGTGTCCGAGGCGAAGGGGTCTGCTGCCGCGAGCAGCTGCACGGCGACCGGCATGCGTCGTTCCAGCGGCAGCACGGACAGGTCGACGGCAGATGGGGTCTTCATGTGCGGGATCGCTTGTGTGACGGGCGAACCGATCACGATCCGCGCCGCCTCGTCGAACGAGCCGAGCGCGACGACGTCGGCGAGCGACGTGCCGCGGTAGAGGAGGTCGCCGTCCACCTGGCTGCTGACCGCCGTCGCGATGCTGCGGAAGCGCAGCACGGGCGGCGGGCCCCCGGGCGACCTCGTCGACGACGCCATGGTGTCGATCTGGGCGCGGTCGAACAGGCTCTCCTGCTGGCCGGGCCGCCGCTCGCTGCGGAGCACGCCGCGACTCACGTACGCGTAGAGCGTCGCCCGCTTGACGCCGAGCCGCTGTGCGGCCTCGGTGGTCGTGATCCACGGACCCGAGGGGTCGGCTGTCGGCGTCACGTGGCCTCCGGGTTGATCGGGTCAACGGGTTGATGTGATCAACATTGACGACGTTGATCAACGTGTTTGACAGTGACGAGTGAACCCGAGAGGAGCACGCCATGTCCACCACCACCGACTTCATCACCGTCCCCAGGGGACTCGCCAGGGTCGTCGTCACCGACACCGAGCTCGGCGACGTGCGCGGCGAGGAGGGTTTCTTCCACTACCGCCAGTACTCGGCGGTCGAGCTCGCCGGACAGGTCGGCGTCGAGGCCGCCTGGCACCTGCTCTTCCACGGGCACCTGCCGTCGGACGACGAGCTCGCCACCTTCACGGCCGAGATCGGTCGCCTGCGCGTGCTGCCGCCTGCCCTCGCCGACCTGCTGCCCGCCATCTGTGCCACGACCGGCGACTCGCTCCAGGTGCTGCGCACGGCGCTCTCCGCGTGGGGTGGCGTGGCCGGGCTGCGCACCCTCTACGACAGCGGGGAGGACGAGAGGACGGCGGCCGCGATGGCGGCTGCATCGGTCACCCCGACCATCCTCGCCGCCGCCCACCGCCTGCACCACGGGCTCGAACCGGTCCCCGCCGACCCGACGCTCGGGCACACCGAGGACTACCTGCGGATGGTGAGCGGCGAACGGCCCTCCACGCGCGACGTCCGGGCGGTCGAGCAGTACCTCGTCGCGACGATGGACCACGGCTTCAACGCCTCGACCTTCACGGCCCGCGTCATCGCGAGCACCGGAGCCGACCTCGCGGCCTGCCTCGTCGGTGCCATCGGGTCCTTCTCGGGCCCGAAGCACGGCGGTGCCCCGAGCCGCGCCCTCGAGGCGCTCGATGAGATCGGCACCCTCGACCGCGCCGACGCGTGGGTGCGCCGACAGGTCGAGGCGGGCGGCCGCATCATGGGTTTCGGTCACGCCGTCTACCGCACCCGCGACCCGCGCTCCGAGATGCTCAAGGCGATTGCCCGTGGCTGGCAGGACCCGCTCGTCGACCTCGCCCTCGGGGTCGAGGACGCCGTGGAGGCGACGCTCGCCGAGCTCAAGCCCGGTCGCGAGCTGCACGCGAACGTCGAGTTCTACGCCGGCGTGGTGATGAAGCTCGCCGGCCTCGACCCGTCGATGTTCACGCCGACCTTCTGCGTGGCGCGCGTCGTCGGCTGGACAGCCAACGTGCTGGAGCAGAGTCGCGACCCGAAGATCATCCGGCCGGCCGCACGGTACGTCGGTCCGCCGCCGCCCCAGCCGGTGCCCGTGCGCGCGGCGGGTTGAGCCGGACATGAGCAGGCCCCGACGCATCCGGCGGCCGGGGCCCGCTCGTCGCGAACGGAGGGAGCATCCGCCGCGACGTCCTTCATGACCCAGCACTCACCGGGCCCCTTCACGCTAGGCCCATCCGGGCACCCTCGCTGCGTTTCTCGGTCAGGACTCGACAGGGAACGGTCTGGACTGGGTCGGCACGTCGTAAGGAGCGAACATGCGGTCGGACAATCCTGGCATTCGGTGCATTTCGGCCCGACGCCACGTGTGCTGGTGTCAGTCCGGTGACCTCAGGGCCTGCTTCCACGACACCCGCCCGCGCGTCTGCAGCAGCGAGCGGCGGTAGATCCGCTCGCTCAGCACGATCGTCGCCACCGAGAACCCGGCCATGACCACGAGGGCCAGCGGCGGCTCCCACCAGGCGGCGTCACCGGCCAGGATGCGCCCCGGCATGGAGACCACCGACGCGACCGGGACGAACGAGGCGACCTTGAGCGCGGTGCCGCCGAGACCGAAGCTCAGCACGTAGACGAGCATCAGGATCGTGGTCATCGGGGCGGTCGTCGACTGCAGGTCCTCGGTGCGCGAGGCGAGGGCGCCGGCGACGGCGAAGAGGCACGCGAGGGCGAAGAACCCGACGGCGAAGAAGAGGACGAACCAGACGACCGCCGCCCCGAGGGTCGGCAGCAGCTTCGCCATGTCGGTGAACGACACCGCGACGAGGCCGACCCCGGCGAAGAGGAGCACCTGTCCGAGAGCGATCACCGAGTTGCCGACGATCTTGCCGGCCAGCAGGGCGCGCAGCGGGATGGCGGTCACGAGGATCTCGACGAGCCGCGACTGCTTCTCCTCGACGACGCTCGCCGCGATCTGCTGGCCGAACATCATCGCCGCCATGAAGAAGAGCAGGGCGAACGCGAAGGTGGCGCCCTTGACGAACCCGCCCGTGCCCTGCTGCCCGTCGAACTGGGTGGTGGCGAGCGTCGACCCGCGCTCGAGGGCGGCGACGGTCGTGCCGGCCGCGGCGGCGTTGGTCGTGAGTGCCGCGGTGCGGACCGCGGTCTCGAGAGGGCCCACGAGGTCGTTGTCGGGATCGTCCGTCGACGTGAGAGTCCAGCCGCCGGAAGGGTTCTCGTGCAACCAGGCATCGGCGTCGCCGGCCTCGACCAGTGCCCTGGCCGCTGCCTCGCCACCCACGGTGCGCGACTGGATGACGACCTTGTCGTCGTCGGCGCGGGCGGTCGTGGCCGCCTGGCCGACGAGCCGGGTCGCCTCGCTGTCGGCGACGGCGACGGTCCACGTCGTCGTGCGGCCCGACTGCCACACCGAGAACGCGCCGTAGCCGGCGATGAACACGAGCGTCACCAGGGTCGAGACGAGGAAGGCACGGTTGGTCAGCCGCACGACGATCTCGCGGAGCGCGACGATGAGCCAGGGGCGCTCGGTGCGGCCGACCCCGAGGGCCTCGCCTGGCCCGGGCCCTTCGGTGGTGGGGGCCGCGGGCGGGTCGGACGGGGAGCGGTGCGCCGTGGTGGTCATGCCGTCACCTCACGGTAGATCTGGGCCAGGCTGGGCCGCTGGGGGGAGAACTCGTGCACGTCGCCGCGGCGCAGCGCCTCCTCCAGCAGGCGGTGCTCGGCCGCCGGCTCGACGACCTCGAGCAGGGCGGTGTGGCCCTCGACGTCGACCGCGTGCACGCCGGTCACGCCGCGCACCCAGCCCGCGTCGCCCGAAAGGACGAGCCGGTGACGCAGCACCGAGCTGCTGCGCAGGTCGTCAGGGGTGCCGGAGGCGACGACGCGGCCGCGAGCCAGCACGACGAGGCGTTCGCAGAGCCGCTCGACGAGGTCGAGCTGGTGCGAGGAGAAGAGCACCGGCACGCCGCGGGCGGTGTGCTCCCGCAGGAGGTCGGCCATGCTGTCGACGGCGGCGGGGTCCAGGCCGCTGAACGGCTCGTCGAGCACGAGCGCCGTGGGCCGGCCCATGAGGGCGGCGATGATCTGGACGCGCTGCTGGTTGCCCAGCGAGAGCTTCTCGACGTGGTCGCGGGCCCGGTCGGCGAGCCCGAGACGCTCGAGGTGGGCGGTGACCGACTGCCGTGCGACCCCCGCACCCAGGCCGCGCAGCCGGCCGAGGTAGACGAGCTGGTCGAGCACGGGCTGCTTGGGGTAGAGCCCACGCTCCTCGGGCATGTAGCCGAACGAGCGCCGGTCGAGCGCGGTGATCGGTCGCCCGTCCCAGAGCACGTCGCCGCCGGACGCCGAGAGCACCCCCATGACCATGCGCATCGTCGTGGTCTTGCCCGCGCCGTTGCCGCCGACGAAGCCGGTGAGCAGGCCGGCCCCGACCGTGAAGCTGACGTCGTCGACGGCACGCACCTCCCCGAAGGTCCGCGTCAGGTGACGCACCTCGATGTCCGCCGTTGCAACGTCCGCTCTCGCGGATCTCGTTGCCGTGACTCGTTCCCCGTGGTCCTGCTGCTCGCGCCGCATCATGACGGCAACGCTAGCCACGGGCCGGTCGCGGCTGGATCAGCCGGGCGGCTGATCCGCTGGCTCCCCCGGGAGGATGAGCCCGGCCTCGTACGCCAGCACGACGGCCTGCACCCGGTCGCGCAGGTGGAGCTTGCTGAAGACGTTCGACAGGTGTGTCTTGACGGTGGCCTCGCCGACGAAGAGGCGGGCGGCGATCTCGGCGTTGGACAGGCCACGACCGACCAGGCCGAGCACCTCGAGCTCGCGCGGCGTCAGGGACTCGAGCCGGTCGCCCGGCCGGCGCCCACGACCGACGGGGCTGCCTGCCGGGGAGGCGCCGGGGTGCACCGTCTCGACCCCCGTGGTCATCCGCGCGATGACGCGACGGGTCACCTCGGGTGCGAGCAGCGCGTGCCCGTCGGCGACCGCGCGCACCGCCTCGACGAGGTGCTCCGCGTCGGCGTTCTTCAGCAGGAAGCCGCTGGCGCCGGCCGACAGCCCGGCGTAGACGTAGTCGTCGCGGTCGAACGTCGTGAGGATGACGACCTTGGCGAGGTCGTCGGCGACGATGCTGCGGGTTGCCTCGATGCCGTCCATCACCGGCATCTGGACGTCCATGAGCACGATGTCGGGCCTCAGCTGCCGCGTGAGCCGCACCGCCTCCGCGCCGTCGCTCGCCTCGCCGACGACCTCGAGGTCGGGCTCGACCGAGAGGATGAGGGCGAAGCCCGAACGGACGAGCTTCTGGTCGTCGACGAGCAGGATGCGGGTCACGACGGCTCCTCGGGCAGCGGCATGCGGACGCGGACACGGTAGCCACCGGTCACGCGCGGCCCGATCTCGCTGACGCCACCGTGGGTCGCGAGGCGCTCGCGCACGCCGAGCAGCCCGAGGCCCGTGCCCGACGTGCCCGACCTCGGGCTGCCCGCGTCGAGCACCTCGACCTCGGCGTAGCCGTGGGCGAAGCCGGGCTCGCCGCGACGGTCGACGCGCACGAAAACCGTTGCGGCAGAGGCGGTCGAGTGTCGGCGTACGTTGGACAGCGCCTCCTGGACGGTGCGGTAGAGCGAGAGCCCGACCGGGTCGGGCACCGTCGCGACGGCGCCGGGCGAGTCCTCGACGACGCGGCACTCGATGTCGAGCCCCGCGGCTGCAGACTGCTCTGCGAGTGCGGCCACGTCGGACAGCCGTGGCTCGGGAGCGCGGGCACTCCCAGCGACCTCGTCGTCGCCGGATCGCAGCGTGCCGAGCAGCCCGCGCATCTGCGTCACCGCGTCTCGTGATGATGTCTCGACCGAACGCAGCGCCCCCTCGGCCGCGTCGGGGTCGCGACGCAGGACCCGGCGGGCGGCCGCGGCCTGGATGCCGATGACCGAGACGTGGTGGGCGACGACGTCGTGCAGCTCGCGTGCGATGCGCAGACGCTCCTCGACGACGGCCCGGCGTTGCAGCTCGTCCGCCTGTGCGGTGATGGTGCGGGCCTGCTCGGCGACGCGGTCGCGCTGCAGGGCCGAGCGCCAGGCGAACTGGCCGCCGACGATGGCGCCTCCGAAGTAGACCGAGTTGAGCACGGCCGCGTAGACGACGTACGCGGCGAGCGGCGAGAACAGGCCCTGGCGGGGGAGCGGCTTGCCGTTGTCGGTGAGGAGCCCCTCGACGCCGGATCCGACCGCGAACTGCCAGACGAGCCACACCGTCATCGCGACGACGACCCCGGTGACGACGACCAGCATCGCCCGCCGGTCTCGTGCCCAGGCGACCCCGGTGAAGAGGGCGAGGAAGTAGACGACCTGCATCGAGAACGACATGGCCACGGCCGTGAGGGTGAGCCCGACGACGAGGAAGTGGAGCGAGCAGACGGCGGCGACGACGAGCGGGTGGCTGCGGCGCCACACGAGGGGCAGGGTCCCGGCGACCACCGCGAGGTGAGGGAGGAAGACCGGGCCAGGGGGGTCGCCGAGGCTGTCGAGGCTACGGAGTACCTCGATGCCGAGCAGTCCCGAGAGCATCAGCGCGAGGGCCACGGCCGTGTCGGTGCGACGGGTGCGCTCGGGGTCGGCAGGCACGCGCTCCCAGTCGGAGTCGACGCCGAACCACGCCGTCACCCGGGAGCGGAGTCTGCTCCAGCGGCCGTCCATGCGCACAGCCTAGGCAGCCGGTCGGCGTCGCCGGCTCCGCCTCGCGGGGGAGCACCGTGGGCCGGGCGGTAGCGTCGACCCATGGCCGTCAGCACCTCCACCCTGGACCTCACGACGATGCGGTCCCGGCTCGACCGGCTGCGCGCGGAGGCCTCCCGAGCGGGCGTCGCCGCGCTCGTCGTCGCCCCCGGCTCCGACCTGCGCTACCTCACGGGCATCGGCGGGTCGTCGTTCGAGCGGCTCACCGCCCTCGTCGTGCCCACCGACGAGGCCGCGGCGCCCGTCTTCGTGTCGCCCGCCCTCGAGTACGCCGGTCTCGGCCACGTGCCGCTCGAAGACCTCGGCGTCGAGGTGCGCACCTGGGTCGACGGCGAGGACCCGTACGCCCTCGCGCTCGGTGGCGTGCCCTCGGGTCGGGTCGCCGTCAGCGACCTGCTGCCGGCGCTGCACCTGCTGCGCCTGCGCGATGCCGGTGCGGCCGACCAGCAGCTCGCCGGCCCCGTCCTGCGCGAGCTGCGGATGCGCAAGGACGACGCCGAGCTGGCCGAGCTGCGCTCCGCGGGCGCTGCCATCGACCGGGTGCACGCCCGCGTCGGCGAGTGGCTGCGCGCTGGTCGCACCGAGGCCGAGGTGGCCGCCGACATCGCGGCCGCGATCGTCGAGGAGGGCCACGCCCTCGCGGAGTTCGTCATCGTCGGCTCGGGGCCGAACGGCGCGAGCCCGCACCACTCCGTCAGCGACCGGGTCATCGAGCGGGGCGACCTCGTCGTCGTCGACATCGGCGGCCCGCTCCCGTCGGGCTACAACTCCGACAGCACCCGGACGTATGCCGTCGACGCACCACGCGAGCCCGACGTGGCGTCCGCCTACGCGGCGTTGCGGGCGGCCCAGCAGGCGGCCGTCGCCGCCGTGCGCCCCGGTGCGACGTGCCAGGACGTCGACCGGGCCGCTCGGGCAGTGCTCGCCGACGCCGGACTTGCCGAGCACTTCATCCATCGCACCGGGCACGGCATCGGGCTCGACGTCCACGAAGAGCCCTACGTCGTCGAGGGCAACGACCTGCCGCTCGAGCCGGGGATGACCTTCAGCATCGAGCCCGGCGTCTACCTGTCGGCACGCTGGGGCGCGCGCATCGAGGACATCGTGGCCGTCACCGACGACGGCGTCGAGCGGTTCAACGCCCGCCCCACCGACCTCGTCGTCCAGTAGCCGATCCGGAGTCGATCCGGAGTCGATCCGGAGTCGATTCAGAGTCGCTCAGGAGTCGAAGCCGACGCCCAGCCGGTCCAGCGCCTTCAGCCAGAGGTTGCGCCGGCCGGTGCGGTCCTCGGAAGCCAGCGCCGAGCGCGTGGCCCGCACGGCGGCATACCGGATCGGCTCCGGCGGGAACGGCACCGGCTTGCGGCGCACCATGGCGAGGCGGGTCAGCTCCGTGTCCTGGCCGTCGACGAGGTCGAGTGCGACCGCCGCACCGAAACGGGTCGAGGCAACGCCGAGGCCGGTGTACCCGACGGCGTACGCGATGCGGCCACCGAGCGCCGTGCCGAAGACGGGCGTGAAGCGGGACGTCGTGTCGATGACACCTGCCCAGCGGTGCGTGAACCGGATGCCCTCGAGCTGCGGGAAGATGTCGAGGAAGTGGTCGGCGAGCAGGCCGTGAGACGCGTCCGACTGCTCGAGCGCGGGGTCGATCCGGCCGGGGAAGTGGTAGCTCGCGTCGTAGCCGCCGAAGAGCACCCGGTCGTCGAGCGTCCTTCTGTAGTAGTGGAACTGGTTGCCGGCGTCGGTCAGTCCCTCGCGCCCCTCCCAGCCGATGGCAGCCAGCTGCGCCGGCGTGAGCGGCTCCGTCATGAGCACGTGGTCGTAGACCGGCAGCACCCAGGCGCTGAACCGGCGCAGCACGCCCTGCGAGGCGTTCGTGCCGAGGACGACGCGTCGCGCATGGATCGACCCGCTGTCGAGGCGGACCCGGACCCCGGGGCCTTCTGGGTCGAATCCCGTGGCGCGCGTGTGCTCGTGGAGGCGCACCCCGAGTGACTCGGCTGCGCGAGCCAGCTCCCAGACGAGGCGGGCGGGGTCGACGAGCGCGACGTCGGGGTCGTACATGCCGCCCAGGTAGCGGGGAGAGTGCACGCGCGCGCGGGCCTGCGCTGCGTCGAGCAGCTCGACCGGCAGCCCGTGCGCGCGGTGCAGCTCGTAGGACTCGCGGACCGACGGCACCTGGTGGTCGGTGAGCGCCAGCGTGAGCTCGCCGGGCACGTGGAGGTCGGCGTCGACGGCATACGCCGACAGGCTTCGTTCGATGGCCGCGAAGTTCTCTGCCGCGAGACGGTCGAGCGTGGCCATCTCGTCGGGCCAGCAGGCCACGCCCTGGGCCAGGCCGTGCGTCAGCGACGGCGCCATGAACCCGCCGTTGCGGCCGGACGCTCCGTCGCCGAGGCGCCCGCCCTCGACGACGACCACGTCACGCGACGGGTCGGCCTCCTTGGCCTGGATCGCGGTCCACAGGCCCGTGAAACCGCCTCCGACGACGAGCAGGTCGGTGCGCGGGGCCGCCCCCGTCAGCGCGGGGCGCGGGTCGGGCCGCTCCGGCCGGTCGGTCCAGAACGGCGCCGGCCGCGCGTCGGCGAGGGCCGCTGCAGCGCGCGGCGAGAGCGTGGAAACAGGCATGACGAGACGGATTCGACCATGCTTGGGTGGTCGTGTGAACCCCTCTTCGTTCCAGAGCGATCGGCCGGACAGTCCTGATGCCGACGTCGACCTCACGCCCGACGACCTGCTGCGGGTCTTCCACGACCAGACCCGCGGCCCGATCCCGGTGGGCTCTGCCGAGCGGCCGGTCGAGCTCGACGGGCTCGTGCGCAGGCAGTACGACCTCGACCCGGCAGGCCACTTCGCGATGGTCGAGAGTCCCGACGGTCTGGGCGACGACCCCGACGCCGTCATCGCCCGGGTGCGTGACTTCTTCGCCGAGCGCGGACAGCGCGTCGAGTGGAAGACCTACGACTACGACGAGCCCGCGGACCTCGGTGAGCTCCTCGTCGCCGCAGGTTTCGTGCGCGAGGACGACGAGGCGCTCGTCCTCGGCGAGGCCGCGCCGCTCGCCGCCCAGACCATCGACCTGCCCGACGGCGTCGTCGTGCGGGCCGCCGACGGCTTCGACGACTTCGTGAGGATGCGCACCATGTCCGAGACGGTGTGGGGCGGGCAGCACGCCTGGGTCACCGAGTCCCTCTACCCCGACTGGGTGGCGAGGCCCGGTTCGATGGACGTCGTCGTCGTCGAGGAGTCGCGCGAGGGGCCGGTGCTGTGCGCGGCGCGGGGCGAGTACGACGCGAGCGGCTTCACGGGGCTCTGGGGTGGCTCCACCCTGCCGGAGTGGCGCGGGCGCGGCCTCTACCGCGCCACCCTGCTCCACCGGGCGAGGCTGGGGCTCGACCGGGGCAAGGAGTTCGTGCGGGTCGACGCCTCACCCGACAGCGAGCCCATCCTGCGGCGGCTCGGGCTGCACCGCGTCGCGACGACGACGCCCTACGTCTTCGACCCCGCAGCCTGACACCGTGCCAGACTCCTGAGGTGACGCGGGGACGCGGGTGACGGTGGTGGCGCGGGCAGGTCGGACAGCTCGGACAGCGCGGCGCGCTCGGACAGCGCGGCGCGCTCGGACAGCGCGGACAGCCCGGGCCTGCCGGCCGTGCGCCGTCCTGGCCGCCGTGGCCCTGGCTGCGCCGACTCTCGGTGCGTGCACCTCGGAGGGCCTCGCACCGGTGGCGGGAGGTGCCACGGCGTCGGCCGCCGCGGGCAGCCGCCCCTCCTCGGCGTCGGCCGACCCGCGGATGACACCAGTCGAGGCGGCGCCGCGGTGCACCACGACGCGTCCCCTCACCGGCAAGGGCCAGGTGCCCCTCGACGCCGTCTTCCCGGGGGCCGAGACGAGCGCCTCGTCCGACCCGGAGGAGGTCGTGCCGGGTGCCGACGCCGCCGACCGGGCACGGTGTCCCGGCGAGCTGCCGTCCGAGCCGCGCTGCGACGGCCTCGTGCCGTGGACCGGGCTGCTCCCCGACGAGCTCGTCCCGGCGAGCCGGGCGCGCCGCGTCGTCCAGGGTTACCTCCTCACGATGCCGAAGCAGGCGGGCAACCAGGCGCCGCCCGAGAGCTCGGCCGGCACGAAGGTCGTGACCTTCAGCCTCGTCGACCTCGCCGCAGGCGACCCGGCAGGGCTCACCGGCTACCTCCGCGTCGCGTTCGAGGCCTGTGCGAAGGCGACGTCGAGCACCGTGGCCGGTGTCGCGGCCCTCGTCGGGACAGTGCCTTCGGAGTACGGCGCCGGGTCGGCCGAGGTGGTCCTGCTGCGCCGTGGCAGCCACGTCGTGTGGGCCAGCCTCGACGGGAGCGGATGGAAGGCGGGGGAGCAGCGTCAGGCCCTCGTGGTGCTCGTCGGACGGCTCCTCTGAGCGAGCGCTCACCGATGGGTGGGCACCCGTGGGCACGTGACGGCATACGTGGCAGGATTTCGGCTGGATCGAAACCGCTCAGCTCCCGTACGCCCAACCCAGCAGGAGACGCAATGCCCATCGCCACCCCCGAGGTCTATGCCGACATGCTCGACCGCGCGAAGGCCGGCTCCTTCGCGTACCCCGCCATCAACGTCTCGAGCTCGCAGACGCTGAACGCCGCGCTCAAGGGCTTCGCCGACGCGGGCTCCGACGGCATCATCCAGGTCTCGACGGGCGGTGCCGAGTACCTCTCCGGCCCGAGCATCAAGAACATGGTGAGCGGCTCGCTCGCCTTCGCGGCGTACGCCCACGAGGTCGCGAAGAACTACCCCGTCAACATCGCGCTGCACACCGACCACTGCCCCAAGGACAAGCTCGACGGCTTCGTGCGCCCGCTCCTCGCGGCGTCGACCGAGCGGGTCAAGGCCGGTGGCACCCCGTGGTTCCAGTCGCACATGTGGGACGGCTCGGCCGTCCCGCTCGACGAGAACCTCTCGATCGCGCGTGAGCTGCTCGACCTCGCCAAGGTCGCGAACGTCGTCCTCGAGATCGAGGTCGGCGTCGTCGGCGGCGAGGAGGACGGTGTCGCCTACGAGATCAACGACAAGCTCTACTCGACGCCCGAGGACGCCATCGCCACGGTCAAGGCCCTCGGCGCCGGCGAGAACGGTCGCTACCTGACGGCCCTCACCTTCGGCAACGTCCACGGCGTCTACAAGCCGGGCAACGTCAAGCTGCGCCCCGAGGTGCTCCTCGAGGCGCAGAAGGCCGCCGCCAAGGAGCTCGGCCTCTCCGAGGACGCGCGCCCGTTCGACCTCGTCTTCCACGGCGGCTCCGGTTCGCTGCCCGAGGAGATCTCGGCGGCCGTCGACCACGGCGTCATCAAGATGAACGTCGACACCGACACCCAGTACGCCTTCACTCGCAGGATCGCCGACTGGATGATCTCCGGCTACGCCGGCGTGCTCAAGGTCGACGGCGAGGTCGGCAACAAGAAGCAGTACGACCCGCGCGCCTGGGGCAAGGCGGCCGAGGAGGCCATGGCGGTGCGCATCGTCGAGGCCTGCACCGCGCTGCGTTCGGCCGGCACGCACCAGTGAGCGACAACCTGCAGCCCAACCTCCTCGGCATCCCCGAGACGCGGCTCGCCCCCGACCCGGCCGCCGAGATGCTCGAGGCGGGGGTCGACCCGGTGCAGGTCGCCGCGGCGCAGCCCGCGAGCTCGCTCGCGTGGGCGGTCCTCGCCGAGGACGCGCTCGCCGACGGTGACCGCGACGTCGAGGCCTACGCATACGCCCGCACCGGCTACCACCGGGCCCTCGACGCGCTGCGCAAGTCGGGCTGGCGCGGTCAGGGCCCCGTGCCGTGGTCGCACGAGCCGAACCGCGGGTTCCTCCGGGCGCTCGGGGCCCTGGCCCGGGCGGCGCGCGCCATCGGCGAGAGCGACGAGGAGGCACGTTGCACGCAGTTCCTGCGCGACAGCTCGGCCGAGGCGGCGCGCGAGCTCGGTCTCTGACCGGGTCTCTCTCCCCGTGAACGCATGACGCTCTTCTGCTCCGACGTCGACGGAACGCTGCTCGACCACCGTCGCACGCTGTCCTCCCGCACCGTCGCCGCCATCCGGGCGGTGCGGGAGGCCGGCCACGCGTTCGTCCTGTGCTCCTCGCGCATGCCGGCATCCCTCGAGGGCCTCGAGCGGCTCTGCGGTGTGGAGCCCACCCCGCTGATCGCGTACAACGGTGGGCTCGTGCTGCGTGCCGACCGCTCCGTGGTCACCGACGTGGCCATCCCGCCCCACGACGCCCGGGCCGCGTATGCCGTGTGCGAGCGTCTCGGGCTCCACGCGAGCTTCTTCGCGGGTGACGACTGGTACGCCTGGGGTCCCGACGAGTGGACCGAGCGCGAGGCGACGATCACCGTCGTCGACCCGAGCGACGTCTCGGCCCACGAGTACCTCGCCTCGGGCACGGTCGACGCCCGGCCGCCGCACAAGGTCATGGCGATGGGTGACCCAGTGCTCGTCGACCAGCTGGAGGCGGCCCTGGCCGAGCGCCCTGGCGTCGTCGCCTACCGGTCGAAGGCGACCTACCTCGAGCTCGCGAGCTCCGCGTGCTCGAAGGGCGAGGGGCTGCGCTCCCTCGCCGCCGAGCTCGGGGTCGACCTCGCCGACACCGTCTTCTTCGGCGACAACCACAACGACGTCTCCGCCTTCGCGGTCGCGGGCACCGCGGTCGCTGTCGCCAACGCCGTCGACCCGGCGCTCGACGCCGCCACGGTCGTCACCGGGCACCACCGCGAGGACGGCGTCGCCGAGTACCTCGAGGCCTGGCTCGCCGCGCACTGACGCAACGCGTGCTCGGGCTCAGCGACGCCGGTCCGGCTCAGCGGCACCGCAGCTCTCGAGCGCTGCCGAGCGCGACCGGCGCTGCTGGCTGCCCTGCGGCGGGCGGACGCCGTCCGGGGCAGTGGTCTCGAACCGATAACCTTGCGGTTGGCCAGGACCACAACCGGAAGGCGGACTGATGCCCGCAATCGTGCTCGTCGGAGCCCAGTGGGGCGACGAAGGCAAGGGCAAGGCGACCGACCTGCTCGGCAGCAGCGTCGACTACGTCGTCAAGTTCAACGGCGGCAACAACGCCGGCCACACCGTCGTCATCGAGAAGGACGGCAAGCGCGAGAAGTACGCGCTGCACCTGCTGCCCTCCGGCATCCTCAGCCCGAACTGCGTGCCGGTCATCGGCAACGGCGTCGTCATCGACCTGTCCGTGCTGTTCGAGGAGCTCGACGGGCTCGACGGTCGAGGCGTCGACACGAGCAAGCTGCTCGTCAGCGCCAACGCGCACGTCATCCCGAGCTACAACCGCACCATCGACAAGGTGACCGAGCGGTTCCTCGGCAAGCGCCGCATCGGCACGACCGGCCGCGGCATCGGCCCCACCTACGCCGACAAGATGAACCGCATCGGCATCCGCATCCAGGACCTCTACGACGAGAAGATCCTGCGCCAGAAGGTCGAGGCAGCCCTTGAGGTCAAGAACCAGGTCCTCGCGAAGATCTACAACACCCGCGCGGCCGCGGTCGACGAGGTCGTGACCGAGCTCCTGTCGTATGCCGCCCGCCTCGCCCCCATGGTCGCCGACACGAGCCTCGTGCTGAGCCAGGCGCTCGACCGGGGCGACACTGTGCTCTTCGAGGCCGGGCAGGCGACCCTGCTCGACGTCGACCACGGCACCTACCCCTACGTGACCTCCAGCAACGCCGTCGCCGCCGGCGCCTGCACGGGCTCGGGGGTGCCCCCGACCCGCATCGACTCGGTCATCGCGATCCTCAAGGCCTACACGACGCGCGTCGGCGAGGGCCCCTTCCCCACCGAGCTCCACGACGACAACGGCGAGTTCCTGCGCAAGACGGGTGCCGAGTACGGCACGACCACCGGTCGCCCGCGCCGCTGCGGCTGGATGGACACCGTCGTCGGCCGCTACGCGACCCGCATCAACGGCGTCACCGACTTCGTCATCACCAAGCTCGACGTGCTCACCGGCCTGCCCAAGGTGCCCATCTGCGTCGCCTACGACGTCGACGGCGTGCGCCACGACGAGATGCCGGTCAACCAGACCGACTTCCACCACGCGACGCCCGTCTACGAGGAGCTCGACGGCTGGTGGGAGGACATCACCCACTGCCGCTCGTTCGACGAGCTGCCCGCCAACGCGCAGGCCTACGTGATGCGCGTCGAAGAGCTCATCGGTGCGCGCGTGTCGGCCATCGGTGTGGGTCCCGGCCGCGACGAGATCATCGAGCGCTTCCCGCTCAAGCCCGCCGTCGCGTCCTGAGCGCACGCGCCCGACGAGGCGCACGGCATACGCAATCGCTTGGAACTGAAGGAAACCCATGACTGAAACGGTCGCCCCGCTCGACTGGGTCACGCGCCTGGCCGACGAGGTCGTCGCCGAGGCGCAGGAGCGCAACCCCGGCGAGACCATCGTCTGCGCGTCGGGCATCAGCCCGTCGGGCCCGATCCACCTCGGCAACTTCCGCGAGCTCATCACGCCGCACCTCGTGGCCGACGAGATCAAGCGCCGGGGCATCGCCTGCGAGCACATCCTCAGCTGGGACGACTTCGACCGCTTCCGCCGCGTGCCGAAGAACCTTGCGGGAGTGGACGACTCGTGGGAGCAGTACATCGGTATGCCGCTCACGGCGGTGCCCCCGCCCGCCGGCTCGCCGCACGCCAGCTGGGCAGACCACTTCAAGGCGCCGCTGCTCGAGGCCATGGCCGCGACAGGGATCGAGGTGCGCCAGATCAGCCAGACCGAGCAGTACCGCGCCGGCGTCTACCGCGACCAGGTGCTGCTCGCGATGCGTGAGCGTCTCGCCATCGACAAGGTGCTCGACCAGTACCGCACGCTCGAGGCCGTCGAGGCGGCGCGCCAGAAGGCGAGCGGCAAGAGCAAGGGCGGCAAGGGCGGCGCTGGCAAGGAGCCGAAGCTCACCGACGAGCAGGCCGCGGCCGCGACCGAGGCCGAGCGCGGCTCGGGGGCCGCGACCGAGGACGACGGCAGCGAGGGCAGGGCCGGCTACTACCCGTACAAGCCGTTCTGCTCGTCGTGCGGCACCGACTTCACGACCGTCACCGCCTACGACGACGACACGCACGCGCTCACCTACGAGTGCACGAAGTGCGGTCACACCGAGACCGTCGACCTCGACACGTTCACCAACGGCAAGCTCGTGTGGAAGGTGGACTGGCCGATGCGCTGGGGCCACGAGCACGTCGTGTTCGAGCCGTCCGGCGTCGACCACCAGAGCCCGGGCTCCAGCTTCGTCGTCGGCAAGGACCTCGCGCCGATCTTCGGCTGGGAGCGCCCGGTCGGCCCGATGTACGCGTTCGTCGGCATCGCCGGAATGGCGAAGATGAGCTCGAGCAAGGGCGGGGTACCGATCCCCAACGACGCGCTCGAGGTCATGGAGGCGCCGGTGCTGCGCTGGATCTACGCGCGCCGCCGGCCCAACCAGAGCTTCGACGTCGCGTTCGGCCCGGAGCTGCAGCGTCTCTACGACGAGTGGGATGCCTTGAACCGCAAGGTCGCCGACGGTTCGGCCCAGGCCGGCGACGTCGCCGCACACCTGCGGGCGACCTCGACCGCGTCGGCTCAGCTTCCCGCCACGCCGCGCCCGATGCCGTTCCGCACCATCGCCTCGGTCCTCGACGTGACGCAGGGCGACGAGGAGCAGGCGGTGCGCATCCTGTCGGACCTCGACCCCGACAACCCGGTCGGCTCCATCGACGACCTGCGCCCGCGCCTCGACTGCGCCGAGCGGTGGATGCTCGGCTACGTCCCCGCCGAGGACCGCACGGTCGTGCGCGAGACGCCTGACGCGGACCTGCTCGCCAGCCTCGACGAGCAGCAGCGCGAGTCGCTTCGCCTGCTCGCCGACGGCCTCGACGACCACTGGTCGCTCGACGGCCTGACCCACCTGACCTACGGGGTGCCGAAGATCCAGCGCGGCATCGACCCCGAGGCCAAGGTCAAGGATCCCGAGCTCTCGGCGGCGCAGCGCGCGTTCTTCGTGCTCCTCTACCGGCTGCTCGTCGGCCGGGACACCGGCCCGCGCCTGCCCACGCTCCTGCTGGCCGTGGGCACCGACCGCGTGCGCACCCTCATCGGCCACTGACCGCGCCGCCCGCAGAGCATCTTCTTCATTCTGCTAAAGAAACCATTGACATAGTGAAGACGATTCGTATGCTTGGGGGCACGTAGAACGAAGGAGTTTTCCGTGAGCAGCGACGTTGCGAACACCAATGGTGTGCCGATGGAGGCCATGCTGGCCGACTTCGGTGCCCGGGTGCGTTCCCTTCGCAAGGAACGGTCGCTGACCACCGAGAAGCTCGCCCAGAGCGCGGGGGTGAGTGCCGGGCTCATCAGCCAGATCGAGCGCGGTCACGGCAACCCCTCGTTCGCCACCCTGGTCCAGCTTGCACACGGGTTGCAGCTACCCGTGGGCCAGCTGCTCCAGCCGGTCGAGACGGAGCAGGTCGTGGTCCGCAAGGACAAGCGGCGCCGACTCGACAGCCACGGACTGGCCACCGAGGACGGCGGCGTCTACGAGCTGCTGACGCCCGACCTCAACGGTGCCCTCGAGGCCAACTGGGTGGTCACGCCACCCGGTTACGACACCAGCGCCACGCCGTACACCCACAACGGCGAGGAGTTCGGCATCGTGCTGTCCGGAACCAAGGACGTCTTCCTCGACGGGGTGCGTCACCGGCTCCATGCCGGCGACTCCATCCGCTACAGCTCCACCACCCCGCACTGGTACGTCAACCCGTCGGAAACCGAGGACTGCACCGCCGTCTGGGTGAGCACACCGCCCACCTGGTAGCCCCGGCCGCATCAACCCTCCTCACCTCCGACCGCCTCCATCCCACGAAGGTCCCCGGACGCGCCGCGTCCCGGGCTGTGTCGAGTGCGCCCTGAAACAGGGCCCTCCCGTTCCGAACCGGAGAGTTCGTCATGACCGCTACCCCGAAAGCGACCACCGTCCCCGCGACGGCGGAGTCAGGCGCCCAGGCGCCGTCCACCCGTCGGGCCATGCTCGGCCTCGGCCTCGGCAACACCCTCGAGTGGTACGACTGGATGATCTTCGGCCTGCTGGCCACGTTCATCGGTCCGCAGTTCTTCGCCAAGACCGACCCGGTCTCGGCGACGCTCGACGCCTTGGCGGTCTTCGCCGTCGGCTTCTTCGTGCGTCCCCTCGGCGGAGCTCTCTTCGGCACCGTGGCCGACCGCATCGGCCGGCGCAGCGTCATGCTCTGGTCGGTCGGCACCATGGCCGTGACGACGCTCGTCATCGGCCTGCTGCCCAACTACGAGTCGATCGGCGTCTGGGCAGGCGTCCTGCTGCTCGTCTGCCGCCTGCTCCAGGGGCTGTCGACCGGCGTGGAGGCACCGCTCTCGACGGCCTTCGCCATCGAGGTCATGCCCCAGGGCCACGAAGGCCGGGCTGCGGGCTACATCAGCTTCTTCGTCAACTTCGGCATCCTGCTCGCCTCCCTCGTCAGCTTCGCCACCAGCTACGTCATCGGTGGTGACGCCATGGAGACCTGGGGCTGGCGGGTGCCGCTGCTCTTCGGTGCCGCCCTCAGCTTCTTCGTGCTCTACCTGCGACGGGCACTCCCCGAGACCCTGCACGAGCAGGAGCGCAGCGAGACCGCCGGCGGCACGTGGAAGGGCGTGCGCAAGCACTGGCTCGGCCTGCTCGCCATCGTCTTCGTCGTCGGCAGCGCCCAGGCGTTCAACTACGCGTGGAACGTCGGCCTGCCGAGCCTCGCGCGCACCACGTTCAAGGAGAACCCCACCGCCGTCTTCGGCATCACGACCCTGCTCGGCGTCATCCTGCTCGTCGGCTCCATCGTCACCGGCCGCGTCGCCGACCGGGTCACCCTCTCGCGCGCCTTCGTCGTCACGCGCCTCGCGGCCGTGCCCGCCGTCTTCCTCATGCTGCTCTACACGGGTCCCGGCATGGGCAGGTTCGCGCTCGTCGTGCTCGGCGGCGGCATCGTCCTCGTGGCCAACATGACGCTCTACAACGTCGTGTCGGCCTCGCTGATGCCGAAGTTCTGCCGGGCCACCGGCACCGGCGTCGGCTACGGCGTCGCGGTCGCCCTCTTCGGCGGCACCGCGTCCTACCTGCTCGTGTGGCTGCAGAGCAACCACGTGCAGTGGGTCTTCCCCGCCTACACGGCCGCTCTGTCGGTCATCAGCGTCGTCGTCTACATCGCCGCCCGTCGCCGCAGCGGCATCTTCGCCGGAGAGTGAGCTCCCCCATCATGAACGCCCAGCAGCCCCACCAGGTCCAGCCCCTCAGCATCACCTCGGACGAGGTGACCGCCCCGGTCGTGCGCCGCAGTGACGTCGTCGTCGTCGGGGGAGGTCCCGCCGGTGTCAGCGCCGCGGTGTCGGCAGCCCGCAGCGGCGTCGACGTGACGCTCGTCGAGCGCTACTCGGCTCTCGGCGGACTCGCCTCCGGCGGAATGGTGCTCGTCCTCGACGACATGGTCAACGGCGACGAGGTCACCGTGACCGGCATCGTCGACGAGTACGTCGAGCGGATGGCGCGCAACAGGCTCGCCGTCTACCCGCCCGTGGAGGAGCGCGCCGCGTCGCAGGAGCTGTGGAACAAGTGGGGGCGCTGGGGCACCTTCAACTTCCACTCGCACAGCAACCCGAAGCCGATCTGCTACGCCGTCGCCTTCGACCCCGACGCCTGGAAGTCGACGTCGATCGACCTCGTCCGCGAGTCCGGCGTGCACCTGCGCATGCACAGCTGGTTCTCGCGGCCCGTCGTCGACGACGGTGCCCTCAAGGGTGTCGTCGTCGAGACGAAGCAGGGACCGCAGGCCATCATGGGCGACGTCGTCATCGACACGACCGGCGACATCGACGTGGCCTCTCGTGCCGGCGCGCCGTACGCCCACGACTCCTACCTCGTCACCCTGGTCTTCCGCCTCGGCGGGGTCGACACCGCCAAGGCGGAGCGCTTCGAGCAGGAGCACCCGCGGGAGGCCCGGGCTGCCAACCGCCGCATCAAGCGCCTGCTCGGCGGCGCGTGGGAGCTGTGGTGGCTCAAGACACCGCTGCCCGGCATCGTGTGGTGCAACACGCCGCACATGACCGGCTTCGACGGCGCCGACCCCGAGTCGCTGACCAGCGCGGAGTTCGCGGCCCGAGACCGCATCGCGGCCGCGCTGCCAGCGATCCGCGCCGACCTGCCCGGCTTCGAGAACGCGTACATCCTCGACGTCGCCCAGCAGATGGGGGTGCGCCAGACCCGCCTGCTCCAGGGGGAGTA
This sequence comes from Terrabacter terrigena, assembly GCF_042676085.1. Classification (NCBI taxonomy): domain Bacteria; kingdom Bacillati; phylum Actinomycetota; class Actinomycetes; order Micrococcales; family Intrasporangiaceae; genus Terrabacter; species Terrabacter terrigena. The sequence continues at coordinate 136,002 of NZ_JBHTKH010000004.1, forward strand.
CGTCGTGACGAAGGACGACGTCGTGAGCCGCCGGCACTTCGCCGACTCGGTGGCCCGCGGTCGCGACTACTACACGCCGTACCGGTCGCTGCTTCCCCGAGGTGTGGACCAGCTCATCGTCGCGGGGCGACACTACTCGGCAACGCCGGAGGCCCAGCGGATGTCCCGCGAGATCCCGCCGTGCATGGCCCAGGGCCAGGCAGCAGGAATCGCGGCGGCACTCGCCGTCGAGAAGGCCCTCCCGGTGCGCGACGTGCCGGTGGACGAGATCCAGCTGCGCATGCGCGACCAGGGAGCCGACCCGGGCGACCGGCCGGCGCCCAACGCGACCATCGACGCGACCATCCCGTCCGACCAGGAGAGCCAGCGATGACGACATCCGCAGAGAGCACCGCAGAGAGCACCGCAGAGACCACCGCAGAGACCACCGCAGCGGGAGCCCCGCGTGCCCTCGAGGGCGTCACCGTCCTCGACTTCACCCAGGTCTACATGGGTCCGTCGTGCACGCAGATGCTCGCCGACTACGGGGCGGAGGTGATCAAGGTCGAGCGCCCGGTCTGGGGCGACCTCTCGCGCAACTCGCTGCCCGACCCGGCGGGGCAGGAGAACCCGATCTTCATCTCGATCAACCGCAACAAGCGGTCGGTCACCATCGACACGCGGACCGAGACGGGCCGTGAGGTCGTGCTCGACCTCGTGCGGCGCTCCGACGTGGTGGTCAGCAACTTCCGCTCCGGGGTCATGGAGCGCATGGGCTTCGGCTACGACGCGCTCAAGGAGGTCAACCCGACCATCGTCTGGGCGTCCGGCACCGGTTTCGGCGAGACCGGGCCCTACGCCCACAAGGGCGGCCAGGACGTCATCGCCCAGGCGTACTCGGGTGTCATGTGGCGCCGGTCCGACGACACCGTGCCGCTCAGCGTCTACCCGACGACGCTCGCCGACTACACGACCGGCATGCACCTGTGCCAGGGCATCCTGCTCGCCCTCATCGCGCGCGACCGCACCGGCGAGGGCCAGAAGGTCCAGGTCAACATGTACGACTCGATGCTGCACATGCAGATGCAGGAGGCGGCCACGCAGCTCAACCGCGGGCACGAGGTCAACTGGGCCGCGATGCCGCTCTCGGGCGTCTTCCCCACGACCGACGGCGCCGTCTGCATGGTCGGCGCGTTCAAGGAGAACCCGCTCCGCGACATCAGCAAGGCCCTCGAGCTCGACGAGGACTGGTCGACCAAGCCCGGGTTCGACACCCTCGAGGGGCAGTTCGAGCGACGTCCCGAGCTGCAGGCGCTCTTCCGCGAGCGCTTCGCCACCGACACCACCGCCCACTGGGTCGAGCGGCTCGAGGCCGTCGACATCCTCTGCGCCCCGGTGCGCAGCCTCGTCGAGGCCCTCGCCGACGAGCAGACCGCGGCCAACGGCATGGTCGTCGACATGGAGCACCCGCACGGCGGCACGATGCGCGTGCTCAACGCTCCGATCCGCCTCTCGGCGACACCCAACGCTGCCAGGCGCCCTGCACCCATGCTGGGCGAGCACAACGCGGAGGTGCTGCGCGAGCTCGGCTACGACGAGGAGCGCGTCGCTGCGCTGCTCGCCGACGGGGTGATCCGATGAGTGCCCCGGCGCCCGAGCGCGTCGACGAGGTGCGCTTCGAGCGCAGGGGCCGCGTCGCGTACGTGACGATCGACCGCCAGCACGTGCTCAACGCGGTCGACGACGCGACGAACCGGCGGTGCAACGAGATCTGGGACGAGATCGAGCGCGACCCCGGCGTCCACGCCGTCGTCGTCACCGGCGCCGGCGAGCGCGCCTTCTGCACCGGCGCCGACATGTCCCTCGGCGGCACCGGCAAGAACGGCATCGACTACTGGGCCGACCTCGACCCCAACGGCTTCGCCGGCCTGAGCCTGCGCCGCACGCTCGACGTTCCCGTGATCGCCCGCGTCAACGGGTACGCGTTCGGCGGCGGCATGGAGATCGTGCTCGGTGCCGACATCGTCGTCGCCTCCAGCACCGCACAGTTCGGGCTCACCGAGCCGCGCGTCGGGCGCCTGCCCCTCGACGGCGGCATCGTCAAGCTCGTCCGCCGCATCCCGCACACCCGGGCCATGTCGATCCTGCTGACGGGTCGCCGCGTCCGGGCCGAGGAGATGCGCGACCTCGGTCTCGTCAACGAGGTCGCGGCGCCCGACGAGCTGGACGCTGCGGTTGACCGCTGGCTCGCCGATGTGCTCGCGTGCGCGCCGACCTCGTTGCGCGCCATCAAGCAGATCGTCAACCGCACCGACCACCTCACCGACCGCGACGCGCGGGCCCAGCGCCTGCCCGCGCTGATGGAGTGCCTGACGAGCCCCAACGCCACCGAGGGCGTCGAGGCCTTCCGCGAGAAGCGCGCTCCCGTCTGGAGCGACCGGTGAACCGGCACATGCGTCCCGGCGTCTGGGGCGTGCTCGCCACGCCCTTCGCCGGCTCGACCCTCGACGTCGACGACAACGGGGTGGCCCAGCTCGTCGAGCACGCCGAGCAGGCCGGGGTCGCCGGCCTCACGGTCCTCGGGGTCTTCGGCGAGGCTGCGCGCCTCTCGTGGGCCGAGCGACGGCTCGTGCTCGAGACCGTGCTCGAGACGACCGACCTCCCGCTCGTCGTCGGCTGCACGTCGCTCGCGACCGCTCCCGTCATCGACGAGGCGCGGATGGCCGTCGAGCTCGTCGGCGAGCGCCTCGCCGGGGTCATGGTGCAGGCCAACAGCGCCGACGCCGCCACGCTCGACACGCACCTGGTCGCCGTTCACCAGGCATCCGGCGCCGACATCGTCGTGCAGGACTACCCGGTCGTGAGCGGGGTCAACGTCTCGTCGGCGGTGCTCGGCGATCTCGTCGCGCGGTCGCCGCACGTCACGGCCGTCAAGGCGGAGGCGCCGCCGACCCCGGTGGCCGTGGCCGAGCTCACGGCCCGCTGTGACGTGCCCGTCTTCGGCGGGCTCGGGGGCATCAACCTGCTCGACGAGCTGGCCTGCGGCGCGGCGGGAGCGATGACCGGCTTCTCCTACCCGGAGGGTCTCGTGGCGACCGTCGAGGCCTGGGACGCCGCTGCCCCGGAACGGGCCCGTGCCGAGCTGCTGCCCTACCTGCCGCTCATCACCTTCGAGCAGCAGGCCGGCGTCGCCCTCGCGGTGCGCAAGGAGTGCCTGCGTCGTCGCGGCCTCATCGCCGAGTCCGGGGTGCGCCCCCCGGCACGACTGCTGCCGGACTCGCTGCGGCCGCTGCTCGCCGGGCACCTCGACGCGACCGAGGCGTCGACCCGGGTCCCGACGCGGGTCACGGCCGGGGTCGCCTGATGGATCTCGGACTCGACGGACGCGTGGCCCTCGTTCTCGCGTCGACGGGTGGCCTCGGTGCCGCGGTCGCCACGGCACTCGCGGCAGAGGGCGCTCACGTCGTCGTCACCGGGCGTGACGCAGCGCGGGCGCAGGCTCTGGCCGCCCGGTTGCCCTCGGCAGTCGGTGTCGGCGTCGACCTCACCGCGCCCGGTGCCGCCGCCACCGTTCTCGCGGCCACGAGGGAGGCCTTCGGCGACCCGGAGGTGCTCGTCCTCAACGGTCCCGGTCCGCCACCCAGCCGCGCTGCGGACCTCGACGGAGCAGCGGTGCGAGCCGCCGCCGAGACCCTGCTCGTGCCGCACGTCGACCTCGTCCAGCAGGCCCTGCCGGCCATGCGGGCGCGCCGCTGGGGCCGCATCCTCGCCATCGGCTCGAGCGGCGTCGAGGCCCCGCTTCCCGACCTCAGCGCCTCCAACGTCGGGCGTGCCGCGCTCGCGGCCTACCTCAAGACCCTGGCCGGCGAGGTCGCTGCCGACGGCGTGACCGTCAATATGCTGCTACCGGGTCGCATCGCGACCGACCGCGTCGCGGCGCTCGACGCCGCCGCAGCCACCCGACAGGGGCGGCCCGTCGACGAGGTGGAGGCCGCCTCGCGGGCCACGATCCCGCTCGGCCGCTACGGCGAACCCGAGGAGTTCGGTGCCACCGGTGCCTTCCTGTGCAGCGCGCGGGCCTCCTACCTCACCGGCGCGCTCGTCCGCTGCGACGGCGGCCTGCTCGCCAACCTCTGACCACCGACCCCGATCCGTCTCGAGGAGACCCCGATGACCATGCACGTGCACAACATCGTCGACGGCGCCCGCACCGGCGCGCCGACCATCGAGCGCCGCAACCCGGCTCGCCCTGCAGAGGTGGTCGCCGTGTCACCGGCCTCGAGCGCCGCCGACGTCGACGCCGCGGTCGGGGCCGCCGAGAAGGCCCAGCCGGGCTGGGCCGCCCTCACTCCCGTCGCGCGGGGCGCAGTGCTGCTCGACGCGGCCGACCTGCTGCGACAGCGCCAGCCGCAGATCGCGGCCGACCTCGTACGTGAGGAGGGCAAGACGCGCGCCGAGGCGATGGGTGAGGTGCGGCGCGCCATCGACGTGCTGCGCTTCTTCGGCGCGGCCGGGTGGCGTTCCACAGGCGAGACCCTGCCGAGCGTCGTCCCCCACACGAGCGTGCACACGCGGTCCGAGCCGCTCGGCGTCGTCGGGCTCATCACGCCGTGGAACTTCCCCATCGCCATCCCGGCCTGGAAGATGGCGCCCGCGCTCGTCTCGGGCAACGCCGTCGTCATCAAGCCGGCCGAGCTCACGCCGTTGTCCGTCGACCACCTGGCGACCGCCCTGCACGACGCGGGCCTGCCGGCCGGCGTGCTGAACGTCGTCCACGGCGAGGGGGCGGTCGCCGGCGAGGCGCTCGCCGCCCACTCCGACGTCGCCGCGCTGTCCTTCACGGGTTCCACCGCCGTCGGGCGCCACCTGCACGACGTGGTCAGCGCACGCCGTGCGCGGGTGCAGCTCGAGATGGGCGGCAAGAACGCGTACCTCGTCCTCGATGACGCCGACGTCGACCACGCCGCAGCGACGGTTGCTGCCGGCGCGTTCGGGCTCACCGGACAGGCGTGCACGGCGACGTCGAGGGTCTACGTCACGCCCGGCATCCGCGACGCGTTCGTCGAGCGCCTGCGTTCGCACGCCGCTGCCGCCCGTGCCGGCGACGGACTCGACGACGGCACGACGATGGGGCCCGTGGTCTCGCAGGCCCAGCTGGACAAGGACCTCGCCGCCATCGAGGGTGCGGTCGCCGCCGGCCACGACGGCGGGTCGATCGCCGACCCCGACGGACTCCTGCTGCAGCCCGTCGTGTTCTCCGATGTGTCGCACGACAGCCCGCTCGCCCGCGACGAGGTCTTCGGGCCCGTGGTCGCCGTCGTCGACGTCGCCGACTACGAGGTCGGCCTGGCCCGCGTCAACGATTCCAGCTACGGGCTCACGGCCGGGGTCTGCACCCGCGACCTCGGCACCGCGCACGACTTCGCGGCGCGCGCTCGTGTCGGCGTCGTCAAGGTGAACCGGCCGACGACCGGGCTCGACCTCAACGTGCCCTTCGGAGGCATCCGTGACTCGTCGTCGAACACGTTCCGCGAGCAGGGCGCCCGAGCCGTCGACTTCTACACCTGGTCCAAGAGCGTCTACGTCGGGCACGACGTGTGACGCCCGACGAGCTGCGCGCCCTGCCGAAGGCCGAGCTGCACCTGCACCTCGAGTCGGCGATCGCGGCCGGCACCGCGCGCGAGCTCGCCGAGCGCGCCGGCCTCCCCGTTCCGCCGAGCGGTCCGTTCCCCGACCAGGCGAGCTTCGTCGTCGCGTGCGAGCGTGCGCGTGACCTCGTGGCGACGACCGACGACGTGTGCCGGCTGGCTCACGAGCTCGTCGAGCGGCAGGCGGCCGACGGTGTCGTGTGGAGCGAGGTCCACCTTGCCCCGTCGACGTATGCCGGTCGGCTCGGTCCGCCCGACGGGATCGTCGAGGCGTTCCTCGACGGGGCCGACGGCCGGGCGGGAGTGGTCCTCGGGGTCAACCGGGGGCTGCCCCTGGCCGAGGCCGAGGCGACCGTCGATCTCGCCCTGCGATGGGCGGGCCGGGCCGTGGCGTCGTCGCCGTGGGTCTTGCCGGTGCCGAGGCCGCCTTCCCGCCCGCGCCGTTCGTGGCACCGCTGCGTCGCGCAGCCGCCGCGGGGCTTGCCGTCGTGCCCCACTGCGGCGAGGGCACCGGGGCAGCTGGTGTCCGGGCTGCGCTCGCGCTCGACCCCCTGCGGCTGTGCCACGCGGTCGGCGCCGAGACGGACCCGACGCTCGTCGAGGAGCTGCGCCACCGCGGCGTCTGCCTCGACATGGCGCCGTCGTCGAACGTGGCGCTCGGCATCGTGGCCGACCTCGCGAGCCATCCTCTGCCGGCCTTGCTGAGGGCGGGCCTCGACGTCACCCTCAGCACCGACATCCCGGGCTTCCTGGGTCACGGCCCGGTCGAGGAGCTCGCACGCTGCGCGGCTGCCTGGGCGCTCACCGACGAGGAGGTCGTGCGGCTGGCGGAGACCTCCGTGCGACGCAGCCTGGCTCCGGCGCACCTCAGGCTCGCCCACCCCTGACGGACCAGGACCACGAAGGAGGAGCAGCTCGTCCCCGGCGGGACGAGCTGCTCCTCCTGTCGCGTGCTGTGGGTGAACGGGTCAGCTGACGCCGACGGCGCTCCAGGTGGCGGCGGTCGCGGCGTACTGGGCGCTGCCGGCACCGTAGAGGTCACTGGCGGCCGAGAGCATCCCGGCCCGGGCGCCCGCGTAGTTGGTGGACGAGGTCCAGTACGTCGTCAGGGCGCGGTACCAGATGGCGGCAGCCGCGTCGTGGCCGATGCCCGTGACGGTGGAGCCGTTGCACGTCGGGCTGTTGTAGGCGACGCCGTTGATCGTCTTGGTGCCACTGCCCTCCGACAGCAGGTAGAAGGCGTGGTTGCCGACGCCGGAGGAGTAGTGGACGTCGAGCGTGCCGACCCGCTTGCTCCAGCAGTCTGCCGATGCGCCGTCCTTGCTCGGCTGGTCCATGTAGCGCAGCGGCTTGGCACCGCCGAGGGCGAAGCGCTCACCGATGAGGTAGTCGCCCGGGTCGCCCGTCGTGTTCGCCGTGAACTCGACCATCGTGCCCATGACGTCGGACGTCGACTCGTTCAGACCGCCCGACTCGCGGGCGTAGGTGAGGCCTGCCGTCGCGGAGGTGACGCCGTGCGTCATCTCGTGCCCGGCCACGTCGAGCGACACGAGCGGCCCGTAGCTGACGCCGTCGCCGTCGCCGTAGCGCATGCAGAAGCAGGTGTCGCTCCACGACGCGTTGACCCAGTTGTTGCCGACGTGGACGAGGCTGCGGGCGCCCTTGCCGTCGTTCTTGATCCCGTTGCGACCGAAGGTGTTCTTGTAGAAGTCCCACGTCGCCCCCACGCCGAAGTCGGCGTCGACGGCGGCCGTCTGGCGGTTGCTGTTGGAGCCTGTGCCCCAGACGTTGTCGGCGTCGCTGAAGAGGGTGCCGGTCGTCGAGGTCGTGGCGCCGTTGTTCCCGTCCTCGGTGCGGGCTCCGCCGCGCGTGGCGTCGACCATCTGCCACTGTCCGCCGGACGCCGTGGTCTGGACCGTCACGGTGCCGAGGTAGAGACTGTTGCCGGTGCCCGCGTCGTTGATCTCCGTCGCCCAGCCGTCGACGACGTGGCCGGAGCGGGCGTCGACGAAAACCACCTTGCCGGCGGGCTCGCGGTGCGCGCCGACGCCGTCGACCTGGGTCTTCCACACGAGGCGGGCCGGGCCGTTCAGGGCGTAGACGGCGAGCGTCGGGGTCGACGTGCGCACCGTGAAGCCCGCGGTGCGGGCGGCCGTCTGGGCTGCGGAGGCCGCCGCGACGGTCGGCGTCGTCGACGCGACGCGCACGGCGTGAGAGGCCGCGTCGGCGCCCTTCCAGCCGCCGGCCTTGTCGGTGTGCACGACGAGGTCGCCGCCCACGACGGGCAGGCCCTTGAACGTACGGTTGAACCGGGCGTGGCTGGTGCCGTCAGGGTCGGTCGCGAAGCTCTTGCTCTGCAGCGCCTGGTCGTTGTCGAGACCGAAGGCGCTGCCGTGGGCCCGCGCGGCCGCGACGGCCCGATCGAGGCCGGCGTTGCCGGCGGACTGGCCGGCGGCCTGCGCGCCGCTCGTGGCGACGGTCGCGAGGGCTGTGGCGGCGATCGCTGCTGTGGCGAGCGTCGTCGTGATGAAGCTCTTCTTCAAGGCGTTCTCCTGGCTACCGAGGTACCCCCGAGGGTGGTCGGATGACCTGCCGCAACAGTCGTCGGTGACCCGGTCGGACGCCAGTCGGATGGAGCAATGTTTGCCGTCGCTTGAAGGAGATTTGGGCGAACGGCTGGCCATCTCCCAGAGAATTCCCAGCGACGGGCCCGGGGCGCAGGAGAAGTGGCGGTCCGGCGAACGCGAAGCAGGGTCCGGTCAGCGGGGGGCGTGTGCGCGCCGTCGTGAGGACGCGGTGCCGGACGCGCAGGGCCGATCGGGGGCCCCGGCAGGACGCCGGACATGGTGCGGGCGAGGGGCGAGATGCAGGGGGGTTGCATCTCGCCCCTCGCCCGGTGCGTCGTCCACTTTTGGGGGGCGGGACTTCGCCGTGCGCCAAGGGTCTCAGGGGGGAGGAGACGGCGGGGAGGGTAGGTTCGCACGCCTTGGCGTTGAGGCAATCATCCCCCTCGGCCGGGGTGCAGTCGACGGTTCGTCGAATCCTTGAACAACTCTTTACCTAATGCCGATGTGGCCGTAAGGGTGTCTCCCGTGCATCGAGGGCGAGCCGGCGGGAGGCGGGCAGCGCGTCAGGAGAAGGTCAGAAGAGCACGGTCATCCGGTGCGCCGCACGGGTGAGGGCGACGTAGAGGACGCGTATGCCGCCGGGCGACTCACGGGTGATCTCTTCGGGGTCGACGACGACCGTCGCGTCGTACTCGAGGCCCTTGGTCGACATCGGGTCGACCACCTGCACCCGCCCGTCGGGATCGGCCACGGGCGCCAGCGCGGCGGCGTGCCGAGCCGGAGTGATGACGGCGATCGGGCCCTCGACCTGCCCGAGCAGCGCGTCGACCGCGGCCCGGGTGGCAGCCAGCGGGTCGGGCCCGAGAGGCGCCTCGAGCGGCTGGAGGCCGGTCTCGCGCACCGCCTGCGGGATGTCGGCGTCGGGCACCTCGCGGCGCACGACGTCGGCGGCGTAGTCGAAGATCTCGCGCGCGTTGCGGTAGTTGGTGTCCATGTGGAAGAGCTGTCGTCCCTGGGTGCCGAACGCCTCCTCGCGCGCCGCTGCTGCCTCGGCAGCGTCGGGCCACGAGGCCTGGGCGGCATCGCCGACGACGGTCCACGACGCGTACCGTCCCCGGCGGCCGATCATCCGCCACTGCATCGGCGAGAGGTCCTGCGCCTCGTCGACGAGCACGTGGGCGTACTCCTCCGGGCGGCCGATGCGGCCGGCGAGCAGGCGCTCGCGCGGCTCGGTGCGAACCACCGGTGCGCCCTCGTCGCGAGCAGCGCTGCGGACGGGCTGGACCTCGGTGACGCCGTACTGGCTGAGGTCGTCGAGCTCCTCGATCTCGTAGAAGCCGCGCTCCTCCTTGGGGGCGTCCTGGACCTGACCGAGGCGGGCGGCGAGGTCGTCGACGAGCGCGACGTCGGCGACCGACCACGACCCGACCTCGAGGGCGTGGCGGAACGAGGCGGCCAGGGCCTCGACCTCGTCGTCGCGCAGGCTGCCGCGGGCGTGTCGACGCACCAGCGCGGGGTCGCCCAGCCACAGCAGCACCTCGCGCGGGTCGACCTGGGGCCACCAGGCCTCCATGAACGACTCGACGTCGAGGTGGTCCTCCCACTTGTCGATGAACTCCGCTTTGGCGTCACGGTCGCCGGTGATGCCGAGCGACGCCCACGCCGCCTCGCCGAGCGCTGCCTGGGCAGCCGCCGTGGCGGTGTTGCGCTGGTGCTGGCGCAGCACCTGAGACCGCACGCGGTCGAGGTCACGCGCCTCGAGGCGCACCGGCCGGCCCGCCACCATGACGCGCAGCTCGGTGGGCGAGTCGGGCACGCGTCCGCGTGCCGCGGCCGCGAGCAGGCTGCGGATGCGCGTCGAGCCCTTGACGCGGGCGACGGCGGGCGGGTCGAGGCGCTCGGTGTCCACGACGTCGAGCACGTCGCCGAGGGCGCGCAGGACGACGCTCTCCTCACCGAGCGACGGGAGCACCCGCTCGATGTAGGCCGTGTAGGCACCGGAGGGGCCGACGACGAGGATGCCGCCGGACTCGAAGCGCCGTCGGTCGGAGTAGAGCAGGTAGGCCGCGCGGTGCAGGGCGACGACCGTCTTGCCGGTGCCGGGGCCGCCCGTGATCTCGGTGATGCCGCGGGCGCTCGCGCGGATCGCCTCGTCCTGGTGGGCCTGGATCGTCGCGACGATGTCGCGCATGCGTTCGCCACGGCTGCGGGTCAGCGCGGCCATCAGCGCGCCGTCGCCGACCACGACGAGGTCGTCGGGCGCCTCGGGCACCATCAGGTCGTCCTCGATGCCGATGACCGTGGTGCCGCGGCTGCGCAGGACACGACGGCGCAGCACGCCCATCGGCTGGGTCGGGGTGGCGCGGTAGAACGGGGACGCCGCGGGTGCCCGCCAGTCGATGACGAGGGGCTCGTAGTCGTCGTCACGCACGCCGAGGCGTCCGATGTAGCGGATCTCGCGGTCCTCGCCCGAGCCGCCCGAGCCACTCGGGCCGCTCGAGGCCCCTGAGCGCTCGCGCGGATGTCCGTTGCCTGCCGCGTCGGTCGGCGTGGCGGCGCGCAGCATGGCGTGGTCGATGTCGAGCCGGCCGAAGACGAGGCCTTCGTACTGGGTGTCGAGGGCCGACCGTCGCTTGGCCGCGTGGAACATCAGGGCGTCGCGCTCGAAGAGCCCGGCGCCCTCCGCGTCGCCGATCTCGACCTGCCGGCCGAACTGGCTCCGGGCCAGGCCCTCGGCCTGGACCACGTCGGCGCGCACGCCGGCCTTCTCGAGCTCCTCGTGCACGCGGTCGACGTGCGCCTGCTCGACGGCGATCTCGCGCGCGAGCTCGTCGGGGATGCTCTTGGTCGACACCTGCGAGACGTCCCGCGATCCGGGCGCGCTGCTCCGCTGTGACGATGCGTTCGAAGTGCTCACTGACATCCAAGGGCTCTGAGGGACCGCCTCGGCGGCGCGGGAACCATCAAGTCTACTGTCATCGCATGCCCGTTCAGGCCTGCGTACCGCCGACCGGCGCGCCGCTCGTCGGCCGCTTCGTGCGCCTCGACGTGATGACGCCCGCCGATGCCGAGGCACTCTTCGCCGTCTTCGGCGACCCGCGGTGCTACGAACAGGGATACGCGATGTCGCGGGTGCACGAGAGCCTGGCCGACACGGAGGCCGTCGTGGCGTCCCAGGTCGCCTCGCGCAAGGCCGGCCGGACGGCATACACGATCAGGCTCGTCGCCGACGGCGACCTCGGCCCCGCGGGCACGGTCGTGGGCACGAGCTCGCTCGGCGACGTCGACACGGACCGCGAGCACGTGCACCTCGGCTGGACGATGTACGGCTCGCGCTGGTGGGGCACGCAGGTCAACCCCGAGAGCAAGCTGCTCCTGCTCGAGCACGCGTTCGACACCTGTGGCTTCGGTCGGGTCAAGATCCAGACCGACGTCGTCAACGCGCGGTCGCGTGCCGCGATCCTCAAGCTCGGCGCGACCTTCGAGGGGATCACCCGCCGCGACGTGCGCCGGGCTGACGGGTCGTGGCGCGACTCGGCCGTCCACTCGATCCTCGTCGACGAGTGGCCCAACGTCCGGGCAGGGCTGCTGGCCCGGCTGGACGGCCCCTAGGCTGGGCGCCGTGAAGGTCCTCGTCCTCGGTTCCGGCGCCCGTGAACACGCACTCGTCAAGGCCGTCGCGGCCGATCCCGAGGTCGACGCGGTGATCGCCGCGCCCGGCAACCCGGGCATCGACGCGACCGCACTCTGCGTGCCCGTCGACATCCTCGACGGCGCAGCAGTCGCAGCGCTCGCGCGCGAGCACGAGGTAGACCTCGTCGTCGTGGGCCCCGAGGCGCCGCTCGTCGCAGGGGTCGCCGACGTATGCCGTGAGGCCGGCTTCGCCGTCTTCGGCCCGTCCGCCGAGGCCGCCCGCCTCGAGGGCAGCAAGTCCTTCGCCAAGGAGGTCATGGCGGCGGCTGACGTGCCGACCGCGCTCGCCCACGTGTGCACGACGATGGAAGAGGTCGAGGCCGCGCTCGACGCGCTCGGGGCGCCGCACGTCGTCAAGGACGACGGGCTCGCGGCCGGTAAGGGCGTCGTCGTCACCGACTCGCGCGACATGGCGCTCGAGCACGCCCGGGCCTGCCTCGCGAAGCCCGACGGCCGCCTGGTCGTCGAGGAGTTCCTCGACGGGCCCGAGGTCTCGGTCTTCTGCGTCAGCGACGGCGACACCGTCGTGGCGCTCCAGCCCGCCCAGGACTTCAAGCGCGTCGGGGACGACGACGCCGGCCCCAACACCGGCGGCATGGGCGCCTACTCCCCGCTGGAGTGGGCACCCGAGGGCCTTGTCGACGACGTCGTCGCCCGGGTGGCCCAGCCGACCGTCGACGAGATGCGGCGCCGGGGCACACCGTTCGTCGGGGCGCTCTACGTGGGCCTCGCGCTGACGTCCCGCGGCCCGAAGGTCATCGAGTTCAACGCGCGCTTCGGCGACCCCGACGGCCAGGCATCGCTCGCGCGGCTCGAGACGCCGTTCGCCCAGCTGCTGTTCGCCGCCGCCACCGGTGGTCTCGGCGGCTTCGGCCGACTGCGCTGGTCCGGCGACCACGCCGTCGTCGTCGTGGTGGCGTCGGCCGGCTACCCCGACTCGCCCCGCACGGGCGACCCGATCACGGGCCTCGACGCCGCGGCCGAGGTGCCCGGTGTCGTCGTGCTCCACGCAGGCACCCGTCTGGACGGGAGCGGAAACCTCGTGTCGTCGGGGGGTCGCGTGCTGGACGTCGTCGCCGTGGGCGCGTCCCTCGCGAAGGCGCGGAAGGCGGCATACGACGCGGTGGGCGTCATCGAGCTCGACGGCTCGCACCACCGCACCGACATCGCGCTGCGCGCCGAACGCGGCGAGATCACCGTGGGAGGCGTCCGATGAGCGCGCTCGAGCTGGCCGGCTACACGCACGTCTACTCCGGGAAGGTGCGTGACCTCTACGCACCGCTCGACGACGCCGGTGAGGTCGTGCCCGACCAGCTGCTGCTCGTCGCCTCGAACCGGCTCTCGGCGTACGACTGGATGATGGCTCCCGAGATCCCCGACAAGGGCGCCGTGCTGACAAGGCTCTCGCTGTGGTGGTTCGACCAGCTCGCCGACCTCGTGCCGAACCACGTGGTCTCCACCGACGTGCCCGAGGCCGTGGCGGGGCGCGGGGTGCTCGTGCGCAAGCTCGACATGCTCAAGGTCGAGGCGATCGCCCGCGCGTACCTCACCGGGGGCGGCCTGGAGGAGTACCGCGAGAAGGGCTCGGTCTCGGGCGTCGAGCTGCCCGAGGGGCTCGTCGACGGCTCGAAGCTGCCCGAGCCGGTGTTCACCCCCACGACGAAGGCGCCGGTGGGCGAGCACGACCTGCCGATGACGCCCGCCGAGGTCGAGGCCGAGGTGGGCGCGGAGGTGGCCGCCGAGGTGTCGCGTCTGACCCGGGCCATCCTCGCGAGAGGCAACGAGATCGCCTCTGCCCGAGGGATTCTCATTGCCGACACGAAGGTCGAGTTCGGCGTCTCACCCGACGGCTCGGGTGGCCTCGTGCTCGCCGACGAGGTGCTCACGCCCGACTCGTCGCGGTTCTGGCCGGCCGACCTGTGGGAGCCCGGGCACCCGCAGCCGTCGTACGACAAGCAGTTCGTCCGTGACTGGCTCACCTCGGCCGAGTCGGGTTGGGACCGCAAGAGCGGCGAGGCCCCGCCGGAGCTGCCCGCCCGCATCGTCGAGCAGACGCGGGCGAAGTACGTCGAGGCGTACGAGCGGCTCACCGGCCAGACCTTCTGATCAGCCGGCAGGGGCGAGCTCGACCTCCACGTCGTCGCGCTCGTGGACCCCGAAGCGCACGCCGTTGCGTCCGATGACGACCCGAGCTCGCAGAGCGCCGTCGCGCGGTGGACGTGGTGGACCGGCCTCTTCGGCGCCGGGCAGCACGGGTGGCGCGACGGAGAGGTGCGTGTGACCGGTCGGCGTCGTGACTCGCACCGTGGCGACGACTGCTGGCCATGGCGACGAGGGCGCCGGTCGAGGGGTGCGTGAAGAGGCGCCTGACCCGCACCTGCGCCGCCTCCTCACCGTGTGCGGCTGCACCAACCGGCCGCCGTGTCAGGAGCTCACGCGCCCAGCCGGCGGGCACGGCGCCGTAGCCAGGGCCGCGTGCACGGCCACGGCCTGGGCGACCGGGAGGACGGCCGAGACGAGAGCCATCGTGTCGGGGACCGGACGGATGGTCACCCGCCGCGGGGACTCGGCGAAGCGGCACCGCGCGACGGCAGCCGCGGCATCGAGACGGTCGGCGCGGGCGCGGACGCGCCCCTAGAGCTCGCGGTCGCCCCACGACCCGACGCCGGACGTCGGGTCGTCCGGGTCGAGATGGGCGCCCACGACCTCGTCGTCGACGCGGGCGCGCTGCTCGGGCTCGAGGTGGTTCGTGCCCCGGACGACGATCTCGGCGAGACGCTCGTCGAGGGCGCCGACGGACAGGGCCTCCAGAGTGCGGGGGAGGTGTCTGACGAGAGTCACAGCCGTGCCGGCGAGGCGGGACCCGTGGTTGGGTGACTCGTGCCTGGCAAGGCCCACCTACGCGGAGACGCTCGATCGAGATCGCATCATCCGCCGCGTGCCGAGTGCGACCGCCCGCACCCCCGCGAGGAGCTCGTCGCGGCGGCCGGGGCCACTCACCCCGACGGAACCAGCCCTTGTCCACAGCCAGTTCCATTCACCCGCAAAGGGATTCCGCACCGAACGCGACTGTCGGTGCCGGGTGCAAGCATGGGGGCATGTCTGCTCTTCCCGTGGCCGTTCCCGCCGGCTCGGTCAGTGGCCGGCCCCAGCCCGTCATCGAGGCAGGTGGCGGGCTGACGCTCCGACCCTTCGTCGACGACGATGCCGACGTGCTCGTACGCGCGTACGCCGACCCCGACATCGAGCGTTGGCACCGTCGCACCCTCACCCACGACGAGGCGCTCGAGTGGGTCCGGGGCCGAGCGGGCGCGCGGTGGGAAGCCGAGACGGGCGCCGAGTGGGCGGTCGTCGAAGGCGGCAGCCTCGTCGGCCGGGTGGGTCTGCCCGTGCTGCACCTCGACGAGGGCATCGCCGAGGTCGGCTACTGGGTGCTGCCCGAAGGGCGCGGTCGCGGAGTCGCGGGTCGGGCGCTCACGGCGATGACCGAGTGGCTCTTCGCGCTGGGCCTGCACCGCGTCGAGCTCATGCACTCGGTGCACAACGGGCCGTCGTGCCGCGTGGCGACGAAGAACGGCTTCGAGCTCGAGGGTGTCCGCCGCTCGGCGCTGCTCCACCCGGACGGCTGGCACGACATGCATTCCCACGCGCGCATCAACCCGGGCTGAACCCGCGCTCGGCCTCCCACCCGGAGGACTGCCCGAGAATCTCGCCGCACGTGCGCACCACGAAGTCGCGGACCTCACCAAGGCGGCCCGTCTCGCCGTCCGACCCGTCCGCGTACCACCAGTCGCGCGCCCAGCCGACGAGATCGGCCTCCGTGCCCCGACCAGCCACCAACAGGCCCGTGGCCCGCCGGTCGGCAGCCGCCCGCTTCGAGAGCTGCTCGCCCTCCACGAGGGCGCACCACGCGCGGCACAGCGACAGCACGGAGTACGCCTGGCCGCCCACCTGCTGCATGTCCTCGACCCACTCCGGCCAGTCCCGCACGTGCTGGAGCAGGGCCGCGCGCACCAGCTCGGGTGACACCGCAGGCAGCATCGTGGGTGCGGGCGGACCGACGAGCGCCTGGCCCTTCTCGCGCACCGTGGCCCACGTGAGCACGCGGTGCCCGGTGGCCGGGAGCAGGTGCAGCTCCTCGCCCGGGCTGACGCGCATGATCAGCTGGCGCGCCCCGGCAGCGACGTCGCCGCTGACGAAGGCCTCCACCGTCGGCAGGCCGACCGTCTCGACCTCCAGCCGCCCGCGCCAGGCGGGATGGCGCTGCTCGATGTCGGCGATCACGGGGGCGACCGCTGTCAGCGTCGCGTCGTCGGGCGGCCGCACGACGAGGGCCAGCACGTCGATGTCGCTGCGGGTCGGCGCGAAGTCGCCCGCGACCAGCGACCCGTGCAGGTAGAGCCCCGTCAGTCCGTCGCCGAGCACCGCCTCGAGCCCGGCCGTCAGGTCGTCGAGCACCTCTCGTGGCCCGACCGTGCGCCGCATCACCACGCCCCACGCCGAGCAGCGCCAGCCACCACCGACGGCTGCTCCACGAGGGCAGGCAGGTCGTCCGGACGGGCGCGGCGTACGCGGTTGGTCATCCGGCCACCCTGCCACCCGGCATACGCTGGCGGCATGACCGAGCCCGTCGCCGACCGCGCGCCCCTCGAGGCCGAGCGCTACGTCCTCCGCCAGAAGCTGACCCTCATGGTCAACCGCTACGAGATCTTCCGCGCCGACGAGCACGGCAACGAGCTCGGCCTGCTCTGCTTCGCCGAGCAGAAGCGGTTGGCCGCCAAGGAGCAGGTCACGTTCTACACCGACTCCGCCAAGACCCACCCGCTCTTCGGCTTCAAGGCACGCAAGCGCATCGACCTCGGCTCCGGCTACGACGTCACCGACAGCCAGGGCCAGCCGATCGGCTGGTTCAAGAAGCAGTTCAAGGCCTCGCTCGTGAACTCGACGTGGACGCTCGGCCTGCCCGACGGGCGCGAGTTCGTCGGCCGCGAGCGCAACGCCAAGGTCGCCGTCGTCCGCCGCGTCTGGGAGCTCGTCCCCGTGATCGGCGACATCCCGGTCCCGTTCCTCTTCCACTTCGACTTCGTCGCGCCGGACGGCTCGATGGCCCTCAGCTCGACGAAGAAGGCGTCGGTCAAGGACGTCTACCACGTGACGCTGCCGGCCCTCGGCGACGGGCGCCCGATGGACTGGCGCGTCGGCATGTCGATGGCGGTGGCGCTCGACGCGCTCCAGTCGCGCTGAGACGTGGTCGGGCGCGTGCGGGGCGCCCGATAGACTCTGGCCCGTCCCGAGGGACCCGAGGGACGCCACCATCGCCCATCCAGCGCAGGGAGAAGCACCACTGATGGGAAGCATCGTCGTCGACGTCATGCTCAAGCCCGAGATCCTCGACCCCCAGGGGCAAGCCGTCGGCGGCGCCCTGCCGCGGCTCGGGTTCGACGGGTTCACCGACGTCCGTCAGGGCAAGCGCTTCGTGCTCACCGTCGACGGCGACGTCACGGACGAGCACCTCACGGCCGCCCGCGAGGCCGCCGAGACCCTCCTGTCCAACCCCGTCATCGAGGACGTCGTGTCCGTACGCGTGCTCGACGGTTCCGAGGGCGACGCCGAGGGCGAGACCCAGGGCGGCGCTGAGGGCGCGGACGAGGGCAAGGGCGAGTCGGAGGACGGCGAGCAGTGAGGATCGGCGTCGTCACGTTCCCCGGTTCCCTCGACGACCGAGACGCGGCGAGGGCCGTGCGGGAGTGTGGCGGCGAGGCCGTCACGCTCTGGCACGGTGACGCCGACCTCCGAGGCGTCGACGCGGTCATCCTGCCGGGTGGGTTCTCCTACGGCGACTACCTGCGCTGCGGCGCCATCGCCCGGTTCGCGCCCGTCATGGACGCCCTCGTCCCGGCCGCCAAGGGCGGCCTGCCGGTGCTCGGCATCTGCAACGGCTTCCAGGTGCTCACCGAGAGCCACCTGCTCCCCGGCGCGCTGATCCGCAACGACCACCGCAAGTTCAACTGCGTCGACCAGCGGCTCGTCGTCGAGAACGCCTCCACCGCCTGGACCTCCGACTTCGAGGCCGGCCAGGAGATCACCATCGTCCTCAAGAACGGCGAGGGCGGCTACGTGGCCGACCAGAACACCCTCGACAAGCTCGAGGGAGACGGGCGCGTGGTGTTCCGCTACGTGCCCGACGCCGAGGGCCGCAACCCCAACGGCTCCTACCGCCACATCGCCGGGATCACCAACAAGCGCGGCAACGTCGTCGGTCTCATGCCGCACCCCGAGCACGCGGTCGAGGCCGGCTACGGCCCGAGCCTCGACGGGCGCGCCTTCTTCACCTCGATCATCACGAAGACCCTCGAGAGCGCGGCCAACGCATGAGCGACACCCAGACCGTCCAGCAGGCGCCGGCGGCGCCCGTCCTCGACACCGTCGAGCACGCGGCCGGCACGCCCGACGTCGAGCAGCCGTGGGCCGAGCTCGGCCTCAAGGCCGACGAGTACGCCCGCATCCGCGAGATCATCGGGCGTCGCCCGACCATCGCCGAGCTCGCGATGTACTCCGTCATGTGGAGCGAGCACTGCTCCTACAAGTCGAGCAAGATCCACTTCAAGCTCTGGGGCGAGAACACCACCGACGAGATGCGCGAGAAGCTGCTCGTCGGCATCGGCGAGAACGCCGGGGTCGTCGACATCGGCGACGGCTGGGCCGTGACCTTCAAGGTCGAGTCGCACAACCACCCGTCCTACGTCGAGCCCTACCAGGGCGCCGCGACCGGCGTCGGCGGCATCATCCGCGACATCATGTCGATGGGCGCCCGCCCGATCGCGGTCATGGACCCGCTCCGCTTCGGCAACCTGCACCACCCCGACACGCAGCGCGTGCTGCCGGGCGTCGTCGCCGGCGTCGGCGGCTACGGCAACTGCATCGGTCTGCCCAACATCGGCGGCGAGGTCGTCTTCGACGACTGCTACCAGGGCAACCCGCTCGTCAACGCGCTCTGCGTCGGCGCGATGCGCGTCGAGGACATCCACCTCGCCAAGGCGTCCGGCGTCGGCAACAAGGTGATCCTCTTCGGTGCCAAGACCGGCGGCGACGGCATCGGTGGCGTCTCGGTGCTCGCGTCCGAGACGTTCGACGAGGGCGGCCCGACCAAGCGCCCCGCCGTGCAGGTCGGCGACCCGTTCGCCGAGAAGGTGCTCATCGAGTGCTGCCTCGACCTCTACAAGGCGGGCGTCGTCGACGGCATCCAGGACCTCGGCGGCGCCGGGCTCTCCTGTGCGACGAGCGAGCTCGCGTCCAACGGTGACGGGGGTATGCAGGTCGAGCTCGACCTCGTGCCCCTGCGCGACGCGAGCCTGCAGCCGCAGGAGATCCTCATGTCGGAGTCGCAGGAACGCATGATGGCCGTGGTCGAGCCGAAGCACCTAGAGGAGTTCATGGCGATCACCGACCACTGGGACGTCGAGGCCACCGTCATCGGCGAGGTCACCGACGGCGACCACCTCGTCATCACCTGGCACGGCGAGACCATCGTCGACGTGCCGCCGCGCTCGGTCGCCCACGAGGGCCCGACCTACGACCGCCCGCTGGCCCGGCCGGCATACCTCGACGGGCTGAAGGCCTCGGGTGCGGCCTCCCTGGCCCGCCCCGAGAACGGCGACCAGATCCGTGCCCAGCTGCTGACGCTCCTCGGCTCGCCGAACCTCTGCGACAAGTCGTGGATCACCGACCAGTACGACCGATACGTCCTCGGCAACACGGCGCTCGCGCAGCCCGACGACTCCGGCGTCGTGCGCGTCGACGAGGAGACCGGCCGCGGCGTGGCGGTGTCCACCGACTGCAACGGCCGCTTCGCCAAGCTCGACCCGTATGCCGGCGCGCAGCTCGCGCTCGCCGAGGCCTATCGCAACGTCGCCACCGCAGGTGCGGCTCCGCTCGCGGTCACGGACTGCCTCAACTTCGGCTCGCCCGAGGACCCCGGCGTCATGTGGCAGTTCCGCGAGGCGATCCGCGGCATCGCCGAGGGCTGCAAGTTCCTCGGCATCCCGGTCACTGGTGGCAACGTGTCGTTCTACAACCAGACCGGTGACGTCGCCATCCACCCGACGCCCGTCATCGGCGTGCTCGGGGTCATGGACGACGTCTCGAAGCGCTCCGGCTCGGGCTTCCGCAGCGAGGACGCCCACGTCTACCTGCTCGGCACCACCCGCGACGAGCTCGACGGCTCGGAGTGGGCGCACGTGGTGCACAAGCACCTCGGCGGGCACCCGCCGCAGGTCGACCTCGCTGCCGAGCAGGCCCTCGGTCGTGTCCTCGTCGAGGCGGCCCGTGCGGGTATCGTCGAGGCGGCCCACGACCTGTCGGAGGGCGGGCTGGCGATCGCGCTCGCCGAGGCGTGCATGCGCCACGGCGTGGGCGTGACCATCGACGGCCTCGACCGGGTCGGCGCGGACGCCGACGGCAACCCGCTCGACCCGTTCACCGCGCTGTTCTCCGAGTCGAGCGCCCGCGCGCTCGTCGCGGTGCCGGCGGGCCACGCGGCCGAGTTCGAGGCGCTGCTCGGCGACGTGCCGCACGCGCGCATCGGCGTCACGGGTGGCCGCGACCTCGACATCACCGGTGTCTTCACCGCCTCGGTCGCCGAGCTGAAGTCCGCCCACGAGTTCACGCTCCCGGCGGTCTTCGGAGCCTGACCTCCCGGCCCGCGCCAACGCGAACGGCGAGCACCTGCTGGTGCTCGCCGTTCGTCGTCTCCGGTCAGCGCCAGCCGAGCCCGGGTGCGAGGTGGGTCAGCACGCTCTCGATGACGTGCGCGTTGTAGTCGACGCCGAGCTGGTTGGGCACCGTGAGCAGCAGGGTGTCCGCCGCCGCGATCGCGGAGTCCTCGGCGAGGTCATGGACGAGCTGGTCGGGCTCGCCGGCATACGTCTTGCCGAAACGGGCGAGCCCGCCGTCGAGGTGTCCGACCTGGTCCTGGCTGGCCGTCTCGCGGAAGAAGTACTGCCGGTCCTCGTCGCTGACGATCGGGAAGATGCTGCGGCTCACCGAGACCCGCGGCTCCCGCTCGTGGCCGGCTGCCTTCCAGGCGTCGCGGAACATCTGGATCTGCTGGGCCTGCAGCTCGTGGAAGGGCACGCCGGTGTCCTCGGTGAGCAGCGTGGAGCTCATGAGGTTCAGGCCCTGCTCGGCCGTCCACTCGGCGGTGGCGCGAGAGCCGGCGCCCCACCAGATGCGGTCGCGCAGGCCGGGCGAGTGCGGCTCGATCGGCAGCAGGCCGGGCGGGTTGGGGAACATCGGCCGTGGGTTTGGCTGGGCGAAGCCCTTGCCGCCGATGACGTCGAGGAACGTACGCGTGTGGTCGCGCGCCATCGACGCGTGGTCGTCGCCCTCGGGCTGGTAGCCGAAGTAGCGGAAGCCGTCGACGACCTGCTCGGGTGACCCCCGGCTGATGCCGAGCTGCAGCCTGCCGCCCGAGATGAGGTCGGCCGCCCCGGCGTCCTCCGCCATGTAGAGGGGGTTCTCGTAGCGCATGTCGATGACGCCGGTGCCGATCTCGATGCGGCTCGTGCGCGCCCCGACGGCGGCGAGCAGGGGGAAGGGAGAGGCGAGCTGCCGCGCGAAGTGGTGCACCCGGAAGTAGGCGCCGTCGGCACCCAGCTCCTCGGCGGCCACCGCGAGGTCGATGGACTGCAGCAGGGCATCCGATGCAGAACGGGTCTGCGAGTGCGGCGACGGCGTCCAGTGCCCGAACGAGAGAAACCCGATGTTCTTCACAGGGCGTGCAACGTCTCGCGGCCCCGAACCCTTCCACACCCTGGCAGGCCGGCCAGTTGCACCGGCACGTCCCTGACCTCGTCGTAGACGGGGTCAGGGACGAGCTCGGTGTTCAGCACCCGCCCCGCAGCCTGCTCGAGGAGCCTGGGCGTCGAGGCTCAGCGAACCCGCCATCGGCCCGCCTCGGGTGGCGGCGGGCTCGGCTCGCCGGTCACGCCGAACGGCCGCGCCCCTGCCAGGAAGCGGGTCAGGGCAACGCCCTCGCGCAGCCCGGTCGGCAGGTGGGCCCGGGCGACATCGCGTCGCAGCGCCTCGACGGGCAGCGGTGACGCGCCGGCCACGAGCACCGAGTTGCCGAAGCGGCGCCCCTTGAGCACCTCATGCGTGGCGATGAGCGCGACGTGCGGCAACGTGCTCGCGACGGTGGCCACGACGCGGGCCACCCAGCGCAGCCCGGGCTCGTCGGCGAGGTTCCAGAGAGCTACGCCGTCGGGCCGCAGCACGCGCGCCACCTCGTGGGCGTATGCCGTGCCGGCGAGCTCTGCAGGCACCCTGCCTGCCGCGTAGGCGTCGGTCGCGACGACGTCGGCGGAGCCCGGCTTGAGCGCCCTGACGCCCGTCAGGCCGTCGACGGGACGCACGCGGATGCGGTGGCGGCGGGGGAGCGGGATCTCACGGCGGACGAGTTCGGTGAGAGCGGCGTCGGGCTCGAGGACGATCTGGGGCGACCCCGGCCGGGTGGCCTCGACCCACCGCGGCAGGGTGAGGCCGGCGCCGCCGACGTGCGTCACGCCGAGGGGGCCGGGCGACAGGGCGGCGATCGCCAGGGCCAGGTGCTGCACGTACTCGAAGACGAGGAGCGTCGGATCGTCGGGCTGCACGTGTGACTGTGGCGAGCCGTCCATGTGGACCGTGACGCCTCCACGCTCGTCCCACTCGAGCGAGACCCGTTGTGCGACAGGCGGTTCCGCGGTCACGACGGCGCCAGGTCGAGCACGAGAGTGCGCTCCTCGCCGTAGCGGGTGAACCCGGTGCGGCGCAGGATCGGTGACGACGTGCCGACGACACCGTGGGTCAGTCCTAGGGTCGCTCCAGCCGCCTTGGCCGCCCGCAGCCGCGCATCGAGGACGGCACGGTAGGCGCCGCGACCGCGGAGCGAGCTGTGCGTGCCGCCACCCCAGAGACGGCATACGTCACCGGCGAGGGTGTAGCCGCCCGTGCCCGCGGGACGGCCGTCGACGTAGGCGACCCAGCGACCGCTGGAGTCGTCGTCAAGGCCGCGCTCGACCTCGAGGAGCGCCGACGCGACCTGGTCGTCGGTGGGGTCGGCGCCCCCGAACGCGTCGTTGCCCACGGTGATCGCGTCACGCACGGTCTGCTCGTCGGTGACCCGCCGCACCGAGACGTCGCCGGGGACCGCGAGGTCGGGCAGGCCCTCGTCGAGCGAGAGCGCGAGCACGTCCATTCGGTCGACGACGCCGGCGCCGCGGGTCATGAGCTCGGGCTCGAGACCCTGCGGTTGCGTGAACTCGGACAGGCGCCACCACAGGCGGTCACGACCCCAGCCGCGGGCGACGGCGCAGATCTCGTCGGCGAGCGCGGCGGCGTCGCGCTCGGAGCCGAAGACCCGCGCTGACGTGGGCGTGAGGAAGTGCTGCGGGTAGGCGACGACGAGGTACTCGTCGTTGGCGACGTGTGGTGCGCCGTCGGGCACCCAGCTCCACGCGTTCGAGGCGGCGAGGACCGCGGCCGCGTCCCAGGCGCGCCTGTCGTCCCGGGTCACGCCGTCAGGTGCCCATGGCCGTGGTGCCGTCGGACATGACGGCCGAGATGAGGCCGAAGACGTTGCCGTCGGGGTCGTGCAGGTAGGCGAGACGGCCGACGCCCGGCATGTCGGCCGGGGCCAGCGCCTCGGACCCGCCCAGCTCGATTCCCTTGGCGAAGAGGCCGTCGACGTCGTCGACGCCGATGACGATGTTGCAGCCACTGACCGGGCCGCCGATCTCGGGGGCCGGGCCCTGGCGCTGGGTGAGGCCTCCGTTGATGCCGTTGCCCGAGCCGCCCTGGCGGATCGACCCGTCGCCGGTGTCGATGGCCCAGTAGGGCATCTCGCCGAACTGTTGGAACGACCAGCCGAGGAGCGAGGAGTAGAAGTCGGCGAGGCGCTGAGGGTCCGAGCCGTGGATCTCGAAGTGGACGACGAGGTTGGACATGGGTGCTCCTTCTCCGGCGTCTCGGAGGTCCTCCGAGACTGTCCACCCGACGCTATTGCGCAGCGCAGACAGGCACAACGGAGGTCCTCGTCGCACCGGGGCGCTAGCGTCGGTGCATGCGCTTCGGCCTCACCATCCTCCCCGAACACCCCTGGTCCGTCGCCGAGCCGATGTGGCGCGAGGCCGAGCAGATGGGCTTCGACCACGCGTGGACCTTCGACCACGTCACCTGGGGCGGGCTTCCCGAGTCGCCGTGGTTCGGCGCCGTGCCGACGCTCGCGGCCGCTGCCGCGGTGACCCGACGCATCGGCCTCGGCACGTTTGTCTCGTCGCCCAACAACCACCACCCGGTCCAGTTCATGCGCGAGGTGCTGGCGCTCGACGACATCTCGGGTGGGCGGTTCCTGCTCGGCATCGGCGCGGGGGGCGACGTCGACTCGCGCATCATGGGCGAGGACCTGCCGCTGCGCGACCGCACGGCGCGGTTCCACGAGTTCACGGCCCTCCTCGACCGGCTGCTCACCGAGGACCACGTCGACGCGGACGGCCGGTTCTACGGCGCGCGCGACGTGCGCACCCTGCCCGGTCCGGTGCGCGGCGGCGACACCGGCAACCGCGTGCCCCTCGTCGTGGCGGCCAACGGCCCCAAGGCGATCCGCCTCGCCGTCGAGCGCGGCGACGGCTGGATGACCTACGGCGGCAACGTCGACACCGACGACGAGTGGTGGACGCTGGTCGCTACGCTCTGCGGACGGGTCGACGAGGCGCTCGCAGGCGCGGGCCGCGACCCGGCCGACCTCGACCGCTACCTCAACATCGACTCGGCACCGACGTTCGCGCTCTCGAGCGCAGCCTGCTTCGAGGACGCCGTCGGACGCGCGGCCGAGCTCGGGTTCACCGACGTGATCACGCACTGGCCCCGCCCCTCCGAGCCGTTCCGGGGCACGCGCGACGTCCTCGACGAGGTCGTGGCCGACGTGCTGCCCCAGATGCGCTGACCGCTCGACACCGCCCGAACCGCTGACACCACCCGTCGGTAGCCTTCCCCGTATGCCGCCGCGCCGACGCACCCCGATCGCCGAGGGTCACGCCGCGCTCGAGGCGTGCCGCGCTGCCGGCTGGGCGGCCGACCGGCGCACGACGGCGACGGCCGTGCGCTACACGCTCGAGGAGCTCGCCACCATCGCACCCGGCCGCACCGTCGAGGTGCGGGTGCCGCCGCACGGCGCCGTCCAGTGCATCGAGGGGCCCGTGCACACCCGCGGCACGCCGCCCAACGTCATCGAGACGGATGCCGCCACCTGGCTGCGTCTCGCCGTCGGAGACCTGGCGTGGCACGACGCCCTCGACGGCGCGCTCGTCCGCGCGAGCGGGCAGCGGGCGCACCTCGAGGGGCTGCTGCCGATCGCCTCGCTTAGGGTGGGCGCGTGAGCCAGACCCCGCCCCAGACCCGCCCCGAGCGCCCGCGCATCCCGAACTTCAAGCGGTTCCTCATCACCGGGGCGGTGCTCGGTTTCGTCATCGGCGCCGCGGTGTCCTTGACGGGCGACCGGGTGCAGGGCTACTCCGAGAGCACCGGCGCCCTCTACATCGGGGCCCTCGGTGCACTGCTCGGCGCCGGCCTGGCCGGCGTGCTCGGCATCCTCCTCGACCGCTCAGGTCGCGACCGGTCGTGACCCACCCGGCCGGTGACCGCGCCCAGCGCACGGGTCCGCTCGCCGGTGTGCGTGTCGTCGAGCTGGCCGGTATCGGGCCGTCGCCGTTCGCGGCGATGCTGCTCGCCGACCTCGGGGCCGACGTGATCCGCATCGACCGCCCGGGCGGCCCCTCGCTGACCGTCCCGCTCGCGCCCGAGGCAGACGTGCTGCGCCGCGGCCGCCCGTCCGTGCTCCTCGACCTCAAGCACCCCGACGGCCTCGCCGCCGCGCTCGCGCTCGTCGAGAAGGCCGACGTGCTCGTCGAGGGTTACCGCCCCGGGGTCGCCGAGCGCCTCGGCCTCGGCCCCGACGACTGCCTCGCGCGCAACCCCGCCCTCGTCTACGGCCGCATGACCGGCTGGGGGCAGGACGGCCCCCTCGCGCAGGCGGCCGGGCACGACATCGGCTACGTCGCCATCACGGGCGCCCTGCACGCCATCGGCCGCGCCGGAGGTCCGCCGCAGGTGCCGGTCAACCTCGTCGGTGACTTCGGCGGCGGTGCGCTCTACCTCGTCGTCGGCGTCCTCGCCGCGTTGCACGAGGCCCGCAGCAGCGGTCGCGGCCAGGTCGTCGACGCCGCCATCGTCGACGGCACGGCGCACCTGTCGGCCCTCGTCGTCAGCCTCGTGTCGGCCGGGCTCTGGTCCGACCAGCGCGGCACCAACCTGCTCGACTCCGGCGCCCCCTTCTACGACGTCTACGAGACGAGCGACGGCGGCTGGATGGCGGTCGGCCCGCTCGAGCCGTCCTTCTACGCCGAGTTCCTCCGCCTGCTCGACCTCACCCACTCGGCACCCGACCGCCTCGACCCCCGGCGATGGCCGGCTCTGCGCGCCCTGCTCGCCGACACCTTCCGCACCCGCACCCGCGACGACTGGGTGGCGGTCTTCGAGGGCTCCGACGCCTGCGTCGAGCCCGTCCTGTCCTACGCCGAGGCGCCGCACCACCCGCACCTGGCGGCGCGTGGCACCTACGTCGAGCACCACGGCGTCGTGCAGCCGGCACCCGCGCCCCGCTTCTCGCGCACGCCGGTCGCACTGTCGACGCCCCCGTCCACGCCGGGTGCCGACACGCGGGCGGCCTTGTCCGCGTGGGGCATCGACGGTGTCGATGCCCTCATCGCCTCCGGTGTCGCAGCGCAGCCATGAGGCTCTTCGTCGCCGTCGTGCCGCCCGACGAGGTTCTCGACGACCTCGAGGAGCACGTCGCACCCCGCCGCGAAGCCGGGCCTGAGATCCGGTGGACCGATCGCCACCAGTGGCACGTCACCCTCGCGTTCCTCGGCGCGGTCCCCGACCCGCGTCTCGACGACCTCACCGACGCCCTTGCCCGCTCAGCCGGCCGGCGCGACCCGCTGGTGCTGCAGCTCGCGGGCGCCGGCGCCTTCCCCAACCCGTATGCCGCCCGCGTCCTCTGGGCGGGGGTCGAGCAGGTGCGCGGTGACCTCGGGGCGGTGGCACACGGCATACGCAATGCGGCCGGCACGGCCGGGGCCACACCCGACGGCGCGCGCTTCCACCCGCACCTGACGCTGGGACGCTTCCCTCGCCCGACGGAGGCGACGCGCTGGATCCGGGCGCTGGAAGCCTGGGAGGGACCGGCGTGGCGGGCCACCGAGCTCGCTCTCGTGGAGTCGCACCTGGGGGAGGGCCGCGGGCGGAGGCCGCGCTACGAGGTGCTCGCCGAGCTGCCGTTGCGTGGCCACGGCAACGCCGGACCGCGGCCGGACTGATCCCGCCCGTATGGGACACTGGGGCAGTGGCACGTGGCGACGGTCGACTTGGTCATGACCTCCTCCCCGGCGAGAAGGGCCCGCAGGACGCCTGCGGGGTCTTCGGTGTCTGGGCCCCCGGAGAGGACGTCGCAAAGCTGACGTACTTCGGGCTCTACGCGCTGCAGCACCGCGGCCAGGAGTCTGCCGGCATCGCGACCGGCGACGGCGAGAAGATCCTCGTCTACAAGGACATGGGCCTCGTGTCGCAGGTCTTCGACGAGACCGCCCTCAGCTCGCTCCGCGGCCACATCGCCATCGGCCACACGCGCTACTCCACCACCGGTGGCTCGACGTGGGAGAACGCCCAGCCGACCCTCGGCGGCACCGGCCACAGCACGCTCGCCCTCGCCCACAACGGCAACCTCATCAACACGGTCGAGCTCAAGGCCCTCGTCGACGAGCACTTCGGCGGCGCCCGCGTCACCGGCGAGCTCGCCCGCGGAAACACCTCCGACACCGCGCTCGTGACGACCCTGCTGTCGGCCGACGAGGACCGCACCCCCGAGCAGGCGGCTCTCGACCTGCTGCCGAAGCTCCGCGGCGCGTTCTCGTTCGTCTTCATGGACGAGACCACCCTGTATGCCGCTCGCGACCCGTGGGGCGTGCGTCCCCTCGCGCTCGGCCGCCTCGAGCGCGGCTGGGTCGTCGCGTCCGAGACCGCGGCGCTGCAGACCATCGGCGCGGCCGTCATCCGCGAGGTCGAGCCCGGCGAGCTCATCGTCATCGACGAGGACGGCCTGCGCTCGCACAAGTTCGCCGAGCCCCAGCCGAAGGGCTGCGTCTTCGAGTACGTCTACCTCGCACGCCCCGACGCCGTCATCCGCGGCCGGGTCGTGCACGAGGCCCGCGTCGAGATGGGCCGCGTCCTCGCGCGCGAGCACGCCGTCGACGCCGATCTCGTGATCGGTGTGCCCGAGTCGGGCGTGCCTGCGGCCGTGGGCTACTCGCAGGAGTCGGGCATCCCGTTCGGCCAGGGTTTCGTGAAGAACGCCTACGTCGGGCGCACCTTCATCCAGCCGTCCCAGACCCTGCGCCAGCTGGGCATCCGCCTCAAGCTCAACCCGCTCGAGCACACCATCCGCGGCAAGCGCCTCGTCGTCGTCGACGACTCGATCGTGCGCGGCAACACCCAGCGGGCACAGATCCGCATGCTGCGCGAGGCCGGCGCCGCCGAGGTGCACGTGCGCATCAGCTCCCCGCCCGTGCAGTGGCCCTGCTTCTACGGCATCGACTTCGCCACGCGGGCCGAGCTCATCGCGACCGGCCTCGGCGTCGAGGAGATCCGTGCGTCGATCGGCGCCGACTCGCTCGGCTACATCTCCGAGGAGGGCATGATCGGCGCGACCAACCAGTCGCCGACCGAGCTGTGCACCGCGTGCTTCACCGGGAAGTACCCCATCGACCTGCCGGAGGACGGCCACATCGGCAAGCACGTGCTCGAGACGCTGCCGCTGTCGGTGCGCACGGGTCACGACCGGTCGGTCGACGTCGAGGGCGTCAGCCTCGGGGTCGGAGTCGGCGGCGAGGCTGCCCTGCGCCACCCCTGACCCCCCGCTCGCCGACCTCGTCCGGCGGGTCGAGGTGATCCGTCGCGGCAGGTCGCGGCGTTCCACCTCGGACCGCGGGTTGTCGCTCCTTTCGAGGTGATCCGCCGCGGTTGAACGCGATGCTTCACCTCGACCCGAACGGCGTGGGATCGGCGTCCACATCTCCGCAGCCGGACTGGTGGCCGTCCACAGCCGGCGGAGGTCGACTTCCGGCGTGAGTCGCCCGCAGCCAGCCTGCGAGCATGAACGCAGCCGAACGCCGCGCCCTCGCCCGCCGGCTCGCCGCGGAGCAGGGCGGAGTCGTGTCGCGCCGACAGCTTCGTGCGGTCGGCATCACCCACGACCATGTGCGCAACGAGGTGGCCGCGGAGCGGTGGGTCGCCCTGGGACACCAGGGAGTCGCCGTGCACCGCGGGCCGCTGCCCGTGGTCGCGAACGCGTGGTCGGCGATCTGGAACGTGGGCGAGCGCATCGCCGTGCTCGACGGGGTGTCGAGCCTGCTCGCATCCGGCATGACGGGTTTCGCCGAGGAGCTGCTGCACCTCTCCGTGCTCCACTCCCACGACATCCCACGTCTGGACGGCGTGCGCGTGCACAAGGTCATCCGCCGCCTCGACGACGAGGTGGTCCCGGCCGGCATCCCGCGCACGAGGCCGACCGTCGCTGCACTGCGCGCCGCCGGATGGGCCGTCAGCGATCGTCAGGCCGCACTGATCCTGGTCATGCCGGTCCAACAACGGCTGACGACACCTGCGGCGTTGCTGGCGGCCTCCGAGCGTTGCGTCGGGCGTCGGCGGCGGGCCTTCATCCGCGGCGTGGTCCGCGACATCGCGCTGGGCGTCCAGTCCCTGGGTGAGCTGGACTTCGCAAGGCTGTGTCGGGCTCGCGGCCTGCCCGAGCCGTCTCGGCAGGTCGTGCGGCAGGGGCCTCACGGTCGCATCTACCTCGACGTGCGGTGGGACCGGCACGACCTCGTCGTCGAAGTGGACGGGATGCAGCACCGTGAAGGACTCAACGTCACCATCGACAACCTCACCCGCAACTGGGTGGTGCTGGCGGGCGACCGGGTCCTGCGCATCGACCTCATCGGGCTGCGGTTGCACGCGGACGCGTACCTGGACCAGGTGGCGGCCGGGCTGGCCTCGACCTCGCTGTCGAGGTGATCGCCGGCAGCTGACCACGAGGTTTCACCTCGACTCGTGACGCCTCGAATGCGGCCTTACGCGGACGGGGTCGGGGGTGTCGTCCGTGCGCCGGTAGGCTGGGGCCGTGAGCGACGCCCCCATCACGTATGCCTCGGCCGGAGTCGACGTCGAGGCGGGTGACAAGGCCGTCGAGCTGATGAAGGCATCGGTGCGCCGCGCGACCCGGCCCGAGGTGGTCGGCGGCCTCGGCGGCTTCGCCGGCATGTTCGACGCGAGCGCGATCGCCCGCATGACGCGTCCGATCCTCGCCACGAGCACCGACGGCGTCGGCACCAAGGTCGCCATCGCCCAGGCCCTGGACGTGCACGACACGATCGGCTTCGACCTCGTCGGCATGGTCGTCGACGACATCGTGGTCTGCGGCGCCGAGCCGCTCTTCATGACCGACTACATCGCGACCGGAAAGGTCGTCCCCGAGCGCATCGCCGCCATCGTCGGCGGCATCGCCCGCGCGTGCGAGGAGGCCGGCGTCGCCCTCGTGGGCGGAGAGACGGCCGAGCACCCCGGCCTGCTCGAGCCCGACGAGTACGACGTCGCCGGGGCCGCCACGGGCGTCGTCGAGTATGCCGCCGTGCTGGGTCCGCAGCGCGTCGCCGACGGTGACGTCGTGGTCGCGCTCGCGAGCAGCGGCCTGCACAGCAACGGCTACAGCCTCGTGCGCCGTGTGGTGGCGAGCACCGGCTGGGCCCTGGACCGGCACGTCGAGGACTTCGGCCGCACGCTCGGCGAGGAGCTGCTCGAGCCGACCCGGATCTACACCAAACCGCTGCTCGAGATCATCGCCGACGACGGCGTCGACGTGCACGCCCTGAGCCACGTCACCGGTGGTGGGCTCGCGGCGAACCTCGCCCGGGTGCTGCCCACCGGCACCTTCGCCCGCGTCGACCGGGCCACGTGGACGCCGCCGGCCGTCTTCCGCACCGTCCAGGACCTCGGCCGCGTGCCACAGGCCGACATCGAGCGCACCCTGAACCAGGGCATCGGCTTCGTCGCGGTGCTGCCAGAGGCGCACGCCGACCGCGCGATCGAGCTGAGCGAGGCCCGCGGCATACGGGCGTGGCGGCTCGGAGAGGTCGCCACCGAGGAGCGGGCCCAGGCCGACGGGCTCGTCGCACCCGACGCCGAGGTCGTGCGCGGCGCCAAGGGCGTCGACGGCGGTGCGGTGCAGGTCGTCGGACAGCACCCGACCGCCTGACCCCTTCCCGGCACCGGCCCGGCCGCTCCGGGCGCCGGTCTCGCCGGCCCGGCCAGCCGTGCCACCGACGTCGCCGACCTGCGAGCAGCCGTGGGCGACAAGGACGCTCGGCCGGGGGCCCGTGATGCACGTCAGGGCATGAGCAGGCCCGCCCACCGCGTCGGTGTGCGGGCTCCGCCCGTGTCAGGGCAGCACCGAGCGCGCCGGGTGCGAACACCCGACGCACGAGGTGCAGACGGAAGAGGAGGACGAGCTCAGCGCTCGCCCGAGGCCCACTTCCCGTATTCGTCGTACTCGTCGTCGTCGACGGACCGCGGCTGGTTGGACGAGTCGCGTTGCGACGGCCCGTGCAGCTCGCGCTCCAGCGCGCTCAAGTCCGTGTCAGGTGTGTAGTACTTGAGCTGCCGTGCGACCTTGGTCTGCTTGGCTTTGGCTCGGCCGCGCCCCATGGCGTGACCCCCTCGTGCGTCGTGCCGGGACGGCATCGCTCCTCGGAGAACCGGGTGGTCCTTCGATGTCCGCGTAGCGGCCCCGGGAATGTGTGTGTTCTCGTGGGGCTAACGCTACATGAGTGAGGCAAATCCTGCGCCCACGGACCCCCGTGCCGGTGTCGCGTCGCCGGCCGTGGCGGAGAGCGCCCGCCAGGGCCCTTCCGAGCCCGTCGGACCCCATTACACCCCAGGGTGGCATAGGGGGACGATTTGACTCTTTTCTGTGATTAACCGCCATTGGACGGGTCCAGACTTTACTCTTGCTTTACCGAGCCCCGCTTGGGGCGATGCGTGTCGCTGCACCTAGCGACAGGGTGGTGGGGAAATGACAATGACGACTCAGGATCGACACGAGACCGAGAAGCTGCTGACGCCTGCCGAGGTTGCGGCCCTCTTCCGAGTGGACCCCAAGACGGTCACTCGATGGGCCAAGGCAGGAAAGCTGACTTCGATCCGGACCCTTGGTGGGCACCGGAGGTACCGCGAGTCAGAGGTACGCGACCTTCTGGGTGGCGGGCACTGACTCAGTCGCTGGTTGGGGGCATCCAGCGCCACACGCAGGGGAGGGACACCACGGTGTCCCTCCCCTGACTCTTTCAACCTCATATCGTGGCGGGCATGACGACCCGCCCTGACCTGTCCGCCGTCACGCTGGGCGTTCGCGACGTCGAGGCCTCTCGCGCGTTCTACGTGGACGGCCTCGGCTTCCGGGAGGTGCTGCACCTTCCCGGCGACATCTGCTTCGTGCAGGCCGGGCCGGGCCTGCTGCTCGCCCTCTGGAACGTGGGCCAGATGCCGAGCGAGTACGGCGACGTCGCCCACGGCAGCGCCGCGCCGCCGATGTCGCTCGGGCACAACGTCGAGCGCCCCGAGCAGGTCGAGCAGCTGTATGCGGCCGCGATCGCTGCCGGGGCGACCTCCGTCACCACCCCAGCCGTTCGCGAGTGGGGCGGGTCGAGCGCCTGTGTGGCCGACCCCGACGGCTTCCGGTGGGACTTCGTGCACAACCCGGGCTTCCGCGTGGACGCCGACGGCACGGTGCACCTCGGTGCGGGCTGAGCCGGGCTCGGACCGGAAGGTGTGAGCGGGCGTCAGGTCGCGGCGTCGAGCAGGGCGTGCCACGGGTGCCCCGGTGCGTGGGTCCTCACGAACTCGGCGAGGAAGGTGCGCTGCGCCCTGGTGAGCAGGGGGAGCGCGGCCGCGAGGTCGTCGTCGTCCTTGGGGCGCCCGGTCGCGACCTTGTGGCTCAGCACGAGCTCGGGGGCGAGGTAGCGCACGCCGTCGCGTTCCCAGGTGACGGCCTCGAGTGGCGCGCTGAAGGTGGTGTCGCGCTTGGACTGCCAACGGCCGTCGACGTCGCGGTTGAGCAGCAGCTCGCAGCTCCACGGAGCGAGGGCGTGCTCGCGCACCCAGACCTGCTCGGCGATGTCGGGCAGGGCGCGACCTGGGCGAGGTGCAGCAGTCCCTCCTGGCTGGCGGCCCAGAGGTGGAAACGCGACTCGAGGTGCGTGCGGACCGCCGGCAGGTCGCGCCGGAACACCGACAGGTCGAGGTCCTCGTGAGGTCGGGCCACGCCGGTGAACGCCTCGATGGCGCAGCCCCCGACCACCCACCACGGCACGTCGAGCCCGGCGAGGATCTCCCCGGCCTGCGCCGGCGTCCACGCTCGCACCGGGCCGTAGATCCGCTCGAACTCCGAGTGGGTGAGCCAGGTCCGCGTGTCGCGTTCGGCCGTCGCCTCGCCCATGCCGGCCACGGTATCGAGGTCGCCCGGTCGGGTGGGCCGAACGTCAGTGTCCGAGTGCCCGGAGCTGCAGGCGCAGGGCCAGGCGCGTCTCGGGGTCGTGCAGGTCGAGGTCGACGACGTCGGACAGGCGCTGCATGCGGTAGCGCAGGGTGTTCGGGTGCACGTGCAGCCGGGCTGCGGCCTCGCGTGGGTCGCCGGGGTGGTCGAGCCAGGCGGCCACGGTCTCGAGGTATGCCGTCTGGTGCGACTCGTCGTGGTCGCGGATCGTGGCGACCGGGCCGAGCAGCTCCTCGGTCCAG
The DNA here is from genome assembly GCF_042676085.1 of Terrabacter terrigena. Lineage (NCBI taxonomy): Bacteria > Bacillati > Actinomycetota > Actinomycetes > Micrococcales > Intrasporangiaceae > Terrabacter > Terrabacter terrigena. The sequence goes on from NZ_JBHTKH010000004.1 coordinate 169,828, forward strand.
ATGCCGCCGAGGGCGCGGGCGTTGGTGACGGCAGCCCAGGCCTCCTCGACCGTGGTGGTGGTCCCGGTCACCCTGCCGATGTCGCGCAGGCGCTGCACCTCCGTGGCCTCACGGCGCGACCGGTCGAGGTCGACGGCGCGGGAGACGCGACCACCGGCGCTGGCAGTGGCGCTCGGCGTGGCGCCGGCGACCTCCTCGACGACGCCGAGCAGCCACTCCCAGGTGCCCGGCGAACCGTCGCCGGGCACGTCCCGCACCAGCGCGAGGGCGACGCCGTCGAAGATGGCGAGGAGCGGCTGGCGCCATGACCGGCGGCGCGCCACCGACTCCCAGACGTCGAGCTCCCGGTCGGCATCACGAGGCGCGGCCGCCTCGCGGGCGGGCGCTCCGCCTGAGTCCCGGGCTGTTGCCGCTCGAGGACGAGGGCCTATCGGACCGTCGTCACGGTGTGCTCCGGACAGCACGACGACGCGCCACGGTGCGGCGGGGAGCCAGCTCTCCGCCTCGAGCGTGTCGCCGCTCAGCAGGGCCCTGAGCCGGTCGGCGGAGACCCGACGCGCCAGGTCCGCCTGCGACCTCATCCGGAGCAGGTGGAGCGCCACGACCGAGGCGGTCTGGGCGAGCGATCCCATGACGTGCTCGGCCGGCTCGTCGTCGACGACGGCCCAGATCGAGCCGAGCCACTCGGTGCCGGCGCGGACGGGAACGACCACCCGGGCACGCAGCCCCCGCCCGGCGGGCACGAAGAAGGGCTCGTCGGACCGGGCCAGCCGCCGGAAGACGCCGCGTCCACGCAGGTTGGCGATGACCTCGTCGGGCACCCGGCGGCCGACGATCGTCGACACGCGCGCAGGGTCGGCGACGTCCTGCGTTGAGGAGTAGGCGAGCACCCGCGACTGCGTGTCCTCGATGGTGATCGGGGCGTCGACGAGGGCCGCACAGGCGTCGGCCAGGGCGAAGAGCTCGTCGAGCACGGGTCCCTCGGCGCGGACCGCCGGGCCGCTCGCCGCCCGGTCGAGCACGCCGCGCAGCAGCCACACGACGTGCGCCCACGAGGCGTGGTCGGCCAGCTCCACGAGGCTCACGCCGAACCGGGCGGCGGCGGTCTTGACCTGCTGGTGGCGCGCCGCGGCCCGCCGCAGCACCACGGCACCGGTGTCGACGGCGGCGGCCGCCTCGAGCAGCGCCGTCGCCTCCGCGGGCCGCTCGACGCCGACCCCCAGCAGCAGGTCGCCGGCCTGGCCGAACACCCCGGAGGCAGGCTCCGCCAGGGTCACGTCGTCGACGGGCGGGCCGCCCGCGTCGACGACGACGGTCAGCAGGCCCCCGCCGAGTGCCCCCACGAGCTGGGCGACCGGGAGCCCGACCGGGGTCGTGGACGACGTACGCGTGGCGCCGGCGCGCGAGCGTCGGGAAGCCGGGGCGGACCGGGCGGACGGCATACCTCATCATGCCGCACGTGCTGTGCTGCGCGCACAAGCAGAGGCGCGAACTCTGTCAGCACGGCACCAAGGGGTCGTCCCGCGCAGGCACCACCATGGTCGCAAGGCACCCACCCACCCACAGGAGTCGATCCGCATGCCTGCCGTGAACACCGCTGGTACCCCGGTCCCCGAGCGCGTTGCCGTCGTCGGAGCGGGCATGGTCGGTCTCGCGACCGCCTGGTTCCTCCAGGAGCGTGGCGTCGAGGTGACCGTCATCGACCGCGACGGCGTCGCCGCGGGTGCGTCCTGGGGCAACGCGGGCTGGCTGACGCCGGGCATCGCGACGCCGCTGCCCGAGCCCGCCGTGCTCAAGTACGGCCTGCGCGCCGTGCTCAGCCCGAGCTCCCCGGTCTACGTGCCGCCGAGCGCACGCCCCGACTTCCTGCGCTTCGTGACCGGTTTCACGCGCCACAGCACGATGAAGGCGTGGAAGAAGGCGATGGGCGCACTCGTGCCCGTCAACGACCTCTCGCTGCAGAGCTTCGACCTGCTCAAGGCCGGCGGCGTCGACGCCGACACCTACGAGGCGAAGTCGTTCACGGCCGCCTACCGCACCGCCGAGGAGCGCCAGACGCTGCTCGAGGAGATCGAGCACATCCACGCCTCCGGCGGCGACATCACCTTCGACGTCCTCTCCGGCGACGACGCCCGCGCCATCGAGCCGGCCCTCTCCGACGAGATCGGCGCCGCGATCGTGCTGCACGGCCAGCGGTTCATCAACCCCGGCGCGTACGTCGCCGCGCTCGCCGACTCGGTCACCGCCCGCGGCGGCAAGATCGTCACCGGCAGCGCCGTCGCGCGCGTCACAGACACCCCGACCGGCGTCCTCGTCACGAACGACTTCGGTCAGGCCGAGCACTACGACGCCGTCGTGGTCGCGACGGGTGCGTGGCTCGGCAAGCTGGCGCGCGACTTCGGCGTCAAGCGTGTCGTCCAGGCCGGCCGCGGCTACTCGTTCTCGGTCGAGGTCGAGGACCTGCCGAACGGCCCCGTGTACTTCCCCGCCGCCCGCGTCGCCTGCACGCCGGTCGGTGACCGCCTGCGCGTGGCCGGCATGATGGAGTTCCGCCAGCCGGAGGCCGCACTCGACCGCCGCCGCATCGGGGCCATCGTCGAGTCGGCGCGCCCGCTGCTCAAGGGTGCCGACCTCGACCACCGCCAGGACGAGTGGGTCGGCTCGCGCCCCTGCACCATCGACGGCCTGCCGCTCATCGGCGCGTCGCAGAACCCCAAGGTCTTCGTCGCCGGCGGTCACGGCATGTGGGGCATCACGCTGGGTCCCGTCACCGGCCGCCTGCTCGCCGAGCAGATCGTCACCGGCAAGGCCCCCGAGCAGCTCAGCCCGTTCAACCCGCTGCGCTGAGAAGCACCGGCACCGCCGGGCGGACGGACAAGGCCCACCTGACGAACCTCGTCAGGTGGGCCTCCGTGCGCGTCCCCCCGCGCAACCGAGGCGCGGCAGCGTGCCCGCACCGACGGCTGCCGCCGGACCCCTCAGTTCGGCGGCGGCCGTCGACTGTGCTTCGGAGACGTCACGGAAACGGATTGCTGCCGATCGCTCGTGGACGATCCCTCGAGCGGCGCGACGCGCGTGCCGTCGGCCGGATCGAGCACCCGGGCAGTGACGTGCACACCTGCCGCCGCGTCAGGCCGGGGTGAGGACGACGAGGGTGTACGCGCCCACCGAGACCGTGCCGCTGGCGGGCTGGTCGTCCAGGGACTCCTCGACCGCGTCCACGTCGTGGGTCTCGTGACCCGCGAAGAGGGCGCTGTAGGTGGCCGCGTCGGAGTTGAAGCGGACCACCCACGGGCCGGCGGACGGCATACCCGTCGTGATGTCACGTGCCTCCGCACTCGCGTTGACGGCGACGACGGCGACGTCGTCGCCGGAGCGCCGTGCCCACACGAGGGCTTTGGCCTCGTCGTCGAGGTGGAGCACCTCGAAGCCCTCGCCGCGCAGGCCGCGTGAGACGCCGTCGACGTCTCGGCGCAGGTGGATGAGGTCGCGACCGAGGCGGACGATGTCGCGGAACTGCTCGGCCCGCTCCCAGTCGAGCGGCACGTCGTCGCGGAACCACTCGTCCTCGAGGAACTCCTGGCCCTGGAAGAGCATCGGGATGCCCGGCGACGTCAGTGCGATGGCGAGGCCGAGGGTGGCCCGCTTCTGCGCCGCCCAGCCGCTCGGGTCGTCCCCGTCGACCTCGTGGGGGATGCGGAGCTTGCCGTTGGCCACCTCGTCGTGGCTCTCGGTGTAGACGATGCGCCGGAACGGCTCGTCGGTGCCGCCCAGGGCGTCGGCGAGGTCGGTCATGGAGCGCTCCGCGTCGTCGACGGCCGTCAGCAGGCCCCTCACCGGGTGGACGAAGCTCGTGTCCCACTGTGCGTGGAACCCGGCCCCACCGTCGTCGGTGGAGGTGATCGCCGGGTCGCCCTGGAGGTCCTCGGCGATGAGGATCTTGTCGGGATGCCGCTCGCGGACCGTCGTCGTGATCGAGCGCATGAGGTCCCAGCCCTCGGGCAGGTCGCCGGTGCCGAGACCGTCGATGGTGCGCACGTAGAGCGTCGCGTCGAACCGGAGCCCGTCGAGGTGGAACTCCTCGAGCCACATCATGGCGTTGTCGTGGAGGTAGGTGCGCACCTCGTCCCGGCCGTAGTCGGGTCGGGTGTCGCCCCACGGGGTCGACGAGCGCTCGTCGTTGTAGAAGTAGATCCCGCCCTTGCCGTCCTCGCTCCAGCCGTCGAACTGCCACAGGGAGAGGTCGCTCGGGCCGTAGTGGTTGATGACGACGTCGAGGATCACGGCGATGCCGTGACGGTGTGACTCCTTGACGAACGCCTTGAGCGCGTCGGCGCCTCCGTAGGTGCTCTCGACGGCGAACGGGTTCGAGGGGTTGTAGCCCCACGAGTAGTCGCCGGCGAACTCGGCGACGGGCATCAGCTCGACGGCGTTGATGCCGAGCTCGGCGAGGTAGCCGAGCTTGCCGGCCAGACCGCCGAGGTCGCCCGCGTCACCCTCGGTCGCGACGAACGACCCGATGTGGGTCTCGTAGATGACGAGCTCGTCGTGCGGCGGGCAGCCGAACGTGTCGCCGCTCCAGTCGAAGGCGTCGCGGTCGTAGACGACGGCGTTGCCCGACGAGCTCGTCACGACGCGGGCGCGGGGGTCGACGCGCATGAGGCGCTGATCGCCGTTGGTGATGACGAACTGGTACTCGTCGCCGGGACGCACGCCCCGGACGTCGGTGTACCAGTGCCCGTTGTCCTCGGCCACCATGGCGTGGCCGTCCTCTGACCAGTCGGTGAAGCTGCCCGTGACCGCGACGGCGTCGGCGTTGGGCGCCCACACACGAAAGGCGGTGCCGTCCGCGTGGGGTAGCGAGCCCAGGCCGGGGCGGTGGGCGTCGTGATCGGACATGCGGGACTCCAGTCGGCTGGTGAGGGTGCCCCGAGCCCGGCCGGGCTGTCGAGGCCGACCTGGGACGTACCCGATCGGCGCAGCCGGCCCCCCGGGGTGTCCATCGGGGGTTCGCCGGCGCTCGGGCGTCAACCGGCGAGCAGGTATGCCGGGTGCTCGGGAACGCTGCCTTTCTCGAGCAGGTGCCGGGCGAGCAGCAGTGCGCCGTCGAGCGCGCCGCCGAGCGCAGGTGAGCGGGCGACCCCCGTCCGGGCCAGTGCGGCGTCGAGGGCGTCCACCACCGGTGGTGCCGCCAGCAGGCCGCCGGTCGCGGTGAGGCTCGGTGACGGGAGCCCCTCCGCGGCGCGGAGCAGCGCCTGTGCGAGAGCCGAACCCGTTCGCGCGCACAGGTCTCGGGCGACGGGGTCGTCTGCGGCGGCTGCCGTGACGAGCGGGGCGACGGCGGCGAGACGCTCCGGCGCGTCGGGGGTCGTCATGACCTGGCGCGGCCACGTCTCGGGTGGTCCGAGCAGGGCGGTCGCCGCGTCGAGGAGGGCGGGCGACCCGTCGGGGAGGCCGTCGTGGGCCCGGAGTGCCGCCCGCAGGCCTCCCATCCCCAGCACCGCGGCGGACCCGGCGTCGCCGAGCACGTGACCCCACCCGTCGACGCGCCGCCACTGTCGTTCGAAGTCCGTGCCGAAGGCGACCGCGCCGGTGCCGGCCGCGACGACGGCACCCGGACCGATGCGTCCGGTGGCGCCGACGAGGTTGGCGACGGCGTCGCTCACGACGACGGTGCGTCGGGCGCCGAGGCCGTGCACCACCGTGCGCAGCACCTCCGCGCGGTCAGCGAGGAAGAGCAGCCCCCGCATCGACCACACGACGACCGCGGGGGGTCCTGCGGCAGAGGTCAACCCGTCGTCGAGAATCCGGCGCGCATCCCCGACGAGCGCCGGCACGTCGATGCCTCCGGCCCCGACCCGCACGCCCGCGGCGGTGCGCACGGGACCCGGCGAGCCGGCATACGTCTGGAGGCGAAGACCCGAGCCGCCGACGTCGACGGCAACCACCGTGTCGGTCGGCTCGCTCACGTGAGCGAGCCGATCACTTGGCCATGCCGGCGGTCAAGCCCGCGACGATCTGCTTCGTCGCGACGAGGAACAGCACGATGAGGGGGACGGTGGTGATGACGAGCCCGGCGAAGACGGCCGAGTAGTTCGTCGCGTTCTCGCCGAAGAAGGTCGTGAGGCCGACGGGGAGGGTGTACTTCTCCTCGCGGCGCAGCAGCACGAGCGGGAAGAGGAAGTCGTTCCAGATCGGCACGAAGCGGAAGACCGCCACGGTCGCCAGGGCGGGACGCACGAGCGGAACCATGATGCGCCAGAACGTCTGCCAGCTCGTCGCGCCGTCGAGGGCCGCCGCCTCCTCGAGCTCCTCGGGCAGCTGCCGGAAGAACGTCGTGAGCACGAAGATCGAGAAGGGGATGCCTGACGCGGCGTACATGAGCATGAGGCCCAGCCGGGAGTCGACGAGCCCGAGCCCGTCGAAGAGGTAGAAGATCGGCAGGATCGCGAGGTGGATCGGCAGCATCAGCCCCGAGAGGAAGAGCGACTCGAGCCACCGGAAGATGCGTGAGCGGCTCCGCGCCAGGGCATACGCGGCCATCGTCGCCACCGCTGTCGAGATGGCCACGGCGCCCACGGTGACGGCGAGCGAGTTGCCGAAGTACGTCGCGAAGCTGCCCGTGGTCCACGCCTCGACGTAGCTCGCCGTCGTCGGAGGGCTGGGCAGCCCGAGCGGGTCGGTGATGAGGTCGGCGTTGGTGCGGAAGCTGTTGCCGACCATGAGCAGCAGCGGGACCAGCGCGAGTGCGGCATACCCCCACAGGAGCACGCCGGCACCCGTTCCGCCCACGGGACGGTTGGGCCGGGGTGGCCGCCGCCGACTGCGGGGGGCGGACGACGTCGTGGCCTGCCGCGCGGGTGCCTCGGGAGTGACGACGGCGGTCGTCATGCGGTGATCCTCCGCTCGTGTCGGCGCAGCACGGCCGTGGCCGCGTAGGCCCCGCCGAAGATGATGAGGAACAGGAGGGTCGCCAGGGCCGACGAGCTGCCGATGGCGTCGGTGGCGCCCGAGTCGAAGGCCGTGCGGTAGAAGAGCAGCGAGACGAAGTCCGTTGCGCCTGCTGGGTTTCCGGTCGAGCCGCCGAATGCGTACGGCAGGGCGAAGGCCTCCATGGCGAAGATGAACGTCAGCACGGAGACGGTGCCGACAGCGGGGACGAGCAGCGGCAGCGTGATGCGGAAGAACGCCTGGCGGTTGCTCGCGCCGTCGACGCGGGCAGCCTCGGTGAGCTCTTCGGGCACGCCACCGAGAGCCGCGCCGTAGAGCAGCACCGGGAAGCCGATCCACTGCCAGACGCTGACGAGGATGACGACCCACAGGGCCGTCTTCGGGTCGCCGAGCCACGGCAGGGCCCACGACTCGAGGCCGACCCTCGTCAAAAGGGTGTTGACCGGCCCGAAGGTGGGCGAGAGCAGCAGCGTCCACAGGTAGCCGATGACGATCGGGCTCACCAGGTAGGGCATCGCGTAGAGCGTCTGCAGCACCCGACGGCTGCGCGGGCGGCTGTGGAGCAGGTACGCGATGGTGAGCCCGACGGTGTTCTGGATGAGCATCGTGCCGACGAAGAAGAGCACGTTGTGCAGCAGCGCCTGGGGCAGGTCGGTCGTGAAGGGTGCCCGCGTGAAGAGGGTCGTGAAGTTCGCGACCCCGGAGAACGCCCCGCGGGTCGTGCCCTGCCAGTGGAAGAAGGCGTACGAGAACGCCGTCACCATCGGGTAGAGCACGAACACCGCGAAGAGCGCGAGCGCCGGGGCCACGAAGAGCAGGCCGGTGCGCCGCCTCATGCCGTGCCTCATGCCGTGCCTCATGCCGTGCCTTTCGGGTCGGGCGTCACGCGCTCGGCTTGAACCACGTCTTGATGCCGGTGTCGAGGTCCTTGCTCACCGTGGCGGCGTCCTTGGAACCGAGCAGCATCTGCTGGATGCCCTTGCCCAGCAGCTCGGTGCCCGAGGGGGCGCCGTAGCGGAAGTCGGTCAGCAGCAGGTAGGGCGAGCCGGACTTCGCGTAGTTGTCGCTCATCTGCTTGAGCAGCGGGTCGGTCGGCTCGACGCCGGGCACCGCGGAGAGCTGCTTGATCTCGTCGTTCACCATCTGGCCGAACTGCTTGGAGGTCATCCACGTGACGAGCTCGGTGGCCTCGGCGGGGTGCTTCGACCGGGCGGACACGGCGAAGTTGCCATCGGCCCATCCTGCCGTGGTCGCGGCCGAACCGCTCGGCGAGCCCGGGGCCGGCGGCACCTGGAAGATCCCGATCTTCATCGCCGGGTTCGCCTTCTGGAAGACCGACAGGTCGAAGCTGCCACCGGGGATCATCGCGGCCTTCTCGGCGGAGAACAGCGTCTGCGCGTCGGTCTGGGCGACGCCGGTGACGTTCTTGGGCATGTACTTCGCCAGGTCGGCGACGACCTTGACCGAGCCCACCCACTCGGGGTCGGTGAAGGACTTCCTGCCCGACTGCACCTCGCCCTGGAAGGCCTTGCCACCGAAACGGGCACCGGCGAGCACCTCGTGGACGATCGGCAGGGTCCAGTCGTCCTTGGCGCCCACGGCGATCGGGGTGACCCCGGCGGACATCAGCTTGTCGTTGGCGGCGACGAACTCGTCCCACGTGGTGGGGGCCTTGATGCCGAGCTTGTCGAACAGGCCCTGGTTGTAGAACATCTGGACCGTCTGGCGCGCGAGCGGCACGGAGTAGGTCTTGCCGTCCTCCTTGCCCTTGGCGCTCGCGACGACGTTCTCGTCCCAGCCGGACAGGTCGACCTTGCCGTCGAGCGGCAGCAGCGACCTGCTCGCCACGGTGCCCTGCAGCTGGCCGTAGGAGCGGACCTGCGGCACGTCGGGACCGTTGGCGCCGGCCAGGCCGGTCGCGAGGATCTTGTTGTACTCGGTCGCCTTGAAGGCCTTGAACTCGACGTTCACGTTCGGGTGGGACTTCTCGTAGGCGTCGAAGATCTTGTTGTACGCCGCCTCGTCCTCCACGCGCCACGACCACACCGTCAGGGTGGTCCTGCCGTCGTCGCCGGCGCCGGTCCCTCCCGAGCCTCCCGACGAGGACGGCGAGCAGGCCGTCACGACGAGGGCTCCGGAGAGGACGGCGATCGTGAGGACGGTGCGGCGGGCCCGCGACGAGCCGGTGAGGTGTGGGGCGAACGTCATTGTCGTGCTCCTGTCGGGTTCTGCGTGGTGCCGGTGGCGCCGGTGGTGGGGGAGGGCGGTGCGGGAGTTCGGGGCGGGGAGGAACGGCGTCAGCGCACTGCCGTGCTGCCGAGGGACGGGCCTCCGAGCGCGACGAGGGCCTTCGCGACCGACCCGTCGTGCTCGGCGATGGCGCGGCGGGCCGTGGCGGCGTCGACGCCGGCGAGCATCGACAGCAGCGCCGGCTTCAGCTCGCCCCCGGCCTCGTCGAGGGCGGTTCTGGCCTGCCCGGGATCGGCGCCCGTCGCCTCCTGGAGGATGCGCAGCACGCGGCCGCGCAGCTTGGCGTTGGTGGCGACGACGTCGACCATGAGGTTGCTCCACGTGCGCCCGAGCCGGATCATCACGGCCGTCGAGAACGAGTTGAGGACCAGCTTCTGCGCGGTGCCGGCCTTGAGCCGGGTCGACCCGGTCAGCGCTTCGGGCCCCGTCCGCACGTCGAGGAGGTGGTCGGCGTGCTCGGCGATCTCGGCGTGCGGGTTGGCGGTGACGAGGGCGGTGACGGCGCCGCGCTCGCGGGCACGTTCGAGCGCGCCGGCCACGAACGGCGTACGCCCTGAGGCCGTGAGGCCGACCGCGATGTCTCCCGAACGGAGGGTGTCGGCCTCGGAACGACCGAGGTCGGCGTCGTCCTCGACGTTCTCGACGGCTCGGACCAGGGCTTCGGGACCGCCCGCGTGGTGGGCGACGAAGAGGCCCGCCGGAACGTTGAACGTCGGGAGCAGCTCGGCGGCGTCGAGCACGGCGAGGCGCCCCGAGGTGCCGGCGCCGAAGTAGTGGACGGTGCCGCCGGCTCGCAGCGAGTCCACCGCCCGGTCGACGAGGCGGGCGAGCTCGGGCAGCACCTCGCCGACGGCGGCCGCGACGGTGGCGTCCTCGGCGTTGAGGGCCCGGAGGATGTCGAGCGAGGTGTGGGTGTCGATCGACGTCGTCCCCGGATGGCGCTCCTCTGTGGGGGCGTCCACGGTCACCTCTTTGCTCACCCGATGGAGGTTAGTTTCCTACGCCTATGCCGTCAATGCCGTAAATGAGTCACGTGCGCGTCACGACTGGTGGGAGTCGGCAGGCGGAGGCACTCCTAGTCGGTGACGTGGTGGCCGGCGACGGCCTCGCGGGTGTCGGCAACGGCCTTGCGGGCGCGGCGCAGGTTGCGCTGGGCCACGGCGATGTAGAGGCAGTCGACGACGGTGAGGGCCGCGATCCGGCTCGCGGTCGCACCCGACCGCAGGCTGGTCTCGCGGGCGGCGGTGGTGAGCAGGAAGTCGACGCCCGAGGCCAGGCGCGACAGGGGGAAGTTCGTGATCGCGAGAGTCCTGGCTCCGGTGGCGCGCGCGGCTGCCAGGGCCTCGATCGTCTCGGTCGTGGTGCCGGAGTGCGAGATGCCGACGGCGACGTCGCCCGGCCCGAGCAGCGTGGCGCTCGTCAGGGCGATGTGCGGGTCGTTCCAGGCGAAGGCCACGATCCCGATGCGGTGCAGCTTCTGCTGGAGGTCGGTGCCGACGATCGAGCTGGCGCCGATGCCGTAGATGTCGATGCGCCCGGCCCTGGCGATGGCGGCCGCCGCTGCGGCGAGGGCCTCGCGGTCGAGCTGCTGGGCCGTCTCCTCGACAGCGCTGGCGTCGGTGAAGGCGACCTTGGCGATGATGTCGTCGATCGAGTCCTTGGCACTGATGTCGGTGCCGCTGCTGCTCATCGTGCGCGGCTGCGCGGACTCCTCGGCGAGGGCCAGGCGCAGCTGCGGGTAGCCGGGCAGACCGAGCCGTCGGCAGAACCGCAGCACCGTCGTCTCGGACGTGCGGGCTGCGGTGGCCAGCTCGCTGATGGTCAGGCCGGCGGCCCGCCGGGCGTCGGCCAGCACGATATCGGCCACGCGGTCCTCGGCGGGCGAGAGCGAGGGCTTGATCCCCCGCAGGCGGATGAGCAGGGACGCGCTCGCTGCGCTCGGCGCACCTGCGGGGGCGGGGGCCCCGCCGTCGGTCCTGGGCATGGGCCTACGCTACGGCGTCGCGACCCTGCAGCCGCCACCCGTCGGAGGTGAACGCGCCGGGTGTCTTCTCGCCGTCGAGCAGGACACCACCGGGGCCGTTGACGACGATGTCGTCGACCGCGACGCCGCGCCCGAGGTAGCCGCCGTCGGTGGTGTGGCGCCAGCGCAGCTGCTGCGAGCCCGCCGTCAGGTCGGCCCGGACCTGCACCCAGCGACGGGTGCCGGCGCGGGAGACGACGCCGTCGGCGCTCTCGGTCTCGCCGCGGTCGACGACCTCGAACGGCACCGCCGACCAGGTGGCGCCGCTGTCGGTCGACCGCTCGAGATGGAGCAGGTCGGTCTCCTCGGTGTCGAGGAAGAGGTCGAAGCCGAGGCGTGCGCCTCCGGGACCGACGGCGAGGGCGGGCGTCGTCAGGGTGGTGGTCGTCGCGTTGTCGGACCCCGTGAACCAGGCGGTGTCGCCGTGGCGCGGGCGGATGCCCATCGACGCCGCGAGTCCGTGGGCCCACTCGCGACGGGCGAGGTTGATCGATCCCCAGCTGCGGGAGGGGTGCACGCGGTTGGTGAGCAGGATCGCGAACGACCGTGACGTGAAGTCGATGACGATCGACGTGCCGGTGTAGCCGGTGTGGCCCGCGGTTCGTGGCCCGGCCAGGGCGTCCATGTACCAGCGCTGGTCGAGCTCGAAGCCGAGCCCGTGGCTGTCTCCGGGGAAGTCGCCGTTGAAGTCCGTGACGAGCTGCTCGACGCTCCTGCGGCTGAGGACGCGGCGCCCCTCGTAGGTGCCGCCGTTGAGCAGCGCCTGGGAGAGGACGGCGAGGTCGTCGGCCGTCGAGAAGACGCCCGCGTGCCCGGCCACCCCTCCGAGCGACCACGCGTTCTCGTCGTGCACCTCGCCGCGGACCAGGCCGCGCGGTGGGGCGGTCTGGTACTCCGTCGCCGCGGTGCGTGCGCGGTCGGTGGGGTTGTAGCCGGTGTCGCCCATGCCGAGGGGCGCCGTGATGCGGTCGTGCACCACGCTGTCGAGCGGCGCGCAGCGCAGCTTCTCGACCATGACGCCCAGGGTGATGAGGTTGAGATCGCTGTAGAGGTAGGTCGACCCGGCAGGGTTGGTCAGCGGCTGGTCCATGACGGCCTTGATGCGCGAGGCCTTGTCGGGCCACTTGCTCCACAGCGGCAGCCACGAGGTGAAGCCGGACGTGTGCGTCAGCAGCTGGCGCACCGTGACGGCCCCCTTGCCGCCCGCGGCGAACTCCGGGAGGTAGGCCGCCACTGGGCTCTCGAGGGAGACCTTGCCCTCCTCGACGAGCTGGACGACGGCGATCGAGGTGAAGAGCTTCGACACCGACGCCAGGTCGAAGATCGTGTCGGTGCGCATCGGCTCCCACTGGTCGCGCGGGAGCTCGGTGCTCGCGTCGGCGTAGCGCAGCGCCCAGCCGCTGGCGTGGCGCTCGACGATGCGCCCCTCGTGGCCCATGATCCCGACGGCACCGGCGAAGAGCGGGTGGCCGCTCGCGTCGACCTGCTCGTGGGCGTGGATGCGGTCGACGGCCTCTGCGATCGGGTCGGGGTCGAGACCCAGCGAGGCCGGGCTCGCGTCGGACAGCACGGTGTTGGGCGGGGCGAAGCCGCGGTCGGGCTTGCTGAAGTCGTCGGCGCGGGCGGAGCCGACGGGCCCGGCCGTCACGAGGCTGCCCGCCAGGGCGAGGCTGCCGAGGACGGCCGGGACGAGGGTGCGCAGGCGCATGTCACTCCTTGATCGTGCAACAGGTCGTGCAGCGGGTGGTGAGCCGGCGGACAGGTCAGTGCGAGGGGCCGCGGTAGAGGAGGTACTGCTGGCGCCGCGCGTCGAAGGCGGCCAGCTCGTCGCGCCACGCCCCGACCACCTCGTCGGCCGGTGCGCCGGCGAAGATCTGCGTGCGCAGGCGCTGCGAGCCGGTCAGCTTGTCGATCCAGTAGGGCCGAGCCGGGTCGTAGGAGTCGTAACGCCACGCGAAGTCGCGGTAGAGGGCCTTGGCCGCGACGAGCATCTCGACGGTCGAGCGGATCGGGTCGAAGGCCCCCGGGTCGGTCACGTGCAGCTGCACGCCGCCGCAGACCGCGCCGACGTGCTTGCTGAAGGTCGGCGTGAAGTAGGCCTCGCGGAACCCGACGCCCGGGAGACCAAGCGCCGCGAGGCGCTCGGCCCACCTGTAGTCCACGTAGGGCGCGCCGATGAGCTCGAACGGGCGCGTCGTGCCGCGTCCCTCGGAGAGGTTGGTGCCCTCGAACATCCCCGTGCCGGGGTAGACGAGCGCGGTGTCGGGGGTCGGCATGTTGGGACTCGGCATGACCCACGGCAGCCCGGTGACGGCATACGGCACGTCGCGGCGCCACCCCTTGACCTGGATGACTGTCAGCTCGGTGAGACGTCCTCCCGCGTCGGCGGGGAGGAACTCGGCGTCGAAGTAGCGGGCCAGCTCGCCGACCGTCATGCCGTGCGCCTGGACGATCTCCTTGGCGCCGACGCCCGAGGTCCACGGCGTTGTCATCATCGGCCCGACCGCGTTGCCGCCGATGGGGTTCGGGCGGTCGAGCACGACGAAGCGGGCCCCGACGGCGACGGCCGCGCGCATCGCCGTGTACATCGTCCAGATGTAGGTGTAGAACCGCGAGCCGACGTCCTGGATGTCGAAGACGACGGTCTCGACGCCGGCCGTGCGCAAGAGCGTCGTCATCTTGGCCGCGTTGGCACCGTAGGCGTCGTAGACCATGAGCCCGGTCCGCGGGTCGGTGTGGTTGCCCTCGGAGTCGCCGGCCTGCGCGGTGCCGCGGAAACCGTGCTCGGGGCCGAAGACGCCGACGATGTCGACGGCGCCCGACTCGTGCATCTCGTCGACGACGGTGCGCAGGTTGGTGAGGATGCCGGTCGGGTTCGTGATGACGCCCACCTTCTGCCCCGCAAGGGCGGACCAGCCGGCCGAGGCAGCAGCCTGCGCGCCCGTCGTGACCTGGTTGCTCGGGTAGGTCCGGGCGTATGCCGCCGGGCCGGCCTGCGCCGCAACGGAACCCGTCGCTGTGGCCGGGACTGCGACGGCGCCGAGGGCTCCTGCGGTGAGGAGCTGCCTGCGGTTGAGGTTCGTCATCGGGAGCTCTCCGATCCTTGGTCGAGAAGCACGGTCGCGGAGACGGCCCGGTGGTCGCTCGCGCCGAGGAGGGTGGGGGCGACGGCCCAGGCGTCGTTCAGGCGGTTCCAGAGGGGTGCGAGCTCTGGTGCGGTGCCCTCGGCGTTGAAGTCGCCGAGCAGCACCTGGTTCGCGCCCTCGGGGTCGCGGTCGAGGATCGCGAGGGTGTCGGCGACCTGGAGCGCGCGCATCGTCGGGTCGCCGCGCGGAACGGCTGCCGCCTCGGCCGATGCGCTCGTGGAGGTGGTGGCCGCCGCGACGGAGAGGACCGTCGCAGCGGCCACCGTGGGCAGGGCGCCCATGTCAGTAGGTCAGCCCGTGGCCGAAGGGGAAGAGAACCGTCGACGGGTCGCCCGCGGCGGGGATGTCGACCGGCAGCGACGCCGTTGGCGACACGTCGCCCGTGATGACCCGTGCCGCCGCCTCGATCGCGACCGGGCTGTACGAGTAGGTCGCGAGATAGGTGGGGGCGGCCGTGAAGTAGGCGATGTCGTACGGGTCGCGAACGGCGACGACGACGACGGTCTTGCCGGTCGCGAGCAGCTGCTTGACGAGCTTCTGCTGGCCGCCACGCGCGTCGGTGACCGAGGTGTCCCACGCCTTCATCGTCGTGACGACGACGACGTCCTTGTCGGCGGCAGCGGCCAGGGCCGTCGCGACCTTCGCGTCGGTGGGTGACGTGCCGGTCTCGAGCGTCTGGACCGTCGCGCCCCTGGTCGTCAGGGCCCGGGCGAGCGTCGCCGTCGTCGAGAGGCCGTAGCCCGTGACGAGGACCTTCTTGCCGCTCGCAGCGAGCGGTAGGGCGCCCGCGTCGTTCTTGACGAGCGTCGTCGTGCGGTCGGTGACAGCGTCGGCGGCGGCGAGGTGCGCGGGGATTCCGACGACGGACGCGACCCGCGCCGGGTCGGCGTACGGCTGGGCCACGACGCCTCGGCGGTGCTTGAGGCGCAGCACGCGGCGTACCTTGGCGTCGAGCTCGTCGGGGCGGATGCGGTGGCTGCGGACGGCATCCAGGACGGCGGCATACGCCGCGTCCATCGCCGGGCTCATGAGCAGCTGGTCGGCGCCGGCGAGCAGCGCCCGGACGGGCACCTCGGCGTCGCCGTACTTGTCGCGCACGCCCTGCATGCCGAGCGAGTCGGTCACGATGACGCCGTCGTAGCCGAGCTCCTCGCGCAGGACGCCGGTGAGGATCGGGCGGCTCAGCGTCGCCGGGTCGCCGGAGTCGTCGAAGGCGGGGAACGCGAGGTGCGCGGTCATGATCATGTCGATGCCCTCGCGGATGGCCGCCTCGAACGGCGGGGCGTCGACGGTCTGCCACTGCTCGCGCGTGTGCGTGATGATCGGGAAGGCGACGTGGCTGTCGGTCGCGGTGTCGCCGTGGCCCGGGAAGTGCTTGGCCGACGACGAGACGCCGCCGTCGCGCTGGTAGCCGGCGACCTGCGCCGCGGCGAGCTCCGCCGCGAGGTCAGGGTGTGAGCTGAACGAGCGGGTGCCGATGACGGGGTTGAGGGCGTTGACGTTGACGTCGCAGACCGGCGCGAAGTTGGTGTTCACGCCCATCGCGAGCAGCTCGCGGCCGGTGATCGCGGCGGCGGTGCGGGCGTCGGGGTCGCTGTCGCCGGCGCCGAGGGCCATCGCACCTGGGAACTGGGTGGCCGGCGGGCCGATGCGGGTGACGACGCCCTGCTCCTGGTCGATCGCGATCTGCAGGGGCACGGGCGCCTTGCCCCCCTGGGTGAGCGCCGCCTTCTGCAGGCCGTTGGAGAGGCTGACGATCTGGTCGGGGTTCTGCACGCTGTCGGTCCACGCGAAGTAGATGACGCCGCCGAGGTGGTACTTCCGCACGACCTCGGCCGGGCTCGCGACGCCGTAGAGGGGGAGGTTGCGACTGTCGGGCGTCGTCGCGTCCTTGCCGTAGACGTTCTGGATGAAGAGCTGACCGACCTTCTCCTCCAACGTCATCCGGTTGAGCGTCGAGGTGATCCAGCCCTCCTCGCCGGAGACTCCTGAGACTCCTGCGGGGAAGGCAGCTGCTGGGGTCGCGGCGGCGGCGGCTCCGCCGGCGGCCACGCCCAGGGCCGTCGTGGCGAGTCCGCCCGCGAGCACCGAGCGACGGGACAGGTCTGACATGGACATGGGTCCTCCGATGAAATGTGAACAATTCACGCATACTGCCGTCCGTTCGGAACTTACCTACGGAGTGTGGGGTCGGCAACAGATAGCGGCGCGTCCTCGCAGGACGCGCCGCTCGTGGCCCTCACCTCACCAGCCGGCGAGCGACCGCACGGTCTGGACGGTGTCGATCTCGGAGACCGGCTTGTCGTCGCGGTAGCGCAGGACCCGGGCGAAGCGCAGCGCCATGCCGCCGGGGTAGCGGCTCGAGCGCTGCACCCCGTCGAACGCGATCTCGACGACCTGCTCGGGACGCAGGGGCACGACGCCCCACGGCTGGCCCGAGCGCCCCGCCTCGACGTCGCCGGGGTCGACCGCGAGCTCCTTGAACCGCTCGGTCTGCCAGGCGAGCATCTCGTCGGTCATGCCCTTGAAGGTCTTGCCGAGCATGACGAGCTCGCCGGTGTCGGCGTCGCGCGCGCCGAGGTGGATGTTGGAGAGCCAGCCGCGCCGCCGGCCGCTGCCCCATTCGACGCCGAGCACGACGAGGTCGAGGGTGTGCCGGGGCTTCACCTTGACCCACCCGGGGCCGCGCCGACCGGCGGCATACGGCAGGGCGGGGTCCTTGACGACGACCCCCTCGTGACCGGCCGCGACGAGGTCGGCGAAGAGCTCGTGCGCGCGGACGGGGTCGTCGGTGAGCTCGCGCGGCACGAGCCACGCCGGCGGAACGGTGGCGGCCAGCCGGGCCCAGCGCGTGGCGGCGGGCTCGTCGAGCAGGTCGGCGCCGTCGAGGTGGAGCAGGTCGAAGAAGAACGGGGTGAGCGGCACCTCCTCGCGAAGGCGGTCGACGTCGGCGGTGCTCGCGGTGCGGGCACCGGTGACCTGGAACGGCAGGGGACGGCCGCCCTCGGCGAGGGCGATCACCTCGCCGTCGAGCACGAGCGTCTCGACCTCGAGGGTGGCCAGTGCCTCGGTGATCTCGGGCATGCGGTCGGTCACCTCGTCGAGCGTGCGGGTGAAGAGGCGCACGGTGCCCGGGCTCGTGCGGTTGTCGACGTGCGCCTGCAGCCGTATGCCGTCGAGCTTGGTCTCGACGACCACCTCGCCTCCCAGCGTGGCGAGCGCGGCGGCGACGTCGGGAGCCGAGCCGGCGAGCATCGGCCGCAGCGGCCGGCCCACCTCGAGGGTGAGAGCCTCCAGGGCATCGACGCCCCCGGTCAGGGCGGCGCTCGCGACAGGGCCGGCGAAGCCGGCGAGCATCACGGCCCGGCGTACCGCGGCGTCGGGAACCCCGGCCGCCCTGGCGACGGCCTGGAGCATCACCCCGTCGCCCGCGCCCTGGCGGGTCTCGCCCGTGATGAGGCCGCGGAGCCACAGCTGCTCGTCGGCGGTGGCGCGTGCGAAGAGGTCGCGCACGGCGGTGGTGCGGGCCGCGGCGGAGCCCGACCCGCCGATGGCGGCGATGGCGGAGGCGGCTGCGTCGACCTCCTGGACCGTGAGGGTGCTGGTGGCCGCCGGCTCGGGCAGACCCTGCAGGCCGCGCCAGCTGACGCCGATGCGGCGCTGGGGGAGCACGCCCGACAGGTGCGCAGTGACGACCTCGACGGTGGCCGGGCCGTCGGCGGCGGCGCGGGCGAGGCAGGCGGCCAGGGCCTCGACCTTCGCGGTGCGCGAGGACGTCGCGGCGACGGCATGGGACGTGGCGACGACGTCGGAGAGCTCCATGCCCAGATCCTGCCCGCTCCCACCCACATCCCAACCATCGAGAGGCCACCTGTGGCCCCCGCGCAGCGGTCTAGAGGCCACCCGCGTACGCGTCGGGTCTAGATTCGACCCATGCGCGGCACCGGGCTCAGGACACGCGCCCTGGCGCGAACCACCGCGCGGGGTGCGGCCGCCGCCGCAGGTCTGCTCGCCGTCGCGACCCGGGTGACGCCGTGGCCGTCCGCCCTGGCCATCCGGGCGGTCTTCGACCGCGGCGCCGCGCGGGCGAGCGCCTCCCTCGAGCGCCACGTGCCCGTCGGGCTCGTCGAGGACCTGGACGAGGCGTACGACATCTCCTCGCCCGACGGGCGGCTCGACGTCTTCCGTCCCGAGCGAGCCGGTCCGCTGCCGGCAGTCGTCTGGGTGCACGGTGGCGCCTTCGTCTCCGGTTCCAAGGGCGACGTCGCGAACTACCTGCGCGTGCTCGCCGGCCGGGGCTTCGCGACGGTCGGAGTCGACTACTCGGTCGCCCCCGGGTCGCGCTACCCGACGCCGGTGCGGCAGGTGGCCGCGGCCCTCGACCATGTCGTCGACCACGCCGACCGGCTCGGCATCGATCCCACGCGCATCGTCCTGGCCGGCGACTCCGCGGGAGCCCAGATCGCCGCGCAGGTGGCGCTGCTCACCACCGACGAGGCGTACGCGCGTGGCGTGGGGATCGCCGTCGACCTGGCTCCCGAGGCGCTGCGGGGGGTCGTGCTCTTCTGCGGCGCGTACGACTTCACGCTGGCCCGCGGGTCCACGCGGCTCGGCAGCTGGCTCGTCGACACCGCCATCTGGTCGTACCTCGGCCCGCGTCGGCGCGACGACACGATCACCAGGCAGGGCTCGATCCCCCCGAACCTGACGCCCGCCTTCCCGCCGACCTTCGTGTCGGCGGGCAACGGGGACCCCCTGCTGCCGCACACACTGGCCCTGGTCCGGTCCTTGGGATCGCACGGGGTCGACCACGAGACCCTTGTCTTCGCCGACGACCACGAGCCCCGGCTCGGACATGAGTTCCAGCTCGACCTCGACACGCCGGCGGGACGCGAGGCGCTGGACCGCGCGGTCGCGTTCATCCAACGCGTCACGTCCTGAGGAAACGGGCCAGAAGTGGCCTCTCGACGGTTGAGGGGTGGGAGGTGGTCACTTGACGTGGGTGCCTCGGAGTCGCCAAGGTAAGCAAGCGCTTAGTCCATCGCGAGGAGCAGCATGCCCGACACCGCCGTCGTCACCGGAGCCGCCCGGGGCATCGGCCGAGCCATCGCCACCCGCCTCGCGCGTGAGGGGTGGCAGGTCGTCGTCGCCGATCTCGACGCCGACGAGCTCGCCGCCGTGGCCGCCGAGACCGGCGCGCCCGCGGTCGCCGGCGACACGTCGACCGACGCCGGCGTACGCCATCTCGTCGACACGGCATACGGGCACCTCGGGCACCTCGACGTCTTCTTCGCCAACGCGGGCATCGGCACGCTCCAGGGGCTGGACGCCTCGGACGCCGAGTGGGCCCGAGCCCTCGAGACCAACGTGCTCGCCCACGTACGCGCCGCGCGGGTGCTCGTGCCGCGCTGGCTCGAGGCCGGCGGGGGTCGCCTCGTCGTGACCGCCTCTGCCGCTGGGCTGCTCACGATGCTCGGCGACGCGCCCTACTCCGTGAGCAAGCATGCGGCCGTGGCCTTCGCCGAGTGGTTGAGCGCGACCTACCGGCACCGCGGCATCGTCGTGCAGGCGATCTGCCCCCAGGGTGTGCAGACCAGGATGCTCGACCACTCCGGCGCCCTGCGCGACCTCCTCACCCGTGACGACGTCGTCAGCGCCGACGAGGTGGCCGACGCCGCCTGGCGTGCGCTGTCGGGTGACGCGTTCTACGTGCTGCCGCACCCCGAGGTGAGCGACTACCACGCCCAGCGCGCAGCCCACCCCGACGCCTGGCTCGCCGGCATGAACCGGCTCCAGCAGAAGCTCGACACGTACACCCCCGACAGCCCCACCGACCAGCCAGGCCACCACCAGCAGCAGGAGAACGCATGACCGACCAGACCAGCACCCAGCGCACCGCCATCGTCACGGGTGCCGCGCGCGGCATCGGCGCGGCCGTCGCCAGGCGACTCGCCACCGACGGCTTTGCCGTCGCGGTGCTCGACCTCGACGAATCCGCTTGTGCTGCCGTGGTATCCGAGATCGAGGCGGGGGGCGGCAAGGGTCTCGCGGTTGGCGTCGACGTCTCCGACGAGAAGGGCGTGCAGGCCGCCGTCGACCGCGTCGCCGCCGAGCTCGGTGCCCCGACGGTGCTCGTCAACAACGCGGGCATCATCCGCGACAACATGCTCTTCAAGATGACCGCCGACGACTGGGACGCCGTCATGAACGTCCACCTGCGCGGCTCCTTCCTCATGACCCGTGCCACCCAGAAGCACATGATCGACGCGAAGTGGGGCCGTATCGTCAACCTCAGCTCGACGTCCGCCCTCGGCAACCGGGGCCAGGCCAACTACTCCGCCGCGAAGGCGGGCCTCCAGGGCTTCACCAAGACACTGGCCATCGAGCTCGGCAAGTTCGGCGTCACCGCGAACGCCATCGCCCCGGGCTTCATCGCGACCGACATGACCCGCCAGACGGCCGAGCGCATGGGCATCACCTTCGAGCAGTTCCTCGAGGGGGCGGCCAAGGAGATCCCGGTCGGTCGCGTCGGCCAGCCCGAGGACATCGCGGCGACCGCGTCGTTCCTCGTGAGCGTGGGCGCCGGGTTCGTCTCGGGTCAGGTCGTCTACGTGGCCGGCGGCCCGAAGGACTGACGTGACCGACCCGGACCTGCACGCCCGCCCCGAGACACCCGACGCCGACCCGCCCGGGCTCGACCTCAGGCGGCTCGCCGCGTTCCTCGCCACCGAGGCGCCCGGACTGCTCACCGGGCCGTTGGCCGGGCGCGTCGTGGCGGGCGGCAAGTCCAACCTCACCTACGAGGTCGGCGACGGCAGCAGGAGCGTCATCGTGCGCCGCCCTCCGCTGGGCCACGTGCTGGCCACGGCGCACGACATGGGTCGCGAGCACCGGGTCATCACCGCCCTGCGCGACACCGCGGTCCCGGTCCCGACCACGTATGCGGTGTGCGCCGACCCCGACGTCATCGGGGCGCCGTTCTACGTCATGGAGCGCGTGGCGGGCACGCCCTACCGGTTCGCCACACAGCTCGCCCCGATCGGCCCCGATCGGGTGCGTGCGATCAGCGAGCGCATGGTCGACACGCTCGTCGCACTCCACTCCGTCGACCCGGAGTCGGTCGGGCTCGGCGACTTCGGCCGCCCCGAGGGCTTCCTCGAGCGACAGGTGCGCCGGTGGAAGCAACAGCTCGACGCGTCGCGCAGCCGCGCCCTGCCCGGAATCGACGAGCTGCACGAACGCCTTGCGGAATCGGTCCCGGCACAAGGTGATCCGGCGATCGTGCACGGCGACTTCCGGCTCGACAACCTGCTCGTCACCGACGCTGACGAGGTGTCCGCCGTGCTCGACTGGGAGATGGCCACGATCGGTGACCCGCTCACCGACGTCGCGCTGCTCGAGGCGTACCAGACGCTCCCGCTCATGATGGACAGCGTCGCCGTCTCCGACGTCTCGCGCACGCCGGGCTTCATCACGGGGCCCGAGCTGCGCCAGAGGTATGCCGCGGCGAGCGGTCGCGACCTCACGCACCTGTCGTTCCACCTCGGGCTCGCCTACTTCAAGCTCGCGGTGATCCTCGAGGGAATCCACTACCGCTACACCCAGGGGCAGACCGTCGGCTCGGGCTTCGCGCGCATCGGGGAGGCCACCGGGCCTCTCGTCGTCGCGGGGCTCAGGGCCGTCCACGCCGAGGAGGACTGAGCCACGATGGACTTCGGATTCGACGCCAGGACCGAGGAGCTGCGGCAGGAGCTGCTCGGCTTCATGGACGAGCGCATCGTGCCCTCCCTCAAGGTCTTCGACGAGCAGGTCGCCGCCCTCGACGACCGGTGGGCGTGGAGCACCGTGCCGGTGCTGCAGACCCTCAGGGCCGAGGCCCGCGACCTCGGCCTGTGGAACGTCTTCCTCCCGGGAGACCGAGGGGCGGGGCTCACCAACCTCCAGTACGCCCCGCTCGCCGAGATCACCGGGCGTTGCATCCGCCTCGCGCCCGCGGTGCTCAACTGCGCCGCGCCCGACACCGGCAACATGGAGGTGCTCGCCCAGTTCGGCACCGAGGACCAGCAGGCCGAGTGGCTGGACCCCTTGCTGCGGGGCGAGATCCGCTCCGCCTTCGCGATGACCGAGCCCGACGTCGCGAGCAGCGACGCCACCAACGTCGAGCTCTCGATCCGCCGTGACGGTGACGACTACGTCATCAACGGTCGCAAGTGGTGGATCACCGGTGCGATGAACCCCGAGTGCCGGATCCTCATCGTGATGGGCAAGACCGACCCGACGGCCGACCGGCACCGGCAGCAGTCGATGATCCTCGTCCCTCGCGACACACCGGGCCTCGAGGTCGTGCGCGGCATGGAGGTGTTCGGCTACGACGACCACGACCACGGCGGCCATGCCGAGCTGCGGTTCACCGATGTCCGTGTGCCCGCCTCGAACCTCGTCGGGGGAGAGGGTGACGGCTTCGCGATCGCCCAGGCGCGCCTCGGCCCCGGGCGGATCCACCACTGCATGCGCTCCATCGGCCTCGCCGAGGTCGCCATCGAGGCGATGTGCCGACGCGCGTCCGAGCGCGTGGCCTTCGGCCGCCCGATCGCCGAGCAGGGCGTCGTGCGCGACTGGATCGCCGAGTCGCGGGTGCGCGTCGAGCAGCTGCGTCTTCTCGTGCTCAAGACCGCCTGGCTCATGGACACCGTCGGCAACAAGGGTGCGCACACCGAGATCCAGGCGATCAAGATCGCCACGCCGAGGACGGTCGAGTGGATCCTCGACAAGGCGATCCAGACGCACGGCGCCGCCGGGCTCAGCCAGGACACCGACCTCGCCGCCGCCTTCGCCGGCATCCGCACCCTGCGCTTCGCCGACGGCCCCGACGAGGTGCACAAGAACGCTCTCGCCAAGGCCGAGCTGAGGAGGCACGCCTGATGGACTTCGACCTCAGCTCCGAGGAGCGCGAGATCCGAGACTGGGTGCG
Source organism: Terrabacter terrigena (assembly GCF_042676085.1). Lineage (NCBI taxonomy): Bacteria > Bacillati > Actinomycetota > Actinomycetes > Micrococcales > Intrasporangiaceae > Terrabacter > Terrabacter terrigena. The sequence goes on from NZ_JBHTKH010000004.1 coordinate 193,169, forward strand.
CACCTTCGTGCGCAAGGAGGTCATGCCGCTCGAGCAGCTGGTGCTCGAGCGGGAGCGGCGACACGAGCGCGGGATCACTGCGGATGAGCTGAAAGCCTTGCAGGACAAGGCGAAGGCATCGGGCTTCTTCGGCATCCAGACCCCCGAGAGCCACGGCGGCATGGGGCAGGGCGCGGTCGTCGCGGCTCTCATCGAGATCGAGCTGGGCCGGTCGTTCGTCCACTTCACGTTCGCCGGCGAGGCCGACAACATCCTCTTCAGCGCGACCGAGGAGCAGCAGCAGCGCTACCTCGAGCCGACGATCGAGGGCACGCGGAAGTCCTGCTTCGCGATCACCGAGCCCGGCGCCGGGTCCGACGCGCGAGCCATCCGCACGAGCGCCCGGCGCGAGGGCGACGAGTGGGTCATCAACGGCGAGAAGACGTTCATCACGGGTGGGCACGAGGCCGACTTCGTCATGGTCTTCGCCGTCACCGACAAGGAGAAGGGGGCCGACGGTGGCGTGACGTGCTTCCTCGTCGACCGCGACCGCGGCTGGGAGAGCCGGCCGATCGACACGATGGGCGAGTGGGGCCCCGCCGCCCTCGTGTTCGAGGACGTGCGCGTGCCCCACTCGGCGATCCTCGGCGAGGAGGGCAAGGGCTTCGAGCTCGCCATGCGATGGATCGGCAAGGGGCGCTACATGCTGCCGGCCCGCGCGCTCGGCGCCTGTGAGCGGCTCGTCGAGATGGGCATGGAGCACGCCCGCAACCGCGTCACGTTCGGCGAGCCCATCGCGCACCGGCAGGCGATCCAGTGGATGGTCGCCGACTCCGCCGTCGAGATCGAGGCGCTGCGCTGGCTCGTGCTCACCGCCGCCTGGCAGGTCGACAGGGGCCTCGACTCGCGGCAGTCGCAGTCGATGGCCAAGCTCTTCGGTGGCGTCAAGGCCAACGAGATCGTCGACCGTGTGCTCCAGATGCACGGCGGCATGGGCTACACGCGGGAGCTGCCGGTCGAGCGCTGGTACCGCGAGCTGCGGCTGCTGCGGATCTACGAGGGCACCGACGAGATCCAGCGCCGCACCATCGCCCGCAACCTGCTTCGGGGCCACGCGTCGGTGCGCGGGCACCTGGGCTGACCTTCCACCTGATCTCGCTCGCGCGCATGCTGGAGGCATGGCAGGCCCGCCCGCAAGTGCCAAGCAGTTCAACAAGGTGGCCGTGCGCCTCGCGGGGCACCGGTTCCTCCCGCTCTGGGCCGTGCTCCGGCACACCGGCCGCAAGAGTGGAAGGCCCTACCGGACCCCGGTCGCCGTGGTCGCGACGCAGACGACCTTCCTCATCGCGTTGCCGTGGGGCCGGGGCACCGACTGGGTTCGCAACGTGCGGCACGCGGGCGGGTGCACCATCCGCTGGAAGGGCCGGGACTTCATCTGCACCGACCCGGCGTTCGTGGGCAAGGACGTGGCCCTCGCGGCAGCCTCCGGCATGCTCCGTCGTGGCATCGAGCGGCAGGAGCTGCCCCACGGCTTCCTCCAGCTCACCCGCGTGCCGGCTCCGCAACGCTCGGCCATGCAGTCGGGGTGGTAAGGGCCTGCGACCACGACACGGCGCGATACGTCCCTTTTGTCGGATTGCGCGGGTGTCTGCGACAGAATGGGCCAATGAGGTCCGCGCAGATGGCAGGGGCACGCGGATCAGCGCGGCCGAGCCCGTCAGGGGCCGCCAGGTGACGTGGCGGGGAACGGCCCGCTGGAACTGGTGGGCCTGGGCCCTGCTCGCGCTGGTCGGCGTCTTCGTGCTCGGCGCCACCGCGGTGCGCTTCGCCCCGCCCGGGTCGACCGTGGCGGTCTGGTGGCCGGCGGCCGGGCTCGCGGTCTCGTTCCTGCTCGCGACCGGACGTGACCGACGCGCGTACCTCTTCCTGGTCGGCGTGCTCGTCTCCAGCGGGGCCGCCAACTACTACGGCGGGCGGCCCCCGCTCGTCGCGCTCTGCTTCGGAGTCGCGAACGCAGCCGAGGCCGCCGTCGTCCACGGCCTGCTCACCCGATCCGTACGCCGTCCCACGCTGGCCTCGATGGAGGACCTCTGGCGACTGCTCGCGGCCACCCTCGCGGGAGCCCTCGTGTTCGGGATCCTCGCCGGGCTCATCGTGCGCGTCGGTCTGGGTGGGCCCTTCCTCTCGACGGTGTCCGCCGTCACGGCGTCGCACGCCGCGGCGGTGCTCGTGCTGGCGCCCATCGGGCTGGCCGCGCGTGCCCGCCGGCCGCAGCCGCTCGGGGTCGAGGACCTCGTTCAGTGGGCCACCGTCGTGGGGGTGACCGTCTGGGTCTTCCACGCCGGTCAGCAGCTTCCCCTCGCCTTCCTGCCCATCCCGGTGCTCGTCTGGGGCGCGCTGCGACTCGGCCAGCGCACCGTGGCGGTGCAGCTGCTCGTCATCGGCGTGACCGCCGTCGTCATGACGAGTCTCGGGGGTGGCCCGTTCGCGGCCGCGGCCGTCACGGGGGGCATCCGCCCCGAGACGGTGGGCGCCCTCACCCAGGCCTTCCTCGCCACTGCAGCCGTCACCGCCCTCTCCCTGGCCGTCGCCTCGACCCAGCGCCGGAACGCCCTGGCCGAGCTGCGCGACGAGGCGGAGCTCAGCCGTGTCGTCCTCGACACCGCCGCGAGCGCCATCGTCGTCGTCGACTGCACCGGCACGGTCGCACGGCTCAACGCCACCGCTGCGCGGCTCATGGGCGACTCGGAGGAGGCCCTGGTGGGTCGGCTGGCTGCCGACGTCTTCCCCGTGGCCGACCGCGACCGGGTGGTGAGGACGATGGCCGGCATCGCCAGCGGCCAGGCCCCCCTCACCGAGGAGCACGACTGGCACGTCGAGGGCCTCGGTGTGCGCCGCCTCGTGTGGACCAACGCGTACCTCACGGACGACAGCGGCCGCCGCACCCACCTCGTCAAGACCGGCGCCGACGTGACGGACGAGCGAGCCGCCCGCACCTTCGTCGAGGCGGTGCTCGAGGCGGCGACGGCCACGGCCATCATCGGGATGGACCTCGACGGCGTCGTCACCCTGTTCAACCGCGGTGCCGAGAACGTCCTCGGCTGGCAGGCGACCGACGTGGTGGGTCGGCGCGACTGGCCCCTGCTCCATGACCCCGACGAGGTCGCACGTCGCGCGGCCGAGCTCGGGGTCGAGCCCGGCTTCGACGTCCTCGTGCACCTCGTCAGGGAAGGCGCGCCCGCCGAGACCCGCGACTGGACCTGCGTGCGCAAGGACGGCACGCGCCGCACGATGTCCCTCACCATGAGCGGCATCCGCGGCGCGGGCGGGCACCTCACCGGCTACCTCGCCGTCGCCGAGGACGTGACCCGCCGCAGGCAGGCCGAGGTCGCCCTCCAGGTCGCGCTCGGCCGCGAGCGCCAGGCCGTGGAGGAGCTGACCGCGCTCGACCGCACGAAGTCCGACTTCGTCTCGGCCGTCAGCCACGAGCTGCGTACGCCACTGGCCAGCGTGCTCGGCTACGTCGAGATGCTCGAGGACGGTGCGGCAGGTCCGTTGACCGATCGCCAGCTCGAGCTCGTCTCGCGCGTCGACCGCAACGGGCGGCGGCTGCTCTCGCTCATCGAGGACCTGCTCCTCAACTCCCGCATCGAGGCCGGTCGCCTGCAGCTCGACGTGCGACGCTGCGACCTCTCCGACGTCGTGGCGAGCGCGTGGACGTCGGTCAACACCGTGACGGCGCAGCGCGACCTCGTGCGTCGCGTGGACGTCGCGGAGCAACCGGTCTGGATCGAGGGCGACCCCGTGGCGCTCGAGCGCATGGTGACCAACCTGCTGTCCAATGCGGTCAAGTTCACGCCCGACGGGGGCCGGGTCAGCCTCGACCTGCAGCCCGACGAGCAGGAGCCGAACATGGTGCACCTGGTCGTCGCAGACTCCGGCATGGGCATCCCGGCCGCAGACCACGAACGGATCTTCGCGCGGTTCTTCCGCTCCAACGCCGCCAACGAGAGGGCGATCCAGGGCCCCGGGCTCGGCCTGTCGATCGTGCGGGCCATCGCCGAGGGCCACGGCGGCACCGTCCGGGTGGAGTCCGAGCCCGAGCACGGCGCCACCTTCATCGTGTCGCTGCCAAGGTCGGCTCCAGAGGTGAATTCGGACGGACCGGCCCTGTTGCGTGCGGGTGGGACATATCGTGACCAGAAGGATGATTCCTGACGAAGCGCGCCCGACGGACGGACGGGCCGAGATGAGAGCCGCACAGAAGCGGACACACGAGCGGAAGGCCAGGGGACCGGGGTGCGCGACGGCGTGACGTGGGAGGTGCGAGCGCTCGGGCGACTCACCGACCTGATGAACCGGGTCAGTGCGCAGGACGACCTGTCGAGCCTGTTCGAGATGGTCGTCGAGGGCGCGGCCGACGTCGTCGGCTTCAAGGTCGCCGCGATCAGCCTGGTCATCCCGTCGGGTGACGTCGAGGTCGTCGCCGTGGCAGGCGACGACGATGCGCGCACCGAGCTGATGGGGCGGCGTACTCCCCGGATCAACCTCGAGGCGGAGTTCGCGGTGGCCGAGCGGTGGGGCAGCCTGCGGTTCGTCCCCGCCGGGCACCTGCCCGCTGGCTCCGAGGACGGCTGGGTCGCCTCCGACTGGACGGCGCCGGCCGACGACCCCGATGCCTGGAGTCCCGAGGACACCCTCATCGCCCCGTTCTTCGACGCCGTCGGCAACCTCCTCGGCATCCTGTCGGTCGACCTGCCACTCAGCGGACGTCGCCCCGACGTGACCCAGCGCGCCGTCATCGAGCTCTTCGCGCACCAGACCGGCATCGCGATCTCGGCTGCGCGGCAGCGCAACGCGCTCTCCGAGCGGGTCCGGCTCGTCGAGGCTGTGCAGACGGTGGCGCGCATCGCGCAGGAGGACCTCGACCCGGCCAAGGTGCTCGACGTCGCCTCCGACCCGATCGCCGCCGGCCTCGCCACCGCAGGGCTCTGGATGCGGGTCTTCGCCGGTGAGAACGACGACGAGCGCGAGAGCGTCGCGGCCCGCAGCGGCGGCCCGGTGCGCACCCCCGTCTCGCTCGTCGCGATCGCCCGTGACATCGCGACCCGCCGGTGGCGTACGGGCGGGGTCGCCGTGGTCCAGAAGGACGGGAGCGGTGACCCCGACCTCATGTGGCGCGCCGGTGACCTCGCCGAGGTGCAGGTGTTCCTGCGCGACGCGCGGGCACGCTCGATCCTCGTCGCGCCGATCGGGTCCGGGACGGCCTGTTTCGGCTACATCGCCTGCACGCGCGGGCCCTCCGACCCCGAGTGGACGGAGGCCGAGGCGGCTGCCGCCCTCGAGATCGGCCGCGACCTCGGCCGGGCCATCCGCAACGCCCGCCTGTATGCCGCCGAACGCCGCGTCGCGGCCGAGCTGCGCGAGTCCGACCGCAGCAAGACCCAGCTGTTCTCGACGGTGTCGCACGAGCTGAAGAACCCGCTCGCCTCGATCGTCGGGCACGTCGAGCTGCTGCGGCAGGAGCCCGACAGCAACCCGGACTGGTCGCTGGGCGTCATCGAACGCAACACCCAGCGGCTGCAGCACCTCGTCGACGACCTGCTGACGCTGTCTCGCGTCAGCGACCCCGACCGGGCGCTGCCGGAGGCAGATGTCGACCTTGGGGTCGTGTCGCGCGACGTCGTCGACATGTTCCGCCCGCGGGCCGACCACCAGGACGTCACCCTCACCTTCGACCTCGAGCCCGAGCTGCCGCTCGTGCGCGGCAGCGCCGGCGACCTCGAGCGCGTCGTGCAGAACCTCGTGAGCAACGCCGTGAAGTTCACGCCGCGGGGTGGTTCGGTGGCGGTGTCGGTCGCGAGCCGACGCGACCGTGTCGTGCTCGAGTGCGCCGACGACGGTCTCGGCATCTCGCCGGAGGACCAGGCGAGCCTGTTCACCGAGTTCTTCCGCGGCACCAACCCCGACAGCCTCAAGGTGCCCGGAACCGGGCTGGGTCTCAGCATCGCCCAGCGGGTGGTGACGCGGCACGGTGGCCGCATCCACGTCGACTCCGAGCTCGGGCGCGGCACGAGCGTCCGGCTGCTGCTGCCTGCCGTCTGACGCGCGCGAGACCGCCCGGACCGCACCGACGGCGGCCGACGGCGTCAGGACGCGTGGCGACCGCGCGTCGTCGCCCGGGTTGTCGCCTGGGTCGGGGCCATGCCGGTGGCGAACGCCCGGGCCCGTAGCAACAGGGTGGCGCCCACGACGATGCAGACGATCTCGGAGGCGGCCGCGGTGAAGACGGCGACGCCCTTCCACTCCGTGTGGACGCCGAGCAGACCCACCGTCGAGGCGATGATGAACGCGCCGAGCGTCGCTGCGCCGAAGCCGAGCGTGAGGAACGCCGGGATCCAGCTGTCCCAGCGCACCAGCAGGATGGCGATGACCACACCCGCCACCACGTTGACCAGGAACATCGGCCCGACGGACTGGTTGCGCACGCCGTCGAACCACAGGTAGCCGTGCACGGCGGCGGAGACGATCAACGCCACGGCGCCGAGGATGCGGAGTCTCATCAGGTCACTCCCGTCGTCAGAGCCACCCGCGGCGTCCGGTTGGCGCCGTGGTGTCGGACTCGCACACGGAGACGACCAGTGGGAGGCGACGGTTCACCAGAGCCCCGCGCCGCCCCGCCCTTCAGCCGCCCCGCGCTTCAGCCGCCGCCCGGGCCGTAGGCCGTGAGGAACCGGTCGCGGAAGCGGTCCATCGGCCAGACGGGCGCGTTCGTCGCCGGCCGCAGCCCGTCCTGCCACCCCCAGGTGCGGATGCGCTCGAGGACGGCCTTGTCGCGGGTGACGATGCTGACGGGGACGTCGTGGCTCGCGTTCTCGCCGGACACGACGCTGACGGGCTGGTGGTCGCCGAGCACGACCACCACGAGGTCGCGGTCCTTCGTCCCCGTCAGGAACGACACGACGCTGTCGAGGGAGTACGCGACGGTCTGTCCGTATGCCGTCCGGATCCGGTCGGTGCTGCGCCACACGACGTCGCGCGTGGGTGCCTTCCCGGCGTCGGCGAGGAAGACCGAGCCGTCGCCGAGGGCGGACCAGTCGACGAGGCGCGGCAGGGGTGCCCACGGCACGTGGCTGGTGACCAGGTCGACCTCGGCCATGAGCGGTGGCCGGTCGCTGGGGGCGAGCTCGAGCCGGTCGAAGGCCGACAGCGTGTACTGGTCGGGCATCGGCGCGTAGCCGTAGCCGGGTCCGGCGTAGCCGAGGGTGCGGGCGTCGTAGACGCGGTCGTAGCCGTAGAAGGCCCTGCCCTCGGGCCAGTCGCGGTGGTTGGCGGGCACCACGTCCACGGTGCGCCAGCCGGCCTGCGAGAAGGCCCGGGCGAGGGTGAGGCGCCGCGTGTCAAGCAGCTGGTCGTAGCGCTGCTGGCTGCTCACCCAGAGCCCGGACTGGAGGGTCGAGTGGGCGAGCCAGCTGATGCCGCCGAAGGTCGGCGACGTGAGCCACGCGCTGCGCGTCGACCACCCGCCCGTCCGTAGGCTGCTCGTGCCGGTGGACAGGGCCCGAGCGACGTCGGGGCTCTGCTCGACCGCCACCCTCCCGTAGCTCTCGACGAAGACGACGACGACGTCCTTGCCGCGCAGGGCGGTGAGGAGCCGGTCGGGCCGGGTGTCGGCGAAGGCGTCGACCGGGATCTGGGTGGCGAAGGCAGCGCGGTCGGCGGCCGCGTCGCGGACCGTCGTCACCTCGTGGGCGGTGAGGGCGGCGGTGGTCGCCGACGCGACGGGCAGGTCGGGGCCGACGCTGACGCCGAGCGGGGCACAGACGGCCCACGCGACCGCCCCGGCGAGCACGGCCCGCCAGGCTGCGGTGCGGTGGCGACCGACGAGCCGACCGACGCGGAGGACGGCCCACGGAGTGACGACGAGCAGGCCGAGCAGCAGCAGCCCGGCCGCTGTCACGACGAACACCGCAGCCGTCGACCCCAACGAGTCGCCGACGAGGTCGTGCGCCGACCCGACGTAGCGCCAGTCGGTGAGCGCGTTGAACTGCCGGTAGAGGGCGGCTACGAAGACGGCGTCGAGCACCCGGATGGCGAGCATGGCGCCGAGGACGACGCCGACGACGAGGGCCAGCCACCGCCGTACGCCCCCGCGGAGCACGAGAAGGGCCGCGACGAGCACGACGCCCTCGAGCGGGATCCGCAGGAGGGCGAGGGGTGTGGTGCTCCAGCCGATGGCGGGGACGGGAGCCACGAGCGCGACCCAGAGCACCACCAGGGCGAGCGCGGTGGCGACGTGCCCGGCGGCCCGACGCGTACGGGCGCGTGGACCGGTGACGGTCACCGGACCGCCCGGGCCACGGTCGGGTCGAGCGGGACCGGGTGGGGAACGGGCGCGCCGACGCCGGCGACGCCGGCGACGCCGCCGACGCCACGCGCGGCCTGCCGACGGAGCGCGACCACCTCGGTGCCGAACGAGACGAGCAGCAGCCCGAGCCCGGCTGCGACGACGGCCGTCACCACCGGTGCGGCGAGCACGTCCGCGGCGGCCAGGGTCAGGGCGATCCCCTGGTACGCCGCCACCGCCTTGCGCCAGCGACGCGCAGGCACCTGCCCGCGCAGCCACGGCGCCCACCGTCCCGCCACGCCGACCGCGAGGAGGACGTAGCGGGCAGCGCCGATGCCGAGCACCCACCACCCGAGGTCCCGCGCGACCTGCACGCTGAGCACGAGGATGAGGAAGGCGTCGGTCTCCATGTCGAAACGGGCGCCCATGGGGCTGGCCGTTCGGGTGCGGCGCGCGACCCAGCCGTCGACCGCGTCGAGCACCAACGCGACCGCCGAGACGGCGACCAGCACGGCAAGGCCGGTCGGACGGCCGGCGGTGTCGGCCACGAGCGCAGCCACACCGCAGGCGAGGACGGCCCTGGTGAGCGTGACGCGGTCGGCGGGCAGCAGCGAGTGCCGTGCGAGGCGCAGGAGGCCGTAGGCCAGGGCGGCCGCGAGGACGACGCCGCTCGCGAGACCGGCCAGCCACCCTCGCGGACCCAGCCCGACGACGTCGTGCAGCCCGGTGAGCAGGCCCAGCACGCCGACGAACCCGATGGCCGGGCTGGGGGGGATCAGCTGACGCACGCGCCTCCACCTCATCGAAAGGGTTTCCTACCAAGGACGACGTGGCCGCCGATGGAGTTCAGGGTTCGCTCTAGTCTGGACGCGTGTCCAGCGTCGCGCAGGCCTTTTGGGTCGCCGAGCCCGGCAGGGGCGAGCTCCGTCCCGTCAGCCTGCCGGTCGTGGGTCCCGACGACGTGCTCGTGCGCACCCTGCACTCCGGGGTCAGCCGGGGCACCGAGACCCTCGTCTTCCGCGGTGACGTGCCCGCCGACCAGTACGCCGTGATGCGGGCGCCGCACCAGGAGGGCGACTTCCCGGGGCCGGTCAAGTACGGCTACCTCAGCGTCGGCGTCGTCGAGCAGGGGCCGCCCGGTCTGGTCGGGCGCACCGTGTTCAGCCTGCACCCGCACCAGACGGCATACGTCGTGCCGGCGGAGGCGGTGGTCGTCGTGCCCGACGACGTGCCGCCCCGGCGGGCGGTGCTCGCGGGCACCGTCGAGACGGCCGTCAACGCGCTCTGGGACGCGGCACCGCTCGTCGGTGACCGCGTCGCCGTCGTCGGGGCCGGCATGGTCGGCTGCTGCGTCGCCCGGCTGCTCGCGCGCGTCCCCGGCACCGAGGTCACGCTCGTCGACGTGGACGGGTCGCGGGCCCAGGTCGCGGCCGGACTCGGGGTCGGCTTCGCCCGACCCGACGACGTCGAGAGGGACGACCGCGGCCGCGACCTCGTCGTCCACACGAGCGCGACGGGCGCGGGCCTGCAGCTCTCGCTCGAGCTGCTCGCGCCGGAGGCGACGGTGCTCGAGCTCAGCTGGTACGGCGACTCCCGGGTCGAGCTCGCCCTCGGCGGGTCGTTCCACTCGTCGCGACTCGGCATCCGCGCCAGTCAGGTGGGTTCCGTTGCGGCAGCGAGGCGCTCGCGGTACACGTATGCCCAGCGGCTGGCGCTCGCGCTCGACCTCCTCCGCGACCCCGCCTTCGACGTGCTGCTCACCGGGGAGTCGTCGTTCGCTGAGCTGCCCGACGTGCTGCCGCGCCTCGCCGACGGCAGCCTGCCCGCCATCTGCCACACCATCGCGTACCCCTGCTCCGACTGACCCGTCCGAGCACCACCGACCCATCCACCTACTGATCGGGGAGCCCGTTGTTCAGTGTCACCGTCCGGGACCACATGATGGTCGCCCACAGCTTCCGCGGCGAGGTCTTCGGGCCGGCCCAGCAGCTGCACGGTGCGACGTTCGTCGTCGACGTGACCTTCAAGGGACCCCGGCTGGACGACGACGACATCCTCGTCGACATCGGGCTCGCGACCCAGCACGTCCACGAGGTTGTCGGTGAGCTCACCTACCGCAACCTCGACGACGACCCGGCGTTCGCGGGCGTGAACACGTCGACCGAGGTGCTGGCGCGCACGGTCGCCGACCGCGTCTGCGAGCGGGTGCGCGCGGGCCGGCTCGGCGCTGCCACACACCAGGTGACCGGCCTCGCGGTCACGCTCCACGAGTCGCACGTCGCGTGGGCCACCTACGAGCGCGACGTGTGACGCACGTCCACGCGGTCGTTCCCGACGGCATCGACGACGCCACCCGACCGAGCGGGGGCAATGCGTACGACCGGCGTGTGCTCGACGGGCTGCGGGTCGCCGGGTGGACGGTCCACGAGCACCCTGTCGCCGGCGAGTGGCCGCACCCGGACGCGACGGCGCTGGCGGGCCTGGCATCCGTGGTGGCCGAGGTCCCCACGGGCTCGGTCCTGCTCGTCGACGGCCTCGTCGCGTCGTGCTCTGCCGACGTTCTCGTCCACGAGGCGGCGCGGGTGCGCCTCGTCGTGCTCGTCCACCTGCCGCTCGTGGCCGAGGACGCCGCAGCGGGGCCCGAGGAGGGACGGGTGCTCGCGTCGGCCGCGGCGGTCGTCTCGACGAGCCAGTGGACCCGAAGACTGCTGCTCGACGCGTACGCGCTCGGTGACGACACGGTCCACGTCGCCCACCCGGGGGTCGACGACGCGCCGCTCGCGCCGGGCACGCCGACCGGCGGCTCGCTGCTCTGCGTCGGTGCCGTGTCACCGCTCAAGGGCCAGACAGATCTCGCCGACGCGCTCGGCCAGGTGGCCGACCTGCCGTGGCGGGCTGTCCTCGCGGGAGCCCTCGACGTCGCCCCCGAGCACGTCGCCGACGTGCGGCGGCGGGTCGCCGCCGCCGGCATCGGCGACCGGGTGGGCCTCGTCGGGCCGCTCGCGCCGCAGGCCCTGGACCGGGCGTATGCCGCCGCCGACCTCGTCGTCGTCCCCTCGCGCGTCGAGACGTACGGGATGGTCGTGACCGAGGCGCTGGCCCGGGGGCTGCCCGTCCTCGCCACGCACGTCGGCGGCGTGCCCGAGGCACTGGGCGACGCACCCGACGTGCCGGGCCTGCTCGTGCCGCCGGGCGGGGCGGGGCCGCTGGCTGCCGCCCTGCGGGCCTGGCTCGGTGACGGCGACCTCCGATCCCGGTTGCGGGCTCGCGCGGCGAGACGTCGTGCGACGCTGAGGCCGTGGTCGAGGACGGTCGCCGACGTCGCGCGCGTGCTGGAGGGGGTCAGCCGTGACTGAACCCGCCGTCGCCGATCGACGTCGTCCCGAGGGAGAGCCGCAGCGGGAGTCGTCACGGAGAGGCCGGTGGACCATGCAGACGAGCCGGCACCTGCTGCGACCGCTCGGTGGCGTGGTGTTCCTCGCGGTCGCCTTCTGGAGGTTCGGCTCGGGCGCGGTCGTCGACGCCCTCCGCGGCATCGACGGGTCGGCGCTCGCACTGGCGGCGGCATTCGCGGCGCTGACGACGGTGTGCGGGGCGTGGCGGTGGGTGCTGGTGGCCAGGGGCCTGGGCGCCGACCTGTCGCTGCGCTCCGCCGTGGCGGAGTCCTACCGGTCGCAGTTCCTCAACGTGACGCTGCCCGGTGGCGTCGTGGGAGACGTGCGCCGCGGCGTGCGCCATGGGCGGGCCGCCGGTGACCTCGGTCGTGGCCTCCGGGCCGTCGTCTGGGAGCGCGCGGCCGGGCAGGCCGTCCTCGCCGTCCTCGCCGTCGGGGCGCTCGTGCTGGTGCCGTGGGTGTTCCGCCCGGGTGCGCGGGCGCCCGTGAGCGCGGGCACGAGTGCCGTCGCGGTCGTCGCCGCCGTGGCCGTCGTCGGTGCCGTCACGGCGCTGCTCCTCTCCCGCGGTCGAGGGCGCGCACGTCGCCTCGTCCGGCTGGTCGCTGCCGACCTCCGTGTCGGCGTGCTGAGCCGTCGGACGTGGCCGGGTGTCGTCGCCGCGTCCGTGCTCGTCGTCGCCGGTCACGTGGCGACCTTCGTCGTCGCCGCTCGTACCGCCGGCGTCACGGCGCCCTCACCCAGCCTGCTGCCGCTCGCCCTGCTCGTGCTCGTCGCGATGGGGCTGCCTCTCAACGTGGCCGGCTGGGGCCCCCGCGAGGGGGCCGCCGCGTGGCTGTTCGGTGCCGCCGGTCTGGGCACGACCGCCGGAATGGGTACGGCAGTGGTGTACGGGGTGCTGGTGCTCGTGGCCAGCCTCCCCGGGGCGGCGTTGCTGTTCGTGTCCCACCGCACCACCCGGCGCGGGGGGAGTCCCGACCGCTGCGTCGCGCCCGCCGAACCTGTCGTGGATCTCGAAGCTGACGTCGAGGCTGATGTCGAAGGAGCCGCCCGTGGCTGACCGGCCCTACACCCTGCTCAGCTGCGGCATGTCGCTCGACGGCTACCTCGGCTCGGGGACCACGACCCGACTCGTGCTGTCCAACGAGGCGGACTTCGACCGGGTCGACGGCGAAAGGGCCGCGAGCGACGCGATCCTCGTCGGGGCCGGCACCATCCGCAAGGACAACCCGCGACTGCTCGTGCGGTCCGCCGACCGGCGTGCCGCACGCGTCGCCAAGGGCCTGGCCCCGTCGCCCACCAAGGTGACGGTGACCCGGCGGGCCGAGCTCGACCGTGAGGCGAGCTTCTTCGCCGCCGACGGCGCCGACAAGATCGTCTACTGCCCGAGCGACGCCGTCAGCACTGCGCGGGGCCGTCTCGGCTCGGCCGCCGCCGTCGTCGACGCCGGCCGTCCCGTCACGATGAGCCGGGTGTGCGACGACCTCGGCGAGCGCGGCGTGCGCCGGCTCATGGTCGAGGGCGGAGGCACCCTGCACACACAGCTGCTCACGGCCGGCCTGGCGGACGAGCTTCAGCTCGTCGTCGCGCCGTTCTTCGTCGGCGACTCGTCGGCCTGCCGCTTCGTCGGCGACGGGCGCTTCCCCTGGAACGCCGACCGGCGGGCGACGCTCGCCGAGGTGCGCCAGATCGGTGACGTCGTGCTGCTGAGGTACGCGTTGTCGCCGCGCTTCGACGCGGACGGCGCACCCGTCGGGGGGCGAGATGGCTGAGGCGGCCGCGGCCTCGATCCGCACCCAGGTGCTCGTTCCGCTGACCTTCGGCGACGGCTACACGACGACGGCTCGGGTCTTCACCTTCGACGGGCTCGTCGACGGCCTCGAGCACGTCGCGCTGGGGCTGGGCGACCGTGCCGCCACCGTGGAGCAGGGCTCGACCCTCGCCGCAGCGACCCTCACCCGACTGCACAGCGAGTGCCTGACCGGAGACGTGTTCGGCAGCCGACGCTGCGACTGCGGCCCGCAGCTGCGTGAGTCCGTCGAGCGGCTCGCATCCACGGGCGGGTTCCTGCTCTACCTGCGGCAGGAGGGCCGCGGCATCGGTCTCTACGCCAAGCTCGACGCGTACGTCCTGCAGGACACCGGCCTCGACACGTACGAGGCCAACGTGGCTCTCGGCTACGGCGCCGACGAGCGTGACTACACCGTCGCGGCCCAGATGCTCGGTGCGCTCGGCGTGAGCCGGGTCGCGTTGCTGAGCAACAACCCCGACAAGGCGGAGCAGCTGCGCAGCCTCGGGATCACCGTCGCCCGCCGCGTGCGCACGGGCGTCCACCTGTCCGACGCCAACGCCCATTACCTCTCGACGAAGGTCCGGTACGGCGCGCACACCATCGACCTCGGCGCAGACCTCGCCGCAGACCTCGGGGTCGACCTCGGGCCGGACATCGACCGCGACCTCGGTGTGGGGCGCGACAGGCGGCGCGGCACTGCCTGATCGCATCCTTACGACGGGTGGGTTCCACACGGTGTCAGGCCGGTTCGCGCATGACGTTGAGCTCGACGGTGAGCGCCCGGTGGTCCGACACGGGGAGCCGCACCGCGGCCGAAGCGGCGGCCCGCACCGCCCCGCGCACCAGCACGTGGTCGATCTGCTGCTGCGGGTCGTCGACCGGGAACGTCGGCTCCGACGCGGCAGCCCGCAACCCGGTGATGCGTGTGGCGCGGGCAGGGCCCATGTTGAGGTCGCCCATCAGCACCAGGGGCTGCCCGTCGTCGGCCACGTCGGCCATGAGGCGGCGCAGCTGGCGGCCGTTCCACCAGTCGATGAACGACAGGTGGGTGTTCACCACCGTCACGACCCCGGCCTGCGTCTCGACGTCGGCGACGACCGCGACCCGCGGCTCGTCGCGCACGAGCTCCGGCCGCAGGCGCCCCCGGAACTTCATCGGCACCCGGACGGGCACCGGGGCGAGTCGCACCACCCGCCAGCCGCGCACGGGGAAGCGCGAGAGCAGCGCGATGCCGTAGGCCGCCGCGTCGGGATGCTCCTCACCCGTCGCCGCGATCCACGTGGCCCCCGGGCTGCCCGACAGCGCCGCCACGAACCGGTGCTCCGGGGCACCCATCGCCTCGGCAGCGATCGCCGTGAGGTCGGCGTGGTCGGAGCGGTGCTGGTTGTGGTCGACCTCCTGGAGGGCCAGGACGTCGACGTCGAGGTGGCGGATCGCCGACCGGAACCCGTCGAGGTCGACGTGCTGGTCGGTCGGCACGCGTCCGTTGAGGATGTTGAACGTCGCCACTCTCATGTCGTGGCCCTACCCGACGCACGCCGCCTGCGCACGTGCGCGCCTGGCACCCCCCACGTGCCCGGCGCACGGCATACGCGAGGGGCGTCGTAGGTCGGGCAGGTCGGGTATGCCTTGGGCATGGGAGTCGACGACGAGCCGGACCTGCGTGAGGCGCTCAAGACGGTCGCCGTGGCGCTCAAGGGTGCGGGCGTGCCCTTCGCGCTCATGGGCGGCTACGCCGCCTGGGCGCGTGGCGGCCCCGAGCCGGACCACGACGTCGACTTCCTCGTCGCCGACGAGGACGCCGACCACGTGGCGCAGTACCTGGCCGGGCAGGACCTCGACGTCGTCCAGCCGCCGGAGGACTGGCTCTTCAAGGTCTACTGCAACGGCGCGATGGTCGACATCATCCACGGGCCGGTCGGTGGGGCGGCGCACCGCGCGGAGGTCGAGCGCGCCTCGGTCATGGACGTCCTGTCCGTCGAGATGCCGGTGCTCGAGGCGACCGAGCTCGTCGTGCACAAGCTGAACGCGCTCGACGAGCACTACTGCGACGTCGCCAAGGTGCTGCCCGTCCTCCGGGCGCTGCGCGAGCAGGTCGACTGGGAACGCGTCGCGTGCGAGACCGCCGACAACGACTTCGCCGCGATGGTGCTGTTCCTGCTCGACCGACTGGGCATTCTCCGGAGCTGAGCTGCTCGACGGCAACCGTTCACCCGTCGGCAATCTGTGAGTCGATCTCACCGCATGGTGTCGGCCCTAGCGTCCGACTCGGCGCCGGATGGCGTCCGACGACACATGAGTGAGGAACAGCTCAGATGCGAACCAGGATCAAGGCGACCGGCGCGGCCCTTGCGGCCCTCGCCGCGGTCGCAGGGGCGGCGAGCGCGATGGCGGCTCCCGCGGCAGGCGCACAGGGCGCCGACGACGGCCGGGTCAAGAACGTGATCTACCTGCTGGGTGACGGCATGGGCCGCACCCACGTCGACGCGGCGCGACTGCGTTACTACGGCGCCCACGGCAAGCTCAACATGGAGCAGTTGCCGGTCGTCGGCCAGAACGCGACGTACTCCGTCGAGAAGAACTCGGGTCAGCCGGGCGAGGCGGACTTCCACCCCAACTACGTCACCGACTCGGCCTCGGCGGCGACCGCCTGGGCGTCCGGGGTCAAGACCTACAACGCCGCACTCGGCGTCGACGCGAAGGGCAAGGTCGTCCCGACCGCCATGGAGCTCGCGAAGTCCGCGGGCTACGCCACCGGCAACGTCTCCACCGCCGAGATCACCGACGCCACACCGGCCGGCCAGGTCAGCCACGCCCTCGCGCGCGGCTGCCAGGGCCCGAACTACAGCGCGAGCTCGTGCCAGGACCTGGCGATCACCGGCCAGCCGCTCCCGACGAGCGACATCCGCGTGACGCCGATCGCCGACCAGATCGCGCGCAACGGCACGGCCGACGTCCTCCTCGGTGGCGGGCTCTCGCGGTTCGACGCCTCCGACGAGGGCGCGCTCAAGGCGCAGGGCTACTCGGTGCTCGGCTCGCCCGCGAGCCAGACCGTCGCGACCCGCTCCGACCTGCAGGGTGCCAGCGGCAGCAAGGTCTTCGGCCTGTTCAACAAGGGCAACCTGACCATCGAGAAGTTCAAGCGCGAGAACCCAAGCGCCCCGCAGGCCGCGGAGCCCTCGCTTCGCGAGCTGACCACCAAGGCCATCGACCTGCTCGACGGCAAGGCCCAGTCCGGCAAGGGCTTCTACCTCCAGGTCGAGGGCGCACTCATCGACAAGCGCTCGCACGCCAACGACGCGGCGCAGACGCTCGATGAGGTCAAGGCCTTCGACGACGCCGTGAAGGCCGCCACCGACTTCGCCAAGCGCGACGGTCACACGCTCGTCATCGTCACGGCGGACCACGAGTGCGCCGGCTTCAACATCATCGAGAAGGGCACCTTCACCAACGCCGAGGCCGCGGCGCCGCCCACGAACGTCGACGGCGGCAACACGGCGAACAGCTCGACGCCGCTGCGCAGCTCGGGCAACGTCAAGGACGCGACCCGTTCGACGGGCATCGTCAACGGCGCCGGCTCGGCCGACCCGAAGAACTTCGCGCCGGCGACCTTCCGCACCAAGGACGACCCTGCGGACGTGAAGGACGGCTCCCCGGAGGCCGGCCTCTGGCTGACCTACCTGTCGGGCAACCACACCGGCGCCGACGTGCCGTTGTTCGCGTACGGGCCGGGGTCGACGCAGCTCGGCGGGGAGATCGACAACACCGACCTGTTCGACGTCGTCACCGGCGCGCTGCGCCTCAAGTGACACCTGCGGGTCATGTCGTCACCCGCTGACGACATGACCTGAAGACACCCGGGTGGGCCGTGCGGACGTATGCCGCGTGGCCCACCGCGGGTCGTCACCGACCACCCAGCCGGACCCAGTGCCCCCGCAACCAGGCACCAGCCGTCGGCACACGCGAACAGCCGACGCCGCGTGAACAGCAAGGACGCACCACATGAAGCGCTCGACCGTCATCACCGCCCTCCTCGTCGTCGCCGTCTTCTCGGCGGCGTGGGGAGTCACCCGGCTCGTGGCCGGGTCGAACACCGACTCCGGCACGGGCTCCTCTGAGTCCGTAGCCGCCCCGGCATCCGCCGTGGCGCGGGTCTCGCTCCCGGGCAACGTCCCGGCGACGGGCGAACCCCAGCTGGCGTCGCTGTCGATGCTGCACCCGCGGCCGGGCAGCGCCGTCCAGGCGCCCGGCCCCTTCGACGACCGCTTCACCATGACCGGGCTGCGCTTCGACGGCAGGTCCGTGAGCGCGACGGCCACGATCACGACCGACGTCAGCGACGTGCTCGAGTTCGGGGCGCTCGCCGGCTTCTACGACACCCGGGGCGTGCTGATCGGCACGGCACGTTTCGAGTACCACAACGACGAGAGCGCCCCCCGGCACGAACACGCAGGCCCGCCCAGCGAGCTCGAGGCCGTGAGCATCGCGGTGCCGAAGGCGCTCCGGGGCAGGGCGGTGTCGGCTGCGGTCGGTGTGCCGGTCCTCGTCAACGAGTAGGCCCCGCCGGGCTCGCGTCGACCGCGTCAATCGCTAGGCCCTGCGCGCAGCCGATCCCGAATACGATGGGGTGTTGGAGCATCCGGGGTCCAGACACGTGCCGTCGCCCGCTCCTCAACCCCGAAGGCGCAGTCATGGGACGAAGTTCTGCTCTCGTACTCATCAGCCCCGACCAGGACGAGCTGGACCAGCTGCGGCACGCCCTGGAGCGGTCGCAGCAGAAGGTCCACCACCTCGAGACGGCGCTCGTGCACAGCCGCGACATCGGGGCGGCCATGGGGGTCCTCATGGCCATGCACAAGGTGGGCCGGGACGCGGCCTTCGAGATGCTGCGCACGGCCAGCCAGAACCAGAACCGGAAGCTGAGCGCCGTCGCCCTCGACGTCATCGAGCTGGGGTGCCTGCCGACAGCCGCGAGCCAGTCCGCGCGCTGAGGGATGCTGGCAGGCCCTCGACGCGGGTGCACCTCGAGCGGGCAGTCCTAGTCCCATCGTCCGGCCCCCACCCCTCAGATTGGGTGCCGGAATCCAGGCCGCTACGCTCAGCCTGTTGCGACGATTGATCCACCGGCCCGTCGCACGTCCCCCTCGGCGGGTCCACGGCACCGAACCCCCCCGTCGGTGCCAGAGCCTCCGGCCGCCCCCTCCAAGGGGCGGCCGGAGGCCACGTCGAGCCCGGTCTCGAGCGTTGCAGCACGAGCGAACCGGGCGAGAACTTCCATCGGACGGGTACCTGCCGAGATGGCGCCAGGGCCCGGAGAGCTCAGCAACGTGGTCCCGGGCGGTGGCGCGTTCGTACTGTCTCGCGTTCGTGAGGTCACCCGACCGCTTGTCCGACGACGTGGAGCGCCGACAGCCCGTCGGCCTCGGCCGACGCCATGAGCTTGCCGACGTCCGCACAGCTCAGCCCGCGCCCCACCTCGTACGCGGCGCCGGCACCCTGCCCCCGCTCGGCCACGCGCTCAGAGGTCCTCCTCACCTCCACCGTTCTGGCCTTGACGTCCCTGCACGTCAGGCGGACCGTGAGTAGGTACGTCCAGGCCCTGAAGGGATCAGCCACGAGTGATGAGCAGGTCCACGGCTGCTCCTGGCGTGGCTGCCGTCGCGCAGGCCGGCGTCGCTCCTGCGGAGGTGAGGACGGATGAGGGGTCTCAGCGAGTTCGTGCTGGCCCGCGCCACGGATGACGAGGAGCTGGCTGTACGGCGATCCGGGCAGCCTGACCTCCGGGGTGGCCTGGGCGATGGACGTCAACCGACGCGTGCTGGAAGTCGACCCCTCCCGGCTGGTCGCCGAATGCGAGGCCAAGCGGCGGATCGCGGCCGAGTTCGTCGACGCGGTGTCGAGCTACGAGGTGAAGGTCGGACCCGAGGGGGAGGTCACCCGCCTGACCTTCGTGCTCCGGGCGCTTGCCCTGCCGTATGCCGACCACCCGGACTACCAGCCGGAATGGCGCATCTGAGCCTGAGGCACCGGCCCCAGGCGTCGGGCGCCGAACCAGTGCCGCGGCGGCCACACCCGGGCAACCCGACGTGCCACGATCGAGGCGCACCGTGCCACGACCTCAGGCACACGTGCGTGACGCTCCTGCTGACCGAAGGGGTCGCGCCGCACATCGTCCAGGAGATCGTCGGTCACAGCGCGATGATCGACGTGACGATGACGATCTACGCGCACACTTCGCTGGACGAGAAGCGGAAGGCTCTGCAGCTGCTCGGGGAAAGGCTCGCCTGATGCAGATTGCTATCAACATCGCTATCAACGAGCCGTTGGAGACATAGCGGCTGCCGCCCGGGTCAACCGTGCGTGTGACTCCTGGAATGACGAAGCCGCAGGTCAGAGTGCTCTGAACCTGCGGCTTCGGGTGTTGTGGCCAGGGGCGGGGTCGAACCGCCGACCTTCCGATTTTCAGTCGGACGCTCGTACCAACTGAGCTACCTGGCCGGGACAACGTGACGAACTATAGCCGACCCCTCACCCCATCTCGCAAACCGCCCGGCGCGGCCATCCTCGTGGCGGGGGAGTGCGTCGGCGAGGGACGCGCGAGGGGGTATGGACAGGGTCGCCGGTCGGGGGATGAGCGTCTCAGGTGAGCCGACGACGAGCCGGTTTGCCAGTGGTGTCCGCGATCATGAAAGATTCAATTACCGTGGGTCGTGAGAGCATGCCGCGACCCATCCTTCGTTCCACGGGAGAGACCATGACCGACAACGCATCCGCGCTGAGCGGTGACTGGGACTTCGACCCGGCCCACACCCGCATCGGTTTCTCCGCGCGCCACGCCATGGTCACGACCGTCCGCGGCTCGTTCAACGACGTGACCGGTCGCTTCTACGCCGACCTCGACGACATGTCCAAGTCCTACGCCGAGGTGACGCTCAAGGCCGCCAGCGTCGACACGCGCAACCAACAGCGCGACGACCACCTGCGCAGCGCCGACTTCTTCGACGTGGAGAAGTGGCCCGACATCCACTTCGAGAGCACGCAGATCGAGGAGATCGAGGAGAACGCCTACCTGGTGGCCGGTCGCCTCACGATCCGCGACATCACCAAGCCGGTCTCGATCCCGCTCGAGCTCATGGGTGTGCAGACCGACGCCTTCGGCGCACTGCGTGCCGGATTCGAGGGCTCGCGCCGCATCAACCGTCGCGACTTCGGGCTCGAGTGGAACATGCCGCTCGACGCCGGCGGCGTTCTCGTCTCCGAGAAGATCTCGCTCGAGTTCGAGATCTCGGCGGTCAAGCGCCACAACGACAACCAGGGCTGACACCGGTTCGAGGTGACGGGTCGCGCTCGACCGCGACGGATCACCTCGAACCACCTCGAACCATCTCGAACCACCGGAAGCCCCCGCTGGGCCTCGGTCAGGCGCCGGGTCCCTTGGTGCGCACGTCGGCGACGTGCGACATCGCCTCGCGCAGCTCGTCGAGCCAGTCGCTCTCGTGCTGGCCGACGAGCTTGACGCACCAGGCGAGCGCCTCGGCCCGGGACCGGGCGACGCCGGCGTCCACGAGCGTGTCGAGGACGAGCCGCTCCGGCTGGCGCAGGCGCGTCATCGCGGGCGCGGCCACGTGTGTGAACAGCTCGGTGCGGTCGCCGACGCGCACCGCCCAGGACACCTTGCGGTCGAAGCGGTGCTCGGCCTCGCGCGCGATCTCGATGCGGCGACCGCGCGTGTCCTCGCGGAAGGCCTTGGTGCGGCCGGCGCGCGCCTCGTCGCGCTCTGCGTCGCTCGACCCGTCGGGCAGGTCGACGTCGCCGATCGTCAGGACGACGGTGATCTCCTCTCGGTCGACGGTGATCTCCGGTGGCGTCGAGCGCCACTCCTCGGGCAGGCGGCCGACGAACCAGCCGCGCACCCGTTCCAGTGCTTCGTTCGTAATCATGTAATCAGGATTACTCCATTACGAGACGGGGTCAACGGGTTACGCCCGGGGCAGAGCGCAGCGGACGTATGCCGCCCGGCTCGGCCCGGCGGCATACGTCCTCGGTCGTCGGTGGGCGTCGGCGTCAGCTGGTGCGCGCCAGCTCCGGCTCGGACTCGGGCGCGCGGTCGACGGAGCCGGCGCGGTCACCGAGGGCGTGGTCGTCGCGGGCGAGCCTGCTGGGCCACCACATGCGCCCGCCGATGTCGAGGTTGAGGGCCGTCACGAGCACCGACCGCACGACCAGGGTGTCGAGCAGCACGCCGAGCGCGACGGCGAAACCGATCTCGGCGAAGGCGACGACCGGCATCGTCGCGAGCACGGCGAACGTGCCGGCCAGGACGAGGCCGGCAGAGGTGATGACGCCTCCGGTGGCGGCGAGACCGATGAGGGCGCCGCGCCGAGTGCCCACCTGCTTCGCCTCCTCGTGGACCCGGGTCATGAGGAAGATGTTGTAGTCGATGCCGAGCGCGACGAGGAAGACGAAGACGAACAGTGGCAGCGACGCGTCCGCTCCGGCGAAGCCCAGGATGTGCCGGAACACCAACGCGGACAGGCCGATTGCGGCACCGAACGACAGGACGACGGTTCCGATGAGGACCAGCGGCGCCGTGACCGCCCGCAGCAGCAGGATGAGGATGAGCAGCACCACCCCGAGGATGACCGGGATGATCCGGACGTTGTCGTCGGCGCTGGCCCGAAGCGTGTCGGCGCGGGTCGCGGTGTCTCCGCCGGCGATGGCGTTCGCACCCGGCACGGTGCCGATGGCGTCACGGATGCGGTCCAGGGCTGCCGTCGCGGCGTCGGAGTCGGGTGCGTCGGCCAGGGTCGCCTGGATGAGCGACCGGCCGTTCCTCGACACCGCCGGCGCCACGGCGTCGACGCCCTCGACGCCCTTGACGGCGGTCATGACGGCCCCGGCCTTCGCCTCGTCGGCCAGGACGAGTACCGGGGATCCCGCTCCCGCGGGGAAGTGCCTGGCCGCGCTCTGCTCGCCGACGACCGACGGAGGCGCCGTGTAGTACGAGTCCTTGTTGGAGAGCCCGACTGCGTTCAGCTGCAGCACCCCGACCGAGGCGACCACCAGCAGCAGGGACGTCACGACCCAGGTCCGCCGGGGGACGCGCGCGATGCGGGCGCCGATCCGGGCCCAGACGCCGTCCCGCGTGTGGTCGACCGAGCCGAACGTCGGGCGCACCGGCCAGAAGACCCAGCGGCCGAGCACGACGAGCATGGCGGGCAGCAGGGTCAGCATGACGAGCAGGGCGACGGCGATGCCGATGGCGGCGACCGGCCCGAGCCCCTTCGTCGAGCTCATCGTCGCGAAGAGCAGGCACAGCATGCCGGCGATGACGGTGGCGCCGGAGGCGATGATCGCGGGCCCGGCGCGGTGCAGCGCGACGGCCATCGCCTCGTGGCGGTCCTCGTGGCGACGCAGCTCCTCGCGGTAGCGCGCGACGAGGAGGAGGGCGTAGTCGGTGCCGGCGCCGAAGACGATGACGGTGAGGATGCCCGAGCTCTGCGCGTTGACCGTCAGCGCCTCACCGTCGGCGAGGAAGTAGATGGCGCCTTGGGCCACGAAGAGCGCCGTACCGGCCGAGAGGACCGGCACGAGCCACAGCACCGGGCTGCGGTAGGTGACCAGCAGGATGGCGATGACGACCGCCATGGCGCTGTAGAGCAGCTTGCCGTCGATGCCGGAGAACGCCTCCGACGAGTCGGCGGCGTAGCCGACCGGGCCGGTGATGTGCATCGAGAGGCCGGTCGGTGTGTCCTTCGCCGCGTCACGCATCTTCGTGACCGTGGCCCCGAGCGAGTCCCAACCGGCCTCGCCGGCATCGACCGGCACGATGACCTGCAGGGCCTGCTCGTCGGCGGACGGGATCGGGCCGATCGCGTCGCGTTCGACCGTGTCGATGGCGTTGAACCGCGCGACCTGGGCGGAGACCGCCGCGAGATCGGCGGGGGTGATGCCCGCCGGCCGTTCGTAGACGACGACGGCGGGGAACTCGTTCTTGCTCTGGAAGTCGGCGATCTGGGCAACGACCCGGGTCGACTGCGCGTCCTCGGGCAGCCACGAGGCGGCCTCGTTGTTCAGCGCGTCGGGGAGCTTGGACGCCGGGCCGAACATCAGGCCCAGGGCGAGGACCCAGAAGCCCACGACGAGCCACTTGGAGACCCGCGTCGACGGGATCCTCGCGAAGTGTCCGATCTCGCCGGTCTTGTTGTCTTCCATGGTGACTGCCCCTCTGCCGGAGTGGGGTCGCACGCCAGCGGCCCGCATCCACGCTAGGACCGTCGGGCGGTCGCGCACAGGGGTTGCGGGCGGAATCGGGACTGCCTCAGGGTTGGCTCCGGGCAGACCCTGATGGGTGGACGTGAACCCGCGACGGTCGTGTGCCGCCTACCATGGTTCCTCGTGCAGTTCCTCAACGGTCTCCAGCCCCAGCTCGACCTCACCTACGACGACGTCTTCATGGTGCCGAGCCGCTCGTCGGTGACGAGCCGTCTCGACGTCGACCTGTCGTCCGTCGACGGTTCGGGCACGACCATCCCGCTCGTCGTCGCCAACATGACCGCCATCGCCGGCCGTCGCATGGCCGAGACGGTGGCCCGCCGCGGCGCCCTCGCGGTCATCCCGCAGGACATCCCGGTCGACGTCGTGCGCGAGGTCGTCGGATGGGTCAAGCGGCGTGACCTCGTGCACGACACGGCGATCACCCTCGAGCGGCACATGACGGCGGGCGAGGCCCTCGTGCTCATCGGCAAGCGCGCCCACGGGGCCGCAGTCGTCGTCGACGGCCCGAAGCCGGTGGGCATCGTCACCGAGAAGGACCTCACCGGCGTCGACCGCTACACGCAGGTCCACGACGTCATGCACGAGGACATGGTCGTGCTGCCCGACAGCATCGACCCGCAGGAGGCGTTCGAGCGGCTCTCGGCAGC
Organism: Terrabacter terrigena; assembly: GCF_042676085.1. Lineage (NCBI taxonomy): Bacteria > Bacillati > Actinomycetota > Actinomycetes > Micrococcales > Intrasporangiaceae > Terrabacter > Terrabacter terrigena. The sequence continues at coordinate 217,604 of NZ_JBHTKH010000004.1, forward strand.
GCGGCGCAAGCTGGCGCCGGTCGTCTCCGAGCACGGTGAGCTCGTCGGCATCCTCACCCGTGGCGGCGCGGTGCGGGCCGGCCTCTACCAGCCGGCTGTCGACGCGCAGGGCCGCCTGCGGGTCGCGGCCGCCGTCGGCATCAACGGCGACGTCGCCGCCAAGGCCGGCGAGGTCCTCGCCGCAGGCGCCGACGTCCTCGTCATCGACACGGCGCACGGCCACCAGGACAAGATGATCGACGCGCTGCGCGCGGTCCGTGCCCTCGACCCGGGCGTCCCGGTCGTCGCCGGCAACGTGGTCTCGGCCGCCGGCACCCGTGACCTCATCGAGGCCGGAGCCGACATCGTCAAGGTCGGCGTGGGCCCCGGCGCCATGTGCACGACCCGGATGATGACCGCGGTCGGTCGCCCGCAGTTCTCTGCCGTGCTCGAATGTTCCACGGCCGCAAGGCAGCTCGGAAAGAACGTCTGGGCCGACGGCGGCGTGCGCCACCCCCGTGACGTCGCGCTCGCGCTGGCGGCCGGCGCCTCGAACGTGATGATCGGCTCGTGGTTCGCCGGCACTCTCGAGTCGCCCGGTGACCTCTACACCGACAACGACGGCCGGCAGTACAAGGAGTCGTTCGGCATGGCCAGCTCACGAGCGGTCCGCAACCGCACGGCCACCGACTCCGACTACGACCGCGCCCGCAAGTCGCTCTTCGAGGAGGGCATCAGCACGGCGCGCATGTACATCGACCCGGCCCGTCCGTCCGTCGAGGACGTCATCGACCAGATCGTGGCGGGCCTGCGCAGCAGCTGCACGTATGCCGGCGCGCGCAGCCTCGAGGAGTTCCACGAGCGCGCGGTCGTCGGCCTCCAGAGCACGGCCGGCTTCGCCGAGGGCCGCCCCCTCCACACCTCCTGGTGAGCTTCAGCGCCTCCTGACCGGGGCGGGACCGTTCGACGGGTCGCCCCCGACGTATGCCGCCGTGCGCCGCGGGTAGCGCGACGCGAGCTGAGACCGGTCCACCGGCGTCCCGGTGGGCTCGTCGTAGACCTCCCCGCCCTCGGGCGCACCGCTGCCCTCGGCGTACGGGTCGCGTCCCGTCCTGGCCTGCCACGCCTCAACCGCAGCGAACTCCAGCAGCTCGGCGGTCGCGATCTGCTCGTCGTCGCCCGGGCCATCTGGGCCACGAACTGTGCCTCATAGGCGACGATCCGCTCCGGGGTCATGGCCTCGAGCTCGGTCGCCAGCTTCGCAGCGGCACGGCAGGGTGGTGGTCCTGGTCGAGGACGTGTCTGCGCGGGGCGACGGTGGCCCTCCCGTCGGGGCGTACACGAACCACCCCGACCCCTCGACCGACGGGACCGGACGCTGCTCGGGGGGCAGGTGGGTCGCCCGGCTGATGGTCCGCCGGCCGGTGGGGTGATCACCACACCGGGTGCAGGGCCATGCCGCAGTCCATGAAGGCCCAGGCCGAGACGGCATACGCCCGCAGGTCAGTGGCGCTTGCGGCCGACCTCGACGACGCGCCATCCGCGCTCGCGGGCCAGCTCGCGCAGCTCGCGGTCGGGGTTGACGGCGACGGCGGTGCCGACCCGCTCCATCATGGGCAGGTCGCTGATCGAGTCGCTGTAGGCGGCGCACCTCGACAGGTCGTAGCCGCGCTCGGCCGCCAGCTTCTCGATCTCGATGACCTTGCCTGCGCCGTAGCAGAACTCGCCCGTCAGGTGCCCCGTGTAGCGGCCCTCGTCGTCGAGCTCGCTGCGAGTGGCGACCGCGCCCTCGAGCCCGAGCGCCGTTGCGATGCGGCTCACGAGCTCGATGGGTGAGGCCGACACCACGATGCGGTCGTGGCCCAGCGCGCGCGCGTCGGACAGCAGCGTCATCGAGGCCGGGATGGCCTTGCGCACGATGCCGGGGACGATCGCGTCGGTGAGGTGGATGATGTCGGACTGCCGGATGCCGGCGACCGCACGGAGGATGCGCTCGCGCAGCGCCTCCGAGCCGGCGTCGGTGGATCCCTTGCGGTGGAAGGAGATCGCGTTGAGGGTGTCCTTGACGAGGTCGCGCCACGGCACGTGGCCACCGCGGAACGCCGCGATGGCCAGTGGGTAGTTCGCCGACCCCCGGATCAGGGTGCGGTCGAGGTCGAAGAAGGCGGCCGTCGGCGTGGGTCGTGCCCCCGCCTCACCCGACACTGGCCACCATCGGCAGGGAGGCGCGGCGCGGGGGGACCGGCGCGTTGAGCACGTTCTTGGGCAGAGCCTTGGGGCGCGGTGGCAGGGCGAGGCGGAAGACCTTGGCCCACGCCTGGTAGACCTGCCTGGGCAGCGGGCCCGTCGTGTAGGGCAGGCCGTACCGCTGGCAGATCTCGCGCACCTCGACGGCGACCTCGTGGTAGCGGTTGCTCGGCAGGTCTGGGAAGCAGTGGTGCTCGATCTGGTGGCTGAGGTTGCCGGTCATGAGGTGCATGAGCTTCGACCCCGAGATGTTGGCGGACCCCAGCATCTGGCGGATGTACCAGTCGCCCCGGGTCTCGCCCTCGATCTCGTCCTCGGTGAAGGTGTCGACGCCGTCGGGGAAGTGCCCGCAGAAGATGACCGAGTGTGCCCAGACGTTCCGGACGGCGTTGGCGGTGAAGGTGCCGATGAGGGCGTGCTTTGCCGAGCCGAACGGTGCAGCGGCGAGCGGCGTCGCCACGTAGTCCTTGGTGAACTGGCGAACGACCTTGCGGCCCAAGGCCTTGAGGTCCTTCTTGAGGTCATCCTTCGACTTCTCCCCGTTCTGCACCGCCTCGAGCTCGAGGTCGTAGATCGCGATGCCCCACTCGAAGAAGGGCGCGAGGATGCCGTTGATGGCGGGGTTGAGGATGTTGAACGGACGCCATGGCTGGTCGTCCGCCATGCGGAGCGTGGAGTAGCCGACGTCCTTGTCCTTGCCCAGCACGTTGGTCCACGTGTGGTGCAGGTCGTTGTGCGTGTGCTTCCAAGCGGCGGCCGGGGTGACGAAGTCCCACTCCCACGTGGTCGAGTGGATGTCGGGGTCACGCATCCAGTCCCACTGGCCGTGGAGCACGTTGTGGCCGATCTCCATGTTCTCGAGGATCTTGGCGACGCTGAGCATCGCGGTGCCGGCGACGAGCGCCGTCTTCTTCTTCGACAGGAGCAGCGTGGCGCGCCCGGCGACTTCGAGCGTGCGCTGGACGCGGATGACGCGACGGATGTAGGCGGCGTCCTTGGCCCCGCGCGAGGCGATGATGCGGTCGCGCACGGCGTCGAGCTCCTGGCCGAGGCGCTCCACGTCGGAGTCGGAGAGGTGTGCCGCGGCAGCGGGACGCTTGGTGGGCCCGCCGGACGGCGCGAGGATCGGCTTCTTGGGCCGGATCGTCGTGGCCGGGCTCTCGACGGGGGGACGGGCGCCGGTGGGCCCCGTGCTCGGTCGGTTCGTGGTGGCGGTCATGGTGTTCCCTTCTCAGATGTCCAGGTGGACGGGTCCGGCGGCCGCGTTGACGCAGGTCTGGATGAGCTCGCCCTCGTCGCCGTGGACCTCGCCGGTGCGCAGGTCGCGCACCTTGCCGGCCACGAGCGGTGTGAGGCAGCTGCGGCAGATGCCCATGCGGCAGCCGCTGGGCATGACGACGCCGCACTCCTCACCGGCCTCGAGGAGGGGCACGTCGCCCCCCACCTCGACCTCCTTGTCGGACTTCTCGAAGGTGACGAGGCCACCCTCGCCACCGGCGCCCTCGAGGAGCACGGGGGCGAAGCGCTCGATGGTGAGGTTCTCGTGGGTGTCGTCGCCGTCGTGCCGCCACAGCTCGGTGGCGGCGTCGAGGAAGTCGGTGGGACCGCAGGCGTATGCCGCCCGCTCGCGCCAGTCGGGACACAGCGTCTCGAGGTCGGCCGAGCTGGAGAGGTCGAGGCGGCGGCCGCCCTCCTCGCGGGTGTACCAGTGCTTGACCCGGAGTCCCGGGAACTGGTCTGCGAGCTCGAGCAGCTCGTCGTGGAAGAGGGCGTCCTCGCGGGTGCGGGCCGAGTGGACGAGCACGACGTCGGCGTCGGGGCGGCGGGGGACCAGCGTGCGGATCATCGACATGACCGGCGTGAGGCCGCTGCCGGCCGTGAGCATGAGCAGCGGTCGAGGGTGCTCGGGCAGCACGAAGTCGCCCTGCGGGGTGTCGAGGAAGAGGATGTCGCCGACCTTGGTGTCGCGGGCCAGGACGGTCGAGACGAACCCGATCGCGGTGACGGTGATGGCCGGGTCGTGGCCCACGGCGGCCGACAGCGAGTAGCTGCGCCACTGGCGCACGCCGTCGATCTCGACGCCGATGCGGGCCCACTGACCCGCGGCGTGGGGGTTCCAGCCGCGGCCCGGGCGGAAGTGGATCGTCGTCGACTCCGGCGTCTCACGGGTCACCTTGGTGACGACTCCGCGCAGCTGCCGTGAGGAGGACAGGGGGTTGACCAGACCGAGGATGTCCTCGGGCGCGAGCGGGGTCGTCAGGAGCGACGCCATACGCCGAAGAGCTCTGATCTGGGCCATGTACCAATTCTCCCGTCCCGAGGGTGCCGATATCTTGCGGCTGCGCGTAGGGTTTGAGACAAGAAACTGTCGTCTCGCGACAAAAGGCCGGTGGATGGAGTGGCGCAGGACACGTCTGACCCGCCGTGGTTGTCTCTCCCCGCCGAAGTGAGCGCGGTTCTGAGGCCGGTCGTCGGCGACATCGTCGAGGCCATCATCGAGGGAATACCCCGTGACGTCCCGGTCTACGCGATGCCGATGGAGGGCCGCTTCGGCCAGGGCGTCCGGCAGGGCGTCACGGTAGCGCTCAACCGCTTCCTCGACCTGCCCGGCACCCGCCTCCCGGCCCTCTCCGAGGACGGCAAGTGGGTCTACGAGCGGCTCGGGAGGGGCGAGGTCCGCTCGGGCCGGAGTCTCGAGTCGCTGCTCGCGGCCTACCGATACGGAGCTCGCGTCACCTTCCGGGCGATCTCGCGCACGATCGACGTCTCGCGGCTGCCGCCGGAGACGCTTCTCGCGCTCGGCGAGTCGCTCTTCGCCTACATCGACGAGCTGTCCGCCGCGAGTGCCCAGGGGTATGCGCAGGAGCAGTCCGAGCGCGCCGGCGAGCAGCTGCGGCTGCGGGGCGAGCTGCTCGAGATGATCCTGCGAGGCGACTCCAGCGACGGCGGTGTGGCCCGTCTCGCGGCGGCCGTCGGCTGGACCCTCCCCGAGGTCGTCGTCGTGGCGCTCGTGCCGTTCCCTCACGTCGACGGGCTCCGCGCGGCGCTCGGTCCCGACGGTCTGGTGGCCGAGCGTGGCACCGACGTCGTCATCGTCTTCCCGTTCGTCAGCCGAAAGCCGCGGCGGCGCGACCTGGAGCGGGCGCTGCGGGGTCGTCGCGCGATCGTCGGGCCCGCCCGCCCGTGGCAGCAGGCGAGCGAGTCGCTCCATCTCGCGACGGCAGCGGGAGCCCACGGCGTCGCACCCGGCCCCGAGCAGCCGCACGGTGACACCGCCCCCGTCTGGGTGGAGGACCACCTCGCCGAGCTCGTCGTGCAGGCCGAGCCCCTCGCCACTGCGGACCTCGCCCGCACGCGCCTTGCGCCGCTCGACGGGCTGCGCCCGGCCGTGCGCGAGCGCCTCACCGAGACGCTGCTGGCCTGGCTGCGCCACCAGGGCCAGCGCGCCCCGATCGCCGACGAGCTGTTCGTGCACCAGCAGACCGTGGGCTACCGCGTGGCGCAGCTCAAGGAGCTCTTCGGCGACGCGCTCGAGGACCCCGAGGTGCGGTTCGAGCTCGAGCTGGTGCTCCGCGCCGGCCACCGCTGACGGTTGCTGTCAGAGCAGGCGGATCGGGGCCCCGTCGAGGTATGCCGTCACGTTCTCGACGACGCCCGTGAAGAACGTCGCGAAGACGTCACGCGTGACGTAGCCGAGGTGCGGCGTGAGGAGGGTGCGCGGGGCTGTGCGGAGTGGGTGGCCGGCGGGCAGCGGCTCCTCGTCGAAGACGTCGAGGCCGACGCCGCCCAGGTGGCCGCGGTCGAGGGCGGCGAGCAGGGCCACCTCGTCGACGATCGGGCCGCGCGAGGTGTTGACCAGCAGTGCGTCGGCACGCATGCGGGCCAGCTCCTGCTCACCGAGCAGGCCTCGGGTCTCGTCGGCGAGCGGCAGGTGGACCGAGACGACGTCGGAGGACGAGAGCAGCTCGTCGAGGGTGGCGGCGCGGGCCCCCGCGGCGCCGGCGCGCTCGGGCGTGAGGTTGCGACTCCACGCCACGACGTCCATGCCGAACGCCCGGCCGACGGCGGCCACCTGGCTGCCGATACGGCCCAGGCCGAGCAGCCCCAGCGTGTGCCCGGCGAGGTCGCGCCCGACGGTCGTCTGCCAGCCGCCGTCGCGCACGGCCCCTGCCTCTGGGACGAGGTGCCGGGCCAGGCCCAGGACGAGGGCCCAGGTCAGCTCGGCGGGAGCGGTGGCGAGGCTCTCGGTGCCGCACACGGTGATGCCCGCCTCGGCCGCGGCGGCCGTGTCGATGCTCGGGTTGCGCCTCCCGGTGGTGACGACGAGCCGCAGCCGCGGCAGGGCGGTCAGGACCGAGCGGGGGAGCGGCGTGCGCTCGCGCATGACGACAACGACGTCGTAGGGCTCGAGCCTCGAGGAGAGCGCCTCGGGCTCGCTCACGTGGTCGCCGAAGACGTCGACCGTGCACGGGTTCGTCGGGTGGTCGGTGACGGGCGACCAGTCGGCACTCGTCAGGGCCACGCCCTGGTAGTCGTCGAGCACCGCAATCCGCACGCGCCCAGCTTAGGCGGGCCCGGCGCAGGGACGGGCGGCCCCGGGGGCGGCGTCGGCGCGGACGTCGGCGGGTCGAGCGCCGGGAATGCGCGAAGCGCCGCTCTCTCGTGAGAGCGGCGCTTCGGGTGCTGCGACCCCGACCGGGCTCGAACCGGCGACCTCCGCCGTGACAGGGCGGCGCGCTAACCAACTGCGCTACGGGGCCTTACTGGTGGTGCGGGTGGAACTGTACTGCGTATCCCCAACGGGATTCGAACCCGTGCTGCCGCCGTGAAAGGGCGGAGTCCTAGGCCGCTAGACGATGGGGACCGGCCCTACCTATCCGTTGGGACGTCGAAACTATAGGGGAGTTTTGGGCACCGGCCAAATCCGCCGTGAGGAGCCTCGGAACGGCCGTCGCTCAGCCCTTCGCCCAGGCTCGGACGTCGTCCACCGGCCACGTCGTCACGATGCGTTCGGCCGGGATGCCGAGGCGCTCGGCGCGCTCGCAGCCGAGCGACTTCATGTCGAGCTGCCCGGGGGCGTGCGCGTCGGAGTCGATGGTGAAGAGACAGCCGAGGTCGCGCGCCAGCTCGATCAGCTCATCGGGCGGGTCGCAGCGCTCGGGGCGCGAGTTGATCTCGACCGCCACGTCGTTCTCGAGGCAGGCCCGGAAGACCTTCTCGGCGTCGAAGGCCGACGGCGGACGCTTGCCGCGGCCGCCCGTGACGAGCTGCCCGGTGCAGTGGGCGAGCACGTTGGTGCGGGGGTTGCGCACGGCGGCGACCATGCGCGGCGTCATCTCGAACGAGGGCTGGCGCAGCTTGGAGTGGATCGAGGCCGTGACGACGTCGAGCTGGTCGAGCATGTCGTCGTCCTGGTCGAGGGTGCCGTCGAGGTGGATGTCGACCTCGATGCCCTTGAGCAGCGTGAAGGCCTCGCCGAGGCTGGCGTTGATGGCATCGACGCGCTCAAGCTGGTCGGCCAGGCGCTCGCGGCTCAGGCCGTTGGCGACGGTCAGTCGCGGGGAGTGGTCGGTCAGCGCCATCCACTCCTGCCCGAGCTGCACCGCCGCCAGCACCATCTCCTCGATGGGGCTGCCGCCGTCGCTCCAGTTCGAGTGGGCGTGCAGGTCGCCGCGCAGCGCGGCATACAGCTCGGCACCGTCGGTGGTCAGCGGCTCGCCGTGCTTCTCCTCCGCCGAGACGAGGTAGGCCGGCAGCACCCCTCGCACCGCCTGCCCGATGATGGCCGCGCTCGAGTCGCCGATCCCCTTGATCTGCTTGAGGGTTCCGGCTTCGACGCGCTCGCGCAGCTCGTCGTCGGAGATGAGCGTGATGGCCTCGATCGTCTTGCGGAACGCGTCGATGCGGTAGCTGCTCTCGCGACCCCGCTCGAGCAGGAAGCAGATGCGTCGCAGGGCGTCGAGCGGGCTGACGGGTGCCTGCGGAGGGGTCGGCTGCTCCATGCCGTGCAGCCTAACCGCGCGGGCAGGGCGCCGGCCGGGCTAGCGCTGCAGCGGCGGAAGCGTGGAGCCGTCGGGCAGCTTGCCGGTGGGAATGGCCGTGGAGGGGACGACGCGGACGAGGTCGCCGTAGCGCTGTGCGAGCAGGCCCGGCGAGCCGCCCTCGTCGGCCAGCACGACGACGGTGTCGCTCCTGGCGTCCATCGCGAGGCCGAGGACCTGGATGCCCTTGGCACGCCACGCTTCTCGCTCACTGCCGATCTGCTGCAGCACTCGTGCCTTCTCGGCGTACGAGTGCTTCACGACGACGAAGTCGACGTCGCCCGGCGACGGCATGGCGCCCCTGACGAGCCGCTCGAGCGAGGGGTCGTGCCGGGTCACGGTGACCACTACGCGTGAACCCGCGTCGTCGGCGGCATACGCCCCCGAGAAGACGTCCGCCCAACGCGTGACGAGCTGCTGCTCGACGGTGTCGAAGGCGGCGGTCTGCGGGCTGGCGACGGCGCCGAACCACGTGGAGGCCTCTCGCGCAGGGCCGACGACGGACGGGGCCACCTCGGGCCCGCTCGCGCCGTCCGTGCCGCGCAGGGACTGCGGGTCGCCGCCGGAGCCGCTGTCGTCGACACCCTTGAGCGCCTCGGCCGCAGACCCGGCCGTGGCACTGCTCGGCGAGCCGGAGTGGTTGGTCACCCAGGCGGTGCCGACCGTGCCGACCACGACGAGCGCGGCGGCCGCGCCGAACACCGCGGACCGGCGTCGGAACGTGCGCGCCCGGCCGCGGACGAGGGCCCGCTGCACGAAGAGGTCGTCGCGTGGCGGCTCGAGGTCGTTCATGGTGGCCAGCGCCTTTCGCAGCTCCAGCTCGCCCGCCTCGGGGGCGGAGCGCTGCTCCGGGGTGTCGGGCCCGAACACGTCGTCGGTGTCGCTCATGAGACGGCTCCTGCCCCGGTCAGTGGTGGTTCGGCGAGCCGGCCGCGCAGGGCGGCGAGCCCGCGCGAGATCTGGCTCTTGATGGTGCCCTCGGCCACGCCGGTGCACTCGGCGATCTGGGGCACGGTGAGGTCCTCCCAGAAGCGGAGGACGAGGACGGCGCGCTGCTTCTCGGGCAGCTCGTGCAACAGGTCGGTGAGGGTCATCGCGAGCTCGCGGTCGTGGTCGGTCGTGGCCGGCTCCGGGGCCTCGTCGGTGAGCACCTCGCGGCGTCGTTTTCGCTGGTCGTTGAGGTAGAGGTTCATCATCGTGCGTCTCGTGTAGGCGGTCTCTGCCCCCGTGGCGATGCGTGGCCACGCCACGTACACCCGGGCCAGCGCCTCCTGGACGAGCTCGTCGCCGTCGGCCCAGTTGCCGCAGAGCAGGTAGGCGCGCCGGCGCAGCATCGTCTGCCGCTCCTCCACGAAGGCGCGGAACGCCGCCTCGTCCCTCCGTCTCATGTGCTCCCGCTCGTTCGGGTCGGTCGGTCCGGTCGGCCCGTCAGGTCGTCACTGGTTTCGTACACCCCCTTGGACACACGGGCACCCCGAACCGTTGCACAGCCCGTTGACCGCTTCCGGCGGGTCACCACAGGCCGTAGCCCGTGCGGGCCGCAGGCACCGCGCACGTGTGCCGTGTGCGTCCTGTTGTCCGACGCGTCGCGGTGCTGGCTGGTGGAGGAGCTCAGACCGCGCGGCCGAGCTCGAGGAGGGCGAGCATGACGGCTGCGATCGTCTCGCCGTCGGTGCCGCCCGCCGGCCGTCGGGCCGGGTCACGGCGTCCTCGCGGGCGGGATCCACGGGTGCTCGTCGACGACGCGCGTGTCTCGGACGGGCCAGCTCAGTGCCGCCCTCGCTCGAGGTCGAGGAGCCGCTCCTTGGCGGGCAGGCCGCCGAGGTAGCCACCGAGCGAGCCGTCGGAGCGCACGACCCGGTGGCACGGGACGACGATCGGCAGCGGGTTGGTGGCGCACGCCGAGCCGACGGCCCGGACGGCGCGCGGGCTGCCCGAGGCGACGGCGACCTGGCCGTAGCTCTCGGTGGACCCGTAGGGGATCTCCTTCAGGTGCTGGAGCACCGAGAGCCGGAAGCCGCGGGCGAGGCGCAGGTCGACCGGCACGTCGAAGGCGCGCCGTCCGCCGGCGAAGTAGTCGTCGAGCTCGCGGGCCAGGGGGTCGAGACGGTTGCCCCCGCGGAGGATCCGCGAACCGACCGTCGCGCCCAGCGACTCGAGCACCCGGTCGTGGTCCTCGACCGCGAACGCCACGCGTACGACCCCGGCCTCGGTGGCGGCGAGCAGCAGGGCGCCGACGGGGGAGTCGACGACGCGATAGCTCGCGTCGACCGACGACTCCGTGGTGGCGCGCTCGAGGAGTGCCTCGTGCAGCGCCGCAAGGTGCTGGTCGTCGTCGGCCGTCACGGTGGTCAGGAGCTGGGTCGTGGTGTCAGACATGGGTGCTCACCCTTCCGTCGGGTGCGTAGGTGGACCGCAGTCGCGCGATGCCGTCGGCCGCGGCGCGGCGTGTGGCCGCGGGCGTGCCGCCGACGATGCGGGCGACCTCGGGGTGGGGCAGGCCGGCCACGTGGTGGTAGGCCACGCACAGGCGTTGCTTCTCGGGGAGTTCGGCCAGGGCGGTCCAGAGGTCGCCGTCGGGCAGCGCCTCCTCCGGCTGGTCGCGGCGTGGGGCGGTGGCATCGGGCACCTGCGCCACCGGGACCGCCTGGCGTGCGCCCGCCCGGGCGACGTCGACGGCCTTGCGGTGCGCGATGGTGACGAGCCACGCCCGGACGTTCGCGTCGTCGGGCAGGTCGGGCCAGGCCCGCAGCGCCGAGAGGAAGGTCTCGGACCACGCGTCGTCGGCCTCGTCAACGCCCAGCACCGCGCGGCAGACGCGCAGCACCACGGCCCCGTGCTCGGTGACGGCCTGCTCGAACGGTCGCTTCATGCCCTGTAGACGCTCCGGCCCGCGGAAGTGTGAGGTCACCAGTGTGGCGGACGCCGTCGGCGCGGTGGCGGAGTGCCGACAGGCGGCCGCCGCTCGCTCAGAAGAGGCGGCCGACGTCGGCGGCGGCGGGCTCCTCGAGCGAGAGGAGGAAGCGCTTGCGGTCGAGCCCACCGGCATACCCGACGAGGGAGCCGTCGGCCCCGACGACGCGGTGGCACGGGACGACGACGGCGATCGGGTTGCGCCCGTTGGCGGTGCCGACGGCCTGTGCGAGGTTGCGGTCGCCGAGCGCCCGGGCGAGGTCGCCGTAGCTGCGGGTCTCGCCGTAGGGGATCTCGCGCAGCAGGGCCCACACGCGCTGGTGGAAGTCGTCACCGCGCGGTGCGAGCGGCAGGTCGAAGTCGGTCAGCGCGCCGGTGAAGTAGGCGGCCAGCTGCACCGAAGCGGCCGCGAAGAGCTCGTCGGCGACGTCGCCGGGCTCGCCGAGGACCTCGGGGTCGGCGGGGCGGTACTTGGCGGCGTCCATGAGCAGGTGCGTGATCGCGCCGTCCTCGGCGACGACGGTGAGGTCACCGATCGGCGAGGGGAGGACGACGTGCCCGCGGCTCATGCGTCGTGGTCGCGCTTCTCGCCGGCGCCGTGGGCGGCCACGATGTCGGCGTGCGTGGGCACGGGGAACTCGGCGGCGTAGTCGCCGTAGGCGCGGGGGTCCTCGGAGGGCTCGAGGTGGCAGGTCAGGGCGACGTCGCCGAACTCGCGGTGCACGGCGTCCTCGACCTCCTCCATGAGGTCGTGGCCCTGCTGGACGGTCCAGGCCCCGGGAACGAGCACGTGCACCTCGGCGAACCGGTGGTGGCCCGAGAGCCGCGTGCGCAGCGCGTGGAAGTGGACCTCGCGGGTGACGAACCGCGCGAGGATCTCGGCGATGGCCGCGTTGTCCTCCTTGGGCATCGCGATGTCCATCAGGCCCTCGGTGGACTCGCGGATCAGCTTCCAGCCGGTCCAGATGATGTTGAGCCCGACGAGGAAGGCGACGACCGGGTCGAGGCGCTCGATGCCGGTGAGGGAGACCACGAGCACCCCGACGACGACGCCGGCGGACGTCCAGACGTCGGTCATCAGGTGCTTGCCGTCGGCGGTGAGGGTCAGGGAGCGGTGCTGTCGACCGGCGCGCAGCAGCACCACGGCGACGACGCCGTTGACGACCGAGGCGACGACCGAGATGGCGAGACCGAGCCCGACGTTCTCGATGGGCTGCGGCCGGATGAAGCGCTCGACGGCACTGACGACGATGACCACCGCGGCGACGAAGATCATCATCCCCTCGACGGCCGCCGAGAAGTACTCGGCCTTGGAGTGGCCGAAGTGGTGGTTCTTGTCGGCCGGCATGGCGGCGACCTTGAGCGCGATGAGGACCGCGATGGCCGCCACGAGGTTCACGACCGACTCGGCGGCGTCGGACAGGAGGCCGACCGAGCCGGTGATGCGCCAGGCGACGAACTTCAGGGTGATCGTCACGACCGCGGCGGCGATCGAGAGGTAGGCGAAGCGGCTCAGGTCGCGCGTCTGCTGCATGCGGTTGCCGCCCTCGGGCACGGGCGTGGGAGTCGTTGACACGCCTCCAGTGTCGCAAACGGCACCGACGACGAGCCGGGTGGACCCGTACGCCGACGGCTGGTGGCGATGGTGCCCGAGCGGGTAGGGCAGAGGTATCCGATCGTTGGCGAAAGGAGCCCGACATGGGAACCGAGGACAAGGCCAGGAACATGGGCGAGGACCTCAAGGGCAAGGCCAAGGAAGCCGCCGGAAAGGTCACCGACAACGAGCGACTCGAGGCCGAGGGTGAGCGAGACCAGGCCTCGGCAGACCTCAAGCAGCGGGGCGAGCAGCTCAAGGACGCGGGCGAGGACGTCAAGGACGCCTTCGACCGCTGACCTTCCGGTACGGGGTGGGCCGGTCCCGACGGGGGCCGGCCCGCTGCCGTCCCGTCGGGCACGCGCGGCGAGCCGGTCGGCCGGTCACCCACCGGGGTCGTATGCCGCCCGGCCGGGTCGAAGGCGTCTGTCCCTTGCCAGCGCGGTGTCGGGTCCGTGAGGCTCGACGGGACGAACGTTCCGCTCCCTCCGCTCCCCCCGAGAGGCGCAAGCCGTGACCCAGACGAGCCACCCGAGCCAGACGAGCCCTCCGACGAACGCGACCCTCCCCGCCCCCACTGCCGAGGAGATCGCCTCGATGGACGCCTGGTGGCGGGCCAACAACTACCTCACGATCGGCCAGATCTACCTGCAGGACAACGCCCTGCTGCGCGAGCCGCTGCGGCCCGAGCACATCAAGCCCCGGCTGCTCGGCCACTGGGGCACGAGCCCCGGCCTGTCGTTCGTCTACACGCACCTGTCGCGGGTCATCCGCCACACCGGGCAGCAGACGATCTACCTCACCGGCCCGGGCCACGGCGGTCCGGCACTCGTCGCCGCGGGCTACCTCGAGGGCACCTACTCCGAGACCTACCCGAAGATCCCCCGCGACGCGGACGGCGTCAGGCGGCTGTTCCGCCAGTTCTCGGCGCCCGGTGGCATCCCGAGCCACGTCTCGGTGACGACCCCGGGCTCGATCCACGAGGGTGGCGAGCTGGGCTACGTGCTCATGCACGCGTTCGGCGCGGTGATGGACAACCCCGACCTGCTGGCGCTCGCCGTCGTCGGGGACGGCGAGGCCGAGACGGGCCCGCTCGAGGGCTCGTGGAAGGGCATCTCCTTCCTCAACCCCCGCCGTGACGGGGCGGTGCTGCCGGTGCTGCACCTCAACGGCGCGAAGATCGCGGGCCCCACGGTGCTCGGGCGCAAGGACCCGGCCGAGGTGCGCAGCCTGCTCGAGGGCCACGGCTACGAGGTGTTCGAGGTCGAGGGTGACGACCTGCCGGGCATGCACGAGCGCTTCGCGGAGACGCTGGCGACGGCGTACGCCCGGATCAGGGGCATCCAGACCGAGGCGCGCGCGGACGGGTGGGTCCTGGCCCGGCGGCCGCGGTGGCCGCTCATCGTCCTGCGCACCCCGAAGGGCTGGACCGGCCCCGACGAGGTCGACGGCGTCAAGGTGACCGGCACGTGGCGCGCGCACCAGGTGCCGCTCTCGGGGGTCAGGGACAACCCGGAGCACCTCGCGCAGCTCGAGTCGTGGATGCGGTCGTACCGGCCGGAGGAGCTCTTCGACGAGTCCGGCGCTCCCGACCAGACCGTGCTGCAGGCGAACCCGGAGGGTGACCTGCGGATGAGCGCGTCGCCGCACGCGAACGGCGGGGTTCTGACGAAGGACCTCGACCTGCCGGACTTCCGTGACTTCGCCCGCGACGTCCCCTCCCCGGCGACGGTGCGGGAGGAGTCGACGCGGGCCCTGGGCGAGCTCATGCGCGAGCTCTACGTGCGCAACCCGACGACGTTCCGCCTCTTCAGCCCCGACGAGACGAACAGCAACCGGGTGGGGGCGGTCTTCGACGTCTCCGACCGCATGACGGCGGAGCGGGTCACCGACGACGACGTGCAGCTCTCGCACGAGGGCCGGGTCATGGAGGTGCTCTCGGAGCACAACTGCCACGGCTGGCTCGAGGGCTACAACCTGACCGGCAGGCACGGGCTCTTCGCGACCTACGAGGCGTTCGCGATGGTGAGCGCATCGATGACGGTGCAGCACTCCAAGTGGCTGCAGGAGGCCAACCGGCTCGACTGGCGTGCCGAGGTGCCGAGCCTCAACATCCTGTTGACCTCGACGGCGTGGCGGAACGACCACAACGGCTTCTCGCACCAGGGGCCCGGGCTCATCCAGACGGTCCTCAACGCCAAGGGTGACGTCTCGCGCATCTACCTGCCGCCGGACGCGAACTGCCTTCTGTCCGTTGCCGATCACTGCTTCCGGTCGAGGAACTACGTCAACCTCGTGGTCATCGACAAGCAGCCGCAGCCGCAGTGGCTCACCATCGACGAGGCGGTCGAGCACTGCGCGCGGGGCGCCGGAGTGTGGGACTGGGCGGGCAACGACGACGGCGACCGCGATCCCGACATCGTGCTCGCCTGCGCGGGTGACGTGGTGACCATGGAGGTCGTCGCTGCGGGGCAGATCCTGCGGGAACGCCTGCCGCAGCTACGGGTTCGCGTCGTCAACGTCGTCGACCTCATGAGCCTGCCGCGGGAGCGCAGCCACCCGCACGGCATGGACGACGTGCGCTTCGGCGAGCTGTTCACCGACCACGTCGACGTCGTGTTCGCCTTCCACGGCTACCACGGGGCCATCCACCAGCTCGTGCACGGCCGGCCCGACGCCGACCGCTTCCACGTGCGCGGCTTCAGCGAGGAGGGCACGACGACGACGCCGTTCGACATGGTGGTGCGCAACGAGGTCGACCGCTACCACCTCGTCATCGACGCCATCAACAACGCCGGGCGCCAGGTTCGTGGGTCGAGCGAGCTGAAGCAGTGGTGCGAGTCGCAGCTCGCCAAGCACACGGCATACATCGTCGAGCACCTCGAGGACATGCCCGAGGTGCGTGACTGGGTGATGACGACCGTCGTCGAGGACTGAGCCACAAGCCCCCTGGCTCATGCCGTCCGGCTGCCGGGCGGCATACCGGCGCGGTCAGTCGCGGCGCGGGGCGACGACCACCTCGACACCGTTGTCGCGGAACGCCTGCAGCTGCGCGGGGTCGGCGGACGCGTCGGTGACGAGGGTCCACGTGCGGGGCATGACGGCCCACGCGTGGAAGGGCGACTGGCCGAGCTTGTCGGCGTGCGCGAGGACGTAGGTGTGCTCAGCCCGGCTCATCATGAGCTCCTTGAGCCGGGTCTGCTCGAGGTCGGCCTCGCAGATGCCGCGCTCGGCGTGCACGCTGTCGGCGCCCATGAACGCGCGGTCGAAGCTGAGCCGCTGCACGGCCGCCTCGGCAAGGGGGCCGACGAACGCCTGGCTGAGCGGGCGCAGCCGGCCGCCGAGGGCGATGACGTCGATGCCGACGCTGTCGGCGAGGGTGCCCATCGCGCTGATGCCTGCCGTGACGACGGTCAGCTCGGTGAGCTCGGGCAGCTTCGTGATGGCGTCGGCCAGCGCGCCCATCGTCGAACCGGCGTCGAGGAGCACGGTCTCGCCGGGTTCGATCTGGTCGGCCGCCCACGACGCGATGTCGCGCTTGGCCGCGTGCGCCTCGCCGAGACGCTGGCGCAGCGAGGCCTCGGGGTGGTGGGCGAGGCTCATGACGCCGCCGTAGGTGCGTGCGAGCTGGCCCTGGGCGGTCAGCTTGGCGAGGTCACGCCGGATCGTCGACGCCGTCACGCCCAGCTGGTCGGAGAGCTCCTCCACGCTCGCGAGCCCGCTGGTCGTGGCGAGGCGCACGATCTCGCCCCGACGCGTCTGTGCGGTGTGCTTCGCCACGCTGGGCACCCTAGGCGTCCACGGCCCGTGGCGCCATCTCCGCGCCGAGACGAAGCGCCTCGATCATGGAGCGGTGGTCGGCGACGCCCGTGCCGGCGATGTCGAAGGCGGTGCCGTGGTCGACCGACGTGCGGATGACCGGCAGGCCGATGGTGACGTTGACGCCGGCCTCGAGGCCGAGCACCTTGACCGGGCCGTGTCCCTGGTCGTGGTACATCGCGACGACCAGGTCGTAGTCGCCGCGCCCGGCGAGGAAGAACAGCGTGTCGGCCGGGAGGGCGCCATGGACGTCGATGCCGTCGGCCCGGCACACCTCGACGGCCGGGTTGATCTTCGACTCCTCCTCGCCGTAGCCGAAGAGGCCGTTCTCGCCGGCGTGCGGGTTGATGCCGCAGACGCCGATCTTCGGGTCGGGGGTGCCGGCGTCGACGAGGGCCTTGTGCCCACGGCGGATGACCCGCTCGACGAGACCGGGCTCGATGCGGTTCACGGCGTCGATCAGACCGATGTGCGTGGTCACGTGGATGACCTTCACCTTCTCGGTGGAGAGCATCATGGACACCTCGGGGGTGCCGGTGAGGTGGGCGAGCAGCTCGGTGTGGCCCGGGAAGACGTGCCCGCCGGCGTGCAGCGCCTCCTTGTTGAGCGGGGCCGTGCAGATGGCCTGCACCTTGCCGGCCATCGCGAGCTCGGACGCGACACGGATGTAGTGGTACGCCGCGTCGCCGGCCTTCGCGGACAGCTGGCCGAACGGCAGGTCCTCGGGCAGGAGGGCGAGGTCGATGACGTTGATGCGGCCCGGGATCTCGGTCGCCTCGTCGACGTCCGTGATCGTCACGATGTCGACGGCGACACCGGCGACGTCGGCGGCCTGCTTGAGCCGCAGCGCGTCACCGACGACGACGACGCGCGCCATCGTGGCCACGTGCGGGTCGGCCAGGGCCTTGACGATGATCTCGGGGCCGATGCCGGCGCCGTCTCCCATGGTCACGGCGATGCGGGGAAGGGCGGCGGTCATGGGTTCTCCTTGGTGGTGGCGCTGCTGGGGGCGGTCGCGCTCTGGGTGGTGCTGACGGTGAGTGCGGGGCTGGATGCCTGGGGGCAGGTGGTCGGGCCGCTGCCGAGCAGGTGGGTGGCGACCGCGACGAGTGACTGTGGTCGGCCGAAGCTGCCCGGCCGGGTGACGACGGTGCGGCCGCCGGGGCGGGTGCTGACGACGGTCCCCGTCTCGATCTGCGTGACGACCTCGAGCGCATGGACGCCGAGTCGGTCGAGGACCGCCCGGGCGGTCTCGCCTCCGGACAGGAAGAGGGCGTCGTACGCGTCGGCGGCCGGGGCGACCGCGTCGGCCAGGGCCTCGGCGAGCCGCCGGGCGCGCGACGGGTCGGCCGGCGCTGTGGGGTCGAGGGTCACCACGACGACACCGCCGGGCAGCGCGGCGCCGAGGTGACGGCGTACGTGCTCGGGGTCGGTGAGCAGGTCGTCGGGCCGGACCAGCAGGGTGTGCACGGAGTGCGCAGCGCGCAGGTGCGCGAGCTGGTCGGCGAGCCCGGGTGCACGCGTGCCGAGCACGAAGAGCACGGAGGGGGCGGGTTCGGAGTCCGCGCCCGGGCGCGGTTCCGTCTCGCCGTCGTGTGCTGTGCCGTCGGAGGGCGCGCCGTGGCGCGGTTCGGGGTCGGGGCGCTCGAGGGGGAGAGCGCGGGCTGCGACGGCGGCCAGGGCCCCCGAGCCGACGAGCAGGGCCTCGGGCGTGGACCCGGTGGCGGCGGCGTGCACCGTCTCGAGGTCGGTCTCGGTGGCTGCGTCGCAGACGGCGACGAGGCCTGAGGCACGTGCGTGGGCCAGTGCCTCCGCCACGGCGTCGACGCCGAGAGCGACGGTGGCCTGGGGCACGACGACGGTGCGCAGCGGGCGCAGTGCCTCGGACACGGCCGTCGGCGCGGGCGTCGGTTCGACGTCCCAGAGATCCGTCTGATGCAGGGGGGTGCCGGCGACGTGGAGCACGCCGTCACGCACGATGCGGTGCAGGCCCGGGTTGGCGACAGCCACGACGGGCGTGCGCCCCAGCTCCTGCGCGAGCGCGGCGACTTCGGCCCCGACGTGGCCACGCAGCAGCGAGTCGACCTTCTTGACGACGACCGGGGCGGCTGCGACGAGCCGAGCCGCAGCACGGACCGCGCGGACGGCTGCCTCCTGGGTGAGGCGTCGCGAGTCTGTGTCGACGGTGACGCAGGTGGCGTCGGAGGAGGCGGTCTCCGAGGCGACCGCGGCAGGGGAGTCTCGGTGGGCGTCGGGGGCGGGCGCCAATGCGACGCTGCTGCGCGAAACACGCAGTAGTGCGTGGACAGCGCACTCCGCGGCGCCGCTCAGATCGTCGGCGACGACCGCCAGGGCCGGTGCTGCCATGTCCCCTCCTCACCAGGTCGACGAAACAAATGTCCTTGTAAGGCAAGGGAATCGGCGACCTTGCCAGTTGGGTGAAGGACGATCATGCATACCCTCTGGATGCGTCCCGGCAGCATGTGACCAACTGTTCCTTCACAAAAAACGCTACAGGTATTGCGCGAATCGCGCAATGGTGCGAAGGTTGGGGAACCCGAGGGGCGCAGCGTGCGCCGCCGACGGAGAGGCCACCGCTCAACGAGGAGTTCCGATGCCCCAGCAGCCCGCACTGCTTCCCACGTCTGACCAGTCGACGCGGGAGGTCTCGCGTCGCTCGATCCTCAAGCTCGCCTCGCTGGCCGGCGCCGGAGCGCTCTTCGCTCCCGCCCTCGCCGCCTGCGCCGGGCCCAAGTCCGCCAACTCAGCCAGCACTGCCGGGGCAGGCGCTGCGGGCGGCACCCTGAGCATCGTGCTCAACCGCAACCTGGTCAGCCTCGACAACAAGCTGAACCAGTACGACGCGGCCGTCACCGTCCAGCGCGCCGTGCGCGAGGCGCTGACGAAGATCGGCGACGACCTCAAGCCCGAGCTCGTCCTCGCCGAGTCCTTCGAGCAGACCAAGCCGACCGAGTGGACCGTCAAGCTGCGCAGCGACATCCACTACTCCGACAAGTCGCCGGTCACCGTCGAGGACGTCGAGACCGCGCTCAAGCTGTACTTCCAGGTCAAGGCCGGCTACGTCGCCTCGCAGTTCCCCGAGCAGCCGTCCTTCGCCAAGGTCGACGACAAGACGTTCACGCTCACCACCAAGACCCCGGTCGTCACCCTCGACTCGCTGATGTCCAACATCCTCATCACGCCGGCCAAGGACAACAAGGCCGAGGAGCTGAGCAACGGCCTCGGCACCGGCCCGTTCGTCATCACGACCGCCGACACGGGCACCGGCACCTACAAGCTCACCCGCAACGACAACTACTGGGGCGAGAAGGCGAAGCTGCAGGAGATCAACGTCTCCTACCAGGAGGAGGAGGGCGCACGCGTCATCGCGATCACCTCGGGCCAGGCCGACGTCATCGACACGATCACCCCCGAGTCGGCGGCATCGCTCAAGACGAACTCCGACGTCGACGTCATCGAGACGCCCGGCACCCGCCTGATCCACCTCTTCTACAACTTCCGCAAGCCCGCCGGCCACCCGCTCGCCAACCCCAAGGTGCGCGAGGCCCTGACGTACGCCATCGACCACGACTCGCTCATCAAGGCCCTGATGAACAACCAGGTCACCTCGGCCGAGGGCGTCGTGCCGAAGACCCTCGCGGGCTTCGCCAAGACCGGCGCCTACACCTATGACCCGGCCAAGGCCAAGAAGATGCTCGCCGACAACGGTGGCGCAGGCCTGAAGCTGACGTTCATCTGGGAGGACTCCGAGTTCGCCGGCGCCTCGCGGGTGCTCGAGGCCGTGTCGCAGATGCTGGCCGCCGTGGGCGTCACCGCCACCCTGAAGATGATCCCCAAGGGCGGCGAGATCAACGCGTGGCGTCGCGGCGAGGCCGGCGACTGGGACGTGCTCGCCAATGGCTACGGCAACCAGACCGGGCTGGCACTGACGAACCTGCAGGGGCAGTACGGCGGCACCGCGGAGAAGGAGAAGACGCGTGACACCTACCACGGCTTCGTCGTCCCGGAGATCACCGCGCTGCTCGACCAGGCCGGCGCCGAGGCCGACGAGGCCAAGCGCGACGCCCTGCTGGGGCAGGCCCAGGAGAAGATCTGGGCCCTGTGGCCGGCCATGTGGGCCTGGACGCCGAACAACGTCCTCGCCAAGCGCAAGCGTGTCGCGGCGCTGAAGCTGCGGGCCATCAACTCCTACGACCTCGGCGCCGTCACGGTCTCGGCCTGACCGGTGCGCCGTACCCACGGCACTCCAAGGTGATCCCATGTTGACCTACGTCCTCAAGCGCATCGGGCAGACCGTGCTCACCGCGTTCCTCGCGACCGCGACGGTCTTCGTCCTGCTGCGGATGGCCCCGGGCGACCCGGCGGCGAACTACGCGCCACCGAACCCGACCTCGGCACAGCTCGAGGCCATCCGCCAGCAGTTCGGGCTCGACCAGTCGATCCCGGTGCAGTTCGTGACCTTCCTGCAGCACCTGTTCCAGGGAGACGTCGGCACCTCGTTCTTCTTCAAGCGCCCCGCGCTCGAGGTCGTCATGGAACGCCTGCCCTACACCATCACGCTGGCGGTGGCCGCGATCGTCGTCACGGCGCTCGTCGCGATCCCGCTGGGCGTGTGGATGGCCCGTCGGGCCGACACCGCCCAGGAGCTCGGCGCCAACATCGCGACGATCGCCGGACAGTCGATGCCGGACTTCTGGATCGGCTTCGTGCTGCTCATCGTCTTCGCCGTCAACCTGGGCTGGTTCTCACCCGCCGGGTTCGACTCGGGCAGCTCGATCGTGCTGCCGACCGTGACGATCGCGATCCTCCAGATCGCGCTCATCTCGCGGCTCGTGCGCCGCGAGATGGTGGGCAACCTCGCAGCGCCCTACCTCACGGTGGCCCGCTCGCGCGGCATCTCGGAGCGGGCGCTCACCTGGCGGTACGCGTTCGGCAACTCGGCGATCCCAGTGGTCACCGCGCTCGGCACGCGTTTCGCGGCCATGCTCAACGGCGTGGTCATCGTCGAGGTCGTCTTCAAGTGGCCGGGCGTCGGTGAGCTCGTCGTCAACGCGCTCAAGCAGCGCGACTTCCCGCTCATCCAGGCCACGGTCCTCGTCACGGTCGTGCTCGCGCTCGTCGTCCAGCTGTTCGTCGACCTGCTCTACCCGCTCATGGACCCGCGGGTCCGACTCGGAGAGGCCAGCGCATGAGCACCGCCAACCCGAACGTGTCCCCTCCGTCGGCTCCCGATCTCAGCCAGGTCCCCGGCTCGATCCTGGGTCGCGACTCGGCCGTCACCAAGGTCCTCCTCCGCCGCTCGGCGGCCGCACGCCGCGCCCGCTACAGCACGATCAAGATCTGGGTCGGTGCGATCTGCGCCGCCCTCGTGGTCCTGCCGGTCGCGCTGGCGCAGCTGCTGCCGCTGCCCGACCCGATCGTCGGCGCCCTGTCCGAGTCGTCGCTACCGCCCTTCAGCCCTGGTCACCTCTTCGGGACCGACCCCAACGGCCGCGACCTGCTGAGCCGCGTCCTGCACGGCGGCCAGACGTCGCTCGTCATCGGCATCCTCGCGATCGTCGTGTCGGGTCTCGTGGGCATCGTCGCCGGCGCCGCGGCCGGCTACTTCGGCGGGTGGGTCGACACGATCGTCTCTCGCCTGCTCGAGGCGCAGATGTCGCTTCCGCTGCTGCTCATGCTGCTGCTCGTCGTCGCCCTCTTCGGCCCGTCGATCCCGGTCATCACCCTGGTCATCGCCTTCGCCCAGTGGCCCGAACCGGCCCGCATCACCCGGGCCCTCGTGCTCGTCGAGCGCGAGAAGCCGTACGTCGCCGCGGCCCGCGTCCTGGGGCTGCACCGGGTGTCGATCATCGCCCGCCACGTCATCCCCAACGTCCTGCAGCAGGTGCTCGTCGTCGTGCTGCTGCTCCTGGCGCAGGCCGTCCTGCTCGAGAGCGCGCTAAGCTTCCTCGGCGCCGGCGTGCAGCGGCCCTACCCGACGTGGGGCGGCATCATCTCCGACGGCCGCGAGCTGTTCGTGACCGGCAAGTGGTGGCTCGTCACCATCCCCGGCATCGTCATCGCCCTGCTCGTCGTCGGCGTCAACCTCGTCGGAGACGGCCTGCGCGACCGCGTCCGCCGCGCGAAGGGAGACCAGTCATGAGCGTTCTCGAGGTCAAGGACCTCAGGGTCGAGCTGATGACGGGTGGCTCCGTCGTGCGCGCCGTCGACGGCGTCAGCTTCCACATCGACGAGGGCGAGACCGTCACCATCATCGGCGAGTCCGGCTCGGGCAAGTCGACGACGGCCATGGCGATCCTGCGTCTGCTGCCCGACGACCTCGCCGTCATCTCGGGCGAGGCCCGCATCGCCGGCAAGGACGTCACGGGTGCCCGCAAGGTCATCAACGGGCTCCGTGGACGCTCCGTCGCACTCATCCCGCAGGACCCCATGACGGCCCTCAACCCGATCCGCACCGTCGGTCGGCAGATGACCGAGGCCGTACGGGTGAAGTACCCGAAGCTGGGCAAGGCCGAGGCCAAGGCGCGGGCCCTGTCCCTGATGGAGCAGGTCCACATCCGCAACCCTGCCAAGCAGTTCGACGCCTACCCGCACCAGCTGTCGGGCGGCATGCTGCAGCGCGTCCTCATCGCCATGGCGGTCTCGACCGACGCCGACCTCATCGTCGCCGACGAGCCCACCAGCGCCCTCGACGTCACGGTCCAGGCCGGCATCCTCGACCTGCTGCTCGAGCTGCAGGAGCAGACCGGCATCGCGCTGCTGCTCATCACGCATGACCTCGGCGTCGCGCGCCTCATGAGCGACCGCATCCACGTCATGAAGTCGGGCACGTTCGTCGAGGGCGGCCCGGTCGCCGACGTCGTCGACCATCCGCAGCACCCCTACACGCAGAAGCTCCTGGGCGCGATCCCCGAGCTCGGGCCGTGGCACGACCCGGCCGTCGACGCCCCCGCGCTCGTCAAGGAGGACAGCCGTGGCTGACAACCTGCTCACCGTCAGCAACCTCGTCGTCGAGTACCGCACCGGCAAGGAGGTCTTCCGCGCCGTCGACGACGTCTCGTTCGCCGTCCCCCGCGGTGGCACCCTCGCGATCGTCGGCGAGTCCGGCTGCGGCAAGTCCACCATCGCGAAGGCGCTCGTGCGGCTGCTCAGGCCGACCTCGGGCACCATCGACCTCGACGGCACCGACCTCGCGCAGCTCTCCGAGAAGCAGCTGCGACCGTTGCGCCACCGGGTGCAGATGGTCTTCCAGGACCCCTACGGCTCCCTCGACCCGCACCTGACGGCGCAGGACATCGTGGCCGAGCCACTCCGGGTTCGCGGCGAGAAGTCCCGAAAGGTGCAGCGCGACAAGGCCGCCGAGCTCATCGACCGCGTGGGCCTGCCCAAGACGGCGCTCGACCGCAAGCCGCCGGAGTTCTCAGGTGGCCAGCGCCAGCGCATCGGCATCGCCCGCGCGCTGGCCTCCGGTCCCGAGCTGCTGGTCTGTGACGAGGCGACGAGCGCGCTCGACGTCTCCGTCCAGGCGCAGGTGCTCGAGCTGCTCCGCGACCTGCAGGCCGACACCGGCCTGACCTACCTGTTCATCTCCCACAACCTCGGCGTCGTGCGGGCCATCTCGCAGGACACGATCGTCATGCGGGCCGGTCGGATCGTCGAGAAGGGGCGGACCGACGACCTGCTCTCCCGTCCGCAGGAGGACTACACCCAGCGCCTCCGCCGTTCGGCCCTCGAGCCGGGGCTCATGACCGGCATCAAGCCGCGCCACCTCATCCGACACATCGCCGCCTCCCGCACGGCCGAGACCGAGAAGGCCTCATGACCACCTCCACCCTGCCCACCCTCGACCTGCCCGGGCTCGACAAGCCGCTGCCGCGGCTCGTGCTCGGCACCATGACCTTCGGCGACACCGTCGACCTGGAGACGGCACGCACCATGGTCGACACGGCGCTCGACGCCGGCATCACCTCCATCGACACTGCCAACGGGTATGCCGCCGGGCGCAGCGAGGAGATGCTCGCCGACATCCTCGAGGGCCGCCGCGACGCGGCCACGATCGCCACGAAGGCGGGCATCTACCCCGGCGACGCGGGTGGCGCACCGCTGCTGTCGGCTGCCGGCCTGCGCTCCTCGCTCGAGGCGAGCCTGCGCCGGCTGCGCACCGACCACGTCGACGTCTACTACCTGCACCAGCCCGACCGGTCCGTCCCGATCGACGAGACGGTCGCTGCCCTCGGCGAGTTCGTCCGGGAGGGCAAGGTCCGCGCCATCGGCGTCTCCAACTTCTCGGCGTGGCAGATCGCCGACGTCTTCGCCGCGTGCGACGCCCTCGGCACGCCGCGCCCGATCCTCGCCCAGCAGCTCTACAACCTCGTGGCCCGCCGCATCGAGGCCGAGTACACCGAGTTCGCGACGACCAAGGGCCTGGCCACGATCGTCTACAACCCGCTCGGGGGCGGCCTGCTCACCGGGCGCCACTCCTTCACGGAGTCTCCGGGCGAGGGGCGCTTCGGCTCGTCCGCGCTCGCGACCATGTACAAGGACCGCTACTGGAACGCCGAGACGTTCGCGGTCATCGAGGCCCTCGGCGCCATCGCGTCGGAGGTCGGCATCACCCTCCCCGAGCTGTCGCTGCGCTGGCTGCTGAGCAAGCCCGTCGTGTCGGCGGTGCTCCTCGGGGGTTCGAAACCACACCAGCTGGAGGCCAACATCACTGCTGCACAAGCCGGTCCGCTCCCCGACGACGTCGTCGCCGCCTGCGA
The DNA here is from genome assembly GCF_042676085.1 of Terrabacter terrigena. Classification (NCBI taxonomy): domain Bacteria; kingdom Bacillati; phylum Actinomycetota; class Actinomycetes; order Micrococcales; family Intrasporangiaceae; genus Terrabacter; species Terrabacter terrigena. The sequence continues at coordinate 242,980 of NZ_JBHTKH010000004.1, forward strand.
CGAGGCGGGCCTGGCGCTCGCCGGTTCGATGCCGGGGTACAACCGATGAGCGCGCAGGCAGGTCCCGGCCAGACGGCGGTGGAGCGCAGCCGCGCCCGCGTGCTCGACTACGCCCGCCGCTTGCGGGCCCGCGAGCAGATCCTCGGGTACTGGGTCATCATCGACTCGCCGGTCTCGACCGAGCGGCTCGCCCGCCTCGGCTGGGACTACGTCTGCTTCGACGCCCAGCACGGCCTGCTCGACTACAAGGGCATCCTGTCGGGCATGCAGGCGATCGACGCGGGCGGCGAGTCCGTCGGCATGGTGCGCGTCGGTGCCAACGACCCGTTCCTCATCGGGCAGGCGCTCGACGCAGGTGCGGCGGGCGTCATCGTGCCGCTCGTCAACACCGCGGAGGACGCCGCACGGGCCGTCTCCTACGCGAAGTACGGTCCGGAGGGCATCCGTTCCTACGGTCCGATGCGCTCGCAGCTGCGGATCGGCCCCAACCCGGCCGACAGCAACGCGGCGACGGTGGTGCTCGCGATGATCGAGACGCCGCAGGGCCTCGCCAACGTCGAGGAGATCGCGGCGACGCCGGGCATCGACGGGCTCTACATCGGCCCGTCCGACCTGCGCCTCGCAGTCGGCGGCACGACCTCGACCGACGCGGGCGTCGACGACGTCTTCGAGGCCGCCGTCGACCGGATCCTCAAGGCGGCGAAGGACGCCGGAATCGCCGCCGGGTTCCACACCCCGAGTGGTGAGGCCGCGGCCAAGCGCCTCGGCCAGGGGTTCACGCTCGCCACCGTCTCGTCCGACCTCATCCACCTCGAGCAGGCCTCCACGGCCCACCTCAAGGCGGCCCGGAGCGAGTCGTGAACGTCGCGGACACCCCGCCCGAGACGCTCCCGGCCGACGGCGTGCTGCGCCCGCGAGACGGAGGCGGCCGGACGGCATACCTGCCCACCCCGACCGTGCAGTGCCACGCCGCGAACCTCGCCTGGCTGCCGAACGGCGACCTCGCGTGCGTGTGGTTCGGCGGCACGCAGGAGGGCGTCAGCGACATCACCGCCTACCTCTCGCGTATGCCGTCGGGCACCGACACGTGGCAGAGCCCCGTGCCGCTCAGCGACGACCCGAACCGGTCGGAGCAGAACCCCGTGCTCTTCACCGCCCCCGACGGCGACGTGTGGCTGCTCTACACCGCTCAGCTCGCCGGCAACCAGGACACCTCCGAGGTGCGGCGCCGAGTGTCGCACGACGGCGGCGAGACGTGGGAGGCGCCGACGGTGCTCCTTCCCGCGACCGACGCCGGGGGCGTCTTCGTGCGCCAGCCCCCGGCGGTCCTCCCGAGCGGTCGCATCCTGCTGCCCGTCTTCAACTGCGTCACGGTGCCCGGCGAGAAGTGGGTCGGCAACGAGGACACCTCGAGCGTATGGTGGAGCGACGACGCAGGTTCGACGTGGACCGAGGCGCCCGTGCCGGGGTCGCTCGGCTGCGTGCACATGAACATCATTGTGCGACAGGACGGTTCGCTCTGGGCCTGCTTCCGCAGCCGCTGGGCCGACCATGTGTGGCAGACGACCTCCACCGACGACGGTGTGACGTGGGCCGAGCCGACGGCGACCGAGCTGCCCAACAACAACTCATCGATCCAGGCGGTCGCGACGGGCGGCGGAGAGGTCGCCCTCGTCTTCAACCGCAGCTCCGCGCTCGACGCCACAGAGCGAAGGGTCTCGCTCTACGACGAGATCGACGACGAGGGCGTGGTCGACGGGCTCGAGGGCCCGGTCGTCGCCGAGCCCTCACCCGAGGCAGCCGAGGCGGAGGGACGCCGCACCGCCTTCTGGGGAGCCCCCCGCGCGCCGATGACGCTGGGCCTCAGCCCCGACGACGGCCGCACCTGGCCGGTGCTCGTCGATCTCGAGACCGGTGACGGCTACTGCATGTCGAACAACTCGCGCGACGGGCTCAACCGCGAGCTGTCCTACCCCTCGGTGCTCCCCGCTCCCGACGGTGGCCTCCACGTCGCGTACACCTACCACCGGCGCGCCATCAAGCACGTCCACCTGCCCGCCGATCTCGTCGACCACCTGCGCGGCGCTCGCAGGGGCCCATCCCGGTGACGGTGGCGATGCCGTCCGGGCCGGTCCCCTCTGCAACCGGCGAGCGCGCCACCCGCAGCGCGGTCGTCACGGGGGCCAGCTCCGGCATCGGCCTCGCGATCGCGCACGACCTCGTCGGCGCCGGGTGGCACGTGCTCGGCCTGAGCCGCTCGCGCGGTGGGCTGTCGGACGCCGCCACGTGGGTGCCGTGCGACCTGGCTGACGCGATCGCCGCCGACGAGGCAGTGCGCGCGGTCCGCGACGCCACGGCCGGCGGTATGGATGCGATCGTCCACGCCGCCGGCCTGCAGTACTCCGCAGGTGTCCGGGACCTGCAGCCCGAGCAGGGCGAGCGCATGTGGGCCGTCCACGTGCGCGGAGCCGAGCTGCTCGTCAGCGGCCTGGTCGGCTCGCTCGTCGACGGGGGGCGGGTCGTCCTCGTCGGCAGCCGCACCATGTCGGGAGTGCCCGGCAAGAGCCAGTACGCCGCCACCAAGGCAGCGCTCGTGGCGATGGCACGCGCGTGGGCCAGTGAGCTCGCACCCCGCCGCATCACCGTCAACGTCGTCGCTCCCGGCCCCACGCGTACGGCCATGCTCGATGACCCCAACCGCTCCTCCGTGCCTCCCGTCGTGCCGCCGCTGGGACGGCTCGTCGAGCCGTCGGAGGTGGCGGCGCTCACCCGCTTCCTGCTTGAGCCGACCGGGGCGATGGTGACCGGCCAGACCCTCGTGATCTGCGGCGGCGCTTCGCTCCCCTGAGCGCGTCGACGGTCGGGCCAGGGGTGCGGCCTCCCTCGACGGCTGTGCGCTTCCGCCAGCGGTGGCCGGTGCAGCGTGCACTCGTGAGGTGAACGCGTACCTCTGCGGGAAGTGGCGCCGCGTCCCACCCTCCGGGAAAGGGGATGGGACGCGGCGCTGGGTCCGGCTCCGAGGGAGGTCGAGGGTCACCGACCTGCCACGAGGTTCGACCTGGCGGACAGGGCGCCGGCACCGACCGCGTTGGAGGCCTGCACGGTGAACCGGTAGCTGCCGACTGCAGGCAGGGTCATCGTGAGGGCCCTGGCGGTTGCCGGCTGCACGGCGGAGAGCGTCGTGGACAGGACCGTCCCGGTGGAGCTCATCCGCAGCGCGCGGACCCGGTATCCCGTCACCGCCGTGCCGCCGTTGCTGGTCGGCGCGGACCAGGCCGCCCTGGCCGTGATGGTGCCGCCGGCGACTCCGGAGGCCGCGGTGCCGATCACCGGCGCGCTCGGCGTGGTCAGGGGCCGGACACTCACTGCGGGCGAGTACGCTCCCGCGCCGCCGGCGCTGGTGGCCCGGACCTGCACGGTGTACGTCGTGCCGTTCGTCAGGCCGGTCACCACCAGGCTCCGAGCGGACGCCGCTGCAGCCCGGAGTGCGCCGACCTGGACGCCGCCAGCGCTGATCCTGACCTGGTACCCGGTCACCGCCGCGCCGGTGGCCGGAGCCACCCAGTGGACGGTGGCGCTCGCGTTGCCGCGAGCCGCGGTGACACCCGTCGGGGTGCCCGGAGGCGTGGGAGCCGTCGGGACGACGGCGTTGGAGACCCCCGCGGGGCTTGCGCCCACCGCGCTGACCGCCTTGACCTGGACGGTGTAGCTCGTCCCGTTGGCCAGGCCCGCGACGGTAGCCGCGCGTGCCGTCGCCGCGACGCTGAGCGGGGTGCCGACGGCGGTGACGCCGTTGAACGCCTGCACGGTGTAGCCGGTGATGGCCGAGGTGCCGGGGCTGGCCGGCGCGGTCCAGGTGACGCTCGCGGCGCCGTTGCCCGCGGTGGCCGTCACGGCCGTCGGGGCGCCCGGTGCTGTTGCGGCCAGCCCGGTGCCCGTGAGCGGCACGTTGAGGACGGACCCGTCGCTGAAGGTCAGCTGCAGGTTGGCGGTCTTCGCGCCGTTGGTCGTGGGTGCGAAGACGACCCCCGTCTCACAGCCACCACCGGGGGCAGCCCCCGTGGCGCACGTGTTCGTGGTCCCGACGAGCGAGAAGTGGGCGGCGCCCGTCCCGGTCAAGGTCCTGGAGCTGAGGCCGACGTTCGCCACGCCGCTGTTGCCGACGACGACGACGTTCTCGGGGGAGCTGGTGCCGGTCGACTGGTTCCCGAACGCCAGAGCTGCAGGCGGCGCAGGTGTCTCGACGAAGGGGACCCCGACGGACTTGCCGGTCAACGTGATGGTGCGGTCGCCGATGGTGGGCGTGTCACTGCTGACGACCACCGAACCGGTGTCGGGTGAGGCTCCGGTCGGCGTGTACGTCACGGCCACGGTGCAGCTGGCGCCCGGGGCCACGAGCCCGATTGCGCACGTGCCGCCGAGGGAGTAGTCCGTGGAGGAGCCCGCAGCGAGCGCCACCGAGGTGATGTTCACGGACGTGCCGTCCGTCGAGGTGTTGGTGTAGGTGACGGTCTTGGTCACCGGCGGGGTCGCCGCGACGTTCCCGAAGTCCAGGCTGCTCGCCGAGATCGCCGCTGACGCCCCGGGCTGCACCTTGCCCTGGACGACGAACTGGTCGGTCTCCGTGCAGCTCGCGATGGGCCCGGCCGCGCCGGCGCACGTCGAGGTGAGGCCTGGACCCTGGATCCGCACCTTGTTGAAGCCGGTCGGGCTTCCGGTCACCGCGTGGGGTGTGGCGAAGTCGCCGATGTAGCCCGCCGGCGGGGCACCGACCGCCTGCCCGAAGGTGTCCCAGGTCAGGAACGGGCCCACCCGGCCGCCCAGGGCGTTCGTGAAGTTGCCGGCGACGGCCGTCGTCTGGATGCGGCACCCCTTGGCCGCGTTGAGCAGGAAACCGCCGGCGTCGGCGGTGCAGACGACCGTGCCCCACGGGTCGGTCACCGTGTACGTGGCGTTCGGGACCAACCCGCCCTTGGGCACCGCGATCTGGATGCGCGCGAAGGTCTGCCTGTTGTCGACGGCGCCGGTCGGGTCCGGCGGTGCGAACCAGGCACCCTCCAAGGCGGAGTGGTACTTGAACGCGACCGTGCCGTCGCCGAGGCTGGCGTCCGCCACGAAGTAGAACCCCTCACCCGAGCCGTCCGAGGCCAGCAGGCCGGCGGTCGTGGTCGAGCAGATCGGCAAACCGTCGAGGCACGGCTGCAGGGAGAGCCCGTTGCCGTCGGTGTACGACGACGGGAAGCCCGTGGCGGGGTCGATCGCACCGAGCCCGGTGGGCGGAAGGGCCGCGGAGGCGGGGCTGAGCGCCCCGAAGAGGCCGACCGCCAGCGACGTGGCAGCGGCGGCGGCGGTGAGGCGCAGGCGGCGGCCGATCGATGAAGGGCCTCGGGACGCTTCAGGGACGGGCGACCGTCCGAGCCGCTGTGGTCCGAACAAGCTTGCGCGCATCTGAGTTCCCCTTTTCGCTGGACGATTCTGTCCGTCCGACCTCGAGCAGGTCATGTGACGAGACACGTTCGGCGACGTCGCAAGGATGCACGGAAGGGCCTTGGGCAAACCTTGGGCCCAGGGCGCCGGCGGGTGTGCTTCGTGGCGACGAGGCGGCCTTCGGCGGCCGCCCATACGGGAGGGGGGACCTGCGCGGAAGGGGTGGTGGGACGCCGGGCCGGTGCAGGGCTCCTGCTAGTCCTCGGCGTCTGCCCCGAGCGTGGCGACCTGCGCCCGGAGCCGGCCGTCGGGATCGACGCGGGCAAGCACCCTTGCCTGCAGCAGGAGGCCCAGCTTCATGCTCCCGCCGAGAGTGACCAGGTTGGCCACCCATCTGACGAAAGGGTCGTCGATGTTGCTCGTGACGGCCTGGTCGAGGGCGAAGCCGGCTCCGAGCAGGACGACCCAGCCCAGCATCGTGAAGAAGCGTGCGGTGAGGAATCGCCTCATCTCGGTGGTCACCGCCGCAGCGTACGTGTGGAACCACCCACCGCGGCACTTGTCACGCATCGGCAGCAGCCGGAAGGTCAAGCCTCAGGCGGAGTCATACAGATCGTGTGGTGGGCCCCGTCGGGCTCGAACCGACGACCGGCGGATTAAAAGTCGGTCCGAGGGGTGCGGCGCCGCAAGCCCGTGAGGACTTTCGAGCACGGATGTTCAGTGCTCGTTGCTGTGGGCTGCCGTCACCTTCCGAGCCGGCGTGCCCCTTTTGCGCCCCCAAGCGGCTCTGCGACGCCCGCGGGAGTGTCGCCCCCGCTTCAGGCGCCGAAGTTGGCTTGCATGCAAGGGTTCTTGTGTGGCTCGCCGCCTGCGTGTTCTTCGGCTGTCGTTGGAGTCTGACGGGCGATCAACTTGGGCACCATGTCCCGCAAACCCGCCACGCGGGTCCGCGCAGTGACGCGAACGAGCCAGGCTGGATGGTGCCGCGCAGAAGGCGCTCGAGGAAGCCGGCCGGGCGGGTCGTCGACGCCAACACGCGCTCGAGGTGGGCAGTGGTCCTCCATGGGAGCAGACGCAGAGCACGACGGCTGGGGCCTCCCTCGTCCAGGCGCCTGAGTTCCAGCAGATCGTCGAGGCCACTCATGCGAGGGTCCTCAGGCAGGTCGGGCTCCGCCGTGGGCTCGTCATAAAGCGTGGGGGCGGCGGGGTGCGCGAGGACGGCGCGCCAGCGCCGCCCGCAGCGCGGGGTCCCTGCCGCGGGCCCCCGCGCTTTTCTGCGCCGAAGGCGCAGCTTGAGCCAGTACAGAAACTCCTCACGGCGGCCATCGCTACGTGTGAGAGTGGGCGACATACGACGCCTCTCCGCCGATGAGCTCTCGGTCGGCCTGCGAGTCTTCTATGCCGGCGCCAGGAGCAGTGACGACGTCCTGGACTCACAGCGACGACGCGTTGGGCATGTGCTGATGCCGGGACATCCGGGCACGATTCGCGAGATGGAGAACGTGCACCACGTCGTTGTCGCGTTCATGGGCCTGGAGACTGAACCGATCAGTTGGGGAGTCGGTTTTGGTTGTGACGAGCGACAGGCATCTACCCGGGACTCCTCATCCCAGAGCCGGATGAATGGGAGAGAACCGTTTCTGAGGGGTGGTGGGCAGTCCGCCAGTAGGACCCACGGCTCTACCCACTGCTCAGGGAGCGGCATGACAGCGGGTTGGTCAGGGGCTAGCGTGCGAGCGTGCAACCGCTCTCAACCGCGCTGATTCGACGTCCGTTTCACTGGGGCATCGTGATCGTTTCCGACGTGAAGTCTGGCGGCGACATTCCAGAGGTTCATCCCAACGCTCTGGTGACCGCCAACGATCACGGCGTGATCGTTCTTGTCCGCCATGCTCAGGACATTCCCTCCTTCGACGGTAACTTCGATTGGGCTGAGTCGGAAGTCATGGTGCGCCTTCTGCCTGCCAGCGCGGCCACGCGGACGGACCGCCGGGAGGTGTTTCGTGGGCGACTAAGCGTTCCGAGTGGTCGCATCTCCATGGGTGATGCCGACGACGAGGTGGTTCACTCGGCGCACAGCGGGCTGAATGAGGTTGTCATCACGGTGGCAAGGGACGTCGACGAGTCCGACCGATCGCCCGACGCCATCCAGATCGATCTGCTGCCCGTGGAGTAGGCGACTCGCGGCAGAAGAGGACGTCTGGAACTCAGCCCGCCCACTCGGCAAGCACGGGCTCGAAGATCTGCCGCCCTTCTTGAAGGTGGTTCTCCTGGTCACTCATGTACGAGGCGAACTCCAGATCGCTTGCAGTCTTCCGCAGCAGTTGCGGCAGCGGCGCCGACGCGTTGTCCAGCGCCCCGGCAGCTTGCTCGGCCAGACGTGAGAGGTCGAGCAACGTCGCGCACGGGACGGCGTACGTGGCCCGATCGATCTCGCGTCCAACTAGTAGGCGTCGACACCCCAGCGCGTACGCGCGTCGATGACCCAGCTATAGAAGGACTCGACCGAACTGCCGCCCGACAGGACGCCAACGCCAGTGGCCGAAACCCCGTCACTCGCCGTCACCCATAGTGGGCTACCAGAATCGCCTGCGAATGTACCAATTGGCGCATGGATCATGCAGTTGATGGTGACGTTCCATGGCGCGCCATAATGGACGTCTCGACATACGTCGTCGATAGCTGCGCAGTGCTTGGCCTTTGTTTTGGCGCCGAAAGTGCATGACCAATCGTTGAAAACTGCCGGCCCGAAGCCAGTGACATCGACAGATCCGGTTCCGTAGTACACGGTGCCGTATGCCGTGATGGTGTTCGTCGAACTATATCGAATCACCGCCATGTCGCCGCTTGGCGGGTTAATGAACGACGCCGCGTTCTGGCCCAAGTATGTACCGTCACTATGTCCGAGGAGGGTTGATCCGCCAGCCCAGGTATAGAACCACGGAGTCGAAGCCGTTCCTGAATAGGTATCCGCTTGTACGCAATGTGCGGCGGTTACGAAATGATAGACGCCGCCCTTGACGACGTTGAAGGCCATCGTGCAGCCGGTGTACATGGGGTTTGCGGGATTTCCGCTGTACGCCGAAGTGCCATAGCCGCCCTTCGTCGTCAATGCTGCCCTGGGCGAAGCGCCGTTGCTCGTCTCGCTTGCAATGAACAGCTCACCGAAGGCCGCCCTCTCCCGCGCCACCAGCGACAGGAACTCCTGGTTCGTCGTGGGCTGGAACTTAAGTTCAACGCGCCCCTCTACTTGATCCACGCGACGGAATAAGCAGGTGCAGCGTCCACTTTCTGAAGGTCCCCGGATACCTGCTCTTTGATGGCGGTCAGATCCGCAACCGATGGACCGCCCGGCTTAGGCACGTAGGCCCAACGAACCTGACCGTCATACTGCTCGCTCACGCGAGAGGCCCAGTCAACGTACTCCTGAGAGTCGCCCGCACCAATCAGCAGGACTGCCAAGCCCTTTTCAACCGCTATCTCGCGCTGTGGCCACGACGGATGAGCGGCCACCTGGGCCCGCAAGTAGAGCTGATGCCAGCGGGCACAGGGATGGTGGCGCCCGCGCTTGCGTCCGTACCTGCGAACAAGGTGGCGAGCAGGCCGCCCAAGCCGGCGATTGTCATTGCCATGAAATGCCTGCGCATCGTCGTCCCCTGTCGTTCGAGCTGCATCATCAGCATGCGCCGGTCCCCACACGGCGCCGTGAGGTTGGGCGTAATGTGACCTAGATCACACTGAATCGCCGTCCTTCAGGGCCGGTCTCCGGCGTGTTAATGGCATGGGAGGTCCTGTCATGCCGGGTGTGGCAACTGGGTTCGACGAGTTCGTGCGGAGGAGCACACCGACTCTGTCGCGAGCTGCGTACGCCCTGACATCGGAAGTTCACATCGCGCAGGACCTCGTCCAAGAAACTCATATCCGGATTGCTCGACACTGGGATCGGCTGTCTAGCGAACCTGAAGACCCGCTCCCATACGCGAGGAAGACCTTGTACCGCCTTTGGCAGGACTCTTTGCGCTGGCGCGCTCGCCACCCGGAGCGGCTCGGTGATCTGCCTGATGGCATGACCAAAGCCGAGGCTCGAGACCCGTCCGACACTCTCGATCTCCAAGCAGCCTTGGCGAAGCTCCCTCGCCTTCAGAGGGCTCTTCTGGTCCTCCGCTACTTGGAAGGGCAGACAGAATCTCAAGCAGCGGAGATCCTCGGGTGCAGCCTCGGAACCGTTCAATCCCAGAGCCGGCAGGCTCTCTCGACACTTCGGGCCACCTATCGGTCGGCCGAAAACGGGCTTTCCCCAAGGGGTGGAACCTCATGAATCCGAATCTTGGTGAAGATCTTGCACGCTATGTCGACGCCATGCCGCTGCGCCAAGACAGCGCATATGTCCAGGCGGTTTGGAGTTCCGGCAGACGTCGACGAGCGCGGGCCCGATTGGCGGTCAGCGCTATAGTTGTCGCTGGCGTTTTCGGCGTAATCCTGACTCTCCACGATGCCACTACAGGACTCCTGGCACAGGTAGCACCCGCGGCACCCGTGGCGACCAGCGTGAACTCGACTGATGGACTGCCCATGGATCAACTCGTCCGCGATTTGCGGGCCCAGGTGGCCGCTCATCCGTCGTGGCCACAGCGCGAGATAGCGGTTGAAAAGGGCTTGGCAGTCCTGCTGATTGGTGCGGGCGACTCTCAGGAGTACGTTGACTGGGCCTCTCGCGTGAGCGAGCAGTATGACGGTCAGGTTCGTTGGGCCTACGTGCCTAAGCCGGGCGGTCCATCGGTTGCGGATCTGACCGCCATCAAAGAGCAGGTATCCGGGGACCTTCAGAAAGTGGACGCTGCACCTGCTTATTCCGTCGGCGTGGATCAAGTAGAGGGGCGCGTTGAACTTAAGTTCCAGCCCACGACGAACCAGGAGTTCCTGTCGCTGGTGGCGCGGGAGAGGGCGGCCTTCGGTGAACTGTTCATTGCAAGCGAGACGAGCAACTACCCACGGCCGGCTGGAGGGCGCTGACACTGAAGCGGGCCATCTACTCGCCGCCCACCAAGCGGCGGGCCAGCGGCACCTGTCAAATGGAGGTGCCGGCAGCACACGTCCATCGGGTAACGCAACGGCCTACCGCATTACACCCGAAGCAGCGTGATCAGGGCTGAGCCGATACGACCTTCTCCGGAGCTGCGTGCAGCCCGTCACCCGCGACAGCAAACCTTCTCACAGGATGTCGGCGCCCAAGATCACACTTCCTCAGCCGTCCGGCCCCCCGGCGCTTCCTCATGCGCCCGCAACGGTCGCTCATCGGCTGCTTGTTTCATTGACGCAGGATCGGTGCTTGGCAAGGCTCGGTCCAGGCGTCCGGGCTGTCGCTCTCACATCGGCTGCTCACTCTTGGGTGTGGCTCTCATTTGGCCTGCGCAGTCCCGGACGTCGCCAGGGCCGGGAGAGGCTCAAGAGGGGTGTGCCCAAGCTGCAAGCAGCGTTGCCCTCCCAGCTCGATGACCAATCCGGTTCGAGCAGAGGAGAACACGGTGAAAGAGCAACCAGCGGATCGCGTGGTGATCGGGATGGACCCGCACAAACGCTCGGTCACAATCGAGGTCATGCGCCCGGATGAGTCGGTCGCCGCTGGTGGCCGGTTCGACACCGACCGGTCCGGCTATGCGGCCATGCTCGAGGTGGCGCGGGCGTGGCCCGAGCGGGTGTCCCGTTCCGGGTTTAGTGGAGGCTCGGAACTGACGCGACGACGGTAGCCGTCACGGGGTTGTGTCGGTAGTGCTGGTCTTCGTACTCGGCGGGCGGGATGAGCCCGAGCTCGCCGTGCAGGCGTTGGTGGTTGAACCAGTCGATGTACTCCGCGACGGCGATCTCGAGGTCGTCGATGGAGCGCCATGGGCCGCGGTTGCGGATGAGCTCGGCCTTGAACAGCGAGTTGAACGCTTCGGCGAGGGCGTTGTCGTAGGAGTCACCGGTCGAGCCCACTGAGGCGACCGCGCCGGCGTCGGCCAGCCGTTGCGTGTAGCGGATGGCCAAGTACTGGACCCCCTTGTCCGAGTGGTGAATCAGGCCGGTAGTGTCCCGGCCGGCTCGAGCCCGGTCCCACAGCCCCATCTCGAGGGCGTCCAGCGCCAGGTCGGTGCGCAGGTTCTTCGACAGCTGCCAGCCGACAACCCGGCGGGAGAAGACGTCGATGACGAAGGCGGCGTACACCCACCCCGCGAAGGTGCGGCAGTAGGTGATGTCCGCGACCCACAGCTGGTCCGGTGCCGTGGCGGTGAACGCACGCTGCACCAGGTCCGGGCGGGTGTCCGGTCCGCTGCCCGGGATCGTGGTGCGCGGCCCCTTCGCCCGGCTCACGCCGTGCAGCCCAACGGATTTCATCAACCGGTGGGTGGTGCAGCGAGCCACCAGATGACCCTGCCGGCATAGCTCGGCATGCACCTTGCGGATGCCGTACACGCCGTAGTTCTCGGCGTGGATCGTCACGATCTTGGCCAGCGTCGCGGCGTCACTCACCGATCGTGCCGACGGGGCGCGCTTCTTGGCCGCGTAGTACGTGCTCGGGGCGATCTGTGTGCCGGCCCCCGACAGGACCGTGCAGATCGGCTCGACCCCGAACCGGTCGCGGTGCTCGTCGATGTACTCGACGAGCACCGCAGTGGGCACAGCGGTGCCTACTTCAGCTTGCGGTCGAGCTCCGCCGCCGCGAAAAACGCGGACGCCGTCCGCAGGATCTCGTTCGCCCGGCGCAGCTCCTTGACCTCCCGCTCGAGCTCGGCGATCCGCTTCGCCTCAGCGGTGCTCACGCCCGGGCGGTGGCCCTCGTCGACCTCTGCCTGCTGGACCCAGTTGCGCAACGTCTCCGGGTTGATCCCGAGCTGCTCACCGACCCGCCGGAGCGCACCTTGCTTGGTGTCTGGGTCACGCCGCAGATCGACGGCCATCCTGATCGCCCGCTCCCGAAGCTCGTCCGGGTACTTCCTCGGTGCTGCCATGACTCTCATCCTTCCGTGGAATGAGAGCCTCCATCAGACCCGGAACGGGACAGGGTGTGGGCGGTCGAGGGCTGCAACGGTATCGGCCGTCACGTCGCATTGCGGCTGCTCGCGGATCGGGAGCAGGTCATCGACGTGCCGCCGCGACTGTCCGCGCGGGTGCGGATGTTCGCCACCGGTCAGGGCCGCAAGACCGACGTCACGGACGCGCACTCCATCGCGCTGGTCGGGGTCCGCATGGCCGGCCTGCGCCCGGTCGTCAACGACGAGCAGCTCGCTGTGTTGCCGGTCCTGGCCGACCGACGCCGGGCCCTGGGCGAGGACCACACCCGGATGGTCTCCCAGCTGCATCACCTTCTGCTGAAACTGATCCCGGGCGGCGCAAAGAAGGACCTGTCCGCGGCACAGGCCAAGAAGCTGCTCGCGACGGTGCGCCCTAGGGACGCTGCGGGCAAGACCCGGCGGCGGGTCGCCGCCGAACTGGTCAGCGACCTCGAGCGGACCTACGCGCGCAAGAAGGCGGCGAACAAGGAACTGTCGCAGCTGCTCGCCGCGACCGGGACGAGCTTGACCGGGCTGAACGGCATCGGCCCGTCCGGGGCGGCGCGGCTGCTCGTGGAAGTCGGGGACATCACCCGGTTCCCGGACAACAACCACTTCGCGTCCTGGACCGGCACCGCGCCGATCGATGCCTCATCCGGGGACCACGTGCGCCACCGGCTCTCCCGGGGCGGGAACCGTCAGATCAACCGGGTGCTGCACATCATGGCCACCGTGCAGCTGCGCAACCCGACCGAGGGACGCGCCTTCTTCGACCGCACCAAGGCTCGAGGCAAGTCCTCGAACGAGGCCATGCGCCTGCTCAAGCGCCGGCTGTCCGACATCGTGTTCCGGACGATGCTGGCCGACGCGGCGCGGCAGATGACGACGGGCCCGGGAGGGCAACAAGGTGACGACTCTGACTCCAGCGCGGCTGGCTCACAACCCCACACCAGCTCTTCGGACAAGCCACTTCCCGGACCCGCCAGAACACACCCTAGAACCGCGCTCCCCGCGGCGTCTTGACACAGAGGGGAGCCATGAGGGTGAACCTTCGCCCGCGCGCCACTCGGCGTGTTTCTTCGTCTCATGGGCCTTCGGCCGTGGACTCTGGGGGTGCGGACATACAGACACAAAAAGACCTGAACTGACAAAACTGCGGGCTTGATGCCCTGGGGGTCGGCTCCCCACCCCGGCCAGAGGCCATCCACACGAATTGCCGTCACACACACAGACACGCATCTCCTGGTCCGCCATCTTCTTCGTGACCTTTGACGTGGTCGGCGTGTGAGCAACCCGCGGCGCCGGCATCTCCTTCTCGGACAACGCTTTCAGTGGCCGCCCTTTCGGACCGGGTGTGTCGTGCAGCGCGGGTTGCTCTAGCTGCACGGCACACCCACCCGGACAGGGAAGGGGGTGGCCGAGATGAGCCGGACAACACGAGACCGCATCTGGGACGCTGTTCCCCTGCGCTCCCCCGACAGGAATGGTGACGCTCCGCTCGGAGAGAGTCACCCGCTCGACCTGGGGCACCTCGACGCCGCCACCGAGGCACAGGTCATCGCCCGGTTGACATCACGCGGCTTCGACGCCTGGTCCGAGGCTGCGTCCCGGGTCGGCCACTGCGCCAAGCCGATTCGCTTGCACGGTACGTCGCAGACCGTCGACCGCCGCACCGGCGAGGTGCTTTCAAGCTTTTCCTCGGCGGACAGTCCGCTCGGGGTGCTGCACGTGCGGTGCGGGAACCGTCGCGCAGCGGACTGCCCGTCCTGCTCCAGGCTGTACGCGGCAGACACCTTCCACCTCATCCGGGCCGGCGTCACCGGTGGCAAGGGAGTGCCCGAAGCCGTCAGCGAGAACCCGCTCGTGTTCGCAACGCTGACCGCGCCCTCGTTCGGGCTCGTGCACGGCACCCGCGGCGGCCGCACCTGCCGGCCGTTCACTGCGAAGGGCCAGGACCGGGTATGCGAGCACGGGCGCTCAACGGTCTGCCACGCGCGCCACGGCGACGAAGACGAGCTGCTCGGTCAGCCGCTGTGCCGGGACTGCTACGACTACGAAAGCCACCTCGTGTGGCAGTGGTGGGCTCCGGAGCTGTGGCGCCGGTTCACCATCAGCGCGCGCCGCGGCTTGGCCAAGACCCTCATGGTCCCCGAGTCCCGCCTCCCGGAGCACCTGACGCTGCAGTACGCCAAGGTCGCCGAGTACCAGCAACGTGGCATCGTCCACTTCCACGCCCTGATCCGCCTTGACGGGCCCAAGACGGCTGACGGGTTCGCTCCCGCCCCGGCCTTTGCGACGGCCGCGACACTCGCCCAGGTCGTCCAGCAGGCTGTCAGCGGGGTGTCCTTCGACGCTCCTCCGCTCTTCGACGGTGACCCGGTCCGGACGCTGCGGTTCGGTGCCCAGGTCGACGTGCGCCCGATCAAGACCTCGCGGCGCACCGACGATCCGGACCGTGAACTCACCTCAGAGCAGGTCGCCGGCTACCTGGCCAAGTACGCGACCAAGTCCGCCGGCGACTTGGTCAACGGCGACAACCCGCACCTCCGCCGGCTGCGCGCGACCATCGCCGAAGTCACCGACCACATCGCGACCGACGCGCGCGCCGAGGGGACCCCGTTGAGAGAGCACCCGTACGCCCTCCTCGGCAAGTGGAACCGAATGCTCGGCTTCCGCGGACACTTCTCCACGAAGTCCCGGCGCTACTCGATCACCCTCGGCCGGCTCCGCCGCGCCCGCAGTCGGTTCCAGCGACGCCTCACCGACGCCAGCCGCCAAGGCCAGACCCTCGACGTCCGCGACCTCGACGACCTCCTCGCGGACGACCTCGAGGAGACCACCCTCGTCGTAGGCCAGTGGTCATACGCCGGGTCAGGCTGGGATACCGACGGCGATGCCGAGCTCGCCAAGGCCGCTGCTGCGCGGGCCCGCGAGTATGCCCAGTGGAAGGCAGCACAGCGCGTCGATTCTTCATCACCGCAAGGCAATCCGAGTAGGGGAGAAGGGCAATGAGTGAGACTGATGTGTTGTGGACCGTCCAGGACGTGAGCGACTTTCTGCGTGTCCCGGTGGCCACGATCTACCAGTGGCGGGTTCGGCATGAGGGCCCGCAAGCAATGCGAATCGGGCGCCACCTGCGCTTCGACCCGGAGACGGTCCGTGCGTGGTCACGGGAGCAGCTGGAGGTCGTCTGATGGCGAGCATCAGTAGGAACCCCAAGGACCCGGGATGGCAAGCACGGTGGCGCGACCCGGGAGGGCGGCAGCGTAAGAAGAACTTCGCGCGCAAGGTCGATGCTCAACGATGGCTCGACCAGATGCAGGCAGAGCGACACCGCGGTCAGTACATCGACCCGCGCGCGGGCAAGGTGCGGGTGCGTGACGTCGCCGAAGCCTGGGCTCGTGGCCTGACGCATCTCAAGGTGTCCACCGCTACCCGATACCGGGGGCTCGTCAACGGACACATCCTTCCTCGATTCGGGGACTGGGCCATCGCTGACCTGAGGCACAGCGATGTCCGCGACTGGGTGAGCGATCTGTCGGCGGCCGGTCTCTCAGCAGGAACCGTGCGGCAGGCGCACCGGGTGCTGTCGCTGATCCTGGCCGAGGCGGTGAAGGACGGGCGACTCTCCCGAAACCCCGCTGCAGGCGTCCAGCTGCCGCGAGCAGTCCGAGCAGATCCGCGCTTCCTGAGCGCCGCGGAGGTCGCTCGCCTCGTCGAGGCCGCACAGCCGAATGGCCTCAGCGTGGCCGTTCTCGCGCTCTGTGGCCTGCGCTTTGGCGAGCTCGCGGCCCTCCGGGTCCGTCGGGTCAACCTGCTCCGCCGCCGCCTCATCATCGCGGAAAGCGTCACCGAGGTGGCCGGCCGTGCGGTCTGGTCGCTGCCCAAGACGAACCGCACGAGGACCGTGCCGTTCCCACCGTCCCTGGCTCAGGGGATCGAGGGACAGTGCCAGGGGAAGGGGCCCGAGGACCTGCTCTTCACCGCCCCCGAGGGCGGCGTCCTGCGCCTGGGCAACTGGCGTCGTCGTGTCTTCGACCCCGCCTGCCGGACAGCCGGCGTCGTCGGCGTCACACCGCACGACCTGAGGCACACCGCGGCCTCGTTGGCGATCGCCTCGGGCGCAAACGTCAAGGCCGTGCAGCAGATGCTCGGGCACGCTTCGGCGGCCATGACGCTCGATGTGTATGCCGGTCTGTTCGGCGACGACCTGGACGCCGTGGCGGTGGCTCTCGACGGGCTTGTGCCCCTTTTGCGCCCCCTGGGCGGCTCTGAGGGCATCGGGCTCGGCAAGTCGAACGGGGCGGACAGTGCTTGACCTGCGCAAACGTGTGGTGGGCCCCGTCGGGCTCGAACCGACGACCGGCGGATTAAAAGTCCGATGCTCTACCGACTGAGCTAGAGGCCCTGGGCGGCGCTGCTGGCCGCCCAGACAGTATGCCGCAGCAGCTCGGGCCCGCTCGCATCGTGTCGGCTCCGCGCGTGCCGCACGAGCACTGGCGCACGCGAACGCGCCGGGCACCCGGGTCGGTGGACCCGGGAGCCCGGCGCGACGACATACGCCCGGGTGGGGCGTCAGCCGCGGGTGCGACCCAGCGCCGGCTCGCTGACGGAGGGGTGACCGGTCTCGAGATGTCCTGCGAACGCGCGCAGGAACGGGGTGCCGCCGGCGACGACGGTGAGGTCGTACCAGCCGCCGGTGGCGGACGTGTCGACGACGACAGGGCGCGCGCCGACGGTGGTGCGCCCGCCGTACGCGTTCTCCACCGTCACCGTGACGCCGCGCGGTGCGTCGACGGTGACGGACAGCCGCTGGGTGCGGCCGACGCGGGTGACGCTCACCTGCACCCGGTCGGTCGAGGTGCTGCCGGCGTAGCGCCGGAAGAAACCGTTCGGGCCGTGCAGGTGGATGTCGTAGTCGCCGCTCACGGGCCACGTGGCACGCAGCTCGTCGCCCGCGCCCACGGTGTAGCTGTGCGGCGCGCCGGCGGGCTCGATGAGCCTGGCCTGAAGGTGCGCACCGCGGCGGCCCCGGTTGTCGAGGTCGACGGTGATCGCCCCGGTCGTCGACGTCTCGCGGACGTCGAGGTCGTACGGGGTGGGTCGGGCCGGCCGGCTGCCGGGCTCCTGCATGGGCATCGACCCCTGCGCGGGCGGCGTCGGACGGTAGGACGGGTGGCGCTGGTCGTCGAACGGCTTCCAGCTCGTGGTGCTCGGCAGGCTCGGCACCTTCTCGACGGTGCGGGAGAAGTCGAACGCCGACGTGAGGTCACCGGTGACGGCGCGGCGCCAGGGGGTGATGTTGGGCTCCTTGACGCCGAAGCGCGTCTCCATGAGCCGGATGACGGAGGTGTGGTCGAACGTCTCGGACGCGACCCACCCGCCGGTGCTCCACGGCGACACGACGAACATGGGCACGCGCGGGCCCAGGCCGTACGACCCCGGGCCGTGCTGGCCGTCGTAGAACTCGTGGTCGGTCGGGACCGTCGAGGCGCCCGGGATGACAGGGGAGTTCGCGTGCGGCGGCACGAGGTGGTCGAAGAAGCCGTCGTTCTCGTCGTAGGTGATGAGCAGGACCGTCTTCGCCCACACGTCGGGGTTCGAGGTCAGGGTGTCGAGGACCTTGGAGATGTACCAGGCGCCGTAGTTCGTCGGCCAGTTCGAGTGCTCGCTGAAGGCCTCGGGCGCCGCGATGTAGCTGACCGACGGCAGCTCGCCGGCCTGCACGTCACGACGCAGCAGCTCGAAGTAGTCCTGCCCGTCACGGGCCTTGGTGCCGCGACGGGCCTTCTCGTACAGGGCGTTTCCGGGTGCGGCGTTGCGGTAGCTGTTGAAGTACAGCAGCGAGTTGTCGCCGTAGTTGCCGATGTAGGGGTCGGACGTCCAGCCCCACGAGCCCGCCGAGTCGAGCCCGGTGCCCTCGTCCTGGTAGACCTTCCACGAGACGCCTGCCTGCTCGAGGCGCTCCGGGTAGGTGCGCCAGTCGTAGCCGAGCTCGTCGTTGTAGAGGACGGGGCCGCCACCCTTGCCGTCGTTGCCGGTCCAGCCGGACCACAGGTAGTAGCGGTTGGGGTCCGTGTTGCCGATGAAGGAGCAGTAGTACGCGTCGCAGACGGTGAACGCGTCGGCGAGGGCATAGTGGAAGGCCGCGTCCTCACGCTCGAGGTAGGCCATCGTCGTCGTGCCCTTGGCCGGCACCCACCCGTCGTAGTGGCCCTTGTTCACGGCCGCCTGACCGTCGGTCCAGCTGTGCGGGAGTCCTTCGAGGAAGGCCGCGCCGAGATCGTCGACGCTCGGGTGGAAGGGCAGGACGGTGCGTGTGCCGTCCGACTGGTGCCACACGTTGTGCCCGCTGGGGAGCTGCACGGGGTGCGGGTCACCGAACCCTCGGACGCCGCGCAGGCTTCCGAGGTAGTGCTCGAAGGAGCGGTTCTCCTGCATGAGGACGACGATGTGCTCCACGTCCTTGATGGTGCCGGTGGCGCGGTTGGCCGGGATGGAGGCGGCCCGCGCGATGCTGTCGCCGAGCATCGTGGCGGCAGTGGCGCCGCCCGCGATCTGGAGGAAGCGACGCCGGTCGAGGTTGACCATGAGATCTCCTGGGGGAGTGGGGTGCTGGGGGGCGGATGGGATCCGACGACGGTGCGCGGTCAGCGGGGCGCGTACGCCTTCGGCAGGCGCATGCCGCGGTCGGCCATGAGCTGGCGCGCCCGGTTCGGGTAGTTCGTGATCATGCCGTCGACGCCCATGTCGATGAGGGCGCTCACCGTGTCGAGGTCGTCGCACGTCCAGGGGATGACCTTGAGCCCGCGCTGGTGGGCGGCGGAGATCATCGCGGCATCGGGGTAGAAGCGGAAGCCCGCGTCGCCGATCTTGCCGTTCTGGGGGAAGCCGTAGTTGGGCGAGAGGGCGGTCAGCCCGGGCACGGCGGCCGCGGCGGTGCGCACGAAGTCGCCGCCGAAGTCGTCAGCGTCGACGCCGCCGAGCCAGGGCGAGGCGCCGGGCTTGCCGACCTGGAGGAAGTCGTAGTTGGTCAGTGCGACGAGCGGCCACGTCGGCGCGAGGCGGTGCATCTCGTTGAGTGCGCCCCAGTCGAAGGACTGGATCGTCACCTGGTCCTCGATGCCCGAGGCGTGGATCTCCTCGAACACGCGGCGCACGAAGAGTGCTCGCGGTGCGGTCTGCTCGGGCGCACCCGCCTCGACCTTCGTCTCGATGTTGAGCGTGACCTGCTTGGCGTCGTAGGACTTGACGAGGTTCAGCACGTCCTTGAGCTCGACCATCCGGAAACCGGCGACACGCTCCTGCTCCGGGAAGCCGGGCAGCTGCTGGTAGCCGCAGTCCATCGTCTTGATCTGGGCGAGGGTGAGGTCCTTGATGTACTTCCCGACGTACGGGTACATCGGGTCGTCGGGGGTGACCGGCGCGGTGTCGCGGCACTTCTTGGCGCTGACCTGGCGGTCGTGGTTGACGACGACCTTCTCGTCCTTGGTCACCTGCGTGTCGAGCTCGAGCGTGGTGACGCCGAGGCGCATGGCCTTGCCGAAGCCCTCGAGGGACTCCTCGGTCGTCATGCCGATGCCGCCGCGGTGGGCCTGCAGGTCGAAGTGGGTCTTCTGCGGCAGCACGGGGCCCGGCTGTGTGGCGGTGTCGCCGGCCGCGGCAGGGCCGGCGGCGCCGGCCGCGAGGGGGCCGACCAGGGCCAGGGCGGTCAGGAGGTGGCGGAGATGCATCAGAGGTCCTCTGGGGTGGTGGGGTTCTGGCCTCTCGACGGTAGGGACGGCGCCGTGGCCCGCGGTGCCCATCACGTGGCGGGGCCGTGAACCCTTGCCGAACTCGGACGAACCGGGCACCGCCGAAGGCGCCGAGGGCGTATGCCGCCGCCCTCCCGGGGCGACCGAGGCGCGCCCCGTGGCGAGTGCACCCGGTGTTCACCCGGCGGCGATACGTTCACCGTGGTGCCCGGCGTCGCCCGGGCGTCGACCGTGAGGAGTACGCGTGTTGGACCCTTTGCTGGCCGGAGGCCGCGCCGCCCCGGCCCGGACGCTGGTGGACGTGCTCGCCGAGGTGACTGCCCGGCACCCCGACGCGCCGGCCCTCGACGACACCCGTACGGTCCTCACCTACGCGCAGCTGACCGAGGAGGCCGTGCAGATGGCCACCGAGCTCGCCGCGGCGGGCGTGCGTCGCGGTGACCGGGTCGGGGTGAGGGTGCCCTCCGGTACGACGGACCTCTACGTCGCGGTGCTCGGCGTCCTGCACGCCGGAGCGGCCTACGTGCCGGTCGACGTCGACGACCCGCAGGAGCGCGCCGACCTCGTGTTCTCCGAGGCGGCCGTGGCCGCCGTGGTCGGCGCCCGGCGTCAGATCTCGGTGCCGGGGTCGAAGGGCAGGCGCCCGGTGGCCAGGTTGCCGCTGGCCGAGCGGCCGGCCCAGCCCCCGGGCGCCGGCGCCCCCCGGACGTCGCCCCACACGCCGCGCCTGCCCGACGTCGCCGTCGACGACGACGCCTGGGTCATCTTCACCTCGGGATCGACCGGCGTGCCCAAGGGTGTCGCCGTGTCGCACCGGTCGGCCGCGGCCTTCGTCGACGCGGAGTCGCGGATGTTCTTGCAGGACAACCCGATCGGTCCCGGCGACCGGGTGCTCGCAGGGCTCTCGGTCGCCTTCGACGCCTCCTGCGAGGAGATGTGGCTGGCCTGGGGCCACGGTGCCTGTCTCGTGCCGGCGCCTCGCAGCCTCGTCCGCACGGGCATGGACCTCGGCCCCTGGCTCGTGGCGCAGGACGTGACGGTCGTGTCGACCGTGCCCACCCTGGCGGCCCTGTGGCCCGCGGAGGCCCTCGAACCGGTGCGGCTGCTGATCTTCGGTGGCGAGGCGTGCCCGCCCGACCTCGCCGCCCGGCTCGTGGCCCCCGACCGCGAGGTCTGGAACACCTACGGCCCCACCGAGGCGACGGTCGTCGCGTGCGGGGCCAGGCTCGACGGCAACCTGCCGATCCGCATCGGGTTGCCCCTCGACGGCTGGGACCTCGCCGTCGTCGGCCCGGACGACCAGCCGGTGCCGCCCGGGGAGACCGGGCAGCTGATCATCGGGGGAGTCGGCCTGGCCCGCTACCTCGACCCCGCCAAGGACTCCGAGAAGTACGCGCCGATGCCCACCCTCGGGTGGGAGCGCGCCTACCGCTCGGGCGACCTCGTGGTCAACGACCCCGAGGGGCTGGTGTTCGTCGGGCGTGCCGACGAACAGGTCAAGCTCGGTGGGCGCCGGATCGAGCTCGGGGAGGTCGACGCGGCCCTGCAGGCACTCCCGGGCGTGACCGGAGCCGCCGCGGCCGTCAAGACGACCACCGCCGGCACGCAGGTGCTCGTCGGCTACGTGGTGCCCGACGACCCCGACGGCTTCGACCGCACCGGAGCGCTCGCGAGACTGCACGAGGAGCTGCCGGCCGCCCTCGTCCCGGTGCTCGCCGTGGCCGACTCCCTGCCGACACGCACGTCCGGCAAGGTGGACCGCGCAGCGCTGCCCTGGCCCCTGCCGGGAGCCACCGACGACGAGCCCAGCACCCTGACGGGCACGGCCGCGTGGCTGGCGAGCAGCTGGGCCGCGGTGCTCGGCACCGACGTGCGCTCGGAGGACGCGGACTTCTTCGACCACGGCGGCGGCAGCCTGTCGTCGGCGCAGCTCGTCTCCATCGTCCGCAAGCGCTACCCGACCGTCACCGTGGCCGACATCCACGCCCACCCGCGGCTCGGGGCCCAGGCCGAGCTGCTCGAGACGATGGCGCCGGCGGACGGCTCCAGCGTCGGGCGAACGGTGCGTCGCATCCCGCGCCGCAGCCAGCTCGTGCAGACCCTCGTGTCGGTCGTGCTGCTCACCGTCAAGGGACTGCAGTGGCTCGTGGCGCTGGCGACGCTCACCGAGCTCGCCCGCCTCGCCGACGTCGCCACCTGGTCGGTGCCCGTCTCGTGGTGGGCTCTGGCCGTCGGCTGGCTGGCCTTCATCACCCCGGTCGGGCGAATGGGCCTGTCAGCGCTGGCCGCCCGCGCGCTGCTCGCCGGCGTCAAGCCCGGCACCTACCCTCGCGGTGGGCGGGTGCAGATGCGTCTGTGGGCGGCCGAACGGTTCGCCGACGCGATGGGCGCGATCACCATGGCCGGCGCTCCGTGGATCGTCTACTACGCACGGCTGCTGGGTGCCTCGATCGGCCCGGGGGTCGACCTCCACTCGGTCCCACCCGTCACGGGCATGCTGACCATCGGCGCCGGCGCGAGCATCGAGCCCGAGGTCGACCTGTCCGGCTACTGGGTCGACGGCGACCTCGTGCACGTCGGGCAGGTCCACATCGGTCGCGACGCCGTCGTCGGTGCGCGCAGCACCATCGGTCCCGACGTCCACATCGGGCGCGACTGCGTGGTCGAGGCCGGATCCACCGTGCTGCGGTCGGTGCGCCCGGGCCGTGTCGTCGCCGGCTCGCCGGCGGAGCGCGTCGACCGGCCGAGCCACACGACGTGGCCGGCCGACCGGCCCCCGAACGCTCCTCTGTGGGTCGCCGTCTACGGTCTGTCGGGGGTGGTCCTGTCGATCCTCCCGCTCCTCGCCCTGCTGCCCGGCGTCGTGCTCGTCGGGGGAGCGGTCGCCCGAGCCCGCGGGGGCACCGAGGCTGCTGTCACGGCATACGCGGCCGTGCCGGTCGTGACCGTGCTGGGACTCGTCTCCCTGGCGCTCCTCACCGTCGTCCTCGTGCGGCTGCTCGGGATCGGGCTGCGAGAGGGGTTCTACCCGGTGCGCAGCCGGGTCGGCTGGCAGGTCTGGGCCACCGAGCGCCTCCTCGACCAGGCGCGCACCCTCCTCTTCCCGATCTACGCCAGCCTCGTGACGCCGACCTGGCTGCGCGCGCTCGGCGCCCGTGTCGGACGCGACGTCGAGGCCTCGACCGTGCTGCTGCTGCCCTCGATGACGACCGTCGCCGACGGCGCCTTCCTCGCCGACGACACGTTGGTCGCCGGCTACGAGCTCGCCCACGGGTGGGTGCACATCGCCCCGGCCAAGATCGGCAGACGCGCCTTCCTCGGCAACAGCGGGATGGCCGCCCCCGGCCGACGTGTGCCGAAGCACGGGCTCGTCGCCGTGTTGTCCGCCGCCCCACAGAAGTCCAAGGCCGGCTCGAGCTGGCTCGGCAGCCCGCCCGTGCGCCTGCGACGTCCACCGCAGGGCTCGGACGACGAGCGCACGTTCGCTCCTCCCTTGCGGCTCAAGGTCGTTCGCGGGCTGGTGGAGCTCTGTCGCATCGTCCCCGTCATGGTGACCGTCGCCATCGCCCTGAGCGTGCTCGTCGCTCTCGAGTGGCTGACCTCGACGGTCGGACCGGCCGGCGCCGCCGCCCTAGGCGGGGTCGTGCTCGCCGGCGCCGGCGCCGTCGCAGCGGCGGTCACGACCCTGGCCAAGTGGGCCGTCGTGGGCCGCATCGGCGCGGTCGAGCACCCGCTGTGGAGCCCGTTCGTGTGGCGCAACGAGGTCGTCGACACCTTCGTCGAGATGGTGGCCGGACCGTGGTTCGCCTGGACCGCGACCGGCACCCCGGCCATCAACGTGTGGCTGCGCACCCTCGGGGCCAGGATCGGGCACGGCGTCTGGTGCGAGACGTACTGGCTGCCCGAGGCCGACCTCGTCACCCTCGGCGACGGGGTCACGGTCAACCGGGGCTGCGTCCTCCAGACCCACCTGTTCCATGATCGAATCATGAGCATGGACACGGTCACGCTCGAGGACGGCGCCACGCTCGGCCCCAACGGGGTCATCCTCCCCGCCGCGACGATCGGCAGCGCTGCCACCGTGGGGCCCGGCTCCCTCGTGCTGCGGGGTGAGGCCGTGCCCGGCGGCACACGCTGGACGGGCAACCCGATCGCGCCGTGGGCCCGCGCGGTCGACGCGCGGGAGCAGCCGGCCGGCGCCGGGGAGCTCGCCTGATGGGTGGTGGCGTCACCCACGAGGCACCGACGCTCGCCGACCCGTACACCCCCGACCGTGGGGACCCGGCATACGCCGTCACCCACTACGACCTCGAGCTCGACTACAAGGTGTCCAGCAACCGCCTCTCCGGGCGCGCTGTCCTCGACGTCCGCGTCGCCCAGGACTCGCGCCGGCTGGTCGTCGACCTCGTGGGCCTGCGAGTCAGCAAGGTCTCGGTCGGCGGCGCCGCAGCGAAGTGGGTCCACCGCGGGAGCCGCGTCGTCGTCACGCCCGCCAGGCCCCTGACGCGCGGTGAACGCACGCAGGTCGCGATCACGTATGCCGGCACGCCCGGCCCCGTGTCGACCCGCTGGGGCGACGTCGGCTGGGAGGAGCTCAGCGACGGTGCGCTCGTGGCCGCGCAGCCGAACGGCGCGCCGACGTGGTTCCCGTGCAACGACCACCCGCGCCACAAGGCGACGTACCGCCTGTCGTTCGAGTGCGACTCGCCCTTCGAGGTCGTCGCGACCGGCGCGCTCGTCTCGAGTCGTGCGCGCGGAAGCCGCACCCGACGGATCTTCGTGCAGGACGTGCCGATGGCCACCTACCTGGCCACCGTGCACGTCGGCCGCTACGTGAACCGCGACCTCGGCCCCGCCGCGGTGCCGGTCACCGTCGCGCTGCCCGCGGTCCGTGAGCGAGCGGTCCTGCACGACCTCGCGCGGCTGCCGGAGATGACCTTCCACTTCGGCGAGCTCTTCGGTGACTACCCGTTCGACGACTACACCGTCGTCGTCACCGCGGACGACCTCGAGATCCCCCTCGAGGCGCACGCGCTGGCGACCTTCGGCCCGAACTGGCTCGACGGCAACCGCCGCCACGAGCGGCTCGTCGCGCACGAGCTCGCCCACCAGTGGTTCGGCAACAGCCTCACGACGGCGACGTGGGCCGACATCTGGCTCAACGAGGGGTTCGCCTGCTACGCCGAGTGGCTCTGGGCCGAGCACGCCGACGGTGTTCCCGCCCACGTCAACGCCACGACCTACTGGGCGCGCCTCTCCCGACTGCCGCAGGACCTCGTGCTGGCAGACCCCGGCCCCGACCTGATGTTCGACGACCGGGTCTACAAGCGCGGCGCCCTGACCCTGCACGCCCTGCGGCAGCGCCTCGGCGACGACGCCTTCTTCGACATGGTCCGTGACTGGGTGGCACTGCACCGCCACGGCTCCGTGAGCACCGAGGCGTTCGTCGAGCACGCGACGGGGCACGCCGCGCGGGCGGCCGGCGAGGAGGCACGCGACGACGTGCGGCGCCTGCTCGACGAGTGGCTCTGGACCCAGCCCCTGCCCGCGCTGGCGGCGCGCGCCTGAGCCGCACGGCGGAGTGCCGGCGGAAGGGTCAGTGCCGGCGGACGACGACGGGTGCACCCTCGCCGACGACGGCTACCGCGACGGCGTGGTCGACCGGCTCCAGTCCGCCCTCGACGTCGAGAACCGTGACGGGCGCCAGCCCCGGGACGACCTCGGCAGCCCGGCCGAAGGCGGGCGTGCGGATGCGTGCCGGGTCGACGCGCAGCCCCACCCCGAGAGCCTTGAGCGCCGCCTCCTTGCGCACCCAGGCCGTGACGCCGTCCTCCGGGGCCGCCCGCGCCGGGGTCCGCTCCTCCGGGTGGAGCGCGACCTCGTCGAAGCCCTCGAACGAGGTGGCGTCTCGTCGCTCGACGTCGACGCCCACCGGCCCCGAACGCGAGACGGCGAGGGCGACGAGGGTCGGGGTGCGGCTCAGCGAGAGATGCAGCGCCGGCCGGTCGAGCAGCCGCGGCCGCCCGTGCGGTGCCCCACAGGTCTCGCAGGTGCGGTCGAACCGCAGCGACGCAGGGTCGCGCGCCACGAGCCGTCCGATCTCGTTGCGCGCCAGGATGTGTGCTGCCGCATACGACCGTGCGCTGTCGGGGTGCGTGAAGCGTCGCCACCGCTCCCGCTCGACGGCGTCGAGCAGCTCCGTTCCGGAGTGCACGAGGGCCACGGTGTCGGTCGGCTCACGGAGCCACAGGTCGACGACTGCGTCAGAGGTGCGATGGCCCACGGGGGTCCGCCACGTCGGCCGTCCCGGTCCCGGCGAGGTCGACGTCGAGGTCGCCGTCACGCGCGGCGAAGGCGAGCCGGTCTCGGGCAGCATGCTCGACGAGCACCGGCACGAAGTCGCGCACCGGCCCGGTCAGCCGGGAGTGCGAGAGGCGGACGGCCGCCTCCACCACCTCGGAGTCCAGGTCGGGAAAGCGTTCCTGCAGGCGCGCCTGCACGTCGGCCAGCGCCCTCAGCTCGTCCGTGCGGTCCACGGTCCAAGGATGAGGTCGGCTCCCGGCGCGCGCAAGCCTCCGTCCACGGTTGCCGGGCTAGGTTGGGCGCATGCGTCGCACCACAGCCCGCCATCACCGGGAGCCCCGGTCGAGCCGCGGGGAGAACCGCCTCCCGCCCGCCGTCGCGGTCGTCGCGGCGGCCGTCGCGTACGCCGCCCTGCCGGAGTCGCTGCTCGTGGGGCCTCGTCTGGCGATCCCGGTCGTCGAGATCGCCCTCCTGGCAGCGTTGCTCGTCACCAACCCGCGACGCCTCGTGCGGCAGACACGGTGGTCGCGAGCGATCTCCATCAGCCTGGCCTGCCTCGTGATCGCGACCAACCTCGTGGCACTCGGCATGCTCGTGGCGTCGCTCGGCTCGTCGGACACCGGGGGCGTGCCGCTGCTCGTGGCCGGCATGCAGGTGTGGCTGACCAACGTCATCGGCTTCGGGCTGCTGTTCTGGGAGGTCGACCGCGGCGGGCCGGTGGCCCGCCAGACGGTGACACGTGACCGGCTGCCACCGGCAGACTGGCGCTTCTCGCAGGACGAGAACCAGGACGCCGTGCAGGAGGTGGCCGCCGGGTCGAGCATCCGCACCAACTGGCGTCCGCACTTCGTCGACTACCTCTACGTCTCGCTCACGAACTCGAGTGCGTTCAGCCCGACCGACACGATGCCGTTGTCGCCACGGGCCAAGTGCCTCATGGGCCTCGAGGCGACGGCCGCTCTGCTCACCTCACTGCTCGTCGTGGCGAGGGCGATCGGGGCTCTCGGCTCGGGCGGCGGCTGACCCGGAGCGGGCCGGCTCAGCCCCGTCGTCCGCGGACGTACTCCTCGAGGCTGCCCTCGCCGTGCCCGTCCACCACGAGGGCCCACACGAGGACCGTCGCCGCGAACGCGCCCACGGGCACCTGGGAGGCCACGTCGTCGCGTACGGCAGAGAAGCCCGCAGCGTCGGCGGGGCGCCGGAAACGCAGGCGCGGGGAGTCGAGGACCACCGCTCGGGCAGCGCTCGGCACGTCATCGACGGTGGCCGGGCGCGCCCGGGCAGCCCTGCGGCGCAAGCTGACTGATCGCCAACGGATGGCCCCGCCGACGCAGACGCCCACGGCGGCCGCGGCGAGGACGACGGCGACGCCCATGGCCACGTCGTTCTGGCGAAGCGCCCACTGCCGCCCGACGAGCGCCGCCAGCGCGGCGAGCGCGAGGGCGACGGCGAAGGGCCACGCGATGCGCCACCAGACGGCGTCGCGCTCGAGGCGATGCTGCTCGTAGAACCGCGAGGCCCACTCGCGGACCGCGAACACCGGGAAGTTGTTCGGGGGCAGGCGATCTCGGCCCGTGGGCGGCTGCTCCGCCCGCCCCGTCCGCACCTTGCGCGGCTCCCGGTGTTCTCCCCTCATGGCGCCCCCCGTCCCTTTTGCCCAGTTCGTCCTCAGGGTAACCAGCGTGGTCGACCGTTTCCGGGACGCCCACGCCCTCGGACGCGGATGCGTTGGAGAAGGGTCGGCAGCGGGTCCCGGCCGGGTACGGTGCAAGAGCCAACGAGATCGCAGGAGGACCCCATGAGCCTCGACCGTCCGGTCGCCCCGAACCCCTACGAGCTGCTGCCCCAGGTGGCCTCCTTCACCGTGACGAGCGACGACGTCACCGACGGGGCGCCCCTCAAGGACGACCAGGTGGCGGCCGAGGGCAACACCTCGCCGCAGCTGTCGTGGAGCGGCGCCCCCGAGGGCACCCAGAGCTACGTCGTGACGTGCTTCGACCCCGACGCGCCGACCCCGTCGGGGTTCTGGCACTGGGTTCTCGTCGACCTCCCGGCCGACGTGACGTCACTCGATGTCGGGGCAGCCGCAGGGGCCCTGCCCGGCAAGGCCTTCCACGTGCGCAACGACGCCGGTCAAGCGGGCTTCATGGGAGCGGCGCCGCCGGAGGGCGACATGCCGCACCGCTACTTCTTCGTCGTGCACGCCGTCTCTGAGCCGTCACTGGGCGTCGACGAATCCGCGTCACCGGCGGTCGTGTCGTTCAACCTCGCCTTCAAGACGCTTGGCAGGGCCGTGCTGCACGGCACCTACCAGCACTGACGACCTGGCCGTCAGGCGAAGGTGAACCGTCCGCTCGCCGGCGACCACCCGTCGGGCGGGTCCTCGCCGACGACGCCGTCGACGGCCTCCCGCAGGATGTCGGCGTGGCCCGCGTGGCGGCCGTACTCCTCGACGAGGTCGAGGAGCAGGCGGCGCAGGCTCGCGTGGCGCCCGTCGGGCGTCGCCGCGTGCACGGGCTGCCCGAGGCCGCCGGCCGCGAGCACGGCGCCGACCCGCTGCCGGGAGCGCTCCACCGCGCCGTCGTAGAGCTCGTAGAGCTGCTCCGGGGCGTCGTCAGCGGCCGACTCGAACTCCCACTCGTCACTGCTGCCGACTCCCGATCCGTCCCACGCGTCGCCGAGCGGCTCGCCGTGCAGCTTGTGCGTCGAGTAGAAGTCCTCGATGAGGGCGAGGTGCTTGAGCAGCCCCCCGATCGTCAGCGAGGAGGACGGGATCTGGTGCCGGAGACCGGCGCCGTCGAGGCCGTCGGCCTTGAACCGGAAGCTGGCGCGCAGCCGCTCGAGGGCACCGAGCAGGTGCTCCTGCTCCGACCCGTCGAGCGGGGGCTCCCACGGAGGGTCGGTCCTGGTCGTTGTCATGCACGACACCGTAGGAGGCGTTGCGGACGGTCGACGTCCGCAACGCCTCCTCCCCCTCAGCGCCCGAGAAGCCTGTGCGGGCAGTGGTCCTCGCGAGCCGCGGACGGCCGAGTGCCTCAGGCGCTGAGCAGCTCTGCAGACCCGAGGTGCTCGCGCAGCTCCGCGAGGATGCGGCGGAGCAGCCGGCTGACCTGCATCGCGCTCAGGCCCATCACCTCGGCGATCTCGGCCTGCGTCATGTCGTGGGCGAAGCGCAGCTCGATGATCCGCTGCTCGCGCGCGGGCAGCCGCATGAGGGCGGTGCGCACGACGATGCCGTCGTCGCGGGCCGGGTCGGAGTCGTGGTCGGCGCGGGCGTCGACGAGGTCGAGCACGGGCCGGCCGCCCTCGGTCGTCGTGGCGTCGAGCGAGGCGGGCCGCAGGTTCGTCGAGGCGACCTGCGCCTCCTTGACCTCGTCGAGGGTGAGGCGCAGGGCCTCGGCGATGTCGGCGCTGTCGGGTTCGTGGCCGAGCTGCTGCTCGAGGCGGTTGCGGGCTTCGGCCACCACCTGTCGGCGCTCCTGCAGACCGCGGGGCGGCCGGACGAGCCACCCGTGGTCACGGAAGTGACGGCGCAGCTCGCCGGTGATCGTGGGCGTCGCGTAGGCGCCGAACTCGGTCGCCTGGTCGAGGTCGAACCGCTGAATGGCCTTGAGCAGGGCCAGGAAGGCGACCTGCTCGAGGTCGTCGCGGTCGAGGCCCTTGCCGGAGTAGCGGTGGGCGAGCGAGCGTGCGAGCGGCATGTGCAGGCGGGTCACGGCCTCGAGCGCCTGCGAGCGCTCGGCCTCCGTCGAAGAGGTGCGGACCGCGGCGATCAGCTCACGAGTACGGGCGTCCTTGCGAGGACCGTACGACGGGTCAGTCATGACAGCTCCATCCAGAGTGGGCGGCGGCGCTTTCTTGACCGACACCGAAACCCTAGACAAAGATTGAACCTTGCACAAGGGCTCGACAGAAAATTCATCTTTGTCCAAGGTCTCGGCCGCCGCGAGCCGACGTGTGCCGTCCGGGGCGGGGGCTAGCCTGCAGGGATGACCGAGAGCGAGCACCGCGCCCACAGGCGGCCCGCCTTCTTCAGCGAGTCCGCGCTCGAGGCGCACGGACCCGCGTACGACCCGACCGAGCAGATCCACGTCGCTCACGAGACGGCGCTCGCGCTCGTCCACGCCGGTCGCGCAGCAGCCGACCCCGCGGTCACGCAGAAGCTGGTCGCCCTGGTCGACGACATCGGCCTGTCCACCCTGGCCGAGCTGTGGTCCCAGCGCCCGGCCCGTTCCCTGCCCGGGGCCCTCTGGCGGCTCTACGTCCTTCGCGAGTGGGTGCAGCGCGCGCCGGAGGAGGCCAGCCGTGAGTATGCCGCCGGCATCCGTTTCACCGGGCCCAACCACGCCGTCGCCGGGGCTGCGGAGCCGCCGGGCCCCGAGGAGATGGGGCGGGTCATCGACGAGGTGATGCGCGGCGTCTTCGAGGGTGACCTCGCCGTGGCGCTCGAGCGCGCAGCCGCCTTCTGCCGCGTCGTGTCCGCCGGGCGCGCCGACACCTCGTCGGGCGACGACACCGCCGAGCAGGCGGCCAACGTCCTCGTCATGGCCGAGGACCTCACCGTGTGCGCCCGTCTCTGGCGCGACGACTCGTTGGACTGAGGCGGACTGACGCCCCAGTCTCCGGCGCTCGCACTCTTGCTTTCCCGCGTCTTTGGTGATCCGTTCGGGCCGATCTATCCTTGACGCGCGTCGGGTCGCGGTAGCCCCGGGTCCCAAATTCAGCCGCTACGAGCGGCCCAGTGCCGAGAGGCGCTCCCGGCCCGACGCAACCACTTCCTCGCCCCACCCCGGGTCGCTGCACCCCGCTGGCGCCGGTCTGCTGCAGGCCTGGCAGGCCGTGTTCACCTCTGTCGAGGGGCAGGTCATCTTGTGCCGTCCTTCGCCACACGTTCCCGGCGCAGGTGCCTACAGTTGTCCCATGACGCCCGAGGAGGAACGCTCCACAGACCTGCTCGATGTCGCTCTGGCCGACGAGATCGAGCTCGTGAGCGACCTGGTGGTCGCTGCGTCATCCAGCCCGCGCCACTTCACCCCCGACGAGGTCGACGAGCTGCTCGGCATCAGGGGCGAGGCTGCCGGCCCGAGCCCCTCGGGCACCACGCCCGCCTGAGCGCCCTGCTGGTCCTTCTCCGGTCGTCCACCCAACTCGGGGCAAACGCCCGATGACCGCCGGATTGCGTCCGGGTCACGACTACGCCGTAGCATCGTCCCCGGACCAGCCACCGATCGACCGGAGCAACCTCGTGGGTTTTCGCCTCACACCCCAGGACACGAGCTTTTTCACCCTCTTCACCTCCTCCGCCGAGCTCCTCGTCGAGGCGACCCGGGAACTGACCCGCTTCCTCGAGGTCGAGCCCTCGAAGCGGCAGGCGGTCGCCGACCGGCTCAAGGAGCTCGAGCACGCCGCCGACGACGCGACGCACGAGCTCATCAACAAGGTGAACAGCTCGTTCATCACGCCGTTCGACCGCGAGGACATCCACAACCTCGCAGCCTCCCTCGACGACTGCATGGACCTGATCGAGGAGACCGCCGACCTCATCGTGCTCTACCGCCTCGGTGACATCCCCGAGGGCCTGGCCGACCAGTTCGAGATCCTGGCCCGCATGGCCGAGGTCACGGCCGAGGCCATGCCGCGCCTGCGTTCGCTCAAGGACCTCAAGAGCTACTGGATCGAGATCAACCGTCTCGAGAACCAGGCCGACGCCCTGCACCGCAAGCTCGTCGCCGCGCTCTTCAACAACACCCACGACGCCGTCGAGGTGATCAAGGTCAAGGCGATCGTCGACGGGTTCGAGGACGCCGCCGACGCGTTCGAGAAGGTGGCCCACGTCGTCGAGGGCATCGCGGTCAAGGAGTCCTGACCCACTGATGGACACGACCATCCCCGTCCTCGGGGTCGGTGCGGTCATCGCACTGGCCATGGGCTTCAACTACACCAACGGCTTCCACGACGCGGCCAACGCGATCGCGACCTCGGTCTCGACCCGTGCGCTGACGCCCCGCGTCGCCCTGGCGATGGCGGCCATCGCGAACCTCTTCGGCGCCTTCTTCGGCACCAAGGTGGCCAAGACGATCGGCTCGGGCATCATCGAGCAGCCGCAGGGCGTCGACGGCCTGTGGCTCGTCGCGGCGGCCCTCGTCGGGGCCATCGGCTGGAACCTGCTCACGTGGTGGTTCGGTCTGCCGTCGAGCTCGTCGCACGCCCTCATCGGCGGCCTCGGTGGTGCCGCGCTCGTGGCCGGCGTCAACGTGCAGTGGACCGTCATCTGGGAGAAGGTCATCATCCCGATGATCGCCTCGCCGATCATCGGCCTGGCGCTCGGCTACCTCGTCATGACAGCCATCCTGTGGATGTTCCGCAACGCCAACCCCGGACGCGTCTCACGCGGCTTCCGCACCGCGCAGACGGCATCCGCTGCGGCCATGGCCTTCGGCCACGGCCTCCAGGACGCCGCCAAGACGGCCGGTGTCGTCGTGCTCGCCCTCAACATCTCCGGGCACCACGGCGACGACAGCATCCCGCTGTGGGTGCTCGTCCTGTCGGCGGTCGTCATCTCGCTGGGCACGTATGCCGGTGGGTGGCGCATCATGCGCACGCTGGGCCGCCGCATCATCCACATGACGCCTCCGCAGGGCTTCGCGGCCGAGACCACCGCGGCCGCGATCCTCTACGTCGCGGGCCTCGCCTTCGGCGCCCCCATCTCCACGACCCACACCATCACGTCGTCGATCATGGGCGTCGGCGCCACGAAGCGCTTCTCGGCCGTGCGCTGGGGGGTGGCCAGCAACATCGTCGGCGCGTGGGTGCTCACCTTCCCGGGCGCCGGCCTCGTGGCCGTCGTCGCCTGGTACGTCACCGCGGTCTTCCGCTGACCATCCGCAGCATCGAAAAGGCAGTCCGTCCGCCCTCCTCACGAGGAGAGCGGACGGACTGCTTTCAGCGGTACCGGAGAAGCAGCTCGGCTCAGCCGAAGCGGCCGGAGATGTAGTCCTCGGTGGCCTGCTCGGTCGGGTTGTTGAAGATCCGGGTCGTGTCGTCGACCTCGATCAGCCGGCCCGGCTCGCCGGTCGCCTTGAGGTTGAAGAAGGCGGTGCGGTCGGAGACACGTGCGGCCTGCTGCATGTTGTGGGTGACGATGACGATCGTGTAGTCGTTCTTCAGCTCGTTGATGAGGTCCTCGATCGCGAGCGTCGAGATGGGGTCGAGTGCCGAGCACGGCTCGTCCATGAGCAGCACCTGCGGCTGCACCGCGATGGCGCGGGCGATGCAGAGACGCTGCTGCTGGCCGCCGGAGAGGCCGGCGCCCGGCTTGTTCAGGCGGTCCTTGACCTCGTTCCACAGGTTGGCGCCCTTGAGCGAGCTCTCGACGATGCCGTCGAGCGTCCTCTTGTTCTTGACGCCGTTGAGCCGCAGGCCCGCTGCCACGTTGTCGTAGATCGACATGGTGGGGAAGGGGTTCGGGCGCTGGAAGACCATGCCGACGGTGCGGCGCACGGTCACGGGGTCCATGGACGAGGCGTAGAGGTCCTGGTCGTCGAGCATGACCTTGCCCTCGACGCGGCCGCCGGGGATCACCTCGTGCATGCGGTTGAGGGTGCGCAGGAAGGTCGACTTGCCGCAGCCCGAGGGACCGATGAAGGCCGTGACGGACCGGGGCTCGACCGTCATCGAGACGCCTTCGACGGCCTTGAAGGCGCCGTAGTAGACGTTGAGGTCGCTGACGTCGATTCGCTTTGCCATCGGAAGTCTTCTCTTTCTGTTACTTCTTGACCGCGTTGAAGTGGGCGACCACGCGGCCGATCACGTTGAGCAGCAGGACGAGCAGGATCAGGGTGAGCGCGGCACCCCACATGCGCTCGGCGGCCGGCGCGAGGGCGAGGTCGCCGCGGTCCTGGTTGATCATCATCGGCAGGGTGGGGAAGTTGCCGTTGACCAGGTCTCGCTGGAAGTTCTTGGTGTACGGCGCGAGGATCAGCAGCGGGGCCGTCTCGCCCATGACGCGGGCGACGCCGAGCAGCACGCCGGTGATGATGCCCGAGAACGCGGTGCGCAGGACGACCTTGACGACGGTCACCCACTTGGGCACGCCGAGCGCGTACGAGGCCTCCCGCAGCTCGTTCGGGACGAGCTTGAGCATCTCCTCGGTCGACCGCACGATGACGGGGATCATGAGCAGCACGAGGGCCAGCGAGGCGGCGAAGCCCGACTGGCGCAGCCCGAGGGTCGTCACGACGACGGCGTAGATGAAGAGGCCGGCGACGATCGAGGGGATGCCGGAGAGGATGTCGACCATGAAGCTGATCGCCCTGGCGAGCGCTCCGCGGCCGTACTCGACGAGGTAGACGGCGGTCATGATGCCGATCGGCACCGCGATGAGGGTCGTCATGCCGACCATCTCGAGCGTGCCCTCGATGGCGTGGCGGGCGCCGCCGCCGAAGTCGTCGGAGTTGATGTTGCGCTGGTTGCCGGTCCACCACGTGGCGGAGCCGAGCATGTGGATGCCCTTGGTGACGACGGTCGAGAGGATCCAGACGAGCGGGACCATGGCGAGGGCGAACGCGAACCACATGACCACCCGGGCCACGACGTCCTTGACGGCGCGGGCACGGTGCGGGTTGTCCATCTCGCGCAGCGCGTCGTTGCCGCCCCTGCCTCCGGGCGGTGCGGCGTCGGGCGTGACGTCGTCGGCGGGCCCGCGGCTCTCGGTCACCGTGCTCATTCGCTGAAGGCCTTCCTGCGCTCGATGACGATGCGGGCGATGCTGTTGACGACGAAGGTCAGCACGAAGAGCACGAGGCCGGCAGCGATGTAGGCCCCGGTCTTGCTCGGGTTGCTGAACTCGCTCGCGTTGTTGGCGATCTTGGAGGCGAAGGTCTCGCCGCCGTTGAAGAGCGACCACGTCCACCGGGCGCCGTCCGGGAGGGCGGACACGAGGAAGGTGACGGCGATCGTCTCGCCGAGCGCGCGGCCGAGGGCCAGCATCGCGGCGGAGATGACACCCGGCTTGCCGAAGGGCAGCACCGCGGTGCGGATCATCTCCCACTGCGTGGCGCCGAGGGCGAGCGCGCCTTCCTTGTGCGTGGCCGGGGTCTGGTCGAAGACCTCGCGCGAGAGGGCCGTCACGATGGGCAGCACCATGATGGCCAGCACGACGCCGATGAAGGCGATGGTGCCCCCGGTGATGCCGGCCGTCCCGAAGAGCGGGAACCAGCCGAGGGTGTTCTCGACCCACTGCTGCACCGGCTTCCACACGGGGAAGAAGACGATCAGGCCCCACAGGCCGTAGACGATCGAGGGCACCGCGGCGAGCAGGTCGACGAGGCCCGCGGCGGGCCGGCGCATCCAGACGGGGGCGTACTGCGTGAGGAAGAGCGCGACGGCGACGCCGACGGGAACGGCGATCAGCATGGCGATCGTCGAGGCGGCGACGGTGGTCCAGAGGAACTCGAGGATGCCGAAGGCCGGCTTCTCGCCGCCCGGCGCCCAGACGCGGCTGGTGAAGAAGTTCTCCGAGTTGTTCGTCAGGGCCGGGACGGCCTGCACGACGAGGAACACCGCGATGAGGGTGACGATGGCGATGACGAGAACGCCGGAGCCGGTGGCGAAGCCACCGAACAGGCGGTCACCCAGGCGTCCGGTGGAGGCACGGTCACCCCGGAGCGGCTTGCCGCCGTCGGGACCGGGAAGCTCGTCCGCGGCGGATGCACCTGTCACTGTCGACACGTGGGGCCTCTTCCTAGGTTGGAGGGAGAACTGGTGCAAGGGCGGACGCCGAGTGCGGCGCCCGCCCCTGCATTGTGGACCGGTCCGGTGTGTTCCGGACCAGCCGGACGGAGGATCAGGAGATCGCGTCGACCGCCGTCTTCACCTTCGTGGCGACCTCGGCCGGCAGCGGGGCGTAGCCCTGCGCCTCGAGGCCCTTCTGCGTCTCGTCGGAGACGAACGACTTGAGGAAGGACTTGACCTTCTTGCCCGTCTCGGCGTCGGCGTACTTGGAGCAGACGACCTCGTACGTCACGAGGACGATCGGGTAGGCGCCGGCCTCCTTGGTCGCGTAGTCGATCTTGAGCGCGAGGTCGTTGCCCGTGCCCGTCTGCTTCGCGGTGGCGATCGTCTTGCCGGCGGACTCGGCGGTCAGCTCGACCGGGCCGGCGCCCGTGTCGATCTGGGCCATGGAGAGCTGGTTCTGCTGGGCGTAGGAGAGCTCGACGTAGGTGATGCCGCCGTCCTGGCCCTTCGTCGCGGTGGCGACACCGGCCGACTTCTCCTTGCCCTCGCCCTTGCCGGTCCACTTCTTGCCGGTCTCGTAGGGCCAGGCGTCGGGGGCGGCGGCCTTGAGGTACTTGGTGAAGTTCTCGGTCGTGCCCGACTCGTCGGAGCGGAAGAAGACCTTGATCGGGGTGGACGGGAGCGTGACGCCCTTGTTGAGTGCAGCGATGGCCGGGTCGTTCCAGGTGGTGATCTTGCCGTCGAAGATCTTCGCGGCGACCTCGGCGTTGAGAACGAGCTTGTCGACGCCCTTGACGTTGTAGGCGATCGAGATCGGGCCGGTGACCATCGGCAGGTTCCAGGCCTCGGAGCCACAGGCCTGCTTGGCCGCGTCGGACTCGATGATGCCGTCCTTCGGCTTGGTCTTGAGCGCCGAGTCGGAGCCGGCGAAGTCGACCTGCTTGGCGATGAACTGCTTGATGCCGGCGCCCGAGCCGGTGGGCTGGTAGTCGATCGTGGCGTCGCTGCAGGCGGTCTGGTAGGCCTTGATGGCCTCGTCGATGGCGTTCTTCTGGGCCGAGGAGCCCTCGGCCTTGAGGTCGCCCGAGAAGCAGTCGCCCATGGCCGCGGAGGTGCCGCCGGCGGCGCCCGTCGAGCCGGCGCCGGGCTGGGCGCCGTTGTTCTCGGATGCGCAGGCAGAGAGCGCAAGAGCGCCGGACAGGGCGATGGCGCCGAGAGCGCTGATACGCGAAACAGACACGAGTGTGTTCCCTCTCGAAAGGATGTTC
Source organism: Terrabacter terrigena (assembly GCF_042676085.1). Taxonomy (NCBI): domain Bacteria; kingdom Bacillati; phylum Actinomycetota; class Actinomycetes; order Micrococcales; family Intrasporangiaceae; genus Terrabacter; species Terrabacter terrigena. Next base: position 280,498 of record NZ_JBHTKH010000004.1, read on the forward strand.
TGGAGATGTTCCGGGTGGTCGGTCGACCAGGTGGTGTGGACCCTGCCGAGCGACGCTGCTGGACGGTTGATCCATCGCGAAGATAGGTCCGCAGGGTGACGGGCCGCCCACGTGCGGTTAACGGAGGGTGAACGCAGGTCGACGGCTTGGGGTGGGGCCCCGGCCCGGGATGCGCGACGGGGGAAAGGAGCCCACGATGGAGGGTTGGGGCCGCGTCGAGGAGCGTTCAGGTGTCGATGCGCTCGACGTCGACGACGCGTGCGTCGTCGCCCTTGCCGACGAGGTGGCAGACGAGCACCTCGCCCTTGCGCATCGACTCGGCCGCAGCCTGGCGCAGCCGCCCGCCGACGTCGACGCGGTCGGGCGAGTGTGCGACCCGACCGCACAGGACCTCGATCAGGGTCGGCAGCACCGGCCCGTGGCTGCACAGTGCAGCCGGGTCGCCCTTGCGGAGCAGGCGGTCGACCTGCGCCAGTGCGCCGTCGTGGCTCTCGGCGAAGCCCTCCTCGGAGAGGGTGTCACGGGTGCGGAGCCGAAGACCCCGCCCGACGGCATACGGCTCGACGGTCGAGACGCAGCGGGCGGACGACGACGAGACGACACGGGTGACGCCGTAGGCGCCGAGGACGGCGGCCACCGTGTCGGCCTGGGCTCGCCCGACGGCGTCGAGTGGGCGGATGCGGTCGTCACGCTCCCACTTGCCGCGCGGGACCGCCTTGGCGTGGCGCACCAGCGCGAGCGGCCAGGTGCGCAGCTCGCCGGCGCGCTCGGCCCGCACGAGCGCCAGCAGCTGCTCGCGGTCGCGGGCGTAGTCGAGGCGGTCGTTGGCGGAGCGGACGTCGACCCAGGCGACCTCGTCGATCTCGTTCTCGAGCACGCCACTGCCGCCGGTGACCCGGGCCGCCCAGTAGTGCACCTGCTTCGTCGCAGGGCCGCCCGTCGCGTCGAGCACGGGGTACTCGGCCGAGGGCAGCGGCACCCCCAGCCGCACGACGAGCCCGGTCTCCTCGAGCGTCTCGCGGGCCGCCGCGACGCAGGGCTGCTCTCCCGGGTCGAGCTTGCCCTTGGCCCACGACCAGTCGTCGTACTTCGGCCGGTGCACCAGCGCGACCTCGAGGCGCCCGTCACGGCGGCGCCACGGCAGGGTGCCGGCAGCGGGGATCACGGAGGCCACGCGCGCCAGTCTGCCCGACCCGGGCCTGCGGTTCGCCCCTGCGGGCCTGACTCCCCCCGTATGCCGCTCACGCGAGTCACCCGAGTCACCCGACGCGTGTCCGACCTCAGCGACGGCGCGCCTTGCGACGGCGCTTGTCGTGGCGCTCGATGAGCTTCTCCTGCAGGTCGTCGAGAGGCTCGCCCGAGTCCGAGAGGTGGTGGCGCACCCAGCGGCCGTCGGAGCCGAGGTCCCAGCGCGAGGTCGTCTCGGCGAAGGCGAGGTCGATGAGGTCGGCGAGCTCGACGATGTGCCCCGGGTCGGCGATGCGCACGAGCGCCTCGACGCGGCGGTCGAGGTTGCGGTGCATCATGTCGGCGCTGCCGATGTAGACCTGCGGGTCGCCGCCGTGGTCGAACCAGAACACCCGGGAGTGCTCGAGGAAGCGTCCGAGGATCGAGCGCACGCGGATGTTCTCCGACAGGCCCTCGACGCCGGGGCGGATGGCGCAGATGCCGCGCACCCAGATGTCGACGCGCACTCCGGCCATGCTCGCCCGGTAGAGGGCATCGATGGTGGCCTCGTCGACGATCGAGTTCGCCTTGAGCACGATCCGGCCGCCGGGGGCGTCCTTCGACCGGTTGCGGTGCAGCTCGATCTCCTCGTCGACGAGGTCGATGAGCCCCGAGCGCACCGAGCGCGGTGCGACGAGCAGGCGCTTGAACTTGCTGCGTGGAGCGAAGCCTGAGAGCAGGTTGAACAGCCGCGAGAGGTCCTCGCCGACCTGCGGGTCGGTCGTGAAGAGGCCGAAGTCCTCGTAGACGCGGGCCGTCTTCGGGTTGTAGTTGCCGGTGCCGATGTGGCAGTAGCGCACCAGGCCCTCGGACTCCTGGCGCACGACGAGGCAGAGCTTCGCGTGGGTCTTGAGGCCGACGACGCCGTAGACGACGTGGACGCCCGCCTCCTCCAGCTTGCGGGCCCACGAGATGTTGTTGACCTCGTCGAAGCGGGCCTTGATCTCGACGACGGCGAGCACCTGCTTGCCCGCCTCGGCCGCGTCGATGAGGGCGTCGACGATCGGGGAGTCACCGGACGTGCGGTAGAGGGTCTGCTTGATCGCCAGCACGTTGGGGTCGTTCGCGGCCTGCTCGATGAAGGCCTGCACCGAGGTGGAGAACGAGTTGTAGGGGTGCTGGACCAGGACGTCCTTGTGCCGCACCGCCGCGAGCAGGTCGATGGCCTTCGCGCTCTCGGCCGGCGCGAAGTCGGGGTGGGTGCGGGGGAAGAACTTGGGGTACTCGAGGTCCGAGCGGTCGACGTCGGCGATGGTGAACAGCCCGCGGAGGTCGAGCGGGGTCGGCAGCCGGTAGATCTCGCGTTCGCTGATCTGCAGCTCCCGCCCGAGCATGTCGAGCACCTTGGGGTCGATGTCCTCCTCGACCTCGAGCCGGATCGGGGGCCCGAAGCGGCGCCGCGTCAGCTCCTTCTCGAGCGCGGTCAGGAGGTTCTCCGCGTCGTCCTCCTCGACCTCGAGGTCCTCGTTGCGGGTGACCCGGAACGAGAAGTGCTCCATGACGATCATGCCGGGGAAGAGCTGGTCGAGGTGGCTCGCGATGACGTCCTCGAGCGGGACGAACCGCTTGCGCTCGTGGTCGGAGTCGACGTCCTCCTCGACGAGGATGAAGCGCGGCAGGCTCGGCGGCACCTTGACGCGGGCGAAGTGCTCGCCGCCGGTCTTGGGGTTCTGCAGCAGCACGGCGAGGTTGAGCGAGAGCCCCGAGATGTAGGGGAACGGGTGCGCAGGGTCGACGGCAAGGGGGGTCAGCACCGGGAAGACGCGCTCGGAGAAGAAGAAGTGCAGCGGCTCGCGGTCGTCGTCGTCCAGGTCGTCCCAGCGCACGATGGTGATGCCCTGCTCCTCGAGGCTGGGCCGGATGTCGTGCTGGAAGACCGAGGCGTGCTGCTGCATCAGCTCGTGCGCGAGACGGGCGATGCGCTCGATGAGCTCGCGCGGCTCGAGCCCGGCGGCGGTGCGCACCGCGAGACCGGTGGCGATGCGGCGCTTGAGGCCGGCGACGCGCACCATGAAGTACTCATCGAGGTTGTTCGAGAAGATCGCGAGGAAGCGGGTGCGCTCGAGCAGGGGGACGGCGGGGTCCATGGCGAGCTGGAGCACGCGCTCGTTGAACTGCAGCCAGGACAGCTCGCGTTCGAGGTAGCGGTCGGCCGGCAGGTCGTGGTCCTCGAGCGCGCCACCGGGTCCGACGAAGCGTCCGTTGGAGGCGCGTGGCGGAACGCGGCGGTTCGGGACGGTGGCCGTGAACGAGCTGACCTCGGAGGGCTCGTTGGGCTCCTCGGCGCCCTGCGCATCGGCGCTCGCCTCGCGTGTCGTGGCGGAGGCTGCGTCGGACTCGTCGAGGGCGGTGGTCGTGAGGCTGCCGGTGCTCATCTGCCCATCGTGGCACCGATGGGCGGCCGGAGGGTGAACTCGTCTCAGCCGTGCGCGGTCCGCCCGGCGTCGCCCGACCCGGCCGGCGACGCGCGGGCGTACTGCCGGTGCACCTCGACGTCATCGAAGCCGAGCCTGCGGTAGGTGTGCACGGCCGTGGTGTTCTCCTCGTCGACGTAGAGCAGGACCTTGGCGAGGCCGAGCGAGCGAAGGTGGTCCAGGCCGAGCACCGTGACGGCGCGCCCGAGGCCCTCGCCCTGGTGGTCCGGCGAGACCGCGACGACGTAGACCTCGCCGACGTCGCCGCCAGGCGGGTCGACCTTGGTCCAGTGCGAGGCCACGAGCGTGTCGGGGTCGTCGGCGCGGACGACGAGGATCAGCCCTGCGGGGTCCCACCACGGCTCGGCCATCCGCTGCTCGAGGTCGGCCCTGCGCAGCGAGCCCTGCTCGGGGTGGTGGGCGAACGCGGCGGCGTTGAGGGCCAGCCACGCGCCCTCGTCGCGTCCGGGCTCGAAGGTGCGGACGGCATACGTCGGTGCGACAGCGGCCTCGGGCCACGGCTCGCCGCTCGTGAGCGACCGTCCCATGACGTGCAGTGAGCGCACCGGGACGAGGCCGAGCGCCTCGGCGAACCCGGCGGCCGAGTCGGCGGCCGCGCCCACCGCGTGGCTCCACAGGCGTATGCCGTCGGGCAGGGCTTCGAGCAGCGCCGTGCCGACGCCGGCGCGGCGGGCTGGCGGGGCCACGACGAGCTCACCCGAGGCAGCACCGTCGCTGCCATCGCCCGTACGGCTCTGCGCGTAGCCGACGACCGCACCGTCGGCGTCGAGGGCGAGCAGGTGCTCGACGCCGTCGTGCTCGCGCGCCCGAACCGCGAGGCGGAACTGCTCCGAGAGCGGCTGCGCGCCGTCGTGGGCGGCTGCGACGTCGGCCAGGGCCAGCACCGCCTCCGCCTGCTCGCGAGGCAGCGGGTGCGTGGCGTCGTGACGGGCGATGGTGGCGCGCGGCATACGGCGATTCCACCACGAGCCGGGCGGCCGACGGGCGTCGGCGTCGAAGCACCCGTCGGACATCCGCCCATTACCGGACCATTGCCTCGCAAACCCCATTTCGCCCGCGCGCGGATATACCCTCCCCGGGTGCCCGCGGGCACGTTCACCATCCATGAGCAAGGGGAAGACATGTCCCGTTCCACCCGCCGCATCGCCGGCGTCGCGCTCGCAGGTGCCTGCGTCGCGGCGCTCGCGGCCCCGGCCCTCGCCGCACCCACCGCGGGGTCGAGCACAGCCAGCGCTCCCGGCAAGACCCAGTTCGACATCCAGCTGCTGTCGTTCAACGACTTCCACGGCAACCTGGAGGCGCCCAGCGGCTCCGGCGGCCGCATCACGATCGACCACTTCTACACGGACGTCGACGACATCGACGGCGACGGCAACCGGACGGAGCAGATCAACTTCGTCAACGCCGGTGGCGTCGAGTACCTGGCGACGGAGCTGGCCCGGGCACGCAAGGGCCACCCGTACTCGCTCACCGTCGCCGCCGGTGACATCGTCGGCGCTTCCCCGCTCCTGTCCGCAGCCTTCCACGACGAGCCGACGATCGAGTCGATGAACAAGCTCGGCCTGGACGTCACGTCGGTGGGCAACCACGAGTTCGACGAGGGCTACAAGGAGCTCCAGCGCCTCGCCGACGGTGGCTGCATCGATGACGGCGCCGGCCAGAACAACCAGGACTCCTGCCCGGACGCTGTGTTCGGCGGAGCCGACTTCGACATGCTCGCGGCCAACGTCGTCGAGACCTCGAGCGGCAAGACGATCCTTCCCGCCTACACGGTCAAGAAGTTCAACGGGGCCAAGATCGGCTTCATCGGGATGACCCTCGAGGGCACGCCGAGCATCGTCACCGCCTCCGGTGTCGCCGGCCTGACCTTCAAGGACGAGGCCGAGACCGCCAACGCGCTCGTGCCTGTCCTCAAGGCGCAGGGCGTCAACGCGATCGTCGTGCTGCTGCACGAGGGCGCGGCCCCGACGAAGAGCGGCCAGTCCTACGACTGGGCCTGCCAGCACGGCGGCTCCATCTCCGGCGCGCTCGTCGACATCAACGCGAACCTCGACCCGGCCATCGACATGGTCGTCTCGGGACACACGCACCAGCCCTACGTCTGCACGCTGCCCGACCCGGCCGGCAAGCCGCGCCTCGTGACCTCGGCCTCGTCGTTCGGTCGTCTCTACACCGACACGACGCTCACGTACGACCGCCGCACCTCCGACATCGTCCGCCCGACGACGGCCAGCTCGGCCAACCACATCGTCGAGCGCACCGTCGCCAAGGACGAGGCACAGACCGCCCTCATCGCGCGCTACAAGACGCTGGTGTCCACCATCGCGAACAAGGTGATCGGACAGGTCGCGGGCTCGGTGGTCAGCCGCACGGCCAACGCCGCGGGCGAGTCACCGCTCGGTGACCTCATCGCCGACGCCCAGCTCGCCGACCCGTCGACCACCCCGGCGGGGGGCACCGCTCCCGTCGTGTCGTTCATGAACGCGGGCGGCATACGCTCCGACCTGGTCGAGAACTCGGCGGGCAACGTCACGTACGAGGCCGCCTTCACCGTGCAGCCGTTCAACAACTACCTCGTCTCGCTGACGCTCACGGGTCAGCAGGTCATCGACGTGCTGAACCAGCAGTTCATCAACGCGTCCGGTGCCCCGGGCCGGCCCTACGTCCTCGCGACGAGCGCCGGACTGACCTACACGCACAACCGGGTCTCGGTCAGCAACGTCGAGATCAACGGCGTGGCGGTCAACCCCGCCGCCACCTACCGCGTCGTGACGAACAACTTCCTCGCCGACGGCGGGGACGGCTTCCCGGCGTTCCGAGGTGGCACCGACCGGTACTTCGGTGGCCTCGACATCGACGCCTTCTCGAACTACCTCGAGGCGCACTCGCCCTACACGGCTCCGCCGCTCGACCGGGTCACGTACACCCCGTGACCGGCTGACACCTGCGGTCCCAGAACGGTCCGGTTCCTTCGGGAGCCGGGCCGTTCGGCGTGTCGACTCGACTCGGTCAGGCGTCGGCAGGCTGGCTCGCCGGCGCCGCGGGCCGGTCGGGCACGAGGCGGTATCCGACGTTGCGCACCGTGCCGATGAGGGCCTCGTGGTCGGGGCCGAGCTTGGCGCGCAGGCGCCGCACGTGCACGTCGACGGTGCGGGTGCCGCCGTAGTAGTCGTAGCCCCAGACCTCCTGCAGCAGCTGGGCTCGGGTGAAGACCCGGCCGGGGTGCTGCGCGAGGTACTTGATGAGCTCGAACTCCTTGTAGGTCAGGTCGAGCGGGTGGCCGCGGAACTTCGCCGAGTAGCTGGCCTCGTCGATGACGAGCTCGCCCGACGTGATCGGCATGTCGAGGTCGGCCTCGTCGTCCTGGCCCTTCGTCATCGCGAGGCGCAGCCGGGCGTCGACCTCGGCCGGGCCCGCGGAGTCGAGCAGCACGTCGTCGAGCCCCCACTCGGCCGTGAGACCAGCGAGGCCGCCCTCGGTGAGGACGGCCAGCAGGGGAGTGCCGATTCCCGTGGTGCGCAGCACCCGGCACAGCGACCGGGCGCTCGCCAGCTCTCGTCGCGCATCGACGATGACGACGTCGCAGTCGGGCGAGTCGACCAGGGCGGTGGCCTCGGCGGGCAGGATGCGCACCGTGTGGCTCAGCAGGCCGAGCGCGGGCAGCACCTCGGCGCTCGGGGCGAGCGCGTTGGTCAGCAGCAGCAGTCGGGCCATCTCATGCAGGATAGGCGAGACTGGTCATCGGGGGACCGGACCACACCAACCATGAGACACCAGACATGAGACGGAGCGAGATGCCCACGACGACGGCCGCGCCGACGGTCACCGTGCGCTACTGGGCTGCGGCCCGCGCGGCGACCGGAACCGACAGCGAGCAGCGTGCCGGCGCGACCGTCGGTGAGGTCGTCGACGCCGCCGTGGTCGCGCACCCCGCCCTCGGTCGCGTGGCGAGCGTCGCCAGCTTCCTGCTCGACGGGCGCAAGGTCACCCGCGACCAGACGGTGGCACCGGGCGCCACGGTCGAGGTGCTGCCGCCGTTCGCCGGAGGGTGATGCACAATGGCCCGCGTGTCTGACGACGACGCAGCCCGCACGGGAGCCCCTGACGGGACGCTCCACCTGCCGCTGTCGCCGGTGCGCGCCGACCGCATCCGCTGGTTCGGCGTCGGCGCCACCTTCGTTGCGGCGGTCGCGCTCCTCGTCGCGCAGGGCACCGGGTATGCCGCCACCCTCGGTGTCACCCTCGTGCTCGCTCTCGCGGTGGCGTGGGGCTGGCCGCTGCTGAGCGGCTCCTACACGCCGATGGTCACCACGCTCGCGCTCGCGCTGAGCTCGGTGGCGATCGTGCTGAGCGCGCTGCGCCAGGACCTCCTCTGGGTGCCCGCAGCGGTGGCCTTCGGGATCCTGCTCACCTTCTTCGGCCAGCTCGTGCGGCGCACCGGCCGCGAGGGCCTCGTGCTGACGCTGCTGTCGACGTTCGGCGGCCTCGCCGTCATCGCGTCGGGCACCACGGCGGTCGTCGCGGCCAACACCGACCGCGGCCAGGCGGTCGCCGTCGTGGCGATGGCGGCCGTGGGCGCAGCGGTCGCCGTCGACCTGCTGCCGGGGGTGCGGGTGCTCGCCCCCTTCCTCGGGCTCGTGGCCCTCGCGGTGTCCGTCGTCGCGGCGCTCCTCGCCGCCAGCCGGTTCGGCGAGATCGGCGCGCTCGAGGCGCTCGGCATCGGCGCGGCCGTCGGCACCGTGTCGTGGTCGTTCCGCCGGGTGCTGTCGCTGCAGCCCGCGATGCTGACCCGGCGGGGGCAGGTCGGTTCCGGTGTCGGCTCGGTGCTCGTCGTCGGCGCCGTCGTGCACCTCTTCTCCGTCCTCACCTGACCCGTCCACCCCACGCTCTTTCCTCCCTCCCTCCCTCTCGAGTGGCCTCTCGACGGTCGAGGGCGGCGACGAGTGGCCCCTCGACGGTCGAAGGAGGAGGGGAGGTGGTGAGCCGGTTCCGCTCGGGGCGTCTAGTAGACGAGGGCCTGGGCCCCGGGGGCCATCGCCTCCTCGACGAAGACGGCCGCGCCCTTGATCGCCGCCCCCTCCACGAGCTGCGCCTCGGTGAGCTCGCGCCGCGCCGCGCACTGCGTGCAGACGGTGAGCCGGCCACCCGCGATCACCGCGTCGCGCAGCTCGACGAGCGGTGCGGCATACGGCAGCTCGAACTCCTCGGCGCGCCCCGGAACGGCCATCCACGTCGACTCACCCGTGAGCCAGAGCGACACCTCGACGCCGCTCGCGACCGCCGTCGCAGCGACCGTGAAGGCCTGCGACAGGCGCTCCGGCGCCTCGGTTCCGGCGGTGACCTTGACGACGAGCGAGCGCGCTGGGGTGTCCATGGGATCAGGCTACGATCGGGCGCATGTTCAACCTCGACCAGGACATCCCCGAGCCGCTGCGCCCCCTCGCGTGGCTCATCGGACGTTGGGAGGGCGCCGGGGTCGTCGGCTACCCCACGATCGAGTCGGCGCACTTCGGTCAGGAGATCGAGGTGACCCACGACGGCCGCGGCTTCCTCAAGTGGGAGAGCCGGGCCTGGATCCTCGACTCCGAGAACGGGGCCAAGGTGCGACCCGCCGCGGTCGAGTCCGGGTTCTGGCGCCCGCTGGAGAACGGCGAGGTCGAGCTGCTGCTGGCGCACCCGACCGGCATCCTCGAGCTCTACTACGGCCAGATCCAGCCGGCCAAGATCCAGCTGAAGACCGACGGCGTGCTCCGCTCACCGGGGGCGAAGGAGTACAACGCCGCGACGCGGATGTACGGACTCGTCGAGTCGCAGCTCATGTGGGTCATGGACATGGCTGCCGTCGGCCAGGAGATCCAGAGCCACGTGTCCGCCACGCTCAAGCGCGTGGAATGAGCCGTATGCCGTCAGCGTTGCCCAGAGCATGAGCGACGTCGAGCTGCCCACCCGTCACGCGACGGCCCCGAGCCCACTGCTCGCGCGGTCGGGCGCGGTCGCCGGCGAGGGTGTCGAGGCCGGTGTCGCCCTGCACTACGGCGACCCGATGCGAGAGCAACGCCTCCTCGAGGAGGGCCTCGCCGTCGTCGACCTGTCGCACCGCGACGTCGTCACCGTCACCGGGCCCGACCGCCTGAGCTGGCTGCACTCGCTCACCACCCAGCACCTCCTCGGCCTCGAGCCGCGGCAGTCGCGCGAGGCGCTCGTCCTCACGCCGAAGGGCCATGTCGAGCACTCGCTGCACCTCGTCGACGACGGCGAGACCACGTGGGTCACCACCGAGCCGGGTGCGGGCGCCGCGCTTGCCGAGTGGCTCGACAGGATGCGGTTCATGCTGCGCGTCGAGGTCGCCCTCGTCACCGACGACTGGGCCGTGCTCGGTGAGCCGCACGCGAGCGAGTCCGCCGACGGCGAGCCCCTCGCATGGCGCGACCCGTGGCCCGACCTCGTCGGCGACACGACGGCATACGGCCCCCTCGACGACCACCCCGGCACCGAGCGGGCGTGGCGTGAGGTCATCGTGCCACGTGCCGATCTCGTTGCGGCAGTTGGCGATCGGCCGCTCGCAGGTCTGTGGGCAGCCGAGGCGCTGCGCATCGCGGCCTGGCGCCCTCGGCTCGGCCTCGAGACCGACCACCGCACGATCGTCCACGAGGTCGACTGGCTGCGCACCGCCGTGCACCTCCACAAGGGCTGCTACCGCGGCCAGGAGACCGTGGCGCGCGTGCACAACCTCGGCCGCCCACCGCGACGGCTCGTCTTCCTCCACCTCGACGGCTCGGGCCACCTGCTGCCGGCGCGAGGGAGCGACGTGCAGGCCGGCGACCGCGTCGTCGGGCACGTGACGTCGGTGGGCCGCCACCACGTCGACGGACCCATCGCGCTCGCCGTCATCAAGCGCAACACCGACCCGACTCTCGACCTGCTCGTCGAGGGGCTGTCGGCAGCCCAGACGACCATCGTCGCCCCCTGACCGACGGCGCCCCGGGCGCTGGCAGGATGTGCGGCATGAGCCCCGCACGCACCGCCGCGAGCACCCTGATCACCGTCGCCCCGACCGGCGCCGAGACCGCCAAGGCCGACGTGCCGGCGCTGCCGACGACGCCCGAGGAGCTCGTCGAGACCGCGGTCGCCTGCGAGCAGGCCGGGGCTGCACTCATCCACATCCACGTACGAGACCGCGACCACCGGCCGACCCTCGACGGCGCCTTCCTCAAGGAGGCCGTCGACGGGGTGCGCGAGGCGACCGACCTCGTCGTCCAGCTCTCGACCGGCGGCGCCGTCACCGACCCGCTCGACAAGCGCCTCACGGTGCTCGACGCCGACCCCGACTCGTGCTCACTCACGTGTGGCACGACGAACTTCGGCGACGGCGTCTTCCTCAACCCCTGGGGCTTCATGGTCGACCTCTACCGGCAGGCCCAGGAGCGCGAGGTCGTGCCGGAGTTCGAGCTGTTCGAGCTCGGGCACGTGCACGCCCTGCGCCGGCTCATCGACGAGTGCGGGCTTCCGTTCGGCGGCAAGGTGCACGTCGACTTCGTCACGGGCGTGCCCGGCTCGATGCCCGGCACCCCGCAGGCCCTGATGGCCGGCGTCGCGATGCTGCCGCCCGAGGTGACCAGCTGGTCGGCGACCGGTATCGGCCGCGCCCACCTGCCGATCGTGGCCGCCGCCCTCTCCGCGGGCGGCCACCTGCGCGTCGGCATGGAGGACAACCTCATGTATGCCAAGGGCCGCCCGGTCGAGCACAACCGCGAGCTCGTGGCCCGCGCGGCCGAGATCGCGAACGTCATGCAGCGCCCGGCCATGTCGACCACCGAGGCCCGTGAGCTGCTGGCGATCAAGGACCGCCGCACGCGCTGACGCCCCACGGCCAGGGGGCTTTCACCCGGGTGTGGGACGGCTCACGCTGTCCGGAGTTTGCATTCTGCTTGCTGCAGTTAGCACAATGGAGGCATGAGCAAGCTTCCGCTACCCGACCTGGGGGCCTACCTGCGCGAGCAGCGCGAGGGCGCCCAGCTGTCGCTGCGCCAGCTTGCCGACATGGCCGGCGTCTCCAACCCCTACCTGTCGCAGATCGAGCGAGGGCTGAAGCGCCCGAGCGCCGAGATCCTGCAGCAGATCGCCAAGGGGCTGCAGGTCTCGGCCGAGTCGCTCTACGTGCGGGCCGGCATCCTCGACGAGCGGGTCGTCGACCACGACCCTGCCGCCGGTCCCGACGTCCTCTCCGCCATCGCGGCCGACCCGGTCCTCACCGACCGGCAGCGCGCGGTGCTCGTCGACATCTACCTGTCGTTCGTCGGCGAGGACGAGACGCCAGCACCCAGGACCCCCCGAAAGCCCACACCCAAGCCGGCAGCGCGCCGGCGCCCCGCGCGCAGCAGCGCTGCTGACGCGACCCCAGAGCTCAACGAGTCCATCCAGAAGGAGAACTGACATGGCTCTCAGCCAGAAGATCACCAAGGCCGTCAAGGACGCCCAGAAGCAGGCCGAGGCCGCCGTCGCCGACGTGCGCGGCCAGCTCGGCCACCTCGACGGCAAGCTTCCCGAGGTGTCGGTCGACCCGACGCCGTTCTACGCCGTCGTCGGTGCCGCCGACATCGCCATCGACACGGTCCGCTCCGCGAGCGAGCAGCTCGAGGCGGCGCGCAAACAGGCCAAGGGCGTCGACCTGCGCGAGGGCGCCATGAAGGAGGCGGACCAGCTGCAGAAGGAGCTCCAGAAGCGCATCGTCGACCTCCAGGGCCGCACGGTCGAGCTGCAGAAGCTCGCCACCAGGTATGCCGACCGCTTCGTCGCGCAGGCGCAGGATCTCCCGGCGCGCGTGCTCAACGAGAGCCTCGTCATCGCGAGCAACGCCAAGGACCAGTACGACGCCGCCGCTGCCCGCGGCGAGAAGCTCGTCACCGACCTGCGCGCCCAGGGTGAGCGCACCGCCTTCGGCCTCGCCGAGCGCGGCACCGCGACCGTGACCCGCGGCCGTCGCGTCGCCGAGACCGCCGTGACCGAGGGTGAGAAGGTCGCCCAGAGCCTCGTGGACGTCGTCGTGGAGGACGCCTCCAAGGTCGGCGCGCAGGTCGAGAAGTCGACCGAGGCCGTCGAGGCCGCCGCCGCTCCGGTCGAGCCGAAGCGCACCGCCGCCCACGAGAAGGCCATCCGCAGCTCCGCCGCGAAGAAGGCCGCCGCGACTCGCAAGGCCAACGAGGTGGAGGCCACGACGACCCGCAAGGTCGCCGCCCGCAGCTCGGCCACGACCGACGACCCGAAGGCCACCGCGGCCCGCAAGGTCGCCCCGGCCAAGCGGGCAGCCAAGAAGACCGCGAAGAAGGCGGCCGCCACGACGACCGACACCACCAAGAGCGCGACCTCTGCCGCCAAGAAGGCCACGCCTGCCAAGAGCACGGCGACGAAGGCCACCTCGGCAACGAGCTGACCCCGTCTGCCGCGACTCCCAGCCGGAGCCGCGGCAACCGGCCCGAGGCCGTCACCCGATGCGGGTGGCGGCCTCGTCGCGTCCCGGCGGCAGGGCGTACGACCCCTGGCGGAGGGCCCTACCGGCACGCTCCGGCATACTGCGGGGCGTGTCGGAACACTGTGCCACCGCGTCCACTCCCGTCAGCGCGGCGCTCGCCGCAGCGCCGGTCGTCGCCCACGTCGTGCGGGCCGGCTTCGTCGAGTCGGTCCACCACGGCACCGCCGTCGTCACCGCCCCCGACGGCAGCGTCGAGCTCGAGATCGGCGACGCGAGCGGGCCCGTCTTCCCGCGCAGCTCGAGCAAGCCGATCCAGGCGCTGGCCATGGTCCGCAACGGGCTCGGCACGGACGGCCGGCTGCTGTCCCTGGCGTGCGCGAGCCACTCGGGCGAGCAGTTCCACGTCGACGCGGCCCGCGAGATCCTCGCCGGCGCCGGCCTGACCGAGACCGCCCTGCAGAACACCCCCGACTACCCGTACGACGATGCCGCGCGCATCGCCTGGATCGCAGAGGGCAGGCCCAAGCAGTCGATCGTGCAGAACTGCTCCGGCAAGCACGCCTCGATGCTCGCCACGTGCGTCGCGAACGGGTGGGACCTCGAGACTTACCGTGACCTCGAGCACCCGCTGCAGGTCGCCGTCGCCGACACGGTGCGCGAGCTGACCGGCGCCGAGCCGTCGGCCGTCGCGGTCGACGGCTGCGGCGCGCCCATCCATGCCGTGCCGCTGAGCGCCCTCGCGCGGGCCTTCGGGCGGCTCGCCGCGGCGACCGAGGGGCCCGAGGCCAGGATCGCGAAGGCCATCCGCGACTTCCCGGAGTACCTCGGCGGCACCCACCGCGACGTCACCACCCTGATCCGCGGCGTCGACGGGCTCGTCGCGAAGGACGGCGCCGAGGCCGTCTACGCCGTCGGCCTGCGCGACGGGCGGGGGATCGCCGTCAAGGTCGCCGACGGCACGTCACGGGCCCGCAGCGTCGTGCTCGCCGCGGTGCTGCGCCGCATCGGGGTCGGCAGCGACGACGTGCTCGCCGTCCTCGAGCAGGCGCCGGTACTCGGCCACGGCCAGCCCGTCGGGGCCGTCGTCGCCGTCGGCATCTGAGGCCCGGTCCCGGTGCGAGCCGTCCTGCAGCGCGTCACGAGCGCGCGCGTCGAGGTCGACGGTGAGGTCGTGGGCCGGGTCGACCGCGCGGGCCTGCTCGCCCTCGTCGGGGTCACCCACGACGACGGCCCCGAGCAGGTCGAGCGGATGGCCCGCAAGATCGCCGAGCTGCGCATCCTGCGCGACGAGCAGAGCCTGGTCGACGCCGGGGCGCCCGTGCTCGTCGTCAGCCAGTTCACGCTCTACGCCGACACCCGCAAGGGCCGTCGGCCGTCATGGAGCGCTGCAGCCCCCGGCCCGGTGGCCGAGCCGTTGGTCGCCGCCCTCGTCGAGGCCCTGCGCGGGCGCGGTGTCGAGGTCGAGCAGGGAAGGTTCGGCGCCATGATGGAGGTCTCCCTCGTCAACGACGGCCCCGTGACGCTCGTCGTCGAGACGTAGCCGTCTGGGAGAACGCTGGGAGCTCTCAGCGGCGGGGGTTACGCTTCGTCCATGCAGCTGTACTCGGGGTTCCAGAGCGTCGTCCTGCTCGTGCTGGGGGCGGTGGCGCTCGGCTGCGAGGTCTTCGCGTTCGTCGACGCCCTCCGCCACCCCGAGAAGGCGTACGTCGCGGCGGGCAAGCGCACGCGTACGTTCTGGCTCGTCCTCCTCGGAGTGGCGCTCGCCATCGGATTCGTCACCCTGTTCAACCCGCTCAGCCTCTTCGGCCTGGTCGCCTTCGTCGGCTCAGCCGTCTACCTGGCCGACGTCCGCCCGGCCCTGCGGCAGGTTCGTGGCATCGGGGGCCGGTCCAGCGGCGGCTGGTGAACACCGGGAGACGCCCCGGCACGCGGTTCGGGTGGGCCGCCCGGGTAGGGCACACTGGGCACTCACCGACGATGGGGGAACCATGACCGACCAGCACCGGGCTGGCAGCGTCTCCGCGCTCGACCTGCACCAGCACGACCGCGACCCCGCGCCGGCGCACACGCCCGAGGACTACGAGCTGGGCGACCGCAACCCCGCCGACGACATCTTCGTCGCCGAGCGCCCCTGGGGTCAGTTCCAGCAGTTCGTCTCCAACGAGCAGGTCACGGTCAAGATCATCACGGTCCAGCCCGGCCACCGGCTCTCGCTCCAGCGTCACGACCACCGCGGCGAGATGTGGCAGGTCCTCGACGTGCCCATCGACGTCACCGTGGGCGACCGTTCGTGGAGCGCCCAGCCCGGCGAGACCGTCTGGGTGCCGCGCAACTCGGTGCACCGCATGGGCAACTCGGGCGACCGCCCCGGCCGTCTGCTCGAGGTCGGCTTCGGTCACTTCGACGAGGCCGACATCGAGCGCCTCGAGGACGACTACGTGCGCTGACCCCCCGGGGTCACCACAGCACCAGACCACGTGTGCCGCCGGGCCGGGCCCGGCGGCACACGCGTGCCCGGGTGACCTGTCGAGGAGAGGAGCGGGTCAGCCCACGTGTGCCGGGCCCGACTCGAGCGGGAGCTCGGCCCAGACCACCTTGCCGCCCGGCAGGGGGCTGGAGCCCCAGCGCTCCGACAGCGCCTCGACGATGTGGGCGCCCCGGCCGTTGACGTCGTCGATGGTGATGTCGCGTCGCTGCAGCGGGGTGTCGGTCGTGTCCTCGACGCCGACGCGCAGGCCCCCGCGACGCCGGTCGACGACGGCACGGAAGGGCGAGCCCGCGTGGCGCAGGGCGTTGGTGGCCAGCTCGGAGACGATGAGGGCGGCGTCGGGGGCGAGGCCGGCGTGGCCCCACGCGCGCAGCACGTCGACGACGAAGTGCCTCGCCGCCGGCACCGACTCGGGGGTCGGCAGGTAGACGCGCGAGCAGGCGTGACCGGCCTCGACGACCCCGCCCTCCTCCCAGACGGCGCTGGGCGGCAGCAGGTCGGTGTGCAGCTCGCAGACCCGGCGCACGTCGACGAGCTGGGCGTGCTCGAACGCACCCGTGGGGTAGGCGCACAGCAGCGTGAAGTCGTGCTGGCGCAGCAGCTGGTTCCACATCAGCTCGAGCTCGATGGCCGGCTCGACGAGGCCGTTCTGCCAGAGCTGGGAGACCATCTCGCCGAACGCCCGGACGGGGACGCCCGCGGACGAGGCCTGCCCGATGACCTCGCCGGCCCGGGCCAGGAACAGGTCGGGGTCGAGGCGCCCGTCCACCATGACCTGCTGCAGCGTGTCGGCGGCGTCGAGCGCGATGTAGCGGCCGTCGTCGGTGCGCGCGACGGGGTCGTAGCCGCGCCCGGTGAGCAGCTCGGCCACGGCAGCGCGGTGCTGGGCCGTCGCCACGACGACGACGCACTCGTCGAGGTCCCACCCGTCCGCGACGAAGCGCGCGACGGCGTCGATCCCCTCACCGTCGAGCGCGTAGAAACCCACTGCATGGCCTCGCCCCCAGGCGGTCATGCCGTCGAGCGACATGGTGCCGATGCTACGCCGACGGCGGGTGCGCAGGTCGGCTGTTTCTCCTGTGAGTTCCCGGGGTGCGCGGCCGCCTCAGCGGGTCGTGGGCGCGACCGCCGACCAGTCGACCGTGACCTCACCCAGCCGCCAGCGCGACGGTCCGTCGAGCAGCGGCCAGCGCCGGCGTACGTCGTCGCACATCGCGAGGAACCGCTGGCGGGCACCCCACGACGACTGCGGCGCGCTGCGGGCCCAGGCGTCGTCGAGGTCGGTGAGGAACGCGTGGACGGGCTCACCCGGCACGTTGCGGTGGATCAGGGACTTGGGCAGCCGCTCGGCCACGTCCGACGGCTGCTCCAGGCCGCCCATCCGGAGAGAGATGGTGAGGCTGAGCGGTCCCGACGCGTCGACGGCGACCCACGAGGCACGCCGGCCGATCTCGTCGCACGTGCCGTCGACGAGCAGGCCGTCCGGCGCGAGGCGCGCCTGCACGAGTGCCCACGCGTCGGCGACATCGCCCTCGGCGTACTGGCGCAGCACGTTGAACGCCCGCACGACTGTGGGCCGGGTCCCACCGTCGAGGGGCACCTCGAACCCGCCGAGCCGGAAGGTCAGGCCCGCGCGCTCGAGGGGGCGGCCCGCGGCGACGCGGTCGGGGTCGATCTCGATGCCGACCACCTCGACGTCGGGTCGCACCCTACGCAGCCGGTCGTGCAGCTCGACGGCCGTGATCGGGGAGGCGCCGTAGCCGAGGTCGACGACGACCGGCGGGGTGGTCGCGCGGCGCAGCCGCCACCCCTGTGGCCCGGCGATCCAGCGGTCGCAGCGGCGCAGCCGGTTCGGGTTGGTCGTCCCGCGCGTGATGGTCCCCACGGGGCGCTGCCTGGCCACGACCGCAGGGTACGCGTTCGCCCCGGGGTCGACGCACCGCGGCGTTCGCCCGCCGTGGAATACATCCAATCCTGCGTGTGGTTGAGTCGGGGAGAGCACGAGCGCGCAGGACGAAGGGATGCCGATGGTGGCCGATCCGAGACGGGTGGCGATGATCAGCGTCCACACCTCGCCCCTCGAGCAGCCGGGCACCGGTGACGCCGGCGGACTCAACGTCTACGTCGCCGAGACCGCCAAGGAGCTCGCAGCGCGCGGCGTCGAGGTCGACATCTTCACCCGGCGCACCACGGGCGAGATGC
The DNA here is from genome assembly GCF_042676085.1 of Terrabacter terrigena. Classification (NCBI taxonomy): domain Bacteria; kingdom Bacillati; phylum Actinomycetota; class Actinomycetes; order Micrococcales; family Intrasporangiaceae; genus Terrabacter; species Terrabacter terrigena. Next base: position 298,319 of record NZ_JBHTKH010000004.1, read on the forward strand.
CGGTGGAGGTCGAGCTGGTGCCCGGTGTCACCGTGCGCCACGTCACCGCCGGGCCCTACGAGGGGCTGGCCAAGGAGGACCTGCCGGGCCAGCTGTGCGCCTTCTCGGCCGGCACCATGCAGGCCGGGCTCTCCGTTCCCGAGGACCACTACGACCTCGTCCACTCGCACTACTGGCTCTCGGGCCAGGTCGGGTGGCTCGCCGCCGACCGCTGGCGCGTCGCCCTCGTCCACACGATGCACACGATGGCCCGCGTCAAGAACCTCCACCTCGCCGAGGGCGACCGGCCCGAGCCGCGCGGCCGCGAGATCGGCGAGGTCCAGGTGGTCGAGGCGGCCGACCGCCTCATCGCCAACACCGACGACGAGGCCCGCGAGCTCGTCGAGCTGTATGCCGCCCCGCCGGCCAAGGTGTCCGTCGTCCCACCCGGCGTCGACCTGTCGACCTTCACCCCCGGCGACCGGGGGGCTGCGCGTCGCGAGCTCGGCCTGCCCGTCGAGGGCCGGCTGCTCCTCTTCGTCGGGCGCATCCAGCCGCTCAAGGCCCCCGACGTCCTGCTCCGGGTCGCCGGCGAGCTGCTGCGCCGCGACCCGTCGCGTCGCGTCGACCTCACCGTCGCCGTCCTCGGCGGCCCCAGCGGCAGTGGCCTGACCCGCCCGCACGAGCTCGAGGAGCTCGCCCGCACCCTCGGCATCGAGGACGTCGTCCGGTTCGTGCGCCCGGTCGACCGGCCCGTGCTCGCCCAGTGGTACCGCGCCGCCGACCTCGTCGTCGTGCCCAGCCACTCGGAGTCGTTCGGGCTCGTCGCCATCGAGGCCCAGGCCTGCGGCACCCCCGTCGTCGCCGCGCACGTCGGGGGGCTGCCCACCGCGGTCGGTGAGGCCGGTGTCCTCGTCGACGGCCACGGCATCCCCGACTGGACCGACGCCGTCGAGTCGCTGCTGCACGACGACACCCGCCGCCTCGAGCTCGGCGCGGCGGCCGTCCGGCACGCGGCGCAGTTCGGGTGGGCGGCCACGACGGACCGGCTGCTCGAGGTCTACCGCCAGGCGATCCGCGAGCGGGCCACCGGGTCGGCCGAGTCGCCGATCGACGAGGGCCAGAACCTCGTCGGCGTCCCGACGGCGGTCATCCCGTGAGCGAGGCGGCGGCGGACGTCGGGGCGCTGTCGGCCGGTGCGGCCGCGGAGGCCCGCCTGACGGCATACCTGGGCTCGGTCGGGCTCGAGTGGGAGCTCGGCGGCCGCCCGGGGGAGTACGTCGTGACCCTCCCCGGCGAGAAGAAGCTGAGGACGGTCCTGTCCGTGCTGGTGCGCGACCGCACGACGAGCCTCAGCGCGTTCGTCATCCGCAACCCCGACGAGAACCACGAGGCCTTCTACCGCACGCTGCTGCGCAAGAACCTCCGGCTCCAGGGCGTCTCGTACGCCATCGACACCGACGGCGACGTCTACCTGCGCGGCGAGGTGCCGACGGTCGCGCTGGACGCCGAGCACCTCGACCAGCTCTTCGGGATCGTGCTCGGCGCGAGCGACGACGTCTTCAACGAGCTGCTGGCCCTCGGCTTCCTCGGGTCGATGAAGAAGGAGTGGGCGTGGCGCGTGTCCCGGGGCGAGTCGACGCGCAACCTCGACGCCTTCCGTCACCTGCTGGACGACGGGTCCGGCGCCTGACGGGCCGTCGCTAGGCTGGCGGCCATGACCTACACGCTCGTCCTCGTCCGTCATGGCGAAAGCGACTGGAACGCCAAGAACCTCTTCACCGGCTGGGTCGACGTCGACCTCACCGACAAGGGCCGCGCCGAGGGCGTCAGCGCCGGCAAGCAGCTCAAGGAGGCCGGCATCCTGCCCGACATCGTGCACACCTCGGTGCTGCGTCGGGCCATCACCACCGCGAACCTCTCGCTCGACGCGGCCGACCGGCACTGGATCCCGGTCAAGCGCGACTGGCGCCTCAACGAGCGGCACTACGGCGCGCTGCAGGGCAAGAACAAGAAGCAGACCCTCGAGCAGTACGGCGAGGAGAGGTTCATGGAGTGGCGCCGCTCCTACGACGTGCCGCCGCCGCCCATCGACGAGGACGACGAGTTCTCGCAGAACGGCGACCCGCGCTACGCCGGCCTCGGTCCCGCGATGCCCGCGACCGAGTGCCTCAAGGACGTCGTCGCGCGCCTCATGCCCTACTGGGAGAACGAGATCCAGAACGACCTCGCCGACGGCCTCACCGTGATGGTCGCCGCCCACGGCAACTCGCTGCGTGCCCTGGTCAAGACCCTCGACGAGATCTCCGACGACGACATCGCGGCCCTCAACATCCCGACGGGGATGCCGCTCGTCTACGAGCTCGACGAGCAGTTCCGTCCCGTCACGCGGGGCGGCCGCTACCTCGACCCCGAGGCTGCCGAGGCCGCCGCCGAGGCCGTGGCAAACCAGGGCCGCTGACCGGCCCCGTCCCTCCCCTGCTTCAACCGTCGAAAGGCCACTCCTCGCGACCGAGGGGTGGCCTTTCGACTGCGCCGAGGAGGCCAGACGTGGCCTCTCGACGGTTGGGGGTGGTGCCGGTGCGGGGAGTGCCCAGGGTCAGGCGGGGGTGTCGTGCTCGATGGAGTCGAGCACGTCGGCGTCCTCGGCGTCCTCGTGGTCGTAGCTGACCTCGGAGTCGTACTCGCCGGTGACGAGGTAGACGACGCGTCGCGCCACCGAGACGGCGTGGTCGGCGAAGCGCTCGTAGTAGCGGCCGACGAGCGTCAGGTCGAGGATCGAGCTGCGCGACCAGCTGGTGTTCTCGTCGAGCAGGGCGGCGAAGAGCTGGCGGTGCAGCTCGTCCATGGCGTCGTCGTCCTTGTCGAGGGCGATGGCGCCGGCGACGTCCTTGCTGGCGATGATCGAGCCGCACTTGGCGACGATCGCCTCGGCGACCTGGCCCATCTGGAGGATGTGCGACCGCAGCTCGGGTGGCACGGCGGAGTCGGGCGTGCGCAGCCGGGCCACCTTCGCGACGTGGCGGGCGAGGTCGCCCATGCGCTCGAGGTCCGAGCTCATGTGCATGGCCGTGACGACGATGCGAAGGTCGGTCGCCACGGGCTGCTGCCGGGCGAGCAGGTCGATGGACATCTCGTCGAGCTCGATGCGGATGTCGTCGAGCTTGCGGTCGGCCTCGATGACCGACTCGGCGAGGTGGACGTCGGCGTCGAGGAGCGCCGTCGTGGCGCGGGAGATGGCGGACCCCGCGAGCCGGGTCAGCTCGACGAGCTGGTCCGAGATGGTGTCGAGGTCCTCGTGGAACTGGTCGCGCATGGTCTTCCTGTCGGTTGCCGGTCGTGCCGTGGTGGCGCGGTCGTCGCGCCGTCGTGGCGCTCGTCGGGGCGCTGGTCCGGCGCTGGTCGTGTCTGGCTTCGTCCAGCCTGCCACCACGCGGGCGCGCGGGCGGCACACCGCGCGGGGAGACTCGGGCCCCCGCTGGTGCAGAGGTTCGCAGGGCTGCGTGAATGCGTGGGGACGCTCAGGTGAACAGTGGGTTCGCGCTGCGCACGACGGAGCCGCGCGTGGTCCGAGCCTGCCTGCCGGATGCGTACGCTGAGTGTCGTGGACCCGACTACCGCGGCAACGCTCGGTGGCATCGCCGGCCTCGCCCTGGGCGGCCTGGCGATGGTCGCCGTACGCCTGTCGGACCGCTCCTCCGCCGCCGACGACCCGGCGCCGCCCGACCCGCCGCTGCCCCCGGGCGTGGGCGAGGTCATCGCTGTGCTGCGCTCGAGCGGCATCGTCGTCGACTCGTCCGACCGCGTCGTCAACAACTCGCCGGCCGCGGTGGCGCAGGGCCTCGTCCGCGGCCAGGAGCTCGTCCACCCCGAGCTGCTCCACCTCGCCAGGGCGGTGCGACGAGACGGCGTCATCCGTGAGGCCGAGATGGTCCTGCGCAAGGGCCTCGGCGACGGCCGCCTCGTGGTCGCCGCCCGGGTGGCGCCCCTGCGCGGTGACCACGTCCTGCTGCTCGTCGAGGACCGTTCGAAGGCGGCCCGGGTGGAGGAGATCCGCCGCGACTTCCTCGCCAACGTCAGCCACGAGCTGAAGACCCCTGTGGGTGGCATCTCGCTGCTCGCCGAGGCCGTGCTCGACGCGCACGACGACCCCGAGGCCGTAGCGCGCTTCGCCAAGCGCATCAGCGTCGAGTCCACGCGGCTGACGCGGCTCGTCAGGGAGATCGTCGAGCTGTCGCGCCTCCAGGGCGCCGACGTCATCAAGGACCCCGCCATCATCGACGTGGGCGCCTGCGCGCGTGACGCGGCCGAGCGCAGCCGCCTGCTCGCCGAGGAGAACCGCATCGAGCTCGCCGCGGCGATCGACGACGGGTGCGAGGTGTGGGGCGACGCCGAGCTGGTCACGACGGCCGTCAGCAACCTCATCGGCAACGCGATCGCGTACTCCGAGAAGGGCACGCGCGTCGGCGTCAAGGTGCGCCGCAGTCGGCCCGGGGTCATCGACGTCTCGGTCACCGACCAGGGTCTCGGCATCCCCGCCGACGAGCAGCAGCGCATCTTCGAGCGGTTCTACCGCGTCGACACCGCCCGCTCGCGGGCGACCGGGGGCACCGGGCTCGGCCTGGCGATCGTCAAGCACGTCGCCGACAACCACGGTGGCAACGTGTCGGTGTGGTCGGAGGTCGGCCGCGGGTCGACGTTCACCATCGAGCTGCCTGCCGCCAACGCGCCGGGGGCCATCCAGCCTGCGTCCGTCCCGACCCTGTCGAGCGGGTCCGAGCAGGTCGGTCCCGAGCCGGCAGGTCCCACGCCTGCGCCGTCGCTGCACCCGCCCGGGGCGTATGCCGCCGGGCCGGCTCCCGAGGCCCCCGCACACCTGCCCCCGGCCGAGGCGCGAAGGACCGGCCCCGGTCCGACCGTCAACGCCTGACCAGAACCCGACCCCACCCCGCCGGCCAGCCGCCCGATCCCGAGAGGCCAGTCTTGAGTCGCATTCTCATCGTCGAGGACGAGGTGTCGTTCTCCGACCCGCTGTCCTACCTGCTCAAGAAGGAGGGCTACGACGTCGCCGTCGCCGAGACCGGGCCCGACGGCCTGGCCGAGTTCGACAAGAACGGCGCCGACCTCGTCCTGCTCGACCTCATGCTCCCCGGGCTCTCCGGCGTCGACGTGTGCCGGGCCCTGCGCCAGCGCTCCTCGGTGCCGGTCATCATGCTGACGGCCAAGGACAGCGAGATCGACAAGGTCGTGGGGCTCGAGATCGGCGCCGACGACTACGTCACCAAGCCCTACTCGAGCCGCGAGCTGCTCGCCCGCGTCAAGGCCGTGCTGCGCCGCCTCGCCGAGCCCGAGGACCTGCTGCCCTCGACGCTCGAGTCGGGGCCGGTTCGCATGGACGTCGAGCGCCACACCGTCAGCGTCGAGGGGCGCTCCGCGTCGCTGCCGCTCAAGGAGTTCGAGCTGCTCGAGATGCTCCTGCGCAACTCGGGCCGCGTGCTCACGCGGATGCAGCTCATCGACCGGGTGTGGGGCAGCGACTACGTCGGCGACACCAAGACCCTCGACGTCCACGTCAAGCGGCTGCGCGCCAAGATCGAGCCCGACCCGGGCAACCCGGTGCACATCGTCACGGTGCGGGGGCTCGGCTACAAGTTCGAGGCCAACTGAGCCGCAGTCACGCACCCCCGGACACGCGAGGGGCGGCCCCCCGTGCGGTGGGCCGCCCCTCGCGTACCTGCTGGCCCGTGCGTGCGGGCGCGGGTGGCTCAGCCGCCGGTCGGTGCCGGCGTGATGGTGGCGTAGTAGCCGGTGGCCGGCAGGACCGGCACCTTGACGACCGTCGTGCCGCCGGAGCTCGACGTGACGGTGACCGGGACGATGCCACCCGGCTTGGTCGTGACGGAGCGCAGCTGCAGCCCCTTCGTGGCGAGGTTGACCTGCTCGCGCGGGCCGAGCCGCACCTCGGAGCCGGTGGGCTGCGTGGCGGCGTTCGGGTCGGCCTGGGCAGCGATCTGGACCGTCATGTCCTGCTGGCCGAGGTTCACGGCCGAGCCGGAGACGACGACCGTGCCCTTGCCGTCGCCGATGAGCGCGAGGTCGCGCAGGGCGAGCTCGCCGACGTTGGCCGGCACACCGTCGGCCGGGACGTACTCCACGTTCGTCTGGATGGGGGAGTTGACCTGGCAGCCGGTCGTCACGGCGGCGAGGGCCACGCCGGCCAGCACCGTGGACACCCGACGGGTGGACGGGCGACGCGCGGGGGCCGGGGCGAGGAATCGACGCTTCACGGGCGACAGCCTACCGGCGGGCCCGTCGAGCGCATCGTGCACCCGCCGCAAGGGGCCGGGCGGAGGCCACCGCGTGTGTCCGGCAGTGGTCGTGCCCGTCGCGAGTGGCGACCCAGGGCCCGTCGGGGGGCCCTTGCGATGCACGAGAACCGGCTGTCTGTCAAGACGTCCCGCGTGACGTCCTGCGGTCGAACTGTGGCTCTGACCTGCGATGATGCCGGATCCTGAAATCGCGATGGGCGGCGGATCGTGATAATCTGGAGGTCGCGAAAGGGGAAAACAGCAGATGGTTTTCAAGGTCGGCGAGACGGTCGTGTACCCCCACCACGGGGCTGCACTCATCGAAGAGATCAACACACGCACGATCAAGGGAGAGGACAAGCTCTACCTCAAGCTCAAGGTCGCTCAGGGTGACCTGACGATCGAAGTGCCAGCCGAGAACTGCGACCTCGTGGGCGTTCGTGACGTCGTGGGCCAGGAGGGTCTGGACCGCGTGTTCGAGGTGCTGCGCACCCCGCACACGGAGGAGCCGACCAACTGGTCGCGTCGCTACAAGGCGAACCTCGAGAAGCTCGCGTCCGGTGACGTCATCAAGGTTGCCGAGGTCGTGCGCGACCTGTGGCGTCGTGACCAGGACCGCGGCCTGTCCGCGGGTGAGAAGCGGATGCTCGCCAAGGCCCGCCAGATCCTCGTGTCCGAGCTCGCGCTCGCGGAGAAGACCGACGAGGAGAAGGCCGAGACCATCCTCGACGAGGTCCTCGCGTCCTGAGCGGCTCACACCAGACCGGAGCCGGTCGCGTCGGCGTCATCGTCGTCGCGGCCGGCTCCGGTTCACGTCTGGGGGCTGCGGTCCCCAAGGCGTTCGTGCCCCTCGCGGGGGTGCCCCTTCTCGGGCACGCCCTGCGGGGGGTTCTGTCGTGTGCGGCCGTCTCCGAGGTGGTGCTCGTCGTGCCCGCGGCCCAGGTCGACACCGCGGGGGCCATCGCCGAGGCGGTATGCCGTGAGGTCGGGGCCCGTGGCGTCGTGACGGTCGTCGTGGGCGGCGCCGAGCGCGGCGACTCCGTGGCGGCCGGCCTCGGGGCCCTGTCCGACGGGGTCGAGGTGGTGCTCGTGCACGACGCGGCCCGCTGCCTCACGCCGGTTGCGGTGTTCGACCGGGTCGTCGCGGCCGTCGAGGCCGGGGCCGTGGCGGTCGTGCCGGGCACGCCGGTCGTCGACACCGTCAAGCAGGTGGACCCCGACGGCGTCGTCGTCGCGACACCCGACCGCTCGACGCTGCGGGCGGTCCAGACGCCGCAGGGTTTTCGCCGCGACGTCCTTGTGCGCGCCCACGCGACGTCGAGCGACGCCACCGACGACGCCGGCCTCGTCGAGCGGCTCGGCGAGCCGGTGCTCGTGGTCGACGGCGACCCGCGCGCGCTGAAGGTGACGACCTCGGCCGACCTCGAGACCGCCGCCCGCCTCCTCGGCGTCACCTCCTGACCCCAGCGCCCCATCCGGTTCGATGTATCTGCGCGGCCTCCGGGCCGCGCAGATACATCGAACGGGGGAGCGCCTATCCTCGGCTGCGTGACGACGGACGCGACGACTGAGCAGACCACCGACAGCTCGACCCGGCAGGACCGACCTCTCGCCCTCATCACCGGCGGAGGCACCGGCATCGGAGCGGCCATCGCCCGCCGCCTCGCCTCGGACGGCTTCGAGGTCGTCGTCGCAGGACGCCGTCGCGAGAAGCTCGACGAGGTCGTCGCCGCCGTCGAGGGCGCCGGTGGGGCTGCCCGGGCCGTGGTCATGGACGTCACCGACGGCGCCTCCGTCGAGGGCGGCGTCGCGAGCCTCCGCCGCTGCGACGTGCTCGTCAACAACGCCGGCGGTGCCCTCGGCGTGACCCGTGTGGAGGACAGCGACCCCGACGAGTGGGAGCGCATGTACTCGAGCAACGTCGTCGGCACGCTGCGGGTGACCCAGGCCGCGCTGCCGCTGCTGCGCCGCTCGTCCCGCGCCACGATCGTCGACATCAGCTCGATCGCCGGCGAGCGCGTCTACGAGGGCGGGGCCGGCTACGTCGCGGCCAAGCACGGCACGTCCGTGGTCTCCGAGACGCTCCGGCTGGAGCTCAACGGCGAGAACATCCGCGTCATCGACATCCGCCCCGGCATGGTGCGCACCGAGGAGTTCTCGCTCACCCGGCTGCACGGCGACCAGGCGGCTGCCGACAAGGTCTACGAGAACGTCGACCGGCCACTCGTCGCCGACGACGTCGCGGAGTGCGTCGGCTTCGCCGTGGGCCTGCCACAGCACGTCAACATCGACACCATGGTCATCAAGCCCGTCGCGCAGGCGGCGCCGCACAAGGTGCACCGCGCACCGATCGACTGGAAGCAGGAGTGATGACGGCGCTGCCGCGCGTCGGCGTCGGCGTGGACGTCCACGCGTACGCCCCCGAGGGCTCCGACCGTGAGCTCTGGGTCGCCGGTCTGCACTGGCCGGGGGAGCGCGGTCTCGACGGCCACTCCGACGCCGACGTCGCCGCACACGCCGCGTGCGACGCGCTCTTCTCCGCTGCCGGGATCGGTGACCTCGGTGCCCACTTCGGCACGTCGCGGCCCGAGCTGGCCGGCGCATCCGGTGCGACCCTGCTGGCAGAGGCGGCCCGGCTCGTGCGTGAGGCCGGCTTCGAGATCGGCAACATCGCCGTCCAGGTCGTCGGCAACGCGCCGAAGGTCGGCAGCCGGCGGGGCGAGGCCGAGACCGCGCTGTCGTCGGCCGCCGGGGCTCCGGTCTCGGTGAGCGGCACGACGACCGACGGTCTGGGCCTGACCGGGCGTGGGGAGGGCGTCGCGGCCATCGCCACCGCCCTCGTGGTGGCACCGCGGACGCCGTGAGCGGCGGTCGCGCTTGACGCCGTCCCGGCCGGGTAGGCCACCGGCGTAGGGCAACGCATCGACGCGTGGCCCGTCGAGGAGGTCGGCATGCAGGTAAGCACCATCATCTGGATCGTCGTGGCGGTGGTCGTCGTTCTCGCGGCCATCGGCTTCGTCGCCGCGCGTGGCAGGGGCCACCGTGTCGACGCCCAACGGGAGCGGGCCGCAGACATCCGCGACGAGGCCCGTGAGCACGACCGGGACCTTCGGGAGCGTGAGGCTGCTGCCACCGAGGCCGAGGCGCGGTCGCAGATGGCCCGCGCGCAGGCGCAACGGGCCCAGGTCGAGGCCGAGCGGCTGGACGCCGAGGCACGCGACCGCACCAGCGGGGCCGAGGAGGTACGCCGCGAGCGGGACGAGCGGCTGCGTGAGGCCGACCTGCACGACCCCGACATCGGCACCGACAAGGAGGGCCGCCGGCTCGACGAGGACGGCAACCGCGTCGGCACGCCGATCGAGCGCCGGCACGACGGCCCCGACCGCGCGGACCCCGGGTGGGACCGTCGGGACCGGCCCGACCTCGACCGTGACGGTCGGGACGATCGCGACGGCCGGGGCGGCGGCGACGCCGAGTGGAACGACCGGGCGCAGGCCGACCGCCCGGGAGTCGACGGCGACGACACGGGCCAGGAGGACCGCAGGCGCTGACGCGAGCGCGGACCCGGCCGCGGGGCCTGGTCTCACTCGTCGTACGTTGGCGGCCGAACCGACCCGACCCGCGTCCAGGAACCCTCACGCGGGCCGGGCGCAACCAGCGAGCGACGAGAGCTCGGCGTCGTCCTCACAGGTGACACGCTCTTCCAGGGTGGTCCGGGTGCGAGGCGCGAGGAGGCCGTCGGCGCGCGCCCGCCGGACGGCATACGTGCTCGGGGGCGCGTGGTCGGGTGCGACGTGGCGCGCCGATAGACTTCGGCGGGTGACCCTACGACTGTTCGACACTGCAACCCGGGAGCTGCGCGACTTCACGCCGCGCGAGACGGGCAAGGTCGGCATGTACATCTGTGGTCTCACGACGCAGGGTGCGCCGCACATCGGCCACATCCGATTCGCCGTGGCGTTCGACGTGCTGCGCCGTTGGCTCGAGACCGGTCACGGCTACGACGTGACGCTCGTGCGCAACGTCACCGACATCGACGACAAGGTGCTGCGCAAGGCGGTCGAGGCCGGCGAGGACTGGTTCGCCCTGACCTACCGCAACGAGCGGCTCACCGCTCAGGCGCTCGACGCGCTGGGGGTCGAGCCGGCCACCTACGAGCCGCGCGCCACCGGCCACGTGCCCGACATGATCACCCTGATGGAGACGCTCATCGAGAAGGGGCACGCGTATGCCGCCCCCGACGGCAGCGGCGACGTGTACTTCGACGTGCGTTCCTGGCCCGAGTACGGCTCGCTCACCGGGCAGTCCATCGACGACATGGCGAACGCCGACGACGCCGACCCGCGCGGCAAGCGCGACCCGCGTGACTTCGCCCTCTGGAAGGGACGCAAGTCCGACGAGCCCGAGAGCGCCTCGTGGCCGACGCCGTTCGGCACCGGTCGCCCGGGCTGGCACCTCGAGTGCTCGGCGATGGCGCGGCGCTGGCTGGGCGACGAGTTCGACATCCACGGCGGCGGCATCGACCTGCGCTTCCCGCACCACGAGAACGAGCTGGCGCAGTCCCGGGCCGCGGGCCTGGGCTTCGCGCGGTACTGGCTCCACAACGCGTGGGTGACGGTCAAGGGCCAGAAGATGGGCAAGTCGCTCGGCAACGCCCTCGAGGTGCGGCACCTGCTCGAGGAGACGCGGCCCATCGTGCTGCGCTACTACCTCACGGCCGCGCACTACCGGTCGATGATCGAGTACCACCCCGGCTCGCTCGACGAGGCGTCGGCGGCCGTCGACCGGATCGAGGGCTTCCTCGAGCGCGCGTCGCGGCGCGGCCCCATCGAGCCGCTCGCGACCGCTGCGCTTCCCGAGGCGTTCGTCGCCTCGATGGACGACGACCTCGGTGTCAGCGGGGCGCTCGCGGTCGTGCACGACACGGTGCGCGCCGGCAACAGCGCCCTCGACGAGGACGACGACGAGGCCGCGCTGGCCGCAGCCGCCGCCGTCGTCGCGATGACCGATGTGCTCGGCGTCAACCCGTTGGCGGCCCACTGGGGCTCCGGCAGCAGCCGGCAGGACGCCGCCGCCGAGCTCGCGCTCGACGCGCTCGTCCGCGCCCAGCTCGACGCCCGCCAGGTCGCCCGACAGGAGCGCGACTTCGAGCGGGCCGACGAGATCCGCGACCAGCTGACCGCCGTCGGCATCGAGATCACCGACACCCCGTCGGGGGCCCAGTGGTCGCTCGCGCGCCCGACGCGGGCCGCGGCCGACGCCCCCGACTCCACGAACGCGGCCCTCGGGGCCGAGAAGGCACAGGGCTGACATGCCAGGCAACTCCCAGCGGCGCGGCGCCATTCGCAAGGGCGGCAAGGGCGCGACCGTCGGCTCCGGCGGCCAGCGTCGTCGCGGGCTCGAGGGCAAGGGCCCCACGCCCAAGGCCGCCGACCGCGAGTACCACCCGGCCCATAAGCGCGCGAAGGCTGTGGCCAAGCGGCAGGGCGGCGGTCCGGGTGCGTCGACGGGTCGCGGGCCGGCCCGACCGCAGCGGCGCACCAAGGGCTCGAGCGAGATCGTCGCCGGGCGCAACTCGGTCGTCGAGGCGCTGCGCGCCGACATCCCCGTGTCGACGATGTACGTCGCCGGACGCATCGACTCCGACGACCGCGTGCGCGAGGCCCTCAAGATCGCGACCGAGCGGGGCCTGCCCATCCTCGAGACGCCGCGCGGCGAGCTCGACCGGCTCACCGACGGCGCGGTGCACCAGGGCCTCGCGCTGCAGGTGCCGCCCTACGACTACGCCCACCCCAACGACCTCATCGACCCCGACATGCCCGGTATCCCGCTCGTCGTGGCCCTCGACGGCATCACCGACCCGCGCAACCTCGGCGCGATCATCCGGTCGGTCGCGGCGTTCGGTGGCCACGGTGTCGTCGTGCCCGAGCGTCGCTCGGTCGGCATGACCGCCTCGGCGTGGAAGACGTCGGCCGGAGCCGCCGCGCGCGTCCCGGTCGCCAAGGCGAGCAACCTCAACCGGGCGCTCGAGGACTTCAAGAAGGCCGGCTTCTTCATCCTCGGCCTCGACATGGAGGGCGACGTCGAGCTGCCCGACCTGGCCCTCGCCAACGAGCCGCTCGTGATCGTCACCGGCTCCGAGGGCAAGGGTCTCTCGCGCCTCGTCAGCGAGACCTGTGACCAGATCGTCTCGATCCCGATGAGCTCGGCCGTCGAGTCGCTGAACGCCGGCATCGCCACGGGCGTCACGCTCTACGAGATCGCCCGCCAGCGCCGCAGCTGACGTGTGCCGTCCGGGGCCGCTCGGCGGCATACGTGCTCGCTGCCCCGGCCCGGGAACTCGGGGAGGCCCTCCGACGCTGGTCCAGATGACGTCGGTAGAGTTGTCCCGCACAACTACGGCGTGTAGTAACAACCGCGGCTGCGCTCGGCAGCAGGACAGACGGAGGACGGAACCCGTGGCCAGGAGCAACCGCGCAGAGACGGCAGCCCGGGCAGCGCAGCTGCGGGCCGAGGCGGCGCGCAAGGACCGCCAGCGCAGGCAGGTCGTCGCGGCCGCCGTGGCGGTCGTGGTGGTCGTCATCGCCGTCGTCGTCGGCATCGCGATTTCCAACCGGCCCGCCGACACCCCCGCCGCGTCCGGCGGAGCGGCTGCGCTGCAGAAGCTCGAGACCCTCCCGCCCTCGCTCTTCGACTCCGCGCCGGCCCCGGCCCCCTCTCAGGCGCCCGTCAAGCTCCAGGGCGGCACCGCGCTGACGCAGGACGGCAAGCCCAAGGTGCTCTACGTCGGCGCCGAGTTCTGCCCGTTCTGCGCGATGGAGCGCTGGGCCCTGATCGGCGCTCTCTCCCGCTTCGGCACGTTCACCGGCATCACCGAGACGACGAGCTCGAGCAGCGACGTGCATCCCGACACCCCGACGTTCTCCTTCAAGGACGCGAAGTTCACGAGCAACGTCGTCGCCTTCGAGGCCGTCGAGACCCAGGACCGCAACAACAAGCCGCTGCAGACCCTCGAGGGTGAGAACCTCGCGCTCTTCAAGAAGTTCAACCCCGAGGGCGGCATCCCCTGGATCAGCTACGGCGGCACGCACTCGACGAGCGGCGCGACCGTCGACGCGAACGTCTTCGAGGGCAAGACCTACGACCAGATCATCGCCGGCATCTCCGACCCGAAGTCCGACATCGGCAAGACGGTCACCCCGGCGATCAACATGATCACGGCGCAGATCTGCTCGCAGACCAAGAACCAGCCGGCCAACGTCTGCACGAGCCAGGGCGTCGTCGCCGCGTCCGTCCTGCTCAAGCGGTGACCCGATGAGCTCGCTGCGTGGCGACGCGCACGGCCAGGCGCCCACCGCAGCCGTACGCGTGCGGCCGGGCTGGCTCGCGCCGCTGTCCCTGACGCTGAGCGTCCTCGGCCTGCTCGTCTCGGCGTACCTCACCTTCGAGCACTTCACCGCGAACTCGACCCTCGCGTGCAGCATCGGCGGCATCGTCGACTGCGCCAAGGTCACGAGCTCACCGTGGAGCACCTTCGTGGGGGTTCCGGTCGCGCTGCTCGGGCTCGTCTTCTTCGCCGTCACGCTGTGGCTGTGCCTGCCCGGCACCTGGCGCCGCGCGCAGGGGTGGCTCGACCCGGCACGCCTGGCCTGGCTGACGATCGGCCTCGGCATGGCGCTCTACCTCGTGTGGGCCGAGCTGTTCCGCATCCACGCGATCTGCCTGTGGTGCACGGTCGTCCACGTGCTGACCTTCGTGCTCTGGGTCGCCGTGCTCTTCGGCCAGATCCTCTCCGGACCGGCCGACGAGTAGGCCGCCGGCTCAGTCGAGCCGGCCGATGACCGGCATCTCCTCGGTGTCGACGCCCACCACCGACTTCTCCTCCGGCTTGGCCGGCAGGACCGTGGCGAGATAGTCCTGCAGGGCCTCCTCGATCGGGGTGTCGTGGCCCGCCTGCTCGCTCATGTACCAGCGGTGCTCGAGCACCTCGTGGAAGATCTCGGCGGGCTCGAGACGGGTCTTGAGGTCACGGGGCACGGCGCGCACGACGGGTTCGTAGCAGCGGGAGAGCCAGTCGTGGGCGACGATCTCCTCGTCCTCGCCCTGGCGGTCGGTCGCGGCGGCATACGCGTCGAGGTCGTTGAGCAGGCGACGCGCCTGGTTCTCGCCCACGTCGAGGCCCGTGAGGCGCAGCAGGCGGCGGGAGTGGTGGCCGGCGTCGACGACCTTGGGGGTGATGACGATCTCGGTGCCGCCGATGTCGGTGGTGATCGACAGCTCGTCGACGTCGAAGCCGAGCTCGTTGAGGCGGCGGATGCGCTCGTCGACGCGCCACCGGTCGCCGAGCTCGAAGCGCTCGGTGCCGGTGAGGGCGTCCCAGAGCGTGTGGTACCTCTCGATGATCGAGGCCGCGACCTCGAACGGGTCGGCGCTCTCCTCGAGGAACCCGCCGGCGTCGAGGTCCATGAGCTCGCCGGCGATGTTGACCTGGGCGATGTCGAGGTCGTGCTCGCGCTGACCGTCGGAGAGCTTGGCGTGCAGCTCGCCGGTCTCGGCGTCGACGAGGTGGGCGGCGAACGAGCCGGCGTCGCGCCGGAAGAGGGTGTTGGACAGCGACACGTCACCCCACCAGAAGCCCTCGAGGTGCAGGCGTACGAGGAGCAGTGCGAGGGCGTCCATGAGGCGCACTGCGGTGTCGGGGCGCAGGTTCTGGCTGTAGAGCGCGCGGTAGGGCAGCGAGAACTGCAGGTGTCTGGTGATGAGGCAGGCGCCGAGCGGCTCGCCGTCGACGGTGGTGCGCCCGTGCACGACGCCGAACGGTTCGACGGAGGGCACGTCGAGACGGCGCAGGTTGCGCAGCATGGCGTACTCGCGGTCGGCGATGTCGGCCTTGATCTCCTTGACGGCCAGCACTCGTGGACCGAGCTTGACGAAGCGGACGACGTGGCGGGAGATGCCACGGGGGAGCGCCGCAAGGAACGACTCGGGCCACTCCTCGAGCGGCGTCGACCAGGGCAGGTCGAGCAGGGCGGACTCGGGTCGCGCGGTGGTGATCTCGAGCGTCACCCCGCCATCGTGGCACGGTCGCGCGACAGGCGTCGATCAGCCCACAGCGCCAGCGTCGCGAGGGCAAGGAACAGTGCGGCGATCGCGGTGCAGCTGAGCAGGGCCGAGCCGTAGCCGATCCGGTCCACGTTGATGAACGGGTAGGGGTACCAGTGCACGACCGGTCCGAGCGTGAGCGTCGCGACGAGCCAGACGATCGGCCAGATGAGCGACGGCAGCACGTCGGCGCGCGCGACCAGGCCTCGTGGGCCGAAGGCGACCCATCCGACGAACGTCAGCACGGGCACGACGATGTGCAGCAGCCGGTCGCACACGAGGCTGCCCGTCGTGTAGCTCGGCGAGGGCGGCAGCGCGACGGCCGCGACGATGCCGGTCACGGTGATCCCGATGAGAGAGGCGAGCCGTAGCACGCGCAGCACCTGGGAGTCGCGGCGAACCCGGACGAGAAGATAGGTCGAGACGGCGACGAGGAGGTTCGCCTGGATCGTGAAGTACGAGAAGTAGCGCCGGATCTGCTCGGGCCGGGCCGTCGTGACTGCGCTCGAGTCGAGGATGCTGTCGCCGCTCGCGACGAGGTAGAGCTGGAAGACGAGCGCGAAGACCGTGACGGCGAACGTCGCGAGGTGCCAGTACCGCCCGATCGTCTGCCTCGTGCTGGGCCCCGTCACGACTCGGAGCCTACGGCTTGTGTATGCCGTGTTCCCGCAACGCGCCGCGTGCCCGGCACGGGCCGAGTGCCGGGTGCACGTCGCGCCCGGCACCGGGCCGCACGGCATACGGCCGCGGGCAGCCGACGGGCCGGCACCCTGGAAGGGTGCCGGCCCGGCGGTGTGTGTCTGGTTGCGTCAGAGGCGAGTCACGCGCCGACGCGCTCGCCGGACTCCGCGTTGAAGACGTGCACGTGGCCCGCCTTCGGCTTGAGGTAGATCTTCTCGCCCTTCTGCGGAGGGCGACGACCGTCGACGCGCGCGATGAAGGGCACGGCGCCGGCGTTCTCGCCGGTGGCCTCGAGCAGCTTCTGCTCGCTCGAGCCGTAGATGTAGGCGTCGGCGCCGAGCTCCTCGACGACGTCGACCGTCACGGGGATGCCCGAGTTGTCGGAGGACAGCTCGAGGTCCTCGGGTCGCACACCGAGGGTGACGTGCTTGCCCACACCGGAGAGGTCCTCGCGCGAGACCGGCACCGTGTGACCGTGCAGGTCGACGCCGCCGTCGGTGACCGGCACGTCCATGAGGTTCATGGCCGGCGAGCCGATGAAGCCGGCCACGAAGACGTTGGCCGGGTGGTCGTACATGCGGCGCGGGCTGTCGCACTGCTGGAGGATGCCGTCCTTGAGTACCGCCACCCGGTCGCCCATGGTCATGGCCTCGACCTGGTCGTGCGTGACGTAGACGGTGGTGACGCCGAGACGACGCTGGAGCGAGGCGATCTGCGTGCGGGTCTGCACGCGGAGCTTGGCATCGAGGTTGGACAGCGGCTCGTCCATGAGGAAGACCTGGGGGGAGCGCACGATCGCCCGACCCATGGCGACACGCTGGCGCTGACCACCCGAGAGGGCCTTCGGCTTGCGGTCGAGGTAGGGGGTCAGGTCGAGGATCTTGGAAGCCTCCTCGACGCGCTTGCGGATCTCGGCCTTGTCGACGCCGGCGATCTTGAGGGCGAAGCCCATGTTGTCGGCGACGGACATGTGCGGGTAGAGCGCGTAGTTCTGGAAGACCATCGCGACGTCGCGGTCCTTGGGGGACAGGTTCGTCACGTCGCGGTCGCCGATGAGGATGCGTCCGCCGTTGACCTCCTCGAGGCCGGCGAGCATGCGCAGGGAGGTGGACTTGCCACACCCGGAGGGGCCGACGAGGACGAGGAACTCCCCGTCCGCGATCTCGATGTTGAGCTTGTCGACGGAGGGAATCGGGTTACCGGGGTACTGCCTCGTCGCGTTGTCGAACGTCACTGTTGCCATGGCTTCTTTGCCTTCCTTCACCGGCAGGAACGTGCCGGACGATCCGTTGTAAAGGGGTGCCTGCCCGGGTGAGCAGGCATCGTCATCATGGCCCAAGCCGCGCGGCTTGGCCACCCCTCGTCCGTGGAGGTGGCTCCGGGGGGCGTCCTTGGGACGTGTCCAGAACGTTGCAAGAACTTGCTGCAAGCCCTGTTCCAAGTCCCTGCAATTTCTTGCTAAGGTCCGTCCCACAAACCGGTGGCGGCGTGTGCCACCTGGCTTCAAAGGAGAATCCATGCACAAGCGTGCGCTCGGCGCTGCTGCCGTCACGGGTGTTGCCGCCCTGGCCCTCAGCGCCTGCGGTGGGTCCAGCCCCACCACCCCGTCCAACACCGGCGGCTCCGGCACGAGCAGTGCTGCTGCCACCACCACCGGCACCCCGGAGACCCCGAGCGGCACCGCTGCCCCGGTCCGCGACGCCAACGTCGACCTCGTCATCTGGACCGACGCCGACCGCTCCAAGGCCGTGCAGAAGTACGCCGACCAGTTCGCCGCCGAGAACGGCATCACGGTCAAGGTCCAGATCGCGACCGACACCCGCACCCAGTTCAAGGACGCCACCAAGGTCGGCAAGGGCCCCGACGTCATCGTCGGCGCGCACGACTGGCTCGGTGAGCTCGTCCAGAACTCGACCGTCGCTCCGGTCAACCTCTCGGCCGACGTCGCTGCCAAGTTCCTGCCGACCGCCATCGCGGCCACGAAGTTCAACGGCCAGAGCTACGGCGTGCCCTACGCCGTCGAGAACATCGGCCTCATGTACAACAAGGACCTCGTCCCGAACCCGCCGAAGACCATGGACGAGCTCGTCTCCATGGGTGAGAAGCTCGTCAAGGACGGCAAGGCCAAGCAGGTCATGTCGCAGTTCGTCTCCAAGGTCGGCAACGCGTACTTCGCCTACCCGTACCTCGCGGCGTTCTCCGACGGCGGCATCTTCGCCACCAAGGCCAACGGCGACTACGACCCGAACAAGCTGCTCGTCAACAGCTCCGGCTCCGTCAAGGGTGGCGAGGTCCTCGCCGCCCTCGGCAAGCAGAAGGTCCTCTCGACCAACGTCGACGACACGAACCAGGACGCCCTCTTCGACACGAAGGCCGCGCCGTTCATGATCAGCGGCCCGTGGAGCGTCGCCAAGGCCAAGGCGGCCGGCATCAACTACGGCATCGCCCCGCTGCCCAGCCTTTCCGGCGGCGGCGCCATGAAGCCGTTCCTCGGCGTCCAGATGTTCTACGTCTCGAGCAAGGCCAAGAACGCCGCTCTCGCGCAGGAGTTCGTCACGAACTACATCCCGCGCAAGGACGTCCAGCTCGCGCTCTTCGAGGTCGGCAAGCGTCCGCCGGCCCTCAAGGAGGCCTACGACGAGGTGTCCGCCACCGACCCCGACGTCAAGGCGTGGTACGAGGCCGGCGTCGACGGCAAGCCGATGCCGAACATCCCCGCGATGAACTCGGTCTGGGGCCCCTTCGGCCAGGCGACCGCTGACATCATCTCGGGCAAGGCCGGCGCCGAGGAGCGTCTCGACGCTGCGGCCAAGGAGATCGCGGCCAACATCGCCAAGGGCTGAGCTCCCTTGATCTGAAAGGGGTTCCGGGGCCCGCCTCCAGGGCGGGTCCCGGGGTCCCGGCCCGGTTCGGGCCGCCCCGGAGCCGCTCGAGATGCTGAGCTCGGGACGCTCCACCCCTCCGTGCACCTACGGCAACGGCGCCGGCTCGGCGCAAAAGGACGTGTCACATGACCAAGCCCATCGCGCTCGCGATCAAGTGGGTCCTCATCATCGCGACCTTGGGCGGCATCCTGTGGATCGCCGCCAAGCTCGCCGCGGCCGGCAACGTGACGGCTGTCGTCATCGCCGGCCTGGTGGGGATGGGGATCCTCGCGGTCTACGCGACCCGCCGCGCCGTCCCCCTGAAGTACCTCGTGCCGGGGCTCATCTTCATGGCCCTCTTCCAGCTCTTCCCGGTGGTCTACACCGCGAACCTCTCGCTGACGAACTACGGCGACGGACACCTCAACACCAAGGAGGAGTCCGTCAGCGACATCATCGCCCAGTCGGTGCGTGAGGTCCCCAACACGCCGCGCTACAAGATGTCCGTCGCGACCAAGGAGGGCGAGAGCGCCGACACGGGCGACCTCGTGCTGCTGCTGACCAAGCCCGACGGCACGATGTTCGTCGGCGACAAGACGGGCCTCAAGCCGCTCGACGCCGCCGGTGTCGACAAGACGCCGGTCGGCAAGATCACCAAGGCGCCCGGCTACACGATCCTCAACGCCAGGCAGGTCAACGCCCGCAAGGAGCTCCAGAGCCTCGCCGTCCCGACCAGCGACGGTGGTGGCGTGAAGCCGGTCGGTCTCTCCGAGGCCTTCGAGGGCAAGTCGACCGTCACCTACGACGCCAAGGCCGACCGCCTCACCGACACCTCCACCCAGCCGCCGACGGTCTACGAGCCGCGTGACGCCCGGTGGGTCAGCACGACCGACGCCACCCAGTCCTTCCCCCAGGGCTGGAAGGAGAACATCGGCCTCTCCAACTACACGCGCATCCTCACCAACGACACGATCCGCAGCGGCTTCATCGGCATCTTCGTGTGGAACGTCGCCTTCGCCATCATCTCGGTGCTCTCCACGTTCCTGCTCGGCATGCTCATCGCCCTGCTCTTCAACGACCCGAAGCTGCGCGGCAAGGGCATCTACCGCTCCCTGCTGATCCTCCCGTACGCGCTGCCCGGCTTCGTCACGGCGCTGGTGTGGAAGGGCATGTTCAACCAGGACTACGGCATCATCAACCAGACGCTGCACCTCGGCGTCGACTGGCTCGGCACGCCGATCGGGGCCAAGGCCGCCATTCTCATCACGAACCTGTGGCTGGGCTTCCCGTACATGTTCATCGTGTGCACCGGTGCGCTGCAGTCGATCCCGCAGGACGTGCGGGAGGCGGCGACCATCGACGGCGCCAACGCGTTCCGCACCCTGCGCTCGATCATCATGCCGCTGCTGCTCGTGGCCGTCGGCCCGCTGCTGCTCGCGTCGTTCGCCTTCAACTTCAACAACTTCGGTCTCATCTACCTGCTGACCAAGGGCGGCCCGTTCAACGGCGCCGACACGAGCATCGGGTCGAGCGACCTGCTCATCACGTACGCGTACCGACTGGCCTTCTCCGGAAGCGCTCCGAACTACGGCTTCGCCGCCGCGGTGTCGGTCGTGATCTTCCTGCTCGTGGCGCTCATGAGCATCCCGGGCTTCCGGCGCACCAAGGCCCTCGAGGAGGTCAACTGATGTCCACCGTCAACGCTCCCGTCCCCACCGACCCGCGCCTCGACACGCGCGTCGAGGCCGAGACCGGCCGCAGCACGCCGGCCTCACCCCGGCGGTCAGGCCTCGGCGGCAGCGTCTGGTGGCGCCACCTCCTGGGCCTCGTCGCCCTGGCCTGGGCGCTGTTCCCGATCCTCTTCATCTGGTCGGCGGCGACGAACCCCAGCGGCACGCTCAACACGGCGAGCCTGTGGCCCTCGGGCTTCTCGACCGCGAACTTCGAGGCCCTGTTCAGCGACAGCTCGCGTCCGTTCTGGAGCTGGTACAAGAACTCGATGATCATCTCGTTCGTGGGCGCGATCGGTGCCGTGTTCATCGGCGCCTGTGCCGCGTTCGCCTTCTCGCGCCTGCGGTTCAAGGGCCGGCGCGGCGGCATGATGTTCCTGCTGCTGACGACGTTCTTCCCGGCGCTGCTCGCCATCGTCGCGATGTACATCATCTTCGCGGGCATCGGTGACGCGCTGCCGTCCTTCGGCCTCAACACGCTGACCGGCCTGATCCTCGCCTACCTCGGTGGCGCGCTCGGTGCCAACGTGTGGCTGCTCAAGGGCTACTTCGACACGGTGCCCCGCGAGCTCGACGAGGCCGCGATCGTCGACGGCGCGAGCCACGTGCGCATCTTCTTCACCATGACGCTGCGCCTCGTCATGCCTATCCTCGTCACGGTGTTCATGCTCGTCTTCGTCGGTCTCTACGGCGAGTTCATGCTCGCCAGCGTCTTCCTCACCGACGTCGAGACCCAGACGCTCGGCGTCGGACTCTACGGCATGACGCTCGGCAACGACGCCAACACCCTCTTCGGACGGTTCACGGCGGGCGCGCTCCTCGGCTCCATCCCCGTCATGCTGCTCTACCTGGCCTTCCAGAAGCAGCTCGTCGGCGGTCTCACCACCGGATCCGTGAAGTGAGCCCTGCCCCGACCCGCCACCACACGTGGCTGACCCAGCCGCACCACGACGGGTCGGGGCGGTACGTCTCGAACCAGTCCCCGCGTCTCGGTGACCGCGTCGACGTCCTCGTACGCGTGCCGCTCGAGGCCGAGGTCGACGCGGTCCACGTGCGCACGTCGCCCGACGGCGAGGCGACGTTCACCGTCGCGAAGAAGGTGCGCACCTCCGCGAACGACGACTGGTGGCGCGCGACGCTGACGTGCCACAACCCCGTCACCAGCTACCGCTTCCTGCTCACGGGCGGCCCGACGAAGTACGCCTGGCTCAACGGCACGGGCGTGCACCGGCGCGACGTGCCCGACGCCAGCGACTTCCGACTCGTCGCGCACGACTCGCCGCCGCCGGAGTGGGCGCTCGGCTCGGTCGTCTACCAGATCTTCCCCGACCGTTTCGCCCGCTCGAAGGGCGCCGACCAGCACGAGACGCCCGACTGGGCGATCCCGGCCGACTGGTCCGACCCGGTCGACATCAGCCCGAAGGGCGTCGCCCACCAGCTCTACGGCGGCGACCTCGACGGCATCACCGAGCACCTCGACCACCTCGAGTCGCTCGGCGTCGACGTCGTCTACATGACGCCGTTCTTCCCGGCACGGTCCAACCACCGCTACGACGCCTCCTGCTTCGAGCAGATCGACCCGCTGCTCGGCGGGGCGCCGGCGCTGCGCCGGCTGACCAAGGCTGCCCACGAGCGGGGCATGAAGGTCATGGGCGACTTCACGACGAACCACACGGGCAACGCCCACGAGTGGTTCCTCGCCGCGGCCGGCCCGGGCGGCAAATCCAAGCCCGAGCGCGACTACTACATCTGGGAGGACGGCACCTACGTCGCCTGGCTCGGTGTGCCCTCCCTCCCGAAGCTCAACCACCTCAACGCGGCGCTGCGACGCCGCATCTTCGAGCACCCGCAGGGCGTCGTGCGCAAGTGGCTCGGACGCGCGGGTGGCCTCGACGGCTGGCGCGTCGACGTCGCCAACATGACCGGTCGCTGGCGCGACACCGACGTCAACCACTGCGTGGCACGGCAGATGCGCGACGTCCTCGGACGCGTGGCGCCGGATGCGCTGCTCGTCGGAGAGCACTTCCACGACTACACCGTCGACCTGCCCGGAGACGGCTGGCACGGCATCATGAACTACGCCGGGTTCTGCAAGCCCGCGTGGACGTGGCTGCGCCAGGAGCCGAAGGACCCGCGCTTCCTCGGGGCGCCGGTGCCGCTGCCGCTGCTGGACGCCGGTTCGGTCGTCGAGACGATGCGCGACTTCACCTCGCGCATCGCATGGCAGTCGCTCGTGCACTCCTTCAACCTCGTCGGCTCGCACGACGTGCCGCGCATCCGCACGCTCGTCGGGCCCGGCTCCGTCGAGGCCGCAGCCGGCCTGCTCTTCACCTTCCCGTCGATGCCGATGCTCACGTACGGCGACGAGATCGGCATGGAGGGCACGTTCGGCGAAGATGGCCGACGGCCGATGCCGTGGGACGAGAACGACTGGGACGCAACGACGCTCGCGATCTACCGCGGGCTCATCGCGGCCCGTCAACGGTCGGTCGCCCTGCGTCGCGGAGGCCTGCGCTGGGTGCACGCCGAAGGCGACGCCGTGGTCTACCTGCGCGAGACGCTCGACGAGGTCGCACTCGTCCACGTCGCGCGCGCCGCGCACGAGCCCGTCGTCCTCGACCCGCGACATCTCGCCGGCATCGAGTCGGGCGCGTCGGAATACGGACCCCGTCCGAAGATCGGCAAGCGTGCTGTCACACTGAGCGCCACGGGGCCCGGCGTCAGCATCTGGACGTGGCGCCCCACCGATGACGGGGCACGTCACGTGCGACGAAGGGGGAGGCGACGTGAAGGCGCGACTGCGTGACATCGCCGACCAGGCGAGCGTCTCTGAAGCCACGGTGTCGCGGGTGCTCAACGGCAAGCCGGGGGTGGCCGAGTCGACCCGCCAGGCCGTGCTGACAGCTCTCGACGTGCTCGGTTACGACCGGCCGAGTCGCCTGCGCCGCAAGAGCGCCGGGCTTGTGGGGCTCATCGTCCCCGAGCTGACGAACCCGATCTTCCCGGCCTTCGCGCAGATCATCGAGAACTCCCTCGCGCAGAACGGCTACACGCCGGTGCTGTGCACGCAGGTCGCCGGCGGGGTGCACGAGGACGACTACGTCCAGATGCTGCTCGAGCGCGGCGTCGCCGGCATCATCTTCATCTCGGGGCTGCACGCCGACACGACGACCGGCCCCGAGCGCTACATCGCCCTTCGCGACCGCAACCTGCCGCTCGTGCTCGTCAACGGCTTCATCGAGGGCGTCGACGCGCCGTTCATCAGCAACGACGACGTCGCCTCGATGGGCCTCGCGCTCGAGCACCTCGTCAGCCTCGGGCACCGCGAGATCGGCCTGGCCGTGGGGCCCGACCGCTACGTGCCGGTCATCCGCAAGATCACCGGGTTCCGGCACTCGATGCAGGAGCTGACCGGGCGCTCCGACGTCGACGACCTCATCGAGCGCTCGCTCTTCAGCGTCGAGGGCGGTGCCACCGCGGCCGGGCGACTGCTCGACCGGGGCGCCACGGCCGTCGTGTGCGGCTCGGACCTGATGGCCCTCGGTGCCATCCGAGAGGCCCGCAAGCGCGGACTCAGCGTGCCGCGCGACTTCTCCGTCGTCGGCTACGACGACTCGACCCTCATCGCCTTCACCGACCCGCCGCTGACGACGGTGCGCCAGAGCGTCAACGCGATGAGTGCGGCCACCGTACGCGCCCTCCTCGACGAGATCGCCGGACAGCCTTCTCCGAGAGCGGAGTACGTCTTCCGCCCTGAGCTCGTCGTCCGCGGTTCGACCGGCGCCGTCCGGCGTCGCTGACCGCGGACGCCTGACTCCGTTCGGCGGCATACGGCGGCGTCCTGGCGACGGTTCGGGGTCGTGGCGATCACACCGCTTGCGTATGCCGGGCGGTGCGGTCTCGAACGTCAGCCGGCGACGTGGGCGGCTGAGGCCAGCCGGCAGAGCTCGGTGAGCAGCTCGGCGACGGCCGGCTCGTCGTCGAGGCGGTAGCGGGCCGCGGTCGAGCCGGTGCCGACCTTGATCGTGACGTCCTCGGGGCGGGTCATCCGCATGAAGGCGTCCTCGTCGGTGACGTCGTCACCGAGGTAGACCCGCGCGGCGGCACCGACGTGGCGGCCGAGGGCCGTGACGGCGGACCCCTTGTCGGCGTGCGACACCGAGAGCTCGAGCACCGACTTGCCCTTGAGCACCTTGACGCCGGCGTGGTCGAGCGCGACCCGTCGCGCGTCGGCGATGGCAGCGTCACCGACCTCGCGCGGCAGGCCGCGGACGTGGACGACGACGGCCGCCGACTTGTACTCGATGCCGGCCCCCGGGTGCGACTGCCTGACGAGCGCCTCGATGTCCGAGCGGAGCTCGGCGAGGGTCCTCTCGTCGTCGGGAGTGACGGCGGCCGCCTCCATCGCCTCGCGCACCGCGGCGCTCGACGACTCGGCACCGTGGCTGCCGATGAGGACGATCGCCTCGTCGTCGCCGAGACCCGTGAGGGTGCGGAGCGTCTCGAGGTCGCGGCCCGAGACCACGGCGACGTGGACGTGGGGGAGCGCCGCCAGGGCGCGGAGGGTGTCCATCGTGCCGGGCAGGGGGGCGACCCGCATGGGGTCGGAATCGAAGGGCGCGAGCACACCGTCGAAGTCGGTCGCCACGAGCAGCGACGAGGCGGCGGCTGCGCGCTCGAGGACCTCGGCGCTCGGCGCCTCGATGCTCACGAGCGCGACCGGCTGCGCGACGATCCGGACTCCCCTGCGGCCCGGAGCTGCTCGGTGGGGGAGGGCATGAGCGGCGTGTCCTCGGCGTGCGGGGTCGGCCGGCCGCGCGGGTCGGGGCGGGGCTGCTCGGGGGCGGCGTCGAGCGCGGCGAGGTAGCGGGCCGCCCAGCGCTGGACGTCGTGGTCGGCGACGCGGCGGCGCAGGGCCTTCATGATGCGCTGCTTGTCCTTGGCCGGGGTGTTGATGGCGCGCAGGATGGTCTGTTTGAGGCCCTCGATGTCGTGCGGGTTGCACGCGAAGGCCTGGTGCAGCTCGTGCCAGGCCCCGGTGAACTCCGAGAGCACGAGCGCGCCGCCGAGGTCGTGGCGGCACGTGACGTACTCCTTGGCGACGAGGTTCATGCCGTCGCGCAATGGCGTCACGAGCATGACGTCGGCCGCCTGGAACAGGGCCGCCATCTCCTCACGCGGGTAGGAGTGGTGCAGGTAGTGCACCGCGGGGGCGCCGATCTGGCCGAGGTCGCCGTTGATGCGACCGACGGTCTGCTCGATCTCGGCGCGGAGCATCCGGTAGGCCTCGACGCGTTCGCGGCTCGGCGTCGCCACCTGCACGAGGGTCACCTCGGGCGGGCCGAGTCGACGCTCGGACAGCAGCTCCTCGTACGCCTTGAGCCGGTGCCGGATGCCCTTGGTGTAGTCGAGCCGGTCGACGCCGAGCATGAGCACCTTGGGGTTGCCGAGGCTTTCGCGGATCTCGCGGGCGCGGGCCATGACGTCGGGCCGCTTCGCGAGCTGCTCGAGGCCCTGGAAGTCGACGGAGATCGGGATCGCCGCTGCGCGGACCTGGCGCTGGGTGCCCTCGACGGTGACACGGTCGCGCTTCGTGGGGGCGCCGAGCAGCTGCCGGCAGGCGCGCACGAAGTTGCGGGCGTCGGCCTGACGCTGGAAGCCGAGGAAGTCGGCGCCGAGCAGGCCCTCGAGCAGCTGTGCGCGCCAGGGCAGCTGGGCGAAGAGCTCGACGGGCGGGAACGGGATGTGGTTGAACCAGCCGATGCGCACGTCGGGGCGCAGCTGGCGCACGAGCATCGGGACGAGCTGCAGCTGGTAGTCCTGCACCCAGACGCGGGCGCCCTCGGCGGCCACCTCGGCGATGGCTCGCGCGAACCGCTCGTTGACGGCGCGGTAGGCGGCCCACCACTCGCGGTGGAACGTCGCCGGCACGATGACGTCGTGGTAGATCGGCCACAGGGTGTCGTTGGAGAAGCCCTCGTAGTAGTCGCGGATCTCGTCGGCCGACAGCGCCACCGGGTGCAGGTGGATGCCGTCCTCGTCGAACGGGTCGGGTGCCTCGCCCGCGTCGCCGGCCCATCCGACCCAGGCGCCGGGCTGGCTGCGCATGACGGACTCCATCGCGGTCACGAGGCCGCCGGGGCTGCGTCGCCACTCGACTTCCCCGTCGTCGGTGACGACCTTGTCGACAGGCAGCCTGTTCGCGGCCACGACGAGGTCGAAGGTCGGTCGTTCGGACGGCACCCAATCAGCTCCTGCAGTTCGAAGGGGACTCGACCCGGCCCACGCCGAGGTCGCGGGCGGGGCCCGAGGCGAGGTGGACCGCGATCGGTCTCACTCTAACGACGGAACGGTGGCGCCTGATGCGGTCCCGCTCTAGGGTCGAGTCAGGGCATCTCTGGTGGACGCATTCAGGCCGCCGAGGGCATCGCGCCGAGGTGAAGGAGTCGCCGTGAAGATTTCCGACGTGCTGCGCAACAAGGGCAACGAGGTCATCACCATCAAGCCGGACGAGACGGTGGCCACGCTGCTAGCCCTGCTGGACGAGCACCGCATCGGTGCCGTCGTCGTGAGCACCGACGGCGGGTCCGTCGACGGCATCGTCAGCGAGCGCGACATCGTGCGACACCTGCACGCCACCGGCCCGGGCATCCTCCAGTCGCCCGTCTCGCAGATCATGACGAGCGACGTCACCACCGGCCACGCGAGCGACGACATCGCCGACCTCGCCGGCACCATGACCGAGATGAGGGTGCGCCACGTCCCCATCGTCGACGCCGACGGGCGCCTCGCCGCGATCGTCAGCATCGGCGACATCGTCAAGCACCGGCTCTCCGAGCTGCAGTCGGAGCGCGATCAGCTGCGCGACTACATCACCAGCTGACACCGGCCGCCCGACCGTTCCACACCCGTGGCCGGGCGCCCGGCACAGAACGGACGAAGCAGGACAACCGCGGCACGCTGTCGCGGGGTTCCGGCGTCCACGGGTTGGTCGCATACCGTAGGGGCATGACTGCGTACGACCGGACCGAGCGGGTGCCCAGCCCGCGCACCGGCGCACGCACCGGTGGTGTACCGATGGGGCCGCCCGGGGGGTCGGGCTCCGCCCAGCGCATCGGACCGTACCGCCTCATCGAGGAGATCGGCGAGGGGGGCATGGGGGTCGTGCACCTCGCCCTCGACCCCCGCGGCCGCGCCGTCGCGATCAAGGTGCTGCGGGCGCACGTCGCCCACGACGCAGATGCCCGCCAGCGCCTGGCTCGCGAGGTCGAGACCCTCTCGCGCATCCGCGACGCCCGCGTCGCCAGCGTCATCGACGCCGACGTCATGGCACCCCGGCCCTACATCGTCACCCGCTACGTGCCCGGCCCCGCCCTCGACGAGGTCGTCGAGGACCACGGCCCCATGGAGCCGGCCCAGCTCGTGCGGGTGGCCCGCGGCATCGCTGAGGCGGTCCGCTCCATCCACGCGTGCGGCGTCGTGCACCGCGACATCAAGCCCGGCAACGTCCTCATCGAGGACGGTGAGCCGGTGCTCATCGACTTCGGGATCGCGCACCTCCAGGACGACGTGCGCCACACGGTGGGCGGCCTCGTCATGGGCACGCCCGGCTACCTCTCGCCCGAGCTCGTCGAGGGTGCCGCGATCACCGACGCCACCGACTGGTGGGGCTGGGCCGCCACGATCACGTATGCCGCGTCGGGCCGCCCGCCGTTCGGCCGCGCCCGCATGGACGCCGTCCTCACCCGCGTCCGCGCCGGCGACGTCGACCTCGACGGTGTCGACCCACGCCTCGTCCCGCTGCTCCGCGCGTCGCTCTCACCCGACCCGGCTCGTCGCCCCCACGCCGACGACGTGCTCTCGGCGCTCGAGCTGTATGCCGCCGGGCGCGCCGCGACGGTTCCCACGCCGAGCGGCGGGCCCTGGGATGCCGGCTCGTCCGGTGCGGCGCCCGCCGGCCCCGGCGACACGCAGGTCGTCCAAGGCCGCAGCACCGCCGTCATGCCGCCCGTCAGCGCCACGGCGGTCCAGCCGGTCGGCGAGCCGGCGCGTTGGGCGCCACCCCCGACGGGCGCGCCGGCAGCGGCACCCGGTCAGGCGGCATACGCAGGCAGGTGGGACGACGAACCCGACGGCGACTGGGGCGGCGCGGAGGCGTACGACGAGCGCCACGGACGCGTCGGCGACGAGGACCACTGGGGCGACGACGACTGGGACGGCGATGACGAGCTCGTCGAGCGCGAGGGCGACCCCCGCATCGGGATGCCCATGCGCAGCGGGCTGCTCGCCGCCGTGGCGCTCGCCTGGACCGGGGCGCTGATGGCGTGGCCCGGCATGGCCCTCGTCGCCCTCGTCGCGCTCTCGGTGCTCGCACGGGCCACCGACCGCTCCGTCACGGCGCTCGTGCTGCGCCGCTACGACTACGGCAGGCGGCGCAGCGACGTGCCCTTCGCCGTCGTCTCCAGCCCGTGGCACCTCGTCGTCGGCGCCGTGGCCACGGTCGTCGGGCTCCTGCTCCCCGCCGCAGTGGCCCTCGCGAGCATCTACGCCGTGGCGCTGATGCTCGCCGGCACGCAGGGCACCGAGCTCGGTCCCGGCGCGCCCGTCACGCTCGCCGTGGGCGCGGTGGCCGGTCTGCTCGTGCTCTGGTGGGGGCCGGGTGGGGCGTCGCTGCGCCGCGGGTCGCGCTCGATGGCGCGCCGGCTCGTGCCCGCGGGCATCGCCAACCAGGTCGTCACCCTGGTGCTCGCGGTCGCCGGAATCGTCGTGGCGCTCGTCGCGCTCCAGCACGGCGACAGCCTGACGTGGGCGCCCTTCGCGGGAAACCCGCTCGGCCGCTGAGGCGGCGTCACCCCTTTCAGGGTGCTGCCCGGTCGCTTGCCCGTGTACCTCATCGGGCCACCGATCCGGATCAAGAAAAGATCACGGAAGTGTCTCGACATGTCTTGTGCGGCCCTCCGTCGTCACGTACCGTCGTTGCTCGGCGGCCCCGGCTCTCGGGTCGGACTGGGGGTCTCACCACTCGACCCCGGGCCGCCTCTGCGCGTCCGGCTCCACACGAACGCTTCCACAACTTCACATGGCACCCATCAATATCCGTTCCCTGAGCGCGCCGAGCCTCGCCAGCCAGGGATGTAGCCCACACCCGTGGGCCGGGCGAGGACGGGGGACCCAGTGTGGCCAGTGAGTGCATGTGCGATCCAGCGCATGACAAGAGGACGAGATCTGGCCTTGGGGTGAGGTCGCGCGAGCGACGGGGCACCTGACGCCCTAACCCGACAGCTAACCCCGCAGGCGCGCGTCAGGAAGGAAGCACTCATGCAGTACCTGTCCAAGCACGCTGCCGCCAAGAAGGTGTCGGTCAAGCAGCGCATCGCAGGAGTCGGGATCGCCGGAGCCGCCACCATCGTCGGTGGCATCACGACCGCGGGGTCGGCCAAGGCCGCCACCGTCTGGGACCGCGTCGCCGCGTGCGAGTCGAGCGGCAACTGGTCCATCAACACGGGCAACGGCTTCTACGGAGGCCTCCAGTTCGTCCAGAGCACGTGGGTCGGCTACGGCGGCCGCGCCTTCGCCCCGCGCGCCGACCTCGCCACCAAGGCGGAGCAGATCGCGATCGCGCAGCGCGTGCTCGCGTCGCAGGGCCCGGGCGCCTGGCCCGTGTGCTCGAAGCGTGCCGGCCTCACGCGCGCCAACGGCGGAGCCACCACGGCGCCGGTGTCGCGCTCCACGGTGCGCAAGCCGGTCGTGACGAAGAAGGTCGTCAAGAAGAAGACGTACGCCAAGCCGGCCGCGACCGCCGCCAAGGGCGCCCGCATCACCGTGCGCAGCGGCGACTCGCTCGGGAAGATCGCCGCGCGCTACCACGTCGCCGGCGGCTGGAAGGCCCTCTGGAGGGCCAACGCCGCGCGCGTCTCCAACCCGAACCTGATCTTCGTGGGCCAGGTACTGCGTCTGCCCTGAGTAACTGGTAGAACTGAGCCGGACGGCCTCGCGCGACCAACCCCTGGGTCGCGCGGGGCCGTCCTTCTTTGGGCGTATGCCGTCCCCCTCGGTTACGCTTTCGCCCGTCCGCGCACGTGGCGCGGGCAGTGCTGGCGTGGCGCAATTGGCAGCGCACCTGTCTTGTAAACAGGTGGTTGGGGGTTCGAGTCCCCCCGCCAGCTCTCTGACCTGCGAATACGTGGCGCGCACCGCGTACATGGCCGCCTCACCCACCGCTTTGCCCACCTTTTTCGGCCGTCGCGAGGCCACGGAGAGGGTCCACCGCCTCGAGCGCGGCCAGCACCCGAGGGTCGACAAGGCCGCGGCCCAGGTAGACGTCCTGGGCCATCGAGACGCGCGTGTGGCCCAGCTGGTCGGCGATCATCCGGCCCGTGGCGCCCATCTCGTCGAGGACGGTTGCCGTCGTCTTGCGCCAGGCGTGTGCCGTCACCCATTCCAGGCCGACCGCCTCACGGGCTTCCTTAAGGAACCGACTGACATTCCGGGGGTCCCGGAACTCGCCGTCGATCGTGCCGAACACCGGGCGGCTCGGGTCGTAGAGGGTTTGCGCTCGGCGGCGCAGCATCGCGATGCACCAGCCGGGGAGCAGGAGGCTGCGCTGGCCGGCGTCCGACTTGGTGCCCTTCCGGATCAGCCCTCGTCCGGTGACGCGAATGAGCGTCGACGACACGGTGACCGTCGAGGTGTCGAAGTCGATCTCGGACCAGATCACGGCCAGTGCCTCGCCGATGCGGAGACCTGTTGCCAGGAGGAACGCGGACAGGTCCAGGATGTCCCGCTCCATCGCCTTCCTGTCGGCCGCCACCCCGACGAACCACTGCGTCCGCTCGGCGACGGTCAGAGCTCGCGGCTGACGCTTCGGCCTCGATCGCAGACGCTCGACGTCTCGGGCCGGGTTGACCGGTACGGCGCCGTGGCGAACGGCGCGGCCCATCACTCCCGAGACGATGGAGCGACACGTCCGCGCAGTCGCTGCCCCGACCGACGTGTGAAGGTCGACGATGACGCGGTTCACGGCCGGTGTCGTCACCTGTCCCAGGCGCAGGCCGCCCAACGCCGGCAGGACGTGACCGTCCAAGGCGCGCATGTACGTCTCCAAGGTCCCCGCGGAGCGCTGGCCACTCTCCACCAACCGTGCGATCTCACCCAGCCAGTCCCGGGCGGCCGCATCGAACGTGTCCTGGCGCGTCAGACCACCGTCGCCGGCCGACCGTGCGAGCTCCTCGAGCGCTTCCGTGAGCGACTCGACCGCAGCTCTACGTGTCTTACCGATGCGCTCGACGACGCGGACCCGCCCATCCTGACCACGAAGTCGGGCCCGGGCGCGGTGACGGATCGGGCTGGCCGACACCCGGGCTGTCGAGATCTCACCCCACTCGCCTGGCTTCAGGCGCTCACGAGGCATCTCACGCCGCCGTCTGCTCGTCGAGCCAGCGCTCGACGTCCTCTGGCCGGTAGCGCAGGTGGCGCCCCACCTTGACGGCCCGCGGTCCGCGCTTGCGCATCCTCCAGTCGTAGAGGGTCTGGACCGGGACCCCTAGGTACTCCGCAACCTCCGCCACCTTGAGCAGCGGAACAAATGTCGTCTTCACTTCAATCTGCCTCTCTCAGTTGGACTTCTGTCGTGTCTGGGCTGCTCGTTCCTGTGCGTATTCACGCGCGCGGGCTGCCGCTGCCTTGGCGAGCTCCGCGTCGCCGTCGGTGTCCCAGCCGGATCCGGCGTACGTCCAGTGGCCGACGACGAGGGTGGTCTCGGTGTCCTCGTCTTCGAGCAGGTCCTCGAGGTCCCGGGCCTCGAGGGTGCGACCCTCCACCTTGGCCGCAGCGAGGCGGCGTTGGAACCGGACGCGGGCGCGGCGCAGGCGTCCGAGGGTGACGCTGTAGCGGCGGGACTTGGAGGAGAAGTGCCCGCGGAACCCGAGCATGTGCGCCCACTTGCCCAGCAGCGCGTACGGGTGCTCGGCCAACGGTTGGTCGGTGGCGGCCGCCTCGACCTGCTGCCGGTCGACGGTCTGGGCGATGGTGGCGCGGAGCTGGTGAAGGTGGGGGCTGGCCGTGTCGGTCGAGTCGGCCGCGGACTTCGTTGCGTACTTAGCCAGGTAGCCGGCGACCTGCTCGGCCTCGAGCTGCTGCTCTGGGTCGTCGGTGCGGTGGGCGTCGCGGACGGGGCGCGCGTCGACTTGAGCGCCGAACCGGAGCCGCCGGGCCGGGTCGCCACCGAACAGGGGCGGGGCGTCGAACCACACGGACACGGCCGCGGTCTCGATCGCGGCCGACAGCAGAGCCGCGGTGATCCCGGCCGGAGCCGCCGCCTGTGCGTCGCCGTCGTCAGAGGGCTTGCCGTCGACGCGGACGAGGGCGTGGAAGTGGACGAGACCGCGCAGCTGGTACTCGGCGACCTTGGCGAACTGGACGGTCGCGATCTGCGCGAGCCGGTTGGCGCCGATCCCGAGCATCCGGGCGAGGGTGCGGCGCAGGGTCATGGTGAACCGGCGCCACAGCTCGGGCGCCCACCACTGCCACACGATGTGCGAGGGGTAGTCGTAGCAGTCCCCGCACAGCGGCTGCCCGAGCAGCGGGTCACCCTCGACATGCGTGGCGTGGCAGACCGTTGACCGGCCGTGCACGCACCGGTCCGCGTCGTCCTTGGCCCGATATGGGCGGCAACGCCGGCCGTTGCGGGTGCCGTGCACCGGTCCGAAGGAGGGCGCGGTCAGGGTCGCGAAGACGAGCGGGTTCTCCCGCACCTGATCGGGGACGCCTTTGCCGCCGACGACGCCGGCCCGGATCAGGTGGAACGTGTCTGCGGCGTAGACGCGAGAGCAGGACGGGCAGTCGGCGGCGCGGCGGTTGCCGCAGCGGACGTGCAGGACGCCGAGCGGGCTGTCGGCCGAGGAGAAGCTCGAGAGCACCTCACCGGTGGCCGCGTCGACCGTTTGGGAGGAGCCGTGGAGCCGGATCGGCTTGGCGCAGTGGCCGACTCGGGAGGCGGCTTCGGACCAGGCGTCGAAGTCGCGCGACAGGAGCCGGGCGACGACCTGCGCCTCGGTCGCCGGGTCGAGGTGGTCCAGGTCCAGCGGGTGGCCCTCACCAGCCTGTTCTGTCGAGCGGAGGGGGACGGCGTCCCAGACGCGGTCTCGTGTTTCCCGGGTCATCGTCGGCCACCCCCTTCCCTAGCGGTCCGGGTGGGTGTGCCGTGCAGGTACTGCGGCTCCCGCTGCACGGCACACCCGGTCCGAAAGGGCGGCCCAGAAACGATCGAGAAGAAAATGCCGGCGTCGCGGGGAGCCGCGCACACGCCAGGTCACGTCAAGAGATCACGAAGAAGATGGCGGACCAGTCGATGCGTGTCTGTGTGTGTGGCGGCTATTCGTGTGTATGGCCTCTGGCCGGGGTGGGGAGCCGACCCCCAGGGCATCTAGCCCGCAGTTTTGTCAGTTCAGGTCTTTTGTGTGGGTGTGTCCGCACTCCCCACCATCCACGCCCGAGGCGCCGATCCACGAAGAAACACGCCGCGTGTCGCGCGGTCGAACATTCAGCCACGTGCCGAGGAGGCTAGGCGACGCGGTCGCGCGCGTGACAGTCCTCGCGTGCGGAGGATCGAATGTTGCGATCCTGCCGATGATGTGGCTTGTGTCAGCTGGGGACGGCGGCGCGGCGGCGGCCCTGGCAACAATTCGCCGGCGGCGACCTACTTGGCCAGCGCAGCTAGCGAGAGAGGGCCCTCCCACTCCAGACCTCCGCGGCAGTCTCCATGTGCGCCGACAGCACCGCGCGTGCGCGATTAGCGTCCCCAGTTCGCATGACGTCGATGATGGGCTGATGGTGGCTCTTGGCCATAAGCGAACCCGACGCCTGATCAGGTGCTGTAAGCAACGAGATCCGCATCAGGTCCTTGATGCTGGTCCACATAGCCAGCAATGTCTCGTTGCCCGAGAGCCGGCACAGCGCCTCGTGGAAGCCGAGATCGAGCTCGAACCGCTCGGCATAGGTCATGCCAGCGCCAGCCTCAGGAAGCATCAGTTCCAGCTCGTCGACCTTCGCCTCGGCGTCGTCAGAGCGAAGGACGGCCGCGACTGCCTGCCCCTCGAGTGCCGCTCGCACCTCATACAGCTCGATTACCTCACGCGGTGTGAGTCTGCGAACGCGCAGGCTGGCGCGCTCCGACCCCTCCAGGAGGCCGCTGTTGTGAAGGGTGCGCAACGCTTCACGAACCGTGCCGCGGCTCACTCCAAACTCAGCGGCGAGCTCTACCTCCGCCAGCCTCTCCCCAGGCGTGAACCTTCCGCTGAGGATTGCCCCGCGGAGCTCGGTCAGGACCTGCTCGCGCAGCGTGCGGTTGACGATCGCCATGGTCACGCCGTTCTTCCCCTTACCGGGCGCACTCGCACCCTCCTCGCATTGTCGTCGTCGGCAAATTCAAGATCAACTCTTGACTGCCAACTGTTAACAGTTAACAATCAACATCAACGCCGCACACCGAAGTGGGGCACAGACGCGAAGGAGCGGCTGCCATGACCAACAGCCCGCCGAAGTTGTCCTTGCAGATGCGAGGCCCAGTGCACGGCACCGGTAACCAGACACGGGTGGCGTTCGGCTCCACCGCAGGCGCAGTGATCGAGGCCTACGACTTCATCGGCTTCGGTACCGCCGCAGCGCTGTACTTCGGCACCGTGTTCTTCCCCAGCAAGGACCCGCTCGTGGGCACCCTGGCCGCCTTCGCCACGCTCGGCGTCGGCTTCGTCGCCCGTCCCCTCGGCGGAATCATCGGCGGCCACCTGGGCGACAAGGTCGGCCGCAAGCCGGTCCTCGTCGTCTCCCTCATTGTCATGGGCCTTGCCACCGTCCTGATCGGCGCTCTGCCGACCCACGCTCAGGTCGGCGCGCTCGCCCCGGCCCTGCTCGTCACCATCCGCATCATCCAGGGCCTGGCCTACGGGGCCGAGTGGGGCGGCGCGATCCTCATGACCTACGAGCACTCGCCGTGGCTCAAGCGCGGCAAGTTCACCGGATTCGTGCAGTCCGGCTTCCCCGTCGGCCTTCTGTTGGCCAACCTCGCGTTCCTCGTATCCACCCGGCTCCCGGGCGACTGGGCCTGGCGCGTGCCGTTCCTGCTGAGCGCCGTCCTCGTCATCGTCGGTCTGATCATCCGCTCGAAGGTGCCCGAGTCACCGGTCTTCGAGGAGATCAAGGACTCCGGGGCGGTCGTGAAGAACCCCATCAAACAGGTCGTCAAGGACGACTGGCGCAACATCCTTCGCGGCATCGGCCTGCGCATCGCCGAGACCGCCGGCTACGCGATCGCGATCACGTACATGATCAGCTACCTGCACAGCTCGAAGCTCGCCACCTCCGCAGAGACGATCCTCGCGCTGTGCATCGCCTCCGCCCTGGGCATCGGCGCCACCATGGGGTGGGCCGCCCTGACGGACCGTGTCGGCCGTCGCCCCGTCTACCTCTGGGTGACGCTCTTCAACGCCGCGTGGGCCATCCCGATGTTCCTGCTCGTCAACACCGGCCTCTTCCTTGCGGTCGTCGTCACCGTCGTCATCAGCTACACGGTGAGCCAGAACGCGCTCGCCGGTGCGCAGGGCGCGTGGTTCCCCGAGCTCTTCCAGGCCAACACCCGCTCATCCGGGGCGTCCCTGGCGTACCAGATCTCGGCGATGGTCTCCGGCGTCACGCCTTTCCTGACGACGCTGCTCTACATGCACTACGGGTGGACGGGACCAGCCCTGCTCTTCCTGGCCTACTCGCTCATCGGGTTCGGCGCCACCCTGGTCACACGTGAGACGTGGGGCCGGCAGGAGCGGCAGGAGGCCGAGCGCATCAGCGCCGCCACGCCCACCGACTCCTTTCGCAGCGACGTCCCCGCCCGGCACGCGCTCGCAGCCAAGGCGGTGAACTGATGGGAACCCTGACCCACAGCCGGCCTGCTGCCAACACCAGTGACACCCATGCCAGCAACGCCATCGACAGCGCCCGCCTGTCCCGCGTCGCCGATGCCGCCTACGACATCCGCATGGGCGTCCTCGAGCAGGGTCAGGCCCAAGGTGAGGGCTACGTCGGCCAGGCCCTCGGCATCGCCGACGTCCTCGCGGCGGTCTACTGCGACAGGCTCAACCATCGCCCGGACGACCCGGAATGGGAGGGCCGGGACCGGTTCCTCCTCTCCATCGGGCATTACGCGCTCGCCTCGTACGCCGCCCTCGCAGCGGCCGGGGTCATCCCGAGAGCCGAGCTGCAGACGTATGCCGCCGACGGGTCCCGGCTGCCGATGTCCGGCATGAAGACGTATACGCCGGGCATGGAGATTTCCGGTGGCTCCCTCGGGCATGGCCTCGGCCAGGCCGTCGGGATGGCCCTCGGGCTGCGCCTCCAGGGCCTCAACAGCCAGCTCGTCTACAACCTGCTGTCCGACGGCGAGCTAAACGAGGGCTCCACCTGGGAGGCCGCCATGTCGGCCGCCCACTGGGAGCTCGGCAACCTCATCGCCCTCGTCGACCTCAACGGCCTGCAGGCCGACGGCCGCACCGAGGACGTCCTGCGCCTCGAGAAGCACGAGGACCAGTGGGCCGCCTTCGGCTGGGACGCCCAGCGCATCGACGGCAACGACCTCGAAGCCGTCCTGACCGCACTCGACTGGGCTACCGGCAGCGCTGCCGCACAAGGCCGACCGAAGGTCATCCTGTGCGACACCCGCCTTGCCAAGGGCGTTCCCGTGCTCGAGGCCAAGGACAAGCTCCACTTCCTGCGCGTGGCCGCCGAGGAGTGGCCGATCGCCAAAGCACAGCTGACCGAGGGCCACGAGCACGGAGAGGCACGACGATGACCGCCACACTGAACGCGACGACTAACGCGACGACGAACGCCACGCCCGTCAAACGATCGGCGGCCATGATCGCCTCGATCGCAGACCCGGGCGTCCCGACGACCTCGGCGCCCTTCGGGCACGCTCTGGCAGCCCTCGCCAGCACGGACGCGCGGGTCGTGGGCCTGACCGCCGACCTGTCGAAGTACACCGACATGCACGTCTTCGCAGCCGCCCACCCCGACCGCTACTTCGAGATGGGCATGGCCGAGCAGCTCATGGTCGGCGCCGCTGCGGGGATGGCGGCGGTGGGCCTGGTCCCGTTCGCGACGACCTACTCGGTGTTCGCTACGAGGCGCGCGTACGACTTCCTGTGCCTCGACGCGGCCGAGCCCCGGCTCAACGTCAACATCGTCGCCGCTCTTCCAGGCCTCACGACCGGCTACGGCCCCTCGCACCAGGCCACCGAGGACGTCGCGATCCTGCGCGGCATGCCGGACCTGACGATCTTCGACCCGGCCGACGCCGTCGACGTCGAGGCGATCGTCCCGGCCGCGGCCGCGATTGAGGGCCCGACCTACACCCGGCTGCTGCGGGGCCAGGTGCCGCGCATCCTCGACCGGTACGGCTACACCTTCGAGGTCGGCAAGGCCAAGGTCGTGCGTCCCGGCGACGACGCCGTCATCGTCTCGTCCGGCCTGATGACCATGCGCGCACTGCTCGCCGCAGAGAAGCTGTCCGAGCTGCACGGCCTGGAGCTCTCTGTCGTCCACTGCGCCACCCTCAAGCCGTTCGACGAGGAGACCGTGGTCGCGCAGCTCGACACGGACCGGCCCGCGTTCACGGCAGAGAACCACACCGTCATCGGCGGCCTCTTCGAAACAGTCGCCGGTGCGCTGGTCCGACGCGGAGTCGCCCGGCAGGTGCACCCCATCGGGCTGCCCGACGAGTTCCTCGACGCCGGCGCCCTGCCCACCCTGCACGACAAGTACGGGCTGTCCACCGACTCGGTCGTCGCCCGCGTCCTCAGCGCGCTGCGTTGAGTACCACCCGCCACCACACCAGAAGGAACGTCTCATGAGCTTCAACACCGGAGTCGGCACCCGCACAGCCGTCGTCACCGGAGCCGCGTCCCTGCGGGGCATCGGCTTCCACACCGCAGTCCGCTTCGCCCAGGAGGGCTGGGCACTCGCCCTCATCGACCTCAACGAGGACGGCCTCGCGCAGGCGGCCGCCGCGGTGCGCGAGCGCGTCCCGGGCGTCCAAGTGGCCGCCTTCGCCCTCGACGTCACCGACGAGACCGCCGTCACGACGGTGGCCGGGAAGGTCGCTGCCTCCGAGCTGCCGACCGTCGGTGCCCTGTGCAACATCGCCGGCATCCCGAGCCCCTCGTCGTTCCTCGAACTCACTCGCAGCGAGTGGGACCGGGTCATGGCGGTTAACCTCACCGGGCCGTTCCTGCTCAGCCAGGCGTTCGTCCCGCAGATGATCGACGGCGGCTACGGCCGCGTCGTCAACATGTCCTCGGTGACCGCCCAGCACGGCGGCGGGGTGTTCTCCAAGACCTCGTACGCCGCCGCCAAGGCCGGCGTCCTCGGCCTGACCCGCGGTATGGCTCGCGAACTCGCGGAGCACGGCATCACCGTGAACGCCGTCGCGCCGGGAGTGGTGGACACAGACATCCGCGTGGGCAGCGACGACGACACTGAGCGCGCCCTCGCGGCGGCCGTGCCGCTCAAGCGACAAGCCCGGCCCGAGGAGATCGCTGCCCTGTTCGTGTGGCTCTGCTGCAAGGACTCCGCCTACATCACCGGCACCACCCAGAGCATCAACGGTGGCACCTACGTCGCCTGAGTGGGCAGCGAAGGTCATAGTGACCAGTCGTGGTCACGAGGTCGTGGGTGCCGATGCTGACCCACGTTCCGTCATTGGCCGTCAGGGCTGACGCGTCAGTCCGTGCTGGCTCGACGAGCGACATCACTATCAATGCCATTCCCGGCCTCCCTGCCTCGACGGTGCCCACGGAACAGCGACAAACAGCGTGGCCAACAACGGCCGGCGTCAAGCATCAGCTGACACTCAACTGTCAAGCATCGCCCGACACAGGACATGTACCTGAGATTGATGCCTTGGTTCAGTTGAGGGCTGACGGGTTGGCGTCAGATGATGCTTGACACTTTCTAGGCACTGCGGCCGGTGTGGCCGTAGGCCTTGTGTCGTGTCACCTCCTGGGTGTTGGTGCGCGGGACGGTCTTGATGATGGTGTCGTGCTCGTCGAGGATCCGGAAGCGGCGCTGGTCGACCTCGACGGTCACGATGGTGCCGGCGTGGGGCAGGCCGACGTGGACGCGTTGCCGGCAGACCTGGATCCCGCCACGGCACGACACCCGGCGCTGAACGCGGGGCGGGTCCTGTGCGACGGTCGGGGCGGGCCCGGCGAGGCGGGCACCGCGGAGCCTGCCGCGGGCCTCGGGCTCAAGCGGTGAGGGCAGGGTCCGCCACAGTAGCCCGTCGAGCACGACGTGGATCAGGTGCTCCTCGAGGCGAAGGGTGACTCGCTGCCCGGCGAGGGCCGACCCGACCTGGAGGGTGTGCCCGCCCAGGGCCACGATCCCGACCGCGGTGACGGTGCGCTCGAGCTCGACGGCGGCGCCGGCGGCCAGCATCGCCACCGACGGTGGTCCCGGCGGTGGTCCCGCCGGCCGCGCGCCGGCGTCGAGGAGCCGGGCCAGCTGCAGCTCGTTGAACCGC
The DNA here is from genome assembly GCF_042676085.1 of Terrabacter terrigena. Taxonomy (NCBI): domain Bacteria; kingdom Bacillati; phylum Actinomycetota; class Actinomycetes; order Micrococcales; family Intrasporangiaceae; genus Terrabacter; species Terrabacter terrigena. The sequence continues at coordinate 338,550 of NZ_JBHTKH010000004.1, forward strand.
GAGGGCAGCGTCTTGACCCGCTGCCCATCGAGCATCACGTGCACGGTGGTGGTACTGATCCACAACCGGACCGCGCGACCGGCCAACGCCGGCCCGAACCAGAACTGTTGTGGCCGCACCGCCAGGTTGCCGCACTCGGGCACCACGCGGTCCACCTCCACCGCCAGCGCGGGACCCCACCCCGGCTCCCCGCGGCGGCCTGCCGGAGGGGTCAAGGTGGAGCGCCCCACGTCCGACCGACCTTGACCCCGACCAGGGCCGTCGCACACTGTCCCGGCGGGGCCCAGCCCCACCTCGACAGAGACCCCCGGCCCGACCACCGCCGGGACTGCGGAGAGCCCCGACGGCAGCCACACCGGCAGCAGGGCGCGCTGCGGCGCCGGGACCGGGCTGAACCTGACAGCCGGGGTCGCCATGTCCAGCGCCTGGTGCGGGCGTGCGGTGTTGTACTCGAGGCGGAACACATCGATCATCGCCTGCGCCGCCTGCAGGTCCGGGCACGGCCCGTGACCATCGAGACATTCCCGCTGCAGCGTCTGGTGCCAGCGCTCGATCTTCCCGGTGGTCGTCGGGTGCCGGAACGCGGTCAGCAGGTGCTCGATGCCGTTCTTGCGGCACATCCGGTCGAACAACACCTCCGCCGGCCGCGGCCGGTTGAACTTGCCCGTGAACTGCTTGCCGTTGTCGGTCAGCACCTGCTCCGGGCAGCCATACTCCTGCAGCGCGGCCGCGAACGCCGCGCACACCGCCCGCCCCGTCGCCCGGCGCACCACGCCGGCGATCACCACGAACCGGGAATGGTCATCGATCCCGGTCACCAGCTTCAGCTCGGTGCCGTCAGCGAGCCACACCTTCCCGGTGATGTCCAACTGCCACAACTGCATCGGCGCCGGCCGCTGCCACGGCGTGTACGACGAGCGAGGACGACGACGGCCCCGCCCCGCCACCAGATGCTCACGCACCAGCACCCGGTACACCGTCGAGCGCGACGGCAACGGCACCACACCCCGGACCCCCAGCTCGTGCAGCAGCCGCCGCGGACCCCACCGTGGATGATCCCGCCGCAGCTGACAGATCAGCGCAGCCACCACCGCATCCACCTGCGCCGGATGTGAACGGGGCCGGTGCGAACGGTCCGCCAACCCCGGCAGCCCGCCCTCGGCATACCGCCGCAACCAGGCATGCACCGACTGACGCGAGACGCCGTACCGCTCGGCGACCTCGGCAACCGGGACCAACGACTCCAGCACCTCCATCACCGCGTGATAGCGCTGCTCCATGACGCTCAACTCCACAAGCACGGTCAGGCACCTCCCGCGAACGACGTACCTCGCAGGCAGCCCCCGACCAAGGGCCACTGTCAAGCATCAACTGGAGCCAGAGTGTCAACCATCAACCGGAGCCGGGCATGTACCTGAGATTGATGTCGTGAGGAGTTTCTGTACTGGCTCAAGCTGCGCCTCCGGCGCAGAAAAGCGCGGGGACCCGCGGCAGGGACCCCGCGCTGCGGGCGGCGCTGGCGCGCCGTCCTCGCGCACCCCGCCGCCCCCACGCTTTCACCAAGTCAGGGCGGCGCGCGCCCCGAGGCCACTCCCGACGGCAGGCTAGATGATCCGTCGTTGAGACACATGCGCCTGGACGAGGGAAGCCCCAGCAGTCGCCGCTTCAGCCGAGCCCCATGGAGGACCACTGCCCAACTCGAGCACGACTTGCCGTCTACGGCCCGCCCGGCTGGGTCGGTCAAGCGCCTTCTGCGCGGCACCTTCTCGAGCGGCCAGGTGATGGTCGATGCGCAGACCCGCCTGGCTGGGGGAGCCACTCGCGTCACCCACCACTTTGCCCACCTATTTCGAGCCGAAGCGGCCAGCAGCCCGGGGAAGTGATGGCAGAGAATGAGGCCCCGAACACGCTCAGCGCCAACGACTTTCGCGCAGACAACAAGGGCCACCAATAGGGCCAGACACAAACAGGTGGTTGGGGGTTCGAGTCCCCCCGCCAGCTCTGTGCTCAGCTGGCATAGTGCCCTGACCTGCGGTTACGTGGCCATGTCGCGGAGCGCTTCCTGTTGGCCAAGGTGACCAAAGATGGGCAGTGGCTCTGGCCAAGGACCAGGGTCGAGTACGACTACGCCGGCAGTCACTTATGCGGGTGAAGTCACTAACGGCTCTGCCGTATGCGCCCCGGCACCGTGCACTCCACGGACTTCGGCCACCGCCTCCGGAAGCTGAACGCAGTTGGTGTGGCAGGACGCTCGTTCGTCCTGCCACGCCAGCAGCTTGACGCGAGGGCCTCCATGCGCTTCGGACACCGGGCCGCCCCTGGCCGCGCCCACGCCCGCACAGCGGTAGATTCGTACACCTAAATGGGCCAACGACACAATGGAGTCGTGACCGACCCACTCGCCGCTCGTGGCATCTCGTCGAGCCTGAAGTCGTAAAGTTCTCCGCGGCTCGGAGTCACCGGCTGGCGATGGCGGTCTCTGCCTCACTCTTGCTGAGCAGGCGGCCGTTCAGCCCGCCGAACTGGTGGAGGTCGCCGAAGACCTCGATGCGGCCGGTGTCGTCCACTCCGCCGGCCCGGACTGCGTCCCAGCCGCCCCGGGTGATCAGATCGGCAACGGCCGCACCGGCGGCATCGTCGTCGGTGGCGTAGTAGAACGCGACCTTCTCGCCGTTCTCTGTCTGCGTGGCGTCGAGGCTTTCAGCGCCAAGAGCGCCGAACGCCTTGACGTAGCGCGTGTCCGGAGGGAGCAGGGGCGCGAGCTGTTGGCCGGCCGAGACACCCTCGGGGTTGAGGCTCTTGAAGCCGTCACCGTCGGGGGCGATGTTGTTCGAGGGGTCAACGACGATCTTGCCGGTGAGCGCGTCGGTGTTGTCGGCGATCAGCTGCTTGGTCGTGTCGAACCACGTCGCGAAGACAACGATGTCGGCGTTCGCGATGGCGTCGTTGACGTCGGCAGCCCGGACACCGGAACCGATCTGCTGTGCTGCCTGCTGGGCGCTCTCCGGGTCGCTTGCGGCGACCACGACGTCCTCGCCACCCTCGGCGAGGCGGCGTGCGACGCGAGAGCCGATATTTCCGGTTCCGATGATGGCAACAGCCATGACGGCCTCCTTCTGATGGCGCATCCCTAGTCACTGTTAACCCATGGCTCCGCGGGCGCAGGGACTCTGCCAGTCAAACACCGTTCGGCGGGGGGATCAACGTGCGGCGTTGGGATCGACCGCGAGCTGACCGCACCGGTCACCCGGAGGCGTCATTGCAAGAACATTCGCGCTCGCAGGTCGTTCGGTCGACAGGGTCGGGTACGGTGCGATGCGCCTGAGAGCCCACCCTCCCGACTTCCGCGACGCGGTCCTGGTGCTGCGAGGCACCGTCGAGCTCGGCGTCAACCACATCGACACCAGCGACTACGACGGGTAGTTCCGTCGACGCCTGGGACGGGACCGCGTCAACCGTCGGACAAGGACCGATACGCACTGGCGCACCGGGCGGCGGACCAGCCACGCACCTCATCACGGAGCAGTAGCGCGCGCTGATCTACAAGGTCGTGGCGGCATGAGCAAGAGTGTGCGTCTCCGTCGGACGTGTGACTGTGGCGGCGACCCAATCAGGAGGCTCGCCGTGTGGGCCGTTCGGCTGGAACCCAGTCGGCCTCACCGTGGAGGGCATGGCGGGAGCGAGCAGGCTGCCGTCCTGCCCACGAACCGTGATCACGACTTCCGTGGGCTTGGTTGAGGTCAGGCCGGTGTTTGGGACGAAGGCCGGCTCCGTCGTGCGAGTGGACGGCTCTGGGCATGAAGTATTTCGGCGAGGAGACTCTTGAGCTGGACGAGGCAGTTCTAACCACCAAGCCTGTTGCCGAAAGCGCAGAAAAGGGTTGCTCTGGTGATCCACCCGCCTGTCACCTGGCGTCGCAATGACCCGTTTGCCTTTCGGACGGGCACCAACATTTCAAGTCCGATGAGGAGACGAACACGTGCTTTGCCGTCGGTCAATCCGGCGCTCCGTCCGCGGCAACCGAGTCCTCCGTGGAGCGCACAATGGCCGACATGGACGACGAACCCGAGAGCACCCTCACCGACGAGGCACCACCGCGCCTTCGCCGGTCCGGACGACGATGGGTGCAGATCGTCATCGCTGTCACGGCCGCGCTCATCCCGGTTGTGGCCGCCATCATCCACGCCGGCACCAGTGGCTCACTCGAGCCAGGCGCCGGCGCGTCACCTACGCCGCCCACGCCAGGGACCGTCTATGGCTGGTTCGCGTACGCCGACCCCAACACGAAAAAGGGCACGGCCATCGGCACCCCGGTCGATGCGGTCGAACGCGCCGGGCTACGCCTGCCCGAACACGCCAGCATCGACAAGGTCGAGACACAGACCTACGCCGATGCGGCCGAGACCTACCTGTTCGTCTTCCACGTCGACGCCGCGATCGCCGAAGCGTTCTGCACCCAGGACGGCCTCGAGGGCCCCCGCCCAGTCAGCGCCCTGCCAGCCGCCGTCGCCGAACAGATGGACTTCCCGACGATCACGCCAGGGTCCCGATGGTGCGGCGGCTCAGCCCCGACGAACCCGGCCTGGTCCCGCCACTTCCTCATCGGACCCGGCGACCCGGCCACCGTCCACCTGTCGCTTCAGCGAAGCTGAAGGTCAGGCGGCCGCCTTCGCGAGCATTGCTTCGAGCTCATGGTGGATCGGCCCGAAGCGGGCCCTGGTCGACCCGGTCCTGGATGTAGCGGATCCCCTCCGTTGGGCAGTACGCCATCAGCGAGGCGTGGGTCCCCCCCAGCGCGGTTTTGCGTGCTGTGTCCGTGACGGACCCAAAACGTGCGCGCGGCCCTATTGCAGCTCACTTCAGCGCGAATGATGCTGGGCGTGTGGTTTCGAGAGCCCGAACGGCACTCACGGCCGTTCCGCTCCTGGCCGCCGGCTTTGTCTTTCCAGCGTGCGAGCGCGCGGTCGAGTCGAGCGCCGCACCGCCACTCGTCGTCTCCGGGCAAGTTCTCTCGGCGACAGCTGCGGGCGCTGTGCTCACCGATGCAAGTGTCGAGAGCCGTGTCGCGGGGATTCCCACCGCTGGCTCTGCCGTGTTCATCAAACTGGTGCCGACGTGTACGGCGGGCGCGAACCTGACATTCGCTCCGGCGTCGAGCGCAGTGATCATCTCGAGGGCTACAGCCACAGACGGGAAGCTCATCGCGGTTGGCGTGTGCATGTCGTCAAAGGCAGTGGCGCGTGTCGTTCGGACGGATGGATCGACGTCGACTGTTGACTTGCGAGAGAGCGGCGTCACTTGCTGAACGCGGCATGGATCCAGCGAGAACACATCGCGGCATGACCGGTAAACGCGTGATCCTGATGAGCGGGCGAGCGTAGCCGCCTCGGGCGGCACATTTGCCTGAATCCCGCGTGTCACCGTGATTGCACCCTCTGCGCTCCGTGGCACCCTCTGGACGTGCCCTCTCTTCCCAACCTGGACCGTGCGACCCGTCTGTTCTGGCGCGTTCGCGGACGCGCCGTCGACCTCTCGGGCGAGGACCAGGACAGCGTCCCGGGGCGTGGTGGGCTTTGAGGTGATCCTCGGTGCCTATTCGCCGCTGTCGATCGCGGCGATGGGTT
>NZ_JBHTKH010000005.1:0-322440 GCF_042676085.1 Terrabacter terrigena
ATTCAACCCGCTTGGTATCAGCGGTTCCTGCTCCCCGAAGCCTACCGGATCAACCAGAGTGCCTCGGACCGCTCCAGGCTCGCAAGCGAACGCTACGGAGCAACCTGCAACCAGCTCGATCACTCGAACCCGGCTCCAGGGCCGACCGAAACCCTACCGGATCAACCGGAGTGCTTCGGACCATGCTTCCCAGCCCCGGGACCGGCCAACTTCGCTGGGTGATCTCTCACCGCCGCGGTGGCGTCCGTTCCTCCCTGTCGGGCTGACGAAGAGAACATTACATGGGCCTCCCGGGATCGCATAATCGGGCCCGTCGCCCCACTCCCCTGACTGTCCTTCAGGGCTCTGACCTGCTGAAACGTCCTTGGAAGGTCGCTCAGGACACCCGGTCGATGACGATCGGCGGCAGGTCGGGACGCGAGCCCTCGGGGGCGATGGTGAAGCCGCCCTCGAGGGCCTCGAGGGCACGGGCGAAGCGCTCCGGCTCGTCGGTGTGCAGCGTCATGAGTGGCTCGCCCCCGCGAACCGTCGCCCCGGGCTTGTGGTGCAGCTCGACGCCTGCACCTGCCTGCACCGGGTCCTCCTTGCGCGCGCGGCCGGCGCCGAGGCGCCAGGCGGCCACCCCCACCGCGAGGGCGTCGAGCTGCACGAGCACGCCGTCGGCCGGCGCGAGCAGGTGGTGGGTCTCCTTCGCCGTCGGGAGCTCTGCGTCGGGGTCTCCCCCCTGCGCGCGGATCATCCGGCGCCAGACATCCATGGCGCGGCCGTCGGCGAGGACGTCGGCGGGGTCGACGTCGTCCTTTCCGGCGCCGGCCACCATCTCGCGGGCCAGGGCGAGGGTCAGCTCCACCACGTCTCCGGGTCCGCCGCCCGCCAGCACCTCGACCGACTCGCGCACCTCGAGGGCGTTGCCCGCCGTGAGCCCGAGCGGGGTCTCCATGTTCGTGAGCAGCGCGACGGTGTGCACCCCGGCGTCCTTGCCCAGACGCACCATGGTCTCGGCCAGCTCGCGCGCCTGGCCGAGCTCCTTCATGAACGCCCCTGAGCCGACCTTGACGTCGAGCACGAGCGAGCCCGTGCCCTCGGCGATCTTCTTGCTCATGATCGAGGTTGCGATGAGGGGGACGCAGGAGACCGTGCCCGTGACGTCGCGCAACGCGTACAGCTTCTTGTCGGCGGGTGCGAGACCCGACCCCGCGGCGCAGATGACGGCGCCGACGTCCTCGAGCTGGCGCATCATCTGCTCGTTCGTGACGTCGGCGCGCCAGCCGGGGATCGACTCGAGCTTGTCGAGCGTGCCGCCGGTGTGGCCGAGTCCGCGCCCCGACAGCTGCGGGACTGCCACCCCGCAGGCGGCCACGATCGGGGCGAGGGGGAGGGTGATCTTGTCGCCCACCCCCCCGGTCGAGTGCTTGTCGCTGGTCGGGCGCGACAGGCCCGAGAAGTCGAGACGCTCACCGGAGCGGATCATCGCGTCGGCCCACCGCGCGATCTCGCGGGGGTTCATGCCGTTGAGGTAGATCGCCATCGCGAGGGCGGACATCTGCTCCTCGGCGACGACGCCTCGGGTGTAGGCGTCGATGACCCAGTCGATCTGGGCGTCGGACAGCTCGGTCCGGTCGCGTTTGGCGGAGATGACGTCGACGGCGTCGAAGGCTTCGTTCACCGGACCATCATGTCCCAGCGCCGGATCCACGGGCCCACCGGCGGGGCCGTTCAGCCCTCGGCGTGGCGCAGGTTCTCGGGACCGAACGCCTGCGGAAGCACGGCCGACATGGGCAGCACTCCCTCAGGCGTCATGAGCAGGCAGCCGGGGCCGCCGTTCTCCCACAGCAGCTGGCGGCACCGACCGCAGGGCATGAGCGCCTGCCCGTCGCCGCCCACGCAGTAGACGGCGGTGAGCAGCCCGCCGCCGGTGGCGTGCAGCTCGGAGACCATGCCGCACTCGGCGCAGAGGGTCACGCCGTAGGCGGCGTTCTCGACGTTGCACCCGGCGACGACGCGCCCGTCGGCCACGAGACCCGCGACGCCGACCCGGAAGTGCGAGTACGGCGCGTAGGCGCGCTCCATGAGCTCGACCGCCCGCAGGCGCAGCCCCTCCCAGTCGACCTGCGGCCCGGGTGCGCTGTCGGACCCAGCCGGAGCGGCCCCGGCCGTATGCCGCCCGGCGGGCTCGGCGGCATACGGCTCGGCGGCCCGTGGTGCGGTGGCGTCGGGGACGGCTCCCTCGGACACGGGTGACACCTAGTGGTCACCCGCCATGAGCCGGCCGATCTCGGTGCGGTCGGCGTCGCTGCCGGGCATCTCGGCCACCACCTTGCCGCCGTGGATGACGGCGATGCGGTCGGCGAGCGACAGCACCTCGTCGAGCTCGGCGGAGACGAGCAGCACCGCGGCGCCCTCGTCGCGGGCCGCGACGATGCGGCGGTGGATGAACTCGATGGAACCGACGTCGACACCGCGCGTGGGCTGGGCCGCCATGAGCAGCCTGGGCCCGAAGCTCATCTCGCGCGCGACGACGACCTTCTGCTTGTTGCCGCCCGAGAGCGAGCCCGCAGGGGCACCCACACCTGCGGCCCGGATGTCGAACTCCTCGAAGAGCCCTTCGGCGTTCTTGCGCACCTCGTCGAAGTCGCGCACGAACCCGTTGGCGAACGGCTTCTCGGAGAACCGGTTGAGCACGAGGTTGTCGGCGAGAGAGTAGGAGGCGACGAGGCCGTGCCGCTCGCGGTCCTCGGGGATGTGGCCGACGCCCGCGACGTGCGTGTCGCGGGGGTTGGCCTTGGTGATGTCCTTGCCGAGCAGGTTGACGGTGCCCGACTGGGGCGGCCGCATGCCCGCGATCGCCTCGACGAGCTCACGCTGGCCGTTGCCCTCGACCCCGGCCACACCGACGATCTCGCCGGCCCGCACGTCGAGCGTGAAGCCGTCGACGGCCCGCAGGTTGCGGTCGTCGAGGACGACGAGGTCCTTGATCGACAGCACGTCCCCGCCGGGCTTCGCCTCGTCCTTGTCGACGCGCAGCACGACGTCGCGGCCGACCATCATCGTGGCCAGGCCTCGGGCGTCGGTGTCGGCCGTCGCGACCTCGCCGACGACGGCGCCCTGACGCAGCACGTAGACGCGGTCGGCCGCGGCGAGCACCTCGCGCAGCTTGTGGGTGATGAAGACGATCGAGGTGCCGCCGACGGCGAGCTCCTTCATGACCGAGAGCAGCTCGTCGGTCTCCTGCGGTGTGAGCACCGCGGTCGGCTCGTCGAGGATGAGCAGGTCGACGCGGCGCGAGAGCGCCTTGAGGATCTCGACGCGCTGCTGCGTGCCGACGGGGAGGTCCTCGATCTCGGCGTCGGGGTCGACCTTGAGGCCGTGCTTGGCCGACAGCTCGCGCACGAGCTTGCGTGCACCCTCGATGTCGAGGACGCCGCGACTGGTCGTCTCGTGCCCGAGGATCATGTTCTCGGCGACCGTCATGACGGGCACCAGCTGGAAGTGCTGGTGGACCATGCCGATGCCGCGACGGATGGCGTCGCGGGGGTCCTTGACCGGCGACGAGTCACCCTTGATCGTGATCGTGCCCTCGTCGGGCTTGACCAGACCGAAGATCTGCTTGACCAGAGTCGACTTGCCGGCACCGTTCTCGCCGAGGAGGGCGACGATCTCGCCTCGCCGGACGTGCAGGCTGATGTCGCGGTTGGCGCGCACGGTGCCGTAGGACTTCGAGAGCCCGGCGATGTCGAGCAGTCGCTCCGCCTCGTTCTCGACGGACGGCCGGCTGGACGACTGGGCCGATGGCTGGACCGTTGCGGTCGGCTGCTCGCTCACGAGCCCTCTCCCTTCACGAACGGCTGCCCGACGGCTCCCGGTGCCCGGACGCGGCCGGCGGCGACCGCCAGGACGACCAGGGTGAGCAGGTAGGGCAGGAGGGTGATGAACTGCTGCGGGATGTTGATGACGCCCTGCAGCTGCGAGGCGAGCGCGTTGGTGAAGCCGAAGAAGAGCGCTGCCGCGAAGACGCGGAGCGGTCGCCACCCACCGAAGATGAGGATGGCGAGGGCGAGGAAGCCTCGTCCTGCGGTCATGCCGCGCTCGAAGCCGGCCGTGGCCTCCATCGAGAGGAAGGCGCCCGCCGCACCGGCGAAGATGCCGCCGATCGTGACGTTGACGAGCCGCATGCGGATCACGTCGATGCCGGCGGTGTCGGCGGCCGAGGGGTACTCGCCGATGGACCGGGTGCGCAGGCCCCACCGGGTGCGGAACAGGGCGACGTGCACGACCGGCACCGAGAGGAGCGCGAACAGCGCGATCGGGCCGGTCTGGAAGAAGACGTCGCCGATGAGCGGGATCTGCGAGAGCAGCGGGATGTCCCACTGCGGCATGTTCGAGGCGAGCACCTTGCCGGGGCGGTAGAAGAAGGACGTCAGGCCTGTCGCGACGATGTTGATGACGACACCGGCGATGATCTGGTCCATCAGGCCCTTGACCGTGGTCAGCGCCAGGAAGGCGCCCATGACGATGCCCGCCACCATGCCCACGAGGATGCCGACGACGAGCGAACCGCTCGCGGCCGCGGAGAAGAAGGCCGCGAAGGCCGCGACGAGCATCTGGCCCTCGATGCCGATGTTCACGACACCGGACCGCTCTCCGACGACGCCGGTGAGGGCGCCGAGCACGAGGGGCACGGCGAAGAACCACGCCCCCTTGAACATCGACGTCGCGATGTTGTCGTTGATCGCGTAGAAGACGTAGGCACCGACCAGCAGGACGACGATCGATCCGACGGTGACCTGGTTGCGCTTGACCCATTCCATGTCAGGACCCCCAGCTGCTTGCGAGGGCGGACGACTTGGCGGTGTGGCGTCGGAAGAGCAGCTTGGCGATGATCGGCAGCGACACGAGCAGCAGCGTGATCGCGAGCAGCATGTCGACGATCTCCGGCTGGATGCCGGTGTTGAACATCAGGTTGGACGAGCCCGCACGCAGCGCGCCGACGAGCAGGGCCGCCGGGATCGTGCCGAGGGGGTTGGACCGGGCCAGGAGCGCGATCGTGATGCCGTCGAAGCCGAGCGAGCCGGCGATGCCGTCCTGGTAGCGGTACGGGTCGATCTCGAGGTACTCGACCGAGCCGGCGAGGCCGGCGAGGCCACCGGCGATCGCCATCGCGAGGACGATCATGCCGCTCAGCTTGATGCCGGCGTACGAGGCGGCGTGGCGGTTGCGGCCGATCGTCTCGAACTGGAAGCCGAGGGTGGTGCGGCGCAGCATCCAGGCGACGAGGACCGCGAGCACGAGCGCGATCGGCAGGCCGATCGGCACGACACCCAGGGGCACGAAGCGCGAGGCGTCGGGCGCCGGGTAGGAGGCCGGGTAGGCCGACGACGGGTCCTTGAGGGGTCCGTTGACGAGGTAGTCGATGAGACCCGCGGCGATCGAGTTGAGCATGATCGTCGAGATGACCTCGTGCACCCCCCGGCTGGCCTTGAGCGCACCCGCGATCGAGGCCCACATCGCACCGGCGAGGATGCCGGCCACCATCGCGATGACCGCGACGATGACGCCGGGCGCCTCGCGCACGGCGTGCGCGGTGGCTGCCGCCGCGATCGCTCCGGCCATGAGCTGGCCCTGCGCGCCGATGTTGAACAGCCCGACGCGGAGCGGGATGACGACCGCCAGACCACAGAGGATCAGCGGCACCATCTTCTCGAAGGTGCCCTGGAGGCCGTCAGCCGTCAGGAAGGAGTAGGTGAAGAGAGTCTGGTACGCGTAGGTCGGGTTGACGCCCTGGGCGCGGATCAGGATCCCGCCGATGAGGAGCGCCGCGACCACGGCCACCAGCGGCACGATGATCGACTGCTCGCGGACGAGGAGCCCCAGCACTCCGGTGGGTGGCGGCGGTGCGCCGCGTTCGGGCACGACCGGCGGCGGTGTCGCCTCGGCGGTCGGCTGCGTGGTCACGACGCCGTGCTTCTCGGCGCCTGACGGCTCATCTCTGAGATCGGCCATCTCGGACCTCTCGACTCCTTGTCTGGACCTGTGTCTGTGGTGCACGCCGTTCCACCGGCGCAGAACGACGTCGAGCGGGTGCCCCTGTGGAGCACCCGCTCGACTTTCGTCATGACGGGACTCTAGTGCCCACCCCGTCAGGGGTCATGCGCCTGCGGTCAGCCCGCCTTGTAGCCCGTTGCCTGCGAGCCGTCCTCGAGCTTCTTGACGATGTCGGCGACCTTGGTCTTCACGTCGGCCGGGACCTTGCTGTCGAAGTCGTGGAAGGCCGAGATGCCGGCGGTGCCGAAGAAGTTGCCCGGCTTGATCGTGTTGCCCTTGATCTGCTTGAGCAGCTCGCCGATGCCGTCCTTCTCGTGCTTCTCGGCCGAGGTGATGAGGCACGGGTGCGCGGCCGGCAGGGTGTCCCACTGGTCGAGGTCGACACCGATACAGAAGATCTTGTCGCCGGCGCCGGCCGTCTTCGCGGCCTCCTGGAGCGCGCCGTTGCCCGTGTTGCCACCGGCGCCGAAGATGAAGTCCGCGCCCTGCGCGAGCATCTTCTTGGCCTCACCGGCACCCCACACGGGGTCGTTGAAGGCGGTGTTGCCGGCCGGGTGGTAGACCTTCGAGACCGTGACGGACGGGTTGGACGCCTTGGCGCCGTTCTCGTAGCCGGCGGCGTACGCCTGGGTCGGCGGGATCTCCTGGCCGAGGACGACACCGATCTTGTTCGACTTGGTCATGAGACCGGCCAGGTAGCCAGCGGCGTAGCCGGCCTGGTCCTCGTGGAAGATCAGGCCCGTGACGTTCGGGACGACCGGGTCGGCCTGGAACTGGTCGAAGCCGATGAACTTCGTGTTGGGGTACTGCTTGCCGGCGGCGCGCGTCGCGTCGCCCATGAGGAAGCCGACGGTGACGATGACGTCGTACTTGGCGTCGGTGAACTGCTTGATGTTCTTCGCGTAGTCCTTGGGGTCGGTCGTCTCGACGAACTTCGTCTGCGCGCCCAGCTCGCCCTTGACCTGCTCGACACCCTCCCAGGCGGCCTGGTTGAAGCCCTTGTCGTCGACCTTGCCGACGTCGGTCACGAGGCCGACGCAGAACACCTCAGCGCTCGAGCAGTCGCCCGACGCGGCGGTGTTGGTGCCCCCGCCACCGCCGCCGGAGCCGGTGGACGGGCCGGTGGACCCACCACAGCCAGCGAGTGCGGCGACCAGTCCGGCCGCGACGACCGCACCCAACTTCACATGTGAACGCAAGGCGCTCTCCTTCAGTCCGTCGGGCCGACGACGACATCGGCCCAGATAGCACGGAACTGTAGACCCCGCCACGACAGGATCTGCACGCCTCCGAGCAAGTCGCAGGAAGTGTTACCGATCCGCGACCGCACTCAACGGAGAGACGCCGCCGAGAGCCGGGGTGCCCGCCAGCCGGGCCGCTGCCGAGAACACGACGCCGGCCAGCGTGCGGGCCCCGACGACGATCGCTCCCTCGTCGATGACGAGGTCGCCGCGGTGCAGGTCGTACGTCGGACCACCGGGCGAGCGCGTTCCCAGACGAGCCATGGCGCCGGGGATGTGCGTGAGGTACCACGCGAAGTCCTCACCGCCGAGGGACTGCGGCGTCGGCGCCACGAACGCGCCGGTTCCGGTCACGGCCGCGGTGAAGGCGTCGATGCAGCCGGCGTCGTTGACGACGGGCGGCACACCCTTGGTGATCGTCACGTCCGCCTGGATGGCATACGGCTTGACGACCTCGTGCACGACGGCTTCCAGAAGGCGCTCGACGCCCTCCCAGATGCCGGCGTCGAGCATGCGGAGCGTGCCCCCCACCTTGCCCGACGCGGGGATGACGTTGTGGGCGCCACCGGAGTGGATCGAACCCCAGACGAGGGCGGCGCCCGCGCGGGGGTCGAGACGGCGCGAGAGCACGGCCGGCACGTCGGTGACGACCTTGGCGAGGGCGTACGTGAGGTCCTGCGTCAGGTGCGGGCGCGACGTGTGGCCGCCGCGGCCCGACAGGGTCACCTCGACCTGGTCGGCGGCCGCGGTGATGGCACCGACCCGCAGACCGACCTGGCCGGCGTCGAGGTTGGGGTCGCAGTGCAGGGCGAAGATGCGGTCGACGCCGACGAGTCCGTCCTGCGCCACGACGTCCTCGGCGCCACCGGGCATGAGCTCCTCGGCGGGCTGGAAGACGAGGCGCGCGCCGATGCCGGCGTCGACGAGCCGGCGCTCGGTCGCCTTGAGGGCGAGCGCCGCGCCGAGCAGCGCGCTCGTGTGCACGTCGTGCCCGCACGAGTGGCTGACGCCGTCGGTCTGCGACGCGAACTCGAGGCCGGTCTGCTCGCGGATCGGCAGGGCGTCGAGGTCGGCACGCAGCGCGATGCGGTGCCGGGGCTGGGGCGAGCCGAGGTCGGCGACGAGCCCGGTGCCGCGCAGCCGTCGCACGTCGATGCCGGCGCGCTCGAGCCGCTCGGCGACCACGGCGGTGGTGCGCACCTCGCCGCGGCCGAGCTCGGGGTGGGTGTGGAGGTCTCGACGGATCGTGACGAGCTCCTGGGCATGCTGCTGGACGGTTCGGGCGACAGCCTCGAAGGGCAGCGAGAGGGAGCGGTCGGTCACGAGCACGGGATTCTAGCGAGAGGATGGGCGCGGTCCTTGCCGAGAGGGGCCGACGGCGAGGCGGGAGGGCCGCGTGGACGCGGATGCGGAGGCCGGTGCGGAGGCCGGTGCGGAGGGTGGTGCAGCCCGCGAGCGCGTCGGGGGTCCGTCGGGCGCCGACGCCGTGCGGCACGTCGTCGGCCGGGTCGACGGCGCGCTTCCCTTCCTGACCGCCACCTGCGAGCGCTCCCCCGCGACGGTCTGGTTCGCCGACGTGCTCGCCCACGTGCGCGCCGGGTCGGACCCGCTGCGGCCGTGGCGCGACGCGCTGCGTGGGCAGATGTCACAGCGGCACGCCGTCGCCGTGCGGCCTCACGTACCGGCCGCCTTCGTGCTGCAGTGGTGGTGCGAGGTCGCCGCCACCCCGATCGCGTATGCCGCCGTGCTCGGCCCGTGGGTGCTCGCGCCCTCGCCTGACGGGCTCGGTTTCGAGCTCGCGGGCGGGCTCAACCCGCAGCGGGTCGTGGTCGACCCGGGCCGGGCCTCGCTCGCCGCAGAGCCCGACCGGGCACGGCGTCTGGAGCTCGGCCACACGGCATACCTGGGGCTCGTCTCGGAGGTCGTGGCGGCGTACGCCCCCGAGGTGCGGATGGGCACGCGCCAGCGGTGGGGGGTCGTGTCGGACATGTGGGACACGGCGGTGCGGCTCGCCCGCGGGGCGGCCGGCGAGGACGTCGGGCCGGAGCCCGCACGGGTCTCGTGCTGCTTCATCTACGCGCTGCCCGGGATGCGCGAGTGCGCGGCCTGCCCCAGGAGCGGGCGCGGCGTCGTGCGGAACTAGGGTGTCCGCCATGTCTGCGCACCTGCCCCCGTCGGAGCTCGTCGTCGTGCACGAGGACGTGCGCGACGCCCTGGACGCCGGCGTCGGCGTCGTCGCCCTCGAGTCGACGATCCTGGCCCACGGGCTCCCGCACCCCGACAACGTCGAGATCGCCGGGCAGATCGAGGACGCCGTGCGCGCCGGCGGCTCGGTGCCCGCCACGATCGCGGTGCTCGACGGCACGGTGCACGTCGGCCTCGGCGCCACCCAGGTCGAGCGCGTCTGCACCGACCCCGAGATCGCGAAGCTGTCGGTCCGCGACGTGGGCGTCGCCGCGGCACTCGGGCGTTCGGGTGCGACGACCGTGGCGTCGACCTCTGCGCTGGCGCACCTCGCCGGCATCCGCGTCTTCGCGACCGGTGGTCTGGGCGGCGTGCACCGGGGCGCCTCCGAGACCTTCGACGTGTCGGCGGACCTCGGCGTCATCGCGTCCACACCCGTCCTCGTCGTGTGCGCGGGCGTGAAGTCGATCCTCGACGTCGCCGGCACCCTCGAGACCCTCGAGACGCTGTCGGTGCCGGTGCTCGGCTACCGCACGGACGCCTTCCCCGGCTTCTACCTGTCGGACTCGGGGCACTCGGTGCCGTGGCGGGTGGAGTCCGCGGAGGAGGCGGCGCGCGTGGTGGTCACGCGCGACCGGCTGGGCACGGACTCCGCCGGCGTCGTCCTGGCGAACCCGTTGCCCGCCGACCGGCAGGTCGACCGGCAGCTGCACGACCGGCTCGTCGCCGAAGGGCTGGCGCTGCTGGAGCGAGAGGGCGTCCACGGCAAGGACGTGACGCCACGGCTGCTCGAGTTCTTCCACGACAGCTCGGGCGGGGAGTCGCTGCGGGCCAACGTCGAGCTCGTGCTGGCCAACGCGCGGCTGGCCGGGGAGGTCGCGGCCGAGGTCGCCCGCCGCTCTGCCAGCGGCGAACTGGCCCGGCAGGCATGAGCACTCGTCCCGTCGTCGTCGTCGGCGACGTCGGGCTCGACGTGATCACGCGTCCCTCGGGCGACATCCAGTGGCACTCCGACACGCCGTCCGCGGTCGCGCTCGTGCCCGGGGGCGCCGGTGGCAACTCGGCCTCATGGCTCGCGGGGCTCGGAGCGTCGGTGACGCTGGTCGCGCGCATCGGTTCGGACGCCGCGGGATCCACCTGCCGGCGCGAGCTGGAGGCCGCCGGGGTGACGTGCGCCTTCGCCGTCGACCCGGCCCTGCCGACGTGCATGGTCGTGATCCTGCTCGACGCCCACGGCGACCGCACGATGTTCCCCGACCGCGGCGCCAACAAGGCGTTCTCCGTCGACGACGTCGACCTGGCCGGGCTCCGCCTCCCTCCCTGCCGCGACCCCACCTGCACCTGAGCGGCTACGTGCTCTTCGACGCCGGGTCGCGGGCCGCCGGGCTCGAGTCGCTGCGGCAGGCGCGTGAGCTGGGATGGTCGACGTCCGTCGACCCGCAGTCGCCGGCCCTCATCGACCGCGAGGGGGCCGACACGTTCCTGTCGTGGGTGTCGGGCGTGGACCTGCTGCTCCCCAACGAGAACGAGGTCGCGGCGCTCGGTGGGATGCGCGCCATCCTCGAGCACACGAGGGAGGTCGTCGCCACCTACGGGGCCTCCGGGGCGCGGTGGGTCGGGGACGGCGTCGACGAGAGCGCCGAGGCGCCGGTCGTCGAGAACGTCGACGCCACCGGCTGCGGCGACGCCTTCAACGCCGGGCTGCTGTCGGCCTGGCTGCGCGGCGAGGACCGCGCGTCTGCCCTACGGGGCGGGGTGGCGGCCGGTAGCGCCGCGGCGGCGCGGGTGGGCGCCCGACCCCGCTAGACGGCATACGCCCTGGGGTCGCCGTGCCGCTCAGGTGGGCCGCCGCGTGGTGTACGCGTGAGTCAGAAGGTCTCGCGGGGCTGGTAGGTGCCCCAGACCTCTCGCAGGGCGTGGGCGACCTCGCCGCCGGTGGCGCGGGCCGCGAGGGCCTCCTTCATCGGGTAGAGCACGTTGTCGGTGCCGCGGGCGGCGTCCTGCAGGCGGGCCAGGGCGGCGTCGACGGCGGCCTGGTCACGGTCGGCGCGCAGGGCCTCGAGGCGGGCGCGCTGGTCGGCCTCGATGGTGGGGTCGACGCGCAGCGGCTCGTACTTGTCCTCGACGTCGACGGTGTACCTGTTGACGCCGACGACGGTGCGCTCGCCGCCGTCGATCTCGAGCTGGACGCGGTAGGCGGAGCGCTCGATCTCGGACTTCTGGAAGCCCTGCTCGATCGCCGCGACAGCGCCGCCCCTGTCCTCGACGGCCTGGATCAGGGCGACGGCAGCGGCCTCGATCTCGTCGGTCATCGACTCGACGACGTACGAGCCGGCAAAGGGGTCAACGGTCTTCGTCACGTCGGTCTCGTAGGCGATGACCTGCTGGGTGCGCAGGGCGAGGCGAGCCGCCTTCTCCGTCGGCAGCGCGATCGCCTCGTCGAAGCTGTTGGTGTGCAGCGACTGCGTGCCGCCGAGCACGGCGCCGAGACCCTGGAGGGCGACGCGGACGAGGTTGACCTCGGGCTGCTGCGCGGTCAGCTGCACGCCGGCGGTCTGGGTGTGGAACCGCAGCATCATCGACTTCGGGTTCTGCGCGCCGAAGTCCTCCTTCATGATGCGGGCCCAGATGCGCCGGGCGGCACGGAACTTCGCGACCTCCTCGATCAGGGTCGTGCGGGCGACGAAGAAGAAGGAGAGGCGCGGCGCGAAGTCGTCGACGTCGAGGCCTGCGGCCTGCGCGGCCCGGACGTACTCGATGGCGTTGGCGAGGGTGAACGCGATCTCCTGCACGGGCGTGGCCCCGGCCTCGGCCATGTGGTAGCCGCTGATGGAGATGGTGTTCCAGCGCGGCATCTCCTTGTGGCAGTAGGCGAACACGTCGGCGATCAGGCGCAGCGACTCTCGCGGCGGGTAGATGTAGGTCCCGCGGGCGATGTACTCCTTGAGCACGTCGTTCTGGATCGTGCCGGTCAGCTGGTCGCCGCCGACCCCCTGCTCCTCGGCGACGAGCTGGTAGAGCAGCAGCAGCGTCGAACCGGGCGCGTTGATGGTCATCGAGGTCGAGATCTTGTCGAGCGGCAGCCCGTCGAACAGGGTGCGCATGTCGTCGAGGCTGTCGATCGCGACGCCGACCTTGCCGACCTCGCCGTGCGCGATCGGCTCGTCGGAGTCGTAGCCCATCTGGGTCGGCAGGTCGAACGCGACCGACAGACCACCGGTGCCGGCCTTGACCAGCTGGTGGTAGCGCTCGTTGCTCTCCTTCGCGGTGCCGAACCCGGCGTACTGGCGCATCGTCCACGGGCGCCCCGTGTACATCGACGGGTAGACGCCGCGGGTGAAGGGGTAGCTGCCGGGCGCGCCGAGCTTGGCCTCCGGGTCGAAGCCGGCGAGCGCCGAGGCGTCGTAGACGGGCTCGATGGGCAGGTCGGACTCGGAGCGCGCGCCAGTGCTGTCAGCCATGGTCCCGAGCGTATCGGCGCCCGGGCCGCCCGCTGTCGCGGCCGTGACGAACGTCGCCGATCTCACGCCACCGACGACGTATGCCGTCCGGCGACGCGAGCCTGCGCCGCCCCGCCCCGCCCGGGGTCAGGCGTCGTCGGGCCAGCCGCGGGTGATGGTGGCCTTGTACTCGTCCCACTCGCCCTCGAGCGCGCCGAGTCGCTCACCGAGGAACTCGAGGAAGGCGACCGAGAGCTGGAGCCGGCGCCCTGCCGGTGTCGCGAGGCCACCGACGGCGGGCACCCCGGCCCGCAGGCTCGTCTCGATCTGCGCGAGGACGCGGTCCCGCGAGAGCATCGCGCCGTGCCAGGCGTCGGCCTGCACGACGTAGACGTCGCGGCGCGAGCCACGCTCGCGCTCCTTGCCGATCATGTACGTCTGGGTGAGGTAGCGGACCGCCCCGGAGATCGCGGCGGGGCTGACGTCGAGGGCTTCGGTGAGCTCGGCGGCGGTCATCCGACCGTCCTCGTCGGCGAGCAGCTGCGCGAAGACCCGGGCGGCGAGGCGGGGCATCCCGGCGTCGGTGAGCGTGTCGCCGAAGCGCTCGACGTACGTCGACACGGCTCGATCGTCACGGGTCGCCCCTGGCGCCTTCGTCATCAGCCCTGCACCACCTCTCCCGGTCGCGGGGCCTCGGTGCGGCACCCCCTGCCGGAGACCCTACCCACCCGTCATAACATTCAGTAAATCGTGAATGATGTGTATTGTCGATGACATGAGCTCCGCGATCCAGGTCCACGACCTGCGCAAGACGTTCGGCCGCACGGTTGCCCTCGACGGGCTCGACCTGGAGGTGTCGACCGGCGAGATCCACGGCTTCCTCGGCCCGAACGGTGCGGGAAAGTCGACGACGATCCGCATCCTGCTCGGACTGCTCCGCTCCGACGGCGGCACCGCCACCCTGCTCGGCGGCGACCCGTGGCGCGAGGTCGAGTCGCTGCACCGCCGGCTCGCCTACGTGCCCGGCGACGTCGCCCTCTGGCCCAACCTCACCGGAGGCGAGGTGATCGACCTGCTCGGCAAGCTGCGCGGCGGCCTCAACGAGCAGCGCCGCGCCGAGCTGCTCGAGCGCTTCTCGCTCGACCCGACGAAGAAGGGCCGTTCCTACTCGAAGGGAAACCGGCAGAAGGTCGCCCTCGTCGCGGCCCTCTCGTCGGACGTCGAGCTGCTCATCCTCGACGAGCCCACCTCGGGCCTCGACCCGCTCATGGAGGCCGTGTTCAAGGAGGCCGCCCGCGAGCGCCGCCAGCAGGGAACGACCATCCTGCTCTCGAGCCACATCCTCAGCGAGGTCGAGTCCCTGTGCGACCGGGTGAGCATCATCCGCGAGGGACGCAACGTCGAGTCCGGCACGCTCGAGCAGCTGCGGCACCTCTCGCGGACCACCGTCGACGCCACGCTCGAGCGGCCCCTCACCGCGGAGCAGCTGCACACGGTGCCGGGACTCGCCGACGTCTCCGTCACCGACCACCGCGTCGTCTGCGCCGTGGAGACGCAGCACCTCGGCGACCTGCTCGCGTTGCTCGGGCGGCACGGCATCCGGACACTGACCAGCGCGCCCCCGACGCTCGAGGAGCTGTTCATGGACCAGTACCGCACGAACCCCGTTGCGGCGCAGAACGGCTCGACCAGCTCCGGCTCCACCGCCGAGGCGGCGACGACCCGATGAGCACGTTCGCCGGCACCGGGTCGCTGGTGCGCCTCGCGTCTCGCCGCGACCGGGTGCTCATCCCCGTCAGCGTCCTCGCCCTCGTGGCCTTCGCCGCCGGCTCGGCACAGGCGACGATCGACCTCTACCCCAGCCTGACCGGTGCACTGGAGATCATCCGGCCGCTGGTCGCCAACCCGGCGAGCGTCGCGCTCTACGGCCCCATGACGAGCCTCACGCTCGACTCCTTCGCCGTCTTCAAGAGCGTGCTGCTCGGCGGCGTGTTCGTGTGCCTGCTCGCGTACATCGTCGTCCGGAGGCACACCCGCACCGAGGAGGAGTCGGGCCGTCTCGAGCTGCTCGGCGCCGGCGCCATCGAGCGCCGCTCTCCCCTGACGGCCGCGATCCTGCTGGGCACCGCCACGGTGGTCGCGACCGCGGCGCTCACCGCAGGGGCGCTCGCCGCCGTGGGGCTCGACGGCCGCGGCTCGTTCGCCTTCGGCGTCTGCTGGCTCGTCATGGGCCTCGCGTGGGTCGGGATCACCGCGGTGGCGGCCCAGCTCACCGAGACGACCCGCGGCACGGCCGCCATCTCGCTCGGAGCCCTCGGTGCGGCCTTCCTGCTGCGCGCCCTCGGTGACACCGCCGGCGACGACAACCCGGCCCGCTTCCTGTCGTGGCTCTCGCCCCTGGGCTGGGGGCAGAAGGTCTCCCCCTACGGTGACGACCGGCTGTGGCCCTTCTGGGTCGGCCTCACCGCCTTCGTCCTGCTCGTCGCCCTCGCCTACCGGCTGCAGGAGCGTCGCGACCTGGGGGCGGGCCTGCTGCCCAGCCGGCCCGGCAGCGCACGCGGCTCGATGGGCAGCGTCGGCGCGCTGACGGCGAGGCTGGCGCGCGGCACCCTCATCGGCTGGGGCGTCAGCGCCGTCGTCATCGGGTCGGTCGTCGGCTCCATCGCCGCGAACCTCGGGTCGCTCAGCAGCTCCGACACCACCCTCGACCTGCTGCGCAAGCTCTCGGGGGCGGCAGGCGGCCAGGTGGAGCTCATCGACATCTTCTTCACCACCGAGCTGCACATCATCGCCATCGCGGTCGCGGCCCTGGGCATCTCGATCGTGACCCGGCTGCGCACCGAGGAGACCTCGCTGCGCGCCGAGGTGCTGCTCACCACGACGTCCCGCATCGGCTGGGCTGCCTCGCACCTCGCCCTCGCTCTCGTCTCGACCGCGGTCGTCATGGCCCTCGTCGGCCTCGTCGCGGGGGCTGCCGACGGGCAGCGTTCCGGAGACGTCGCTGGTTCGGTCGGCAGGCTGGTCCCGGCTGCCCTGGCAACGGTGCCCGCGATCTGGGTCTGCGTGGCCGTCGCCCTGCTGCTCGTCGGGCTCGTGCCACGCCTGACCGGCCTGGCCTGGGCGGCGCTCATCACCTTCCTGCTCCTGAGCGAGCTGGTGCCCGTGCTCGGGCTGCCCGACTGGATGATGAACCTCTCCCCCTTCGGCCACGTGCCCTCGATGCCGGCCGAGGACGGCCGGCTCCTGCCGCTCGTCCTGCTCGTCGTCGCGGCCGCAGCCGTGGCGGCGGTGGGGCTGGGAGGCCTGCGCCGGCGCGACATCCCCGCCTGACGCACGCGACCGGGCGTATGCCGCGCGGCTCGACCGCACGCCACCTGGCAGTCGCGGCGGTTCGACAGGAGCCGCGGCCACCCATCGGTACGGTGTGCGCATGACCGCCATCCCCGGGCTCTGGGCCGTGATCCCCGCTGGGGGGTCCGGCACCCGGCTCTGGCCGATCTCGCGCCGCCACTCCCCCAAGTTCCTGCACGACCTCACCGGATCGGGCCAGTCGCTCCTGCGCGAGACGTGGGGCCGCCTCTCGCCGCTCGTCGGTGACCGCATCATCGTGGTGACGGGCGCCGCGCACGAGGACGCGGTGCGGCGGCAGCTGCCGATGCTCGGCTACGACGCGGTCGTGGCCGAGCCCTCGCCGCGCGACTCCATGCCCGCCATCGGGCTCGCGGCCGCGATCCTCGAGCGGCGCGACCCCGAGGCGGTGCTCGGCTCGTTCGCGGCCGACCACGTCGTCAGGGACACCGACGCGTTCCACCGTGCCGTCACGGAGGCCGCGGCCCTCGCCCGGCGCGGCGAGCTCGTGACGATCGGCGTCGAGCCGACCGAGCCCTCGACGGCCTTCGGCTACGTCAGGCTGGGCGAGTCCCTCGGCGTCGACGAGGCGCCGAGCGCCCGCCGCGTCGAGGAGTTCGTCGAGAAGCCCGACCGAGAGACGGCCACCCGCTACCTCACTACCGGCGAATACCGTTGGAACGCAGGCATGTTCGTCGTCGGTGCCACGACCCTTCTCGAGCTGCTCGCCGTCGACCACGCCGACATGGTCGACAGCCTTCGCATCATCGCCGCGGATCCGCGCCGGATGCGCGACCTGTGGCCGTCGCTCCAGAAGATCGCGATCGACCACGCCGTGGCAGAGCCTGCCGCAGCCGCCGGGCGGGTGGCGGTCGTGCCGGCCTCGTTCGGCTGGGACGACGTCGGTGACTTCGCGTCGCTGACCCGCCTGGTCGCCGAGTCCACCGCCCTTCCCGGCATCACCGCGATCGGCCCCGAGGACGACGTCATCGCGATCGACTCGACGGCGATGGTGGCCACCGGCGGACGTCTCGTGGCGCTCATCGGCGTCGACGACCTCGTCGTCGTCGACACCCAGGACGCGTTGCTCATCACGCGTCCCGACCGCGCCCAGGACGTCAAGAAGGTCGTCGAGATGCTGACGGCCCAGAACCGCACCGAGCTGACGTGACCTCCTCGCCTCCGGGCCCGGAGGGGGCACGCTCCACGGGGTTCGGCGGCCAGGGGGTCCTGTCCACGACGTGCATGACGCTGGCCGCGCTCGTCGCGACGGGCCTCAGCGCGGCGCGCCTCGTGCCGAGCCCGCAGGGAGACGACCACGGCACCTACGCCAGCGTGGCCGAGCGCCTGCTGGGCGGCGACCGCCTCTACACCGACGTCTGGGACAACAAGGACCCCGTCTTCTACTACGCCCTGGCCCTCGGGCGGCTCGTCTCACCGCTCGCCGACTACGCCGTCGAGATCCTCTGGGCGCTGGTCGCCTGCGCCGCGGCCTGGTCGCTGTCGCGGACAGCCGGACTCGGCCGGTCCCGGGCCGCCCTGCTCGCCGCCCTCACCCCGGTCGTGCTGACCGGGCCGGCCTACGTCCCCGGGATGACGCACCTGCCCGGCGTCGCCCTCACCCTCGGCGCGGTGGCAGCAGCCGTCCGCCGCCGTTGGGTGCTCGCCGGAGCAGTCACCGCGATCATCCTGCTGACGAAGATCACCCTCGCCCCCGTCGCGGTCGTCGGGCTGCTCACGTGTGCCTGGCACCACCGGTCGGTGTCGGGGGGCGTCCGTGCCGCCCTCGGAGGGCTGGCTGCCCTGGGGACGGGGATCGGGGTGCTCACCGTGCGTGACGAGCTCGGTGGGTGGGTCCTCAACCTCAGGGCCAACCTGCTGTACGCCGACGGCGAGCTCTTCTCCTCACGCTACGGCGGCCCCGTGGGGCACCTGCTGCGGGCCTTCCCCGAAGGCTCTCCCAGGACCGCCCTCGTCGTCGTGGTCGCCGTCGTGGCGGTCGTCGTCCTGGCCGGGGTCCCGGCCTGGAGGGAGCAGGCCCCACGTTCGTCCGACGGCACGGGAGCCGACCTGGGGGTCGCGCCCCTGCTTGGGTGGCTCGTGGTGAGCACCCTGGTCGCGAGCCTCGTGGTCCTCGCCGCCACAGCCACCTGGCCGCACCACGGGCAGACCCTGGGTGTCCCCGCCGTGACGGCGCTCGTGCTCGCCGCGACCCGGCTGAACACGTCGGTCGCCCACCGGACACCCGGCGGTGCGAGGCGCGGGGGAACACTCGCTCCCCTGGCTGCGGTGCTCGTCACCGCGTACGCCCTCGGCGGCGCTCTCCACCCCACCTTCTACGTGCAGGCGGCCCGGAGCGCGCCCCGGGCCCTGGCCGCCCTCGCGCACGAGTCGCCTGCGAGCACCGCGTTGCGCTCGCTGCCACAGGTGCGCACCTATGCCCGGGCCGGGTCGAACGACACCAGCGCGCACGCCCTCGGGCTGCGAGGCCTCGAGCTCGCATGCCCCCGCTTCCACCAGTACTCCATCGAGCCCGCTGACATCCTCGACGAGACCGCCACGTGCCTTCCGAGCGCCGACGCGATCATCGTCGACGACTCCTTGCGCCCCGAGGAAGGCGCACCCGACTGGAACTCGTACGTCGCGCGGGTCCGGGGGCTCGTGGCGGCCAGCTACGACTGCCTGCGGTCGACGGGGGCGCAGGTCTGCGTGAGGCGCGCCGGCTGACACGCGCGGAGGTGGGCCGCCGCGGCGGGTCACGACGCGGAGAGCGCCTCCCGGGTCGCCTCGGTCACGAACTCCCTGAACTGCTCGACCTGCTCGTGCGTCTCGACTCCCACGGGGGCGTAGTGCGTGGGGCGCCGTCGCCGGTCGTGCCAGAAGCCACCGGTGCCGATGGGATCGGACGTGGCCACGAGCCACACCGCGGTGTCGGCCCCCGAGTCGGCGTCTCGCAGCAGCGGCCCCGTGAGCGCCGCGAAGCGAGGCAGCGACTCCGTGACACCCGGTGTCGCCGCCCAGCCCGGATGCATGGAGTGGACGCGGATGCCTTCTGCCGCAAGGTCGCCCGCCCACAGCCCGGTGAGCACCAGCTGCATCCGCTTGGTGCGCGCGTAGGCCGTCACCCCGGAGTAGTCACCCTGCGTGTACTCGGGGTCGGCGGCGTCGAGCCGCTGCCCGTAGGCGCCACCCGAGGTCACGACCACGACCCGGCCGTCGGAGAGCGCCGGGCGCAGGGCCTGGGTCAGCACGTGCGGACCGAGCACGTGGGTGGCGAGCGCCAGCTCGTGCCCCTCGGGGGTCGTGGTGCGCCGCTGGGGCATCACGCCGGCGTTGTGGACGAGGGCGTGGAGGCGGGGCACGTCTGTCATCAGATCGTGCGCGAAGCGCGCCGTGCCCGCGAGGTCGCTCACGTCGGCGACGTGCACCACCACCTCCGCGAGCGGCTCCGCGTCGAGGAGCGACGCCCGGGCGGCGTCGAGGCGCCCGGCGTGGCGGCCGGTGAGGTGGACCGTCGCGCCGAGACGGGCGAGCCCGCGTGCGGTAGCGAGGCCCAGGCCCCCGCTGGCGCCGGTGACGAGGACGTGGCGCCCGACGAGCGCGCGCGGGGCCGGGTCGTGCGGCCACCAGGCACGCCGCACCGCGGGGCCGATCCTCGTGTAGCCGAGCACCAGCGACTTGTCCATCAGCCAGTCGGCCGCCGCCGCGACGTGATCGAGCACCATGCGCCCACCCTAGGCACGAGTCGTCACGAGTCGTCACACGTCGTCGCGGGTGGGCACGGGTGCGGGTGTGCACGAGGCTGTCACCGGCACGTCACCGGACACACCCCGAGCCGTCGCCCGGTCGGCTCCCGGGCCCGTCACCGTGGACACGTGCGAGTCGCCATCGTCACCGAGTCGTTCCTGCCGAGCCTCAACGGCGTCACCACGAGCGTGTGCCGGGTCATCGAAGAGCTCCGGGCCCGTGGGGACGACGTGGTCGTCGTGGCGCCACGCTCCCGGGCCGATGCTGCCGACCACTACGGTGGCGCGGCCGTGCACCGTGTCGCCTCGCTGCCGGTGCGCCAGTTCGACGTCGGCCTGCCCACCCCCGAGATCGAGCGGGTGCTCGAGGACTTCGCGCCCGACGTCGTCCACGTCGCGAGTCCCTTCGTGCTCGGCGCCCGCGGGCTCGCGGCAGCTCGTGGTCTCGACCTGCCGACCGTCGCGGTCTTCCAGACCGACATGGCTGCCTACGTACGGCAGCACACCCCTGGCCCCGCGGGCACGGCGGCCGCCGCGACGACCTGGCGCTGGATCCGGCGGATCCACTCGTGGGCCGACATCACGCTCGCACCGTCCTCGGCCGCTCTGGCCGACCTGCAGCACCACACGGTGCCACGCACCGCGCTCTGGGGTCGCGGCGTCGACGCCGCGCTGTTCAACCCCGCCTGGCGCAAGGACGCCCTCGCCCGGGCGCTCCGGCGCGAGCTCGCCCCCGCAGGAGAGCGCCTCGTCGGCTACGTGGGCCGGCTCGCCCCCGAGAAGGAGGTCGAACGTCTCGCCGAGCTGGCCGACCTCCCGCACTCCCGACTCGTCGTCGTCGGCGACGGGCCGTCACGCGGCGCGGTCGGCACGGCGCTCGCCGAGGCGGTGGCGGCCTCCCCCGGCCGTCCGAACCGGCCACCCGTCTTCCTGGGGTCGCGTCACGGCGACGACCTCGCCCGCGCGTACGCGTGCCTCGACGTCTTCGTGCACACCGGCACCGCGGAGACGTTCGGCCAGACGATCCAGGAAGCGGGCGCGAGCGGCCTGCCCGTCGTGGCCCCGCGCGCCGGTGGCCCCGTCGACCTCGTCGCCGACGGCGTCAACGGCTACCTCTTCGAGCCGGGCGAGCCCGGGGCCCTGCGACGGCAGGTCGCCCGCGTGCTCGAGTCGCCTTCGCACGCCGCTTCGCTCGGACGACGCGGCCACGAGCTGGTGCGGCACCGGTCGTGGTCGCGGGTCGTCGAGGGGCTGGTCGGGCACTACGACGACGCGATCGCCGCCCGGGCACTGCGCCGGGTCGTGGCCGAGACGCCTGCTGCCTGAGCCGTGCCGGCTCCCCGAACGAGGCCCGGGCGAGTCCACCCATCTGTGACGCACGTGACACTAGAGTGTGCAAACGCGCCCAACCAACGACGGTGGAGGTTCGCACGATGAGTGGTACGACGCTCGACCCCGGGTCCCGGTCAGGTGGGTCCATGGACGGAGGCGTCGGCTCACCAGGTCGGGCGCAGATCCCGTCGCGCACCCTCAGGGCCGACCGCTGGTGGGTCCAGCCCGTCGTCACGTTCACGCTGCTGACCCTGTGGCTGCTCTACGCACTGGTGCGCACCGCCTCGCAGCGCGCCTACTTCGTCGAGGACTACCACTACCTCTCGCCGTTCAGCTCCCCGTGCGTGTCCGCGTCCTGTGTGCCTGCAGCCCGTGACTTCGGCACGTGGTTCGGCGAGTTCCCACCGTTCGTGCCGTTCGCGCTGCTCGTCCTGCCGTTCCTGCTCGGCTTCCGGCTCACCTGCTACTACTACCGCAAGGCCTACTACCGCGCGTTCTGGCTGTCGCCGCCGGCCTGCGCGGTGGCCGAGCCGCATGCGCGGTACAGCGGCGAGACGCGGTTCCCGCTGATCCTCCAGAACGTGCACCGGTACTTCTTCTACGCCGCCGTCGTCGTGTCGGCGATCAACACCTACGACGCGGTCAAGGCCTTCCACGGCAAGGACGGCGGCTTCGGCATCGGGCTCGGCACCCTGATCATGGTCGTCAACGTCGCCCTGCTCTGGCTCTACACCGCGTCCTGCCACTCGTGCCGCCACCTCGTCGGCGGGCGCCTCAAGCACTTCTCCCGGCACCCGCTGCGCTACCGCGCGTGGACCGTCGTGTCGCGGCTCAACACCCGACACATGCAGCTGGCCTGGACCACCCTGGGCACGCTGATGCTCACCGATCTCTACATCGCCCTGGTCGCATCCGGGGCCCTGACCGATCTGAGGTTCTACAACTGATGGCAGCGGAGATCGAGACCCACGACTACGACGTCCTCATCGTCGGCGCCGGCGGGGCCGGCCTCCGGGCCGCCATCGCCGCACGCGAGGCGGGACTGCGCACCGCGATCATCTGCAAGTCCCTCTTCGGCAAGGCGCACACGGTCATGGCCGAGGGTGGCATCGCCGCGAGCATGGGCAACGTCAACAGCAACGACAGCTGGCAGGTCCACTTCCGCGACACGATGCGCGGCGGCAAGTTCCTCAACTCCTGGCGGATGGCCGAGCTGCACGCCAAGGAGGCCCCCGACCGCGTCTGGGAGCTCGAGACGTACGGCGCCCTCTTCGACCGCACGCCCGACGGGCGCATCAGCCAGCGCAACTTCGGCGGGCACGAGTACCCCCGCCTCGCCCACGTCGGCGACCGCACCGGTCTCGAGCTGATCCGCACGATGCAGCAGAAGATCGTCTCCCTCCAGCAGGACGACGAGCGCGAGTCGGGCGACCCCGAGGCGGGGCTCAAGGTCTTCGCCGAGGTGACGATCACCGACCTGCTCCAGGACGAGAGCGGCGCCGTCGCCGGGGCCTTCGGCTACTTCCGCGAGTCGGGTCGGTTCGTCCGGTTCAACGCTCCCGCAGTCGTTCTCGCCACGGGCGGCATCGGCAAGTCGTTCAAGGTGACCTCCAACTCGTGGGAGTACACCGGCGACGGCCACGCCCTCGCCCTGCGCGCCGGGTCGACCCTCGTGAACATGGAGTTCATCCAGTTCCACCCGACCGGCATGGTCTGGCCGCCCTCGGTCAAGGGCATCCTCGTCACCGAGTCGGTGCGCGGCGACGGCGGCGTGCTCAAGAACTCCGAGGGCAAGCGCTTCATGTTCGACTACGTGCCCGACGTCTTCCGGGGGCAGTACGCCCAGACGGAGGACGAGGGCGACCGCTGGTACACCGACCCCGACAACAACAAGCGCCCGCCCGAGCTGCTGCCCCGTGACGAGGTGGCGCGCGCGATCAACTCCGAGGTCAAGGCCGGGCGCGGGTCCCCCCACGGCGGGGTCTTCCTCGACATCGCCTCGCGCCGCAGCCCGGAGGAGATCCTCAAGAAGCTGCCGTCGATGCACCACCAGTTCAAGGAGCTCGCCGACGTCGACATCACCAAGGAGGCGATGGAGGTCGGCCCGACGTGCCACTACGTCATGGGTGGTGTCGAGGTCGACCCCGACACCGCTGCCGCCGCAAGGGTGCCGGGCCTCTTCGCCGCCGGTGAGGTGTCCGGCGGCATGCACGGGTCGAACCGGCTCGGCGGCAACTCGCTGTCGGACCTGCTCGTCTTCGGGGCTCGCGCGGGAGCCGGCGCGGCGGCATACGTGAGGGGTCTCGGCGACGCCCGCCCGGTCGCCCCGCAGGGCGCACTCGACGCCGCGGCCGCGACCGCCCTCGCACCGTTCGAGGAGGAGGGCGGCGAGAACCCGTACACCCTCCACCAGGAGATGCAGCAGACGATGAACGACCTCGTCGGCATCATCCGCAGGGCCGACGAGATCGAGGCGGCGCTCACCAAGCTCGAGCAGCTCAAGGAGCGCGCCAGGCACCTGACCGTCGAGGGCCACCGCCAGTTCAACCCCGGCTGGCACCTGGCCCTCGACCTGCGCAACATGCTCGCCGTCAGCGAATGCGTGGCGCGGGCTGCCCTGTTGCGTCAGGAGTCCCGCGGCGGGCACACCCGCGACGACTACCCGACGATGGATGCGAAGTGGCGCGGTCGCAACCTCATCTGCTCGGCCGAGGGTGACGGCATACGCGTGGAGGAGCAGCCGATGCCGGCGATGCGCGGCGACCTGCTCGCCCTCTTCGAGCGCGCCGAGCTCGCGAAGTACCTCACACCCGGCGAGCTCGCGGCCGTCGGGGCCACCAAGGACGCGGCCACCGAGGACGCGGCGGCGACGGCAGACGGGAGCGGGTCATGAGCTATGACGCGAAGTTCCGGGTGTGGCGCGGCGACGCCGACGGCGGCGAGCTCGTCGACTACACGGTCGAGGTCAACGAGGGCGAGGTCGTGCTCGACATCATCCACCGGCTCCAGGCCACCCAGTCCGGCGACCTGGCCGTGCGGTGGAACTGCAAGGCGGGCAAGTGCGGCTCGTGCAGCGCGGAGGTCAACGGCATACCCCGGCTCATGTGCATGACCCGGATGTCGACGTTCACCGAGACCGAGACGGTGACCGTCACGCCGATGCGGGCCTTCCCGGTGATCCGCGACCTCGTCACCGACGTCTCCTTCAACTACGAGAAGGCGCGCCAGATCCCGGCGTTCGCGCCGCCCGAGGGCGTCGCGCCGGGCGACTACCGGATGCAGCAGGTCGACGTCGAGCGGTCGCAGGAGTTCCGCAAGTGCATCGAGTGCTTCCTCTGCCAGAACACCTGCCACGTCGTGCGCGACCACGAGGACAACAAGGAGGCCTTCGCCGGCCCCCGCTTCCTCATCCGCGCCGCCGAGCTCGACATGCACCCGCTCGACGCGCGTGACGACCGCGCCGACTTCGCCCGCGACGAGCAGGGCATCGGGATGTGCAACATCACCAAGTGCTGCACCGAGGTCTGCCCCGAGCACATCAAGATCACCGACAACGCGATCATCCCGATGAAGGAGCGCGTCGTCGGCCGGCGCTACGACCCCCTGGTCTGGCTCGGCAACAAGATCAGCCGCCGAAAGGACTGAGGCCCGTCGCCGCCCGCAGCAACAGGCCCCGGGTCACAGTGGAAATGGTCACACTCGGCCGTACCGGAGGGTAGGCGGACGACCCCGCTCGGCGGCGGGGATAGGGTGCCTCCGTGGCGACAAACACTCTCCCGGCAACGGGATCGAACAGACCTGCATCGGTTCGCCGGACCACCGTCTTCATGAAGCTCCTCATGGCGGTATCGGGCGCGCTCTTCGTGTTCTACGTGCTGGCGCACATGTACGGGAACCTCAAGATCTTCGCCGGGGTCGAGGCGTTCGACGAGTACGCGCACCACCTGCGCA
The DNA here is from genome assembly GCF_042676085.1 of Terrabacter terrigena. NCBI lineage: Bacteria > Bacillati > Actinomycetota > Actinomycetes > Micrococcales > Intrasporangiaceae > Terrabacter > Terrabacter terrigena. The sequence goes on from NZ_JBHTKH010000005.1 coordinate 25,285, forward strand.
CGATGTTCACGCCGATCCTGCCGTTCGGCGGGTTCCTGTGGCTCTTCCGTGCCCTGCTCGTCGTCGCGGTCGTCGCGCACGTGTGGGCCGCGTTCTACCTGTGGAGCCGCGCCCGCGGGGCGCGCACGACGCGCTACGTCGCCAAGGAGGCGGCCAAGGCGACCGTCAAGAGCACCGCGATGCGCTGGGGCGGGGTCGCCATCCTGCTCTTCCTGGTCTGGCACCTGCTGCAGTTCACGATCGTGAAGTTCAACGTGGGCGACGACGTCGTGGGCGACAGCCCGGGCAAGCTCGTCATCAGCTCCTTCCAGGTCTGGTGGGTCGTGCTCATCTACGTCCTGGCCCTCGCCGCCCTGGGCATGCACCTGTGGCACGGCGTCTGGAGCGCCACGCAGACCCTCGGCTGGGCCGGCAGTGCCCGGGCTCGCAAGCGCGCCAAGCTGATCGCTCTGGTCATCGCGCTCGTCACGTCCGTCGGCTTCGCGCTGCCGCCGCTCGCCATCCTGTTCGGAATCGTCAAGGGGAACTGACCGATGACTGACACCAACGCAGCCACCACCGGCGGCGCGGCCACGAAGGCTGCCCCCAACGCCGGCATCGTCCACGGCCTCTACACCGAGGGCGAGCCGATCAGCGACACGAAGGCCCCCAGCGGCCCGATCCAGGACAAGTGGAGCACCCGCAAGTTCGAGTCCGGCCTCGTCAACCCGGCCAACCGGCGCAAGCTGTCGGTCATCATCGTCGGCACCGGTCTCGCCGGTGGCGCCGCCGCGGCCACGCTCGGTGAGGCCGGCTACCAGGTGAAGTCGTTCTGCTACCAGGACTCGCCGCGCCGCGCGCACTCGATCGCCGCGCAGGGTGGCATCAACGCCGCCAAGAACTACAAGGAGGACGGCGACTCGACGTACCGCCTCTTCTACGACACGGTCAAGGGCGGCGACTACCGCTCCCGCGAGTCGAACGTCTACCGCCTCGCCGAGGTCAGCACGAACATCATCGACCAGTGCGTCGCCCAGGGCGTCCCGTTCGCCCGCGAGTACGGCGGCCTGCTCGACAACCGCAGCTTCGGCGGCGTGCAGGTCTCGCGCACCTTCTATGCGCGCGGCCAGACGGGCCAGCAGCTGCTCATCGGCGCCTACCAGGCCCTCGAGCGGCAGGTCGCCGCCGGCACCGTGACCATGTTCAGCCGTCACGAGATGCTCGAGGTCATCGTTGCCGACGGCAAGGCCCGCGGCATCATCGCCCGCGACCTCGTCACCGGTGAGATCGAGACACACCTGGCCGACGCTGTCGTGCTCGCCAGCGGTGGCTACGGCAACGTCTTCTACCTCTCGACGAACGCGATGGGCTCCAACGTCACGGCCACGTGGCGCGCCCACCGCAAGGGCGCGTACTTCGCGAACCCCTGCTACACGCAGATCCACCCGACCTGCATCCCCGTCTCCGGCGACCACCAGAGCAAGCTGACCCTGATGTCGGAGTCACTGCGCAACGACGGTCGCATCTGGGTGCCCAAGCGGGCCGAGGACTGCGAGAAGGACCCGCGCGACATCCCCGAGGAGGACCGCGACTACTACCTGGAGCGGATCTACCCGAGCTTCGGAAACCTCGTGCCCCGCGACATCGCCAGCCGCCAGGCCAAGAACGTCTGCGACGAGGGCCGCGGCGTCGGACCCAAGGTCGGCGACTTCCGCCGCGGCGTCTACCTCGACTTCACCGACGCCCTCAAGCGCATGAGCGCCGACGCCGTCGCCGAGAAGTACGGCAACCTCCTCGACATGTACCAGCGGATCACGGGCGAGAACCCCTACGAGGTGCCGATGCGCATCTACCCCGCGGTGCACTACACGATGGGTGGCCTGTGGGTCGACTACGACCTGCAGAGCTCGATCCCCGGCCTCTTCGTGGCCGGGGAGGCCAACTTCAGCGACCACGGGGCCAACCGGCTGGGCGCCTCCGCGCTCATGCAGGGTCTCGCCGACGGCTACTTCGTGCTGCCGCACACGATTCGTGACTACCTGGCCAAGGGCCCGTTCGAGAAGCTCGCGGACTCGCACCCCGACGTCGTCGAGGCGAAGGCGTCAGTCGACGCGCGGGTGCAGAAGATGCTGTCGATCAACGGCGACCGCTCGGTCGACTCCTTCCACAAGGAGCTCGGCAACATCATGTGGGAGTACTGCGGAATGGAGCGCTCCGAGGAGGGGCTGCTCAAGGCGATCGACCTCATCCGCGGACTGCGCGACGAGTTCTGGCGCAACGTCAAGGTGCTCGGCGCCGCCGACACCCTCAACCAGAGCCTCGAGAAGGCCGGCCGCGTCGCCGACTTCCTCGAGCTCGGCGAGCTCATGTGCATCGACGCGCTGCACCGCCGCGAGTCCTGCGGCGGCCACTTCCGCGCCGAGAGCCAGACCGAGGACGGCGAGGCGCTGCGTCACGACGACGAGTTCGCCTACGTCGCCGCGTGGGAGTTCGGCGGTGACGGCAACACCGCCGTCCTGCACAAGGAAGACCTGGTCTACGAAGCCATCGAGATGAAGCAGCGGAGCTACAAGTGAGCGACACCGGCATGAACCTCACCCTCAAGATCTGGCGTCAGGCCAGCGCGAGCGCCCGTGGCGAGATGGTGACCTACGAGGTCAGCGACATCTCCCCCGACATGTCGTTCCTCGAGATGCTCGACGTGCTCAACGAGCAGCTCAACGCCCGTGGCGAGGAGCCGATCGCGTTCGACTCCGACTGCCGTGAGGGCATCTGCGGCATGTGCGGGCTGATGATCTCGGGCAAGGCGCACGGTCCCGAGGTCACGACGACCTGCCAGCTGCACATGCGCAGCTTCTCCGACGGCGACGTGATCACCATCGAGCCGTGGCGCGCCGACGCGTTCCCGGTCATCAAGGACCTCGTCGTCGACCGCGGCGCGTTCGACCGCATCATCGCCGCGGGCGGGTTCATCAGCGCCAACACCGGTGCCGCCCCCGAGGCGCACTCGGTTCCGGTGCCCAAGCCCAAGGCCGACCGCGCCTTCATGGCCGCGGCCTGCATCGGCTGCGGCGCCTGCGTCGCTGCCTGCCCGAACGCGTCCGGCATGCTCTTCATGGGTGCGAAGATCACCCACCTCGGCGAGCTCCCGCAAGGACAGCCCGAACGCGACGCCCGCGTCGTCAGCATGATCGAGCAGCACGACCACGAGGGCTTCGGCGGCTGCACGAACATCGGCGAGTGCTCGCTCGCGTGCCCGAAGGAGATCCCGATGGACGTCATCAACCAGCTCAACCGCGACCTGCGCCACGCCCTGACCCGCCACGGCGACTGACGCACACGTCGACACCCCGCAGCACCTGACAGCCCGCCCCGGACCACCGGGGCGGGTTAGTCTTTCCCGGCGATGACGCCCCGAGACCGTGCCCGACGTCGCCCGTGGACGACCACCGTCGCGGGTGCCACGCTCAGTGCCCTCGGCCTCACGCTCGCCGTGACGACGCCGTATGCCGTCCCGGCCGCCTCCGCCGCACCGCTCCCCCGGGTCGCCGGGTCACGTCCGCAGGTAATGCCCCAGGCCGGCCCGACGTGCGCCCCCTGGCAGACGAGCACGACCGTGCCGCCCGGTGTCGTGCTCAAGCCGCGGGTCTTCCCCGGCGACGAGCGCGGGACCCCCGCCGTGCCACCGAAGCCCGCCCCGAGTGCCCCGAGGACGGCAGGCAAGCCCGCCACCCCTGTCACGCCGGCCACGCCTGCCAAACCGCGCGTCGTCTGCCGCAACGCCCCGCCCGCCCCGTTCCCCCACGCGGCGTGGGAGCCCGAGACCGTGGTCGGTGGTTCCCGCCTCGCGGGCACAGGCGTCGTCGTCGACGCGCCTGACGCGGCGGCGCCGCCGGAGGTCTACGACGTCTCCTACGTGCTGGCCGACCTCGACTCCGGTGAGATCCTCGCCGCGAAGTCGCCGCACGCCTGGCTGCGACCGGCGAGCACACTGAAGACCCTCACGGCGCTCACGCTCCTGCCGATGCTCGACCCGCGCCGGGTCGTCGTCGCGAGCGAGGAAGCCCAGTCGGCGGCCGGCACGCGCGTGGGCATCCTCGCGGGCAACCGCTACCCCGTGGGCAGCCTCGTCGACGCGATGCTGATGTTCTCGGCCAACGACGCCGTCTACGCGCTCGCCGACGCCGCCGGCGGCTACGAGCGCACGGTGCAGCTGATGAACGCCAAGGCCACCGAGATCGGGGCCCACGACACGGTGACCGTCGACTTGAGCGGGCTCGACGAGGGTGGCCAGCGCTCGAGCGCCTACGACCTCGCGCTGATCGGGCGTGACGCGATGCGGCTGCCCTCCTTCCGGGCTGCCATCGCGAAGCGTGACGCCGTGTTCCCGGGCGGCAAGGACAGGTATGGCAAGGTCTGGCCGGCCTTCCACGTCTACAACATCAACGACCTGCTGACGCACTACCCCGGCGCCATCGGCATCAAGCCCGGACGCACCGACCGGGCCCAGCACACCTTCATCGGCGCGGCGACCCGCGGCGGGCGCAGTCTCGTCGTCGCCCAGATGGGCAGCGTCACAGGGTCGTGGAAGCCGACGGCGGCGCTGCTCGACTGGGGCTTCGCCAACGCCGACCGCATCACGCCTGTCGGGCGGCTCGTCGAGCCGGGCGAGGCGGCTGCGCCGACACCGGCCCCGACCGTTCCCGCCCTCCCGACCGACGGGCCCGATGGCCCGGGAGACGGCGCAGCCGGCGCCGCGCCGACGGGGGGTGCCGGGGCCACCGGCACCCCGCCCGCGACGGCGGCCCCCGCGACCCGCGAGACGGCATACAACCGCATGTTGTCGCTCGTCGCGCTGGGTGCCGTCGGCCTCGTCGTCACGACGGGCGCGGTGCTGCTCGCCGTCGTGCTGCGCCGGCGACGGCGGGCACGGGTCCGCTGAGGTCGGTGCCGGTCAGCGTCGCCGGAGGCGGCGAGCGCCGGACACCGCGGCGACAGCGGCTGCACCGACGACGGCACCGGCCGCGACGCTGACCCGGTCGGTGCTCCGCGCCGCTCGTGAGGGAGCGCCATCGGCAGGCTGGACCGCCGCCGGGGTGGGTGACGCCGTCGCCGCGGCCGGTCGACCCGTGCGCCCCGGCTCGGGCGAACCCGACCCCGAGGACGCCGACGGCAGTGGTTCGTCGGCCAGACGCGTGAAGTCGACGTCGTTGGCCGACCACGCGGCCGACAGCAGGACGACCTTGGACATCAGGTTCAGCCAGAAGAGCAGCCCGACCGCCACCGCGACCGCCCCGAGAAGGGGGTTGCCGCTGGCGCGGCTGACGAGGAACCCCCCGAAGAGCTTGAGCACCGTGAGGATCACGGCGCCCACAAGCGCCCCCTGGCGCACGTTGTGCATCGGCAGCGGCACGCCAGACAGCAGCCGCAGCAGCACGACGAGGATGAGGAAGTCGAACGCGACACCCAGGAGCAGGCCCAGCGCGCCGATGAGCAGCCCGTTGCCGTCGAGTCCGACCCAGCCGGCCACGCGCTGGGCCAGGCCACCGATGACGCTCGTGAGGATCGCCGAGACGGCGATGGCGAGGCCGAGCGTCACGAGGACGAACAGGTCGCGCGCCTTGGTGCGCACCACGCTGCCTGCGGCCGCCTCCAGCCCGAAGATGCCGCGGATGCCGGTGCGCAGCGCACCGACCCAGCCGAGGCCGGCGAGCAGCAGCGTCACGAACGAGACGACGCCGGTCACGGTGAGCGTCAGGCTCGCGGGAGCCGCGATGCTGATGACGCCGCCGGGGTGGCTCGCGGTCTTCACCATGCCGGGCAGCACGCCGTTGAGCGACTCGGCGATCGTGTCGACGAGGTCGGGTCGGCCCTGCAGCACGAAGCCGAAGATCGCGAACGCCAGAGCCAGGGCGGGAAAGACGGAGAAGAAGGCGAAGTAGCCGACGCCGGCTGCGAGGAGGTCACCGTTGGCGTCGCCGTAGCGCTGCCAGGCGGAGTAGGCACGGGTGGACTTGAGCCAGTCGACGGTCCGCTTCAGCCACGCCGGCACGGGTCAGCCTCCTGTGAGCTCGAACGTGTGGACGGGGCGCCACACCTCGTCCGTACCCTGTTCGTAGAGGTGGAAGGCATCCACCTCGAACGACACCGAGTAGTCGGCGAGCTCGGCGAACGCGCGGTCGAGCGAGGCCGCCGTCACGTTGTGCGCCACGGTGACGTGCGGGTGGTAGTAGAAGTCGAGGTCGCGGCTCACCGGACCCGACCGGAGCGACACCTCGAGCGACTCGCAGTTGGACACGCCCTGGGCGACCTGGATGAACACGACGTCGGAGAGCGGGCGGAACGTGCCGGTGCCGCGCAGCACGACGTCGAAAGGGTCGTGCGCGCCGGCCACCTCGGCGCAGTGGGTGCGGAAGGCGGCGTACGCCTCCTCGTCGACCTCGGTCGGTGGCAGCAGGGTGATGTGGGCGGGGATCTGCCGCGCCTGGGGGTCGCCGAAGTCGGCCCGGCGGTCCTGGAGGTAGTCACCGTGCGGGGCCGGTATCGGGATGGAGACACCGATCGTCGTGGGGCGCGCAACACTCACGACCCCGACCGTACCCAACTCGTCCGTGGGCCGAGCGGCGTGGGTCCCGTGCGTTCGTCGAGACCCTGCAGGCCGCCGGGAATCCGTAGACCGCCGGACCGTCGGACGGCCCGTGGATACGCTGACGCCGATGCCCTCCTTGCCGCACGTCGCGCACATCCCGATGCCGTTGGCCGGCGACGGGAGCTCGGTCGCGCACGTGGTGCGGGCCCTCACGCTCGAGCACGCCATGGCCGGCGGGCGCTCGACGGTCATCACGTCGCACAACCGGGACGCCACCTACCCGCACGCAGAGACCGTGCCCGTCGACTACACGCGCAACTGCCCGCGGGCGTACTTCACGCCGGCGGAGTACCGCACGGACTGGGCCGTGGGAGCCCTGCTTCGCGAGCGTCCCCACGCGGCAAGGCTGTTCGAGCCTGCGGCCGAGGCCCTGGCGCGCGTGAGACCGGACTGGGTGCTGCTGCACGAGGGCCACTACGCCGTCACCGCGCTCCCGCTCCTGCGCCGCGCACTCCCGCCCACGACGCGGATCGCGCTGCACGTGCACAACGCGATCTCGTCCTCCGTGCTGCGGCCCGAGCTGACCCACCTGCTGCGCAGCGCCGACCTCGTCATCGGCGTCAGCGCGTTCATGGCCGAGGCGGTGCGACGCCGGGCGTGGGTCGACGACGCGCAGGTCAGGTGGGTGCACAACGGCGCGGCCACCTCCCGCTTCCACCCTGACGAAGCGGGGGGCCGGGCGGATACCGGTCGGGACGACCGACAGGGCGACCGCCTCCGACTGCTCTACGTCGGGCAGGTCGCGCCGCACAAGGGCGTCGACCTGCTGCTCCGGGCCCTCGGGGCGATGGGCCGGCACGCCGAGCGCTACGAGACCCGCGTCGTCGGCAGCGCCGAGCTGCGCACCACCGACGACAGGTCGGCCTTCGAGGAGCACCTGCGCACCCTGGCCGCGCAGGTGGCCGGCCCGGTGGTGTTCGAGCCCTACCAGCCGCAGGACGAGGTCGCCCGCATCTACCGGTGGGCCGACGTCGTCGCGGTGCCGTCGCTCGCCGAGCCCTTCGGCATGGTGCCCCTGGAGGCGATGGCCTCAGGGGCGTACGTGCTGGCCAACGATGCCGGGGCCCTTCCCGAGGTGCTCGGACCGGTGGGCAGGCTCGTGCCGCCGACCGTGGCGGGCTGGGTCGACGCGCTGACGGGGCTCGACCTCGACGACGTCGTCGCGGGCCGCGACCAGGCCGTGGCCCGGGCCCGGGGCTTCACGTGGGCGGCGAGCCACGAGGCCCTGATGCAGGCGATGGGACAACCGGCGCCGGTCAGACCGTGACCGGACCCGTCAGGGGCGTCGCGGCGACGGAAGGAGGCCGACCTTGTCGTAGACGCGGCGCACCGTCGCCTCGGCCACCTCGCGGGCCTTCTCGGCACCGTCGGCGAGGATGCGGTCGAGCTCGGCCCGGTCGGCCATCAGCTCGAGCGTGCGCGTGCGGAACGGCGTGACAGCGTCGACGACGACCTCGGCGACGTCCTTCTTGAGGTCTCCGTAGCCCTTGCCCTCGTACTGCTGCTCGAGCAGGGCCACCGGCGTGCCCGACAGGGCCGAGTGGATCGAGAGCAGGTTGGAGATGCCCGGCTTCTCGTCCTCGTCGAAGCGGATCTCGCGCTCCGCGTCCGTGACGGCCGAGCGGATCTTCTTGGCGATGCGCGCCGGCTCGTCGAGGAGGCTGACGAGGCCGGCATCCGAGGCCGCGGACTTGCTCATCTTGGCCGTCGGCTCCTGCAGGTCCTGGATCTTGGCCGTGGCCTTCATGATGTGCGGCTCGGGCACGACGAGCGTCTCTCCGAAGCGCTGGTTGAAACGCCCGGCCAGGTCGCGTGACAGCTCGAGGTGCTGGCGCTGGTCCTCGCCGACCGGAACCACGTTGGCGTCGTAGATGAGGATGTCGGCGGCCTGGAGCACCGGGTAGGCGAAGAGCCCGACGTTGGTGTTGGTGCCCTTGGCCGACTTGTCCTTGAACTGGGTCATCCGGCTGGCCTCACCGAAGCCGGTCAGCGTGCCGAGCACCCAGTAGAGCTCGGTGTGCTGGGCGATGTGGCTCTGGACGAAGAGCGTCGAACGCGCCGGGTCGACCCCGCCCGCGATGAACTGGGCCGCCGTGATGCGCGTGCGCTCGCGCAGCACCTGGGGGTCGGGCGCGACGGTGAGCGCGTGCAGGTCGGCGACGAAGTAGAACGCGTCGTGGGTCTCCTGCAGGCGCACCCACTCGACCAGCGCACCGATGTAGTTGCCGAGGTGGAGCGAGTCGCTCGTCGGCTGCATGCCCGAGAGGCTGCGGGGCGTCGTGGTCGGGAGGGGGGACGTCGAGGACATGGCTGCATTCTGGCCCATCCTGCTGCCGCTCCCCCAACCGACCTCTGCCCGGTCAGGCGGTCGCGGCCCCGTCCAGCGCCGTCAGGTCGTAGTCGACGACGACCGGCGCGTGGTCGCTCCAGCGCTCCGCGTACGTGGCGGCGCGACCCACGTACGCGTGGCGTGCCGCCGCGGCGAGCCGCCTGCTCGCCAGCTGGTAGTCGATGCGCCAGCCGGCGTCGTTGTCGAACGCCTTGCCGCGCCACGACCACCACGAGTACGGGCCGGCGACGTCGCCCACGTGGCGACGCAGCACGTCCACCCACGCGTCGTCCTCGAACCAGCGGTCGAGGTAGGCACGCTCGTCGGCCAGGAAGCCGCTCTTCCCGAGGTTGCCCTTCCAGTTCTTGAGGTCGGCCTCGCGGTGGGCGATGTTGAGGTCGCCGGTCACGACCATCGCGTCGCCGGCCGCGGCGGCTCGCTCGAGCCTTCGCGTCACGGCGTCGAGGAAGTCGTACTTGACGACCTGCCGGTCGGTGTCGGCCTCGCCGGTGTGCACGTACGCGGACACGACCGTGAGCGGGCCCGCTGCGGTCTCCACGTCGGCCTCGACCCAGCGCCCGTCGTCGGCGAACAGCCCGTCGGGGCCCACGCGTACGGCGACGTGCGGCTCTCGGGTGACCACGGCGACCCCGGCACGCCCCTTGGCGCCGCCCTCGGTGTGGGCCACCGACCAGTGGGCCAGACCGGCTTCCGCGAGCACCTTGCCGAGCTCGACGTCGTCGGCCCGCACCTCCTGCAGCGTCAGCACGTCCGGCTGCGCCTGCTGGAGCCACGGCACCATGCCCCGTCGGGCTGCCGCCCGGATGCCGTTGACGTTGACCGTGATGACGCGCATGCCGCGATTGTGCAGCAGGCGGGCGACAGGCGTCCGCCGGCCCCACGGCTTGCCCCGAACACCCGCGGTGGTATGCGGCTTGCTGCCTAGAATGCGACGTGCCCACCGACGCCCTGGTCCTCGCACCGGTCATCCTCGCCTGCGTACTCGTCGCGAGCGCGGTCGGCAAGGTGCGGTCACCCAGCGCGTCGGTCCAGGCGTTCAGGGACCTCCGGGTGCCGGCGCCCCTGTCGGGCAGGTTCGTCGTCGCGGCGCTGCCCTGGGTCGAGCTTCTGCTCGCCCCGGGTCTGCTCCTCGTCGGTGGCGCGGGCGGGGTCCTCCTCGCCGCGGTCGCCTTCCTGCTGTTCGCGGCATACCTGGTGCTCGTCACCCGAGCGCTCGGCTTCGACGAGGACGTCGAGTGCGCCTGCTTCGGCACGTTCGCGCCGGGCCGCATCAGCGGGCGCACCGTCCTGCGCAACACCTGGCTGCTGGTGCTCGGGGTCGCCGCCCTGGCGCGGTCGCTCGACGGCGACTCGGTGGCTGCCCGGCTCGCCGACGGCCGGGCGCCCTGGTGGTGGCTCGCCGGGGCCGTCGCTGCCGCCGTGACCGTCGGGCTCGTCGCAGGGCAGGGCGGTCGGGCCGCCGACGCCCGGACCAGCCGGGCCTACGCCGAGGCGGCGGAGGACGGCGACTACGTGAGGGCACGGACCCCGGCCTTGCCGGTGACGCTCGGTGACGGGTCTGCCACCACGCTGCGGGAGCTCAGCGCCGAACGCCCGCAGCTCCTGGTCCACGTCTCCGAGACGTGCGGCAGCTGCGTGGAGGTGATCGAGGCCGTGCCGGGCTGGCGCGACAGGCTGCCGGCCGTCGACATCCGCCTCGTGCTGCGTGCCGCGCCCGGGGCGAGCACGCTCACCTCGGTCACCGAGCCCCACAGCGTCCACGACCCCGAAGGCTTCGTGGGCGAGACGTTCGACATGCAGGCAACACCGAGTGCCGTGCTGCTCGGCGCCGACGGGATGCTCGCCGGAGGTCCGGTCGTGGGCAGCTACGCCGTCCCCGACCTCGTCGACGGCATCCTCCGCGAGCTGGCCGAGCTGCACACCCCCTGAACCGTCATCGGGGCCGGCGGGATCGACGGCCCCGATGGGGTCTGTTCCAGGGCGACCAGGTCAGGGGCAGGGTGCCACCGGTGGGGTCACGCAGTTGCCGGGGCGCGTGCACGAGCCGCCGGCCTGGCCGTTGTTGTTGACCGTCCACGAGCTGCCCCCGTTCACGGGGCCGGCCACCTGCGCCGCGGTGCCGGCGCTGGCACAGCCCGATCCCGCGAAGAAGGTGTACTTCACGGTGACGGTGACGTTGTTGGCGCTGTCGGTCGACGCGTTCCCGAAGACGGCGACCTGGGTCTGGCCGTTCGCCGGGATGTTGATGCACGTCGTCGGGGTGTTGCACGCGCTCGTGAGCGTCGTGGCGATGAGCTTCATGTCGGGCACGCCGGACACGCCGAGGCCGGTGACGCGCACCGAGACCGGCGTGTTGAACGTGTTCACGAAGTTGACGAAGAGCACGTAGCCCTTGTTCCAGCAGCCGTAGATGGTGGAGATGCTGTTGCCGGGCAGCTTGCAGGCCGAGCCCTGCGGAAGATCCGGGAACACCGGAGGAACCGAGGCTGCCACGGTCGGCGCAGCCCCCGCGACGACGACGGCGGGCACGGCCCACGCCGCGCCCTTGACGACCGAGCGACGGCTCGGAGGCGCCGGGTCGGCGCCATGACTCTTGGACATAGATGAACCCCCCACTAGATGACTGGAACCCCCCAAGTCATTCGCCAAGATACCTGCTCTGAGCAGGGCGGATACGAGGAAGTCACGCAGCTCGAGCCGTGTTCGGGGGCATGTCCTCACATCGCGCCCGATATGTCGACTTCATACCCCGTCGACGACGATGACGGCGTGCTCGAGCAGCGCGACCACCGCTGCACGCACGAGGGCTGCCGCGTCTCCGGCCTGGGGTTCGCCAAGACGCGAACGCAGCTCGGACTCCAGCGCCGCGAGGGTGAGGCCCTCTTCCACCACGGCGAGGATCTCGCGGCCCAACGGTGAGAGCCGCACGACCACGCTGGAACGGCGTCCCACGAGGACGACCGTTCCGTCGTCGGTCGACAGCTCGTCGACGACGTCGCCGCGGCACAGCCGGGTCAGGGCCCCGAGGTCGGCGTCGGCGCTCATCGCGACCTCCCCAGGACCTCGCGCACGACCGGCTCGACGTCCGCGGCGTCGTGGTACCGCACGCGCCGCAGGCCGCCGGACGACCGCACCAGGTCGGCCAGCAGGTGCAGGGGCCGGTCGAGTGCCGCGAGCGACGACGTCTCGGGAGCCAGCAGCACGAGGGCGTCGAGCAGGTCGACGTCCTCGACCTCGATCGGGTGCCCCTCGGCGAGGTCACGCCTGAGCAGCACGATGCCGGCCAGCCACGGCGGCACCTCCGGTGGCGACAGCCCCAGTGCCTGTGGCGAGACCTCGTCCTTCGGCTGCCTCGTGCCGTCGCGCCGGAGTGAGAGGGGCTTGCAGTACGGAGCGATCGACCGGTCCGGCGCGACCGCCACCGTCTCGTCGGTGACGTAGCCGCGTCCCGGGCCGAGGGCGCGCACCACCGTGGTCTTTCCGGTGCCACCGGGCGCGACCATGGCGATGGTCGCCCCGGACTGCTGGTCGCAGAGGGCCGACGCGTGGAACATCGCCATCGTGCCGGCGCGCGCCGTGATCGCCTCCCGCGTCACGGCCTGGGTCAGGGCCTGCAACGCGCGGGCGACGTCGTCGTCATCTGCATCGGCCCCCAGCTGTGGCGCCGTCGCGACCGGGCAGCCGTCCTCGGGCGCGGTGCGGCACGCGGCCCAAGCCCGCTCGACGGCGCTCGTCATCCGGTCGTCGGCGAGCTCCAGGGCGACGGTGACCCCGAGGGCCACGACGTGCACGACGGTCTCGGTGCCTCTCGCGGACGTCATGCGCCGCGGCCTCGGGCACTCAGGCGGTCGAGTACTCCCTCGACCTGGTCGACGCGGTCGGCCCAGTCGGTGGCCGCGGCGCGCGCGGGCCCTGCCGCCGCGGACGGCCGCCTCGGCTGCCGGAGCGCCTCGACGACCTCGCTCGGGAACGACCGCGCCTCGGCGACGACGACGAGTTCGTCATGGAGGTCGCGGAAACCCGCCACCGGCGTCGAGACGACGGGGCGACCGGACGCCACGTACTCGTAGAGCTTGATGGGGTCGAGGCTGTCGGTGAAGGGCGTCACGGCGTGGGGCACGACGAGCACGTCCGCGTGCTGGACGTATGCCGGCACGTCGTCGCTCTGACGCGCCCCGAGCAGCATCGCTGCGGCGCCCTCTAGACGCGAACGCTCTTGCGCCTCAAGGGCATCCGGACCGACGAACACGAGCCGACCGGTTCCTTCGAGCGCCTGCGAGGTCTCCACGCACAGGTCGACGTCGAGGCGGTCGCCGTGGAGGGTGCCGACGTAGACGGCGACCGGTCCGGCTGGCAGGTCGAGCGGTCTCTCGTGCGGGACGAGGTAGGCGGCGGAGTCGACGCCGTTCGGGACGAGGGTCACGGCCCGCGACAGTCCCTTGCTCGCGGCGAGCGCCGGCGAGCACACGACGACCTCGTCGCAACGGTCGAGCAGAACCCGCTCCTGGGCGACCACGCGCTCGGTCTCTGCAGGGGTCCGGGCCGCGAGCGTCCAGTCGTCGGTGACGTCGTAGAGAGACCTCCACGACGTCGCCTCGACGAGCAGCGACCCGGTCGGGTCGTTCACCCAGAGCAGTGGGTCGGTCATCTCGAGCGAACGCGCCGCTCTGAGGACCTGCCGCGCCCACCGCTCGTCGACGCGGCGGTCGACCCGCCTCGGGAGCCACTTCGTCGGCTCGAGCAGCCACAGTGCATCGCCGCCGACGCCGGCGAGCTCGGGTCCGCGGCGCAGTCCCCTGCCGAGCCGCGGCTGCCCGGCGCCCAGGGCCGCGTGGAGCGGGTCGGTGGGCGGTTCGACGAAGAGCACGCGCAGGTCTGGGTCACGGCGCATCAGGCCCGCGACGAGGTGCTGGTTGCGGCGCCACACGCCGTCCCAGGCCTCGAGCGAGATCACGACCAGGTCCATGTCAGAGCACACTCCTGTAGACGGCCTCGGTCTCGTCCGCCTGGTGCGCAGGCGTGAACCGGTCGCGCTGGATGCGTGCCAGCCGGGCGGCATACGCGTCGCGCCGGGCCGGGTCGGCGGCGAGACCGGCGAGCAGCTGACCTGCTCGCACGGCGTCGCCGGGTGGGTGCAGGGCTGCGTCAGGGGCCATTCCGACGGTCTCGAGGTGTCCGCCCGCGGCGACTGCGACCACGGGCAGCCCCGCGGCCATGGCCTCGAGAACCGTCAGCCCCAGACCTTCGATGCGGCAGGGAGCGAGGAGCAGGCCGGCACGGCGCATCAGCTCCGGCACGTCGTGGCGCTGCCTGAGGAACGCGGTCACGCCGTCGATGCCGAGCTCGGCCGCCAGGCGGGTCAGGTGCGCCCGCTCGGCACCGTCACCCGCGACCTCGAGGCGCCAGCCGCGTGCTGCGATACCGGAGGCCGCGAAGGCACGGAGCGCGACGTCGCCCTCCTTCTCCGGCTCGAGGCGCTGCGCCAGCAGCACGACACGGTCGCGCTCCGCGGCGGGGCGTACGGCGCAGGTGGAGTCGACACCGGGGTGCACCACCACGCTCGGCCCCGCCACCTTGTCGGCGACGTAGCGACTGATCGCGATCTGGGCGTCGATGCGTCGTGCTGCAGCACGTGCGGCGACGGCGGCGACCGGGTTGCTGCCCCGTTCACGGGCGAAGTGGCAGGTGGCCACGAGTGGCGTCGTGCGACCGAACAGAGCTGCGGCGCAGGCGATCTCGGCCGCCGTCATGTGGGCGTGGACGATGTCCGCGCCGGCCACCCAGGGGCGCGCGACCTCGAGCACCTCGAGAACGGTCGAGGCTGCCAACGTGCGCACCCCGGCTCCGGCCACCACCGGCATACGGGCGGGTGCCCCACCGATGACGACCACGTCGTGGCCCAGCGCCTGCTGCGCGTGGGCCAGCCGTGCGACATGGCTCTCGACGCCCGCGAACCCGTCGGAGCGCACCGCGTGCAGGATCCTCATGCCGGCTCGCGGGTGCGGGGCGGGGCGACGCCCACCTGGTCGAAGACATCGAGGTAGCGCGCCGCCACCCTGCTCCAGCTGTGCTCGAGCGCGGTCGCTCGGGCGGCAGCCTGCAGGGACGACTGGTCGGCCATCGTGAGGCTCGTCAGGGCCGCGGCGACGCCCTCCGCTGATCGGTCGACGAGATACCCGTCGACGCCGTCGTGCACGACGTCGGCGATGGAGCCGGTGCGGGTGCCGATGACGGGAACACCCATGGCGAGGGCCTCGAGCACCACGAGCGGGGACGCCTCGTACGCGCTGGGCAGGCACAGCACGTCGGCGCCTCGCAACCACACCCGCGGGTCGGGTGACGCCCCGACGAAGGTGATGCGTGCGGCGTGCCGCACCGCTGCGGGGCGCGCCCTCATGGACTCGACCATCGCCGGCGAACCGCCCACGACGACGACCCTGACGGTCGCCGGGCACCGGTCGAGGGCGTCGATGACGAGGTCGAGGCCCTTCCGGGCGTACTCGTGGCCGACGAAGATCGCCAGCACCTCGTCCGCGGCGACCCCGAGGGAGCCACGGACCGCCTCGCGGTCGGCCGCCGTGGGTGGGGCGTACGCGTCGGTGTCGACACCGTTAGCGATGACGGCGGTGGCCGGGACGAGCCGAGGGTTGAGGCTCCTCAGCAGACGGTCGTCCTGCGCCGACAGGTTGACGACGACCCGGTGGGCGGTGGACCCGTAGCGCCGTCGGTCGCGGACCGCGGTGAACAGGTGCAGCGGGTTGCGGACCATGCGGAGCGCGTAGTGGCCTCGTGCCTTCATGGCTGCCCGGACGAGCCCGTGGTTGACGTAGACGTCGCCCGCCAGGGCGTCGTTGTGGCAGATGCTGTCGGCGCCCGGGTGCTCGCGCACGAAGCGGCGGGCGCGAGCCGTCCCGACCGTGGAGAACCACACCACCCGGGCCAGCAGCGCGAGCCGGCCCGACACACGGCCCTGCGGTCGCGGGATGAAGGAGGCCCCGGCCTCGTCGAGGGTGAAGCGCAGCACGCGGTGCCCCTGTCGCGACCACTCCTGCTCGAGGTGGTGGGCGACCCCGCCGACACCGGTGCCGGGACCGATCTCGGGGGCGATCTGGATGATCGTCCTCATCGCGGCCTCCCCTGTGCGGCTGGGCTCGCCGCAGGTCCGGTCGTCGCCGCCGACGCATCGTCGTGCATCGACGCGTCGCCGTCGTCCTGTCGCCGCGCGAAGGCCTCGGCGCCCAGGCAGATCCCGAGGATCACGAACGGCAGCGACGCCTGCACTGCCGACCAGAAGAGGTCGAACTGGCCCTGGACGAACCTCGACACCAGCACGGCGACGGCGAGCGACCCGTAGAGCGGGTCGAGGCGCCAGGCGACGCGCAGGGCGACGAGCACCAGGGCGAGGAAGGCGATGAGTCCCAGCACGCCCGCGGACGTGAGGACCTCGATCTCGGCGTTCGGCGGCTGGAACTGGAACGCGAACCGGTCGGTGTACCACCACCGCAGGCCCACCCCGAACCACGGGTCGGTCTGCCACACCGTCATGGAGTCCTGGAACCAGGTCAGGCGCTGGAGCACCGAGTTGAACCGGTTGTCGGACTGCACCTGGTCCTGCACGAGGCTCGTCACGAAGAGGACCATCGGCACGACGAGGAGCAGGACGAGCTTGGAACGCCTGCGGTCGGTCCTCGAGCGCAGCACCAGGACGAAGACGGCGGCTGCGAGCCCGACGATCGCCTGCCGTGACTGCGTGAAGAGGACGCCGAGCACCATGAAGGTGAGCAGGACGGACGACCAGCGCCGGTTGATGCCGGCCCACGCCGGGCGCGCGTAGACCATGACCGCTCCGAGACCGAGCACGGTGCCCGCGAAGTTCTTGTGCATCGAGTAGGGGAAGCTCGGGTAGACCGGCGACAGGTCGCCCTGCGCCAGGTGGACGACGCCCTCGATGACGGTGATGGCGGCGAGGACCCCGATGGTGCCGGTGAGCAGGCGTACGCCGACCCGCGCGTGACCGTTCGCCCCCACGGCCCAGCCCACCACGAGCGCCCCCGACACCATGACCCAGGCGTGCCCCCACTCGACCGCGTTGGCGGCGTACGGGTTGTTGGCGACGGTGATGAGCGTTGCGAACTGGTATGCCGCCGATGCCCAGAGGACGGCACGCAGACCGGGCGAGAAGGGGCGCTTCGCGAGCAGCAGGGCGGGGACCGCAGCCGCGGCCAGCGCGAGGTCGGACAGTGAGAGGTCGACCCCGCCGCCGCCGATGCGGAGGACGACGAGCAGCAGCGGCAGGACCGCCACGGGGATGATGCCCGGCTGCACGGCGGTCAGTCCGACGGCGAGGACCGCGAGGGCGATGATGCTCGCGACCCCCGGCAGGGTGACGGCAAGGCGTCCGACCGCGACGACCAGCACGAGGGCGCCGAGCACGAGGACGGCCCGCACCAGCTGGTCCCTCGGGCCGACCGTGCGCAGCCGCTGCGGCACGAGGCTGGTCACGAGAGCCTCCCGCCGGCCGGGACGCCGCGGCCCTGGTCTCCGTGGGCCGCTGGGCCCGGTCGCCAGTCGGCCGGCCGGACCTCGACGCGGCGGGGTCCGGCGAGGTAGAGGCGGCCCCGCCGTCGAGCGTCCCGGCCCCGGTCACCGCGGAGCACGGCGCCGCGGAGGGCGGACCCGACGACCTGGCCGGTCCTCGCCACCTGCCAGCCCGCGGCCCCGAAGTGCTTGCGCAGGTAGATCTCCAGCGCGGCGTGGAAGTGGCCTTCGCGGCGCGCCGGGTCGGTGCTCGTGGCGGCCCCCACGTGGAGCGCGCGGGCTGCCGGCACGAGCGCGTGGCGCCACCCCAGCCGGCTGGCCCGAAGGGCCCAGTCGGTCTCCTCCGCGTAGAGGAAGAAGCGCTCCTCGTCGAAGGTGCCGACGTGGTCGATCGCCTCACGGCGGAGCAGCAGCACCGAGCCGATGACGTAGTGGTTCCTCCGCAGCCGGCCCAGGCCGGCCGCCTCGAGCCACGTGGCGGACGGCGACGGGAACGGCCACTCGACGCGTGAGGAGGTGCCCGTCGAGTCGACCTGCGCCGGACCGACGCTCGCGAGGTCGGGCTCGGCGAGCAGCGCCCCGTGCAAGGTGCGGACGTCGTCGGGGTGGACGACGGCGTCGGGGTTGACCAGGAGGACGTCGGCCCGAGGATCGGTTCGCCGTAGCCCCTCGTTGACCCCGGCGGCGAAACCACCGTTGCGGCCGGGGTCGACGTAACGGGCACCGGCGGCCTCGGCGACCGAACGGACGGCTGCCGACGAGGAGTTGTCGACGACGGTGACCGGGAGAGCTCCGAGGGGCGCCAGTGCCTCGGCGAGCAGCTCGGGCTGGCCGTACGCCACGACGACGACCTCGACCGGGCGACCCTGGGTGCCGGGCCGGGTGGCCAGTTCGTCCCACGTCTTCGTGGCTGCGCGGTACAGGGCGTCGTGCTGCGTCGCCACGACGTCCCACGAGGTGGCGGCCGCGCGAGCCAGGCCCGCCTCGCGGAGGCTCCGTGCGACGTCGGCGTCACGCACGACCTCACCGATGGCCTTGGCCAGCGCCGCCTCGTCGCCCTCGGCGACGACGAGAGCTGCATCGCCGACGACCTCCGGGAGCGCCCCGCTGTCGCTGACGACGACGGGGATGCCGCACGCCATCGCCTCCACGGCCACCCTGCCGAACTGCTCGACCCACGAGGGCGTCGTGAGGGACGGGACGGCGAGCACGTCGAGGGAGCGGTAAAAGTCGGGAAGCCGATCGCTCTCCAGCGCCCCGACGAACTCCACGCGGTCGGGGACGCCGAGCGCCGACGCGAGCCGCTCGAGCCGGCGGCGCTCGGGCCCGTCACCTGCGACGCGGCAGCGGAGGTCGCTCTCGAGGGCGACCGCGCGGAGCAGCACGTCGGCGCCCTTGGCGGCCTCGAGCCGACCGGCGAAGCCGACGACCGGCACGCCGTGCGACGACCCGGCACACGCCGTCTGGGTGGAGGGACTGAAGGCGGCGAGGTCGGTGCCGAGGGCGATGGTGCGCGCCCGACCGGGGAAGCCCTTGCGCTCGACGATGCGGCCGGCGGTGTCGTTGCACACGTTGACGCCGCTCGCGTGGCGCAGGGTGGCGCGCTCGAGCCAGCGGAACGGCAGCGGGTGGCGCTTGTCGAGGTTCTGGGCCGAGTAGAGCAGGTAGGGGGCCCGCTGCCTGCGCAGCCAGCGCAGCAGCAGCACCTCGGCGGTCGCGAGGGCGTACGGCTCCTCGTGGATGTCGATCACGTCGACAGGACGCCCGAGGGCACGCCACAGGGGCCGCGGGTCGTAGAGGAAGAGGGCAGGGTGCGAGCCGAAAGTGCTTGCCCCGACAGCGTTTTCACCCTCACGCGGTTCCAGCCGGACCTCACGCCCGCCCTCCGACCACGAGGCAGCCGACACGAGGTCGACGTGGTGGCCTGCACGTCGCAGCGCACGCTCCCTCTCGCGCCACGCGTCGACGACGGCGCTGTGGGACACCCGCAGTGCCCACATGAGCTCCCACCCCGCTCTCCGTGCCCCCAGGCCGATGTCTCGTACTCGGCACAACCCCCTTGGATGATATGGGAGGATGCGCCTACGTACCGCTGAGTTGGCCGGGGGGGTCAATGACGTTTCGGGAGTTCCTCGGCGTGTTGGGTACACGCTGGCGGATCATCGCGCTGAGCCTGCTTGCGGTTGTCGCCGCGGCGGCTGTCCAAACCATGCTCACCCCCGCCGTCTACACCTCCACCGCGAAGATCTTCCTCTCGGCCACCCAGCCGCCGGCCGCGGGCAGCGGCAACCAGCCCGCCACGTATGCCGTCAGCACCGACGACCTCGCCCGCTACCTCGACGTGCTCAACGCGCCGTCGGTCATGGAGCCGCTGCGCGAGCGCCTCGGGCTCGCGCCGGACACACCCCTGTCGGTCAGCGGTGAGGTCGCGCAGACGTCGAACATCATGACCATCACCGCGACAGGTGGCGACCCGTCCCTGCTCGCTCGCATCGCCAACGAGGCCGGCCCTGTGCTCGCCGACGTCGCGACGAAGAAGTTCTCGCCGCTGCTGGCCGCGAACGGCCAGGCGGTGGAGGCCACGCCGATCACGCCTGCGACAGTGCCCGCCGAGCCGGTCTCGCCGAATGCCAAGCGAAACCTCTTGCTCGGCGCCCTCCTCGGCCTGGCCCTGGGCATGGGCCTGGCGCTGCTGCGGCACACGCTCGACACGAAGGTGCGCACCGAGGACGACATCAAGGCGCTGTCGCCGCGTCCGATCCTCGGCGACATGCCGACGGTGAAGTCCGCCAAGAACGGCCTGCTCTCGCTCGAGAGCGACCCGCACGGCCGGCACGCCGAGTCGATCCGCCGCCTGCGCACCAACATCCTCTTCGTCGACGTCACGACCGGTGGCCACTCGTTCGTCATCACGTCGTCGGTGCCGGGCGAGGGCAAGACCACCACGACGATCAACCTCGCGCTCGCGATGGCCGACGCCGGCTCGAAGGTGCTGCTCATCGACGGCGACCTGCGCAACCCCTCGGTCGCCCGCACGATGGGGCTCGACGGCGCGTTCGGCCTGACGACGCTGCTGCTCGGCCAGGCCGACCCCGACGACGTGATCCAGCGTTGGCGGACGTCGACGCTGCACGTGCTGCCGGCCGGCCCGGTGCCGCCCAACCCGAGCGAGCTGCTGGGCTCCGAGCCGATGGAGGTGCTCTTCGGCAAGCTGTCGCACGAGTTCGACTTCATCCTCGTCGACAGCCCGCCGGTCGTGCCCGTCGTCGACGCCGTGCTCATCAACAAGCTGACGCACGGGCTGATCATGGTCGTCGGCGCCGACCGCACCAAGAAGCGAGACCTCGCGAGCGCCGTCCAGTCGCTCGAGACGGTCGGCGCGCCGGTCGCCGGCTTCGCCCTCAACATGGTGTCGGCGAGCTCGTCGACGACGCACCGCTACGGCTACTACGGCTACAACCGCGGCGCCGACACGAAGCAGGGGCGCCGCGCGAAGAAGCGCGCGGAGGCCAGGCACGAGGCGTGACGACGGGCCGTTTGCCGACCGGCCGCTGGCGCGTCGGACCTCTCGGGCGTCAGGTCCCCGGGGACGGCACCGGTTCGACGAGGTCGCGCTCACGCAGGTCCTGCACGAACGCCTTGACGTCGCCGACGATGCGCTCCTCGGGCTCACGCACCGCCTCTGCGACCCGTCCGACCCACCCTGCGGCGGGATGCGTCGTCGCCTCGACCCAGATGAGGGCCGCGACGCCCTCGAGAACCATCACCGGGCCGTCCGGGAGCCGGGCGAGGTAGACGAGAAGGTCGTCGTGACCCATCGTGACGCCGACGTCGCGCGCGGCGCGGTAGGCGGCGCTCATCCGACGTCCCTGGACGTCGGACGACGGGCGCGTGCCACCTGCTCGCCGAGTCCCCGGGCCGGCCGTCGGAAGAACTCCACCGCGACCTCACGACGGGTCACCGGTCTGCCTCGCACGATCGTGAGGTGCTCGACGTTGACGAGCACGGATCGCAGGGCGACCGACAGCTTGGCGCGCGAGCCGTCGGCAGCCCGGAGCCGGGCGCGCCACTCGTCCAGTCGCGTGCCGCCGCGCGCGGCCACCCGCCAGAGGTCGTATGCCGGGTCGTCGCGGTGGTCGTCCAGCGTGCCGGTGACGACGGAGAAGCCGAGCCCTGCGTCGAGGCGGTCCACCCACTCGAGGATGCGAGCCCGCCGGTCGTCGTCGACGGAGGTCCACACCGACTCGATGTCGTGAAGGCCCTTGGGGTCTCCCCCGCCCCGGGCGGCGTGGAGCAGCAGGAGAAGCGCGTGGGCATCTCTCGACGGCACCGTGCACTCGATGCCGCCGAGCATCATGGTGTCCCGTTCGGCCCACAGCGCGTCGAACGCCGCGCTCGGGGTGGGCCCGGCTCCGGGATACACCCGGTGGAGGTCGAGGAGGCCGAAGTCGTTGTGCCGCAAGGTCGCCGAGTGCTCGAACGACGAACCGAACGCGAACGAGTTGATCACGAACCAGCCGTGCCGGCCGAGGGCGTGGAGCAGCGACCGGACGTGTTCCGGCCGGACGAGCACGTCGGCGTCGGAGTAGCCGCGTCCCGGCACCAGCGTCGGGTCGAGGGCAGCACCCTTGACGTGGAGCACGTCCAGACCGTCGCGGTCCGCGACCCACTGGACGGAGGCGTGCGCGAACCCGATGCGGACCTCCAGAGGCACCGTCGCCGAGGCGCTGGCGTGCTCTGTCGTCTCCTGGGCTGCCATCGCGAACCCCTTTAGACTGCAGAGGGACTGGTCGATCGCACCATAACAGCCCGGTTGGAGGCGCACGTGCCGCATCGCGACCGCCTCGGGTGGGCGCTACTCGCTCTCGCCTCGGCTGGGGGGCTCGTCGTCACCGCCCTCGTCGTCGGGCGCACGGGAGTCGGGGTGACCGCCGACGAGGCCGTGCGCAACTGGCTCCTCAACACGCTGCCCGGACCGCTGCGCCTGGGGCTCGACCGGATCGCGCGCCCCCTCGTCATCGTGGCGCTCGCCCCCACGGTCTGCGTGCTCGCGCTGCTCGCTCTGGTGCGTCGCAGCTGGCGCCGGGCCGTCGCGGGCCTTGCCGTCCCCGCGGCCGCGACACTGACCACGCTGGAGCTGCGAGGGCGGGACGCGTTCGGCATCGGTGGGGACGCCTTTCCCTCCAACCACGCCGCCGCGGGTCTCGGGCTGCTCGTCGGCCTCGCCGTGGTGTGGCCGCGCCCGGTCACCCGTCGCGGGCTGGTGGCACTGGTGGTGGGCGCCCTGGTCGTCGGGCTGGGCAACGTCACGTGGTACGCCCACCAGCCGCGCGACGTGCTCGCCAGTGCGCTGGTCGTGGTCGGGGTCGCGGCGGCGTCCTTCGCCGCGCTCGGCGGCGACAGCCCGAACCTCGCTCGTGCCTCCGGCGAGCCCACCCGCACGGGGCCCGCGCAGGTGCGCTCGTCCTGACGTCAGGCGGACACCGAGCGCCACACGCGGGCGTGCCCCTCGGCGCTGGCCTCCCAGGTGAAGCGCCTTGCCCGCTCGAGCCCGCGATGCGCCATCCTCTCGACCTCCGCTCCCCCGGAGAGCATGTCCAGCACGCCCTCCGCGAGGCCCGCGCCCGTCGGGGCGACGAGCAGCCCTCCGTCGCCGACGACCTCGGGCAGGGAGGACCGGTCGGACGCCACGACCGGCACTCCCGTGGCCATCCCTTCCAGGGCAGGCAGTCCGAACCCCTCGACGAGGGAGGGGACGACGACGACCGAGGCGGCGGCATACAGCCCCGGCATCGCCTCGTCGGGGACCCGGCCGACGAGGCGGACCCCCGGCAGTGGGGCGAAGAGCTCGGTGCGACGAGGGTGCGGGGGGCCGGCCAGCACGAGGGTCACGTCGGGACGGGCGGCGCGCACCCGCGGCCACGCCTCGGCCAGGGCCTCGAGGTTCTTGCGCTCCGAGGCGCCGCCGGCGGCGAGGACGTACGGCCCCGTCACGCCGAACCGGGCCAGTGCGTCGGCAGCGAGCGGCGCGGCGCCGAAGTAGCGCTCCTCGACCCCGTTCGGCACGACCACGGGGTCGTCGAGCCCCAGCAGGTCGACGGCCTCGGACGCGGTGAACGCCGACACGCAGACCACGGCCGCGGCGCGACGCAGCTCCTCCGCAGCGGCCCGCACCGGCGCGGACTCGTCGGCGTAGCGCCAGGACACGACGTCGTGGAGCGTGACCACCTCGTGGGGTGCCGGCGGCAGCTCGAGGCTCATGCGGTGCACGAGCCCTGCCCCGGCGTACGCCAGTCGTCCCGCAGCCGCTCGCGCCCCCGGTGACGCCGCGGCGAGCCAGCCCATCGGCAGGCGACGGTTGCCGCCCAGCGACGACCGCACAGAGCGCACGACGACGCTCCGGACCTCCCACGGCTCGTCACCCGCGGACAGGCGCGCGAGCGCCGCCGGCGCCCTGGAGCTGACGTGGCGCTCGTACGCCTGCGCGCCCATGGGCACTGCGGTGGCCGACGTCGCGATCGAGAGCCGGGGCACGTGTGGTCCTGCCTGTCGGAGTTCGGGACGGGGCTGCCCTCGCATCGTAGATTGAGACCGCACGCGTGCCGTCGGACCACGCGCAGTGACGGGAGGAGTCGCGGTGGGTCGTCGCGTCGCGCTCGTCACGTCGTCGTACCACCCGCACCTCGGCGGGGTGGAGTCCCACGTGCGCCACGTCGCGCGCGAGCTGCGGGCCCGGGGCACCGACGTCGAGGTCTGGGCCGTCGACCGCGGCGAGCACCTCGGCGTCACCGAGCTCGACGGCATCGTCGTCCGTCACCTGCCGACCCCGATGCCTGCCCGGTCGGCCCGCGCCCTCGGCAGCTTCGCCGTCGCCGCCCCTCGGGCGTGGCGCACGTGGCGGGCGGCCTTCCGCAGCTTCCGACCCGAGGTCCTCCACGTCCAGTGCTTCGGGCCGAACGGGCCGTATGCCGCCGCGCTGGCGAGTCGCACCGGCACCCCTCTCGTGCTCTCGACCCACGGCGAGACCTTCGCGGACGACCACGACGTGTTCGGCACCTCCGCCCTCCTCCGGGAGGCGCTGCGCCGCGCCATCGCGTCGGCCGCCGCGACCACCGGCTGCTCGGAGCAGGTGCTCGACGACCTGCGCGAGCGCTTCGGCTTGCAGGACGGGGTGGTCGTCCCGAACGGCGTCGGACCGGCCCCGGGGACGCCTCCCGCAGGGACGACGCTTGACGCCGGCCTGCCCGACGGGCCCGTGGTCCTCGGCGTCGGTCGCCTCGAGTCGGCCAAGGGCTTCGACCTGCTCGTCGAGGCGGTCGCAGGCCTCGACGGCGACCTCTCGCCGACGCTCGTGATCGGCGGTGTCGGCTCCCAGCGCGCGGCCCTGCAGGCGCTCGGCGAGGAGCTGGGGCTCGGTGGACGGCTGAGGCTCGTCGGGGCGCTCGACGAGGGCGGCGTCCACGCGTGGATGACACGTGCCGACGTCGTCGTCGTGCCGAGCCGCAAGGAGGCCTTCGGCATCGTGGCGCTGGAAGCGTGGCGCGCCGGAACGGCTTTGGTGGCAACGACTTTGGGGGGACCCTCGTCCTTCGTCACCGACGGGGTGGACGGCGTCCTCGTCGACCCGGTCAACACCGCCGCCCTCGGGCTGGCTGTCGAGGACCTGCTCCGCGACCCGAGCCGCCGGGCCGCGCTCGGTGCTGCGGGTCGGGAGTCAGCGCGGCGTTACACGTGGGAGGCCGTCGCGGCGGCGTACGCCTCCGTCTACGAGAACTCGACGGTCAAGCGAAGTGCCGGTCGACCGGCCTCGCGGTGAGCAGGCGGAGCAGCCGTGGCACGACCCGCCGAGCAGGCCGCGGGACGCCCCTGACGACGGCGTCGGCGTCGGGGACCGTCAGGCCGGATCTCGTGAGCCGCAGCAGCGCGACGTAGGCCGTACCTCCGAGGAGGGCGGCGGCGACCGCCCGCAGCCACGGGTTGCCGGGCGTGACGTCGGTCGCGAGCAGGAGGAGCCCGGCGATCCCTGCGCCGGTGAGGCACGGCAGGGCGTCGCGGACGGCCAGGCCCACGGTGACGCCGAGGCCGCGCAGCTCGGAGCGGGCCAGGATGAGCAGGTTGGTCATGGACCCGCCGATGTTGGCGATGACGGCGCCCCAGATGCCCAGGGCCGGGATCAGGCCCACGGCCAGCACGACGTCGACCACCAGGGCCACGGACGTCGCCCTGAGCATCTCGCCGGCGGACAGCCGGGCCGACACGAAGGCCACCACCGGGCCCCCGACGGTGACGAACCCCGCCGCGACGCCGAGCGCGACGACGACCGGGCCCGCCTCGGTGAACTCGGGGCCGTAGAGCACCGGCACGAGGACCGCGAGCGGCACGACGGCGACGGCCTCGACGAGACCGACGACCGTGGCGCCGGCCCGCAGCACCCGGCGGAAGGCCGGGCGGACTGCTGACGCGTCGACCTCGAGCAGCCCGGAGATGGCCGGCACGAGGGGTCCCACGAAGGCCTGGGCGGGAGCGAAGACGTGGCCCGCGAGCCCGAACGCGAGGGCGAAGACCCCGACCGCGGCGGGGGTCGCGAGCCAGCTCATGAGGAAGATCTCGCTGCGCGACATGACGAGCCCGCCGATGACCCCGGCGAGGCCCACGGGGAGGGCGTAGCGCCAGAAACCGGTCGGCATCCCCGTCGGCAGCGCGGGGCGCAGCACCGCCTTCCGGTAGGCGGCCGAGATGGGGAGGAGGCAGAGCGCCACCGCGATGCCGGTGACGACCAGGCGCGTGGTCCACACGGCGTCGGGGGTGCGGGCGGCGAGCACGACGACGACCACGGCAGCCTGCGTCGCCAGTGAGGTCACGAGCGCGATCTTGGCGCCGTCGGCCGTCTTGTTCTCGATGGCGAGGCACGCGACGGCCCCGTCGAGGGCGGCCGGGAAGACGATGCCGAACACGACCGCGACGACGAGCGCACCGACCGGCACGTCGGCGAAGAGCAGCACGACGAGCGAGAGCACGGGCATCACGACGACCAGCCGGAAACCCTGCGACTGCGACAGCAGCCGAGCCACGGCGTCCGTGCGCCCGGCGGCATGCGCCTTCGCCCCGAACTGCACCACGGCAGAACCGAACCCGGCCGTCAGGATGCGGGCCACCACCTCCATCAGAGCGGTGAGGAACGCCAACCGGCCGTAGTCGGCGGCTCCGAGGACCCGCGCCATGAGGAGGTTGACGACGAAGGCCACCGGGATGGCGATGAACGTGTGCATGACGGTCCAGACGGCCCCGCGCACCGCGCTCTCCTGCAGGCCCGCGCGGCTCATCGCCCCCGTGGGCTGCTCACCCGTCGTCACGCCGGACCCCGTTCCCCCGGTCGAGCGCGTCCATCAACGTCGCGCTGCGCTCCGAGTGGACCTTGCGGCAGAACGGCGACCCGGAAGCCCTGATCTCCGCGAGGTCGTCGAGCGTGAAGGTCCTCGTCGTGTCCGCCTCGGGCAGCCAGACGGAGTACGACACCGGGCGGGCGACGGCCGGCGGCGCGGCGTTCGCGAGCACCGTCTGCAGCGCCGACTCGTCGGCGATCACCGACCTCTCGTAGACCGACCGCAGCGCGGCCCCGGGCGCCAGGCCCTGCAGGACGAGCTCGAGACGCTGCCGGTCGACCGCCAGCCACTGCGACCCGAGGTGGATGCGGGCGGCCGGCGCCGGCATACGGCGTCTGACACCCACGTGCACGCCCCGGCCGCGGTCGACGAGGCGCAGCGCCGCTACCGGTTCGACCCGGTGGGCCAGGGCTCGAGCGACCCGGCCCAACGACGTGTCCCGACGCACCGGCCCGTCCAGCGGCCTCGTCCGGAACCAGGCGTACGTGTAGCGGGTCAGCTCGTCGTCGCCCCTGCCGTACCGGGCGCCCCACGCGGGCGTGTAGTCGAGCGGTCGCGCGGTTCCCTGCCAGCCGCCGGCGGCACGAAGCTCGTCCTCCCAGGCCGCGAGCGGCCGCACGGGGTAGCACTGGCCCGAGACGAGCACGACGAGGTCGGGGTCGACGGCGTCGCGTGCGGCGCGCATCGCCTCGAGGGTCACCTCGACCAGCTCCCAGGACCCCCAGTCGGTGGGGCGACCGTGCGAGACCACGCGTACGCGTTCGTCCCCGATCACCGGTGCGGGGTGGCGCCGCGCGTCGTGGGTGACGAGGACGGAGGCCGCCGGGCTCGAAGCGAGGACGGCCTCGACGAGCCGCGTGACCTGCTCGGGCTCCGTGTGGCTGAGGACGACGTAGGCCGCGGGCACGGTCAGGTCCGCGTCATGCTCGGGCGGTGCGCCGGTCGCCCAGGCGGGTGCGGACGGCCGCCGTGGTGCCGACGGCGAGCCCGCCGAGCGCGGCCGAGGCGTGCAGCGCCCTGCCGCCGGCGGCCCGCACGCGCTGGCGGGGGCTGCGGTCGCCCGTGACGACGGCTCTGGCACCGTCCGCGACGTTCGCGCCGACCTCGCGCAGGGCGACCCCGTAGAAGCGGCGCAGGATCGGGGCGCCCATCCCGAACGCGTGCGACAGCAGCACGACGTGGTTGCGGTGCCCGTAGAAGGTGTAGCGAACGTCGAAGCGGCGGCCCTTCGTGTAGGGCGCCGCCACGTGCTCGACGAGGGCCGCCGGCGTGTAGACGATGCGATGCCCGGCCCGGCCGAGCCGGAGCATGATGTCGCTCTCCTCGCGCAGGCACGTGCCGGGGAAGAGGTCGACGATGCCGCCGATCTCCTCGAGGGCCGAGCGCCGCACCGACATGTTGGCCCCGAGCACGTGGTCGACGTCGAGGTCACGGCCGGTGTCCGCCGCGAAGTTCCCGGTCAGCGTCCCGTCGGGCAGCAGCCGCCCGACGGCGTCGTGACCCTCGTGCTCCTCGCCCGGGCGACCGTTGCTCGCGCGGCCGCCGACGGCCCCGACCGACGGGTCGGCGTAGCGGGCGAGGATGTTCTCGAGCCAGTCGGGCTCGGCGTACGCGTCGTCGTCGATGAAGGCGACCACGTCCGAGCCCGTCTCGGCGACGCCGATGGCGCGTGAGGTCGCGAGGGTGCCGGGGCCGGCGTCGTTGCGGATGTAGCGCACTCCGGGGAAGCCGGCGACGACGTCGGCCGTCAGGCGGTGCGGCGAGGAGTCCACGACCACGATCTCGTGAGGCGTGCGCGTCTGGCGAGCGAGGTGCTCCAGGCAGGTTCGCACGTTGTCCGGGCGGTTGAAGGTCGCGACGACGACGTCGACCGACAGGGACGGGGCCTCAGGCATGGGCCGAGTATCGCAACCGGACCGCCCACGCGGGGCGGGACCGGAGATTCCCGTTCGTCCCGCGATCAGGTGGTGGTGAGCGGGGGCCAGCCGGCCTCGGCCAGCGCCGTGTCGAGCAGGTCGGCCGAGGCGTCCCACGTGTAGCGCGCCGCGTTGCGCCGCCCCGCCTCGACGAGCGCCGAGCGACGAGAAGGGTTCGCCGCGATCTCGCGCACGGCCTCGACGACCTGCTCGGGCTCGCCCGGGTCACACAGCACGGCGCCGTCGCCCGCCACCTCTGCCATCGGCCCGGCGCGCAACGCGACCACGGGGCAGCCCAGCCGCTGCGCTTCGACGACCGGGATGCCGAAACCCTCGTAGAGAGAAGGGAAAACGAGCGCCGTGGCGCTGCCGTAGAGCCACGCCAGCTCGTCGTCGGAGAGGCGACCGGCGAAGGTCGCGCAGGACCACCGGCCCGCGCCCACGTCGGCGAAGACGCGGTTGCCGCCCGTCGCACCCACCACCACCGAACGGATCCCCGCCGTCTCGAGGGCGTCGAGTGCGGACACGAGGTTCTTGTGCCGGGCGAAGGTGCCGACGCAGAGCACCCACGGGGCCCCGTCGTCGAGGTGTGCCTCGACGCCACCGAGGTCGGGCCGCGTCGGCGTGAACCGGTCGACGTGGTCGCTGCCGTCGGGCACCACGCAGACCCGGCCGCGGTCGAGCCCGAGCACCGCCTGCAGCTCGCCGGCACTGAACCCGGACACCGTGAGCACCCGCATCGCTCGTCGGGCCAGCACGCGGTACATCGCGCGGTACCACGTGCGGAAGCCGCGGCTGTAGGTCTCGGGGTGGCGGAAGACGGAGACGTCGTGGAGCGTGGCGACCTGGCGACGCGCCAGCACCGGGGCCGGCCCACCGAGGCTGAGGAGCAGGTCGCGGCGCGCGAGCCAGGGCAGCACCAGCTGCTCGAAGACCTGCCCGCTAGCCCGCGACTCGCGCACCCGGGCGACGGCCGCGATCGGCCCGGGAACGCGGGTTCCCTTGGGCACGTGCACGACCACGCGGTCGCCGTGCCGCGCGGCGAGGCGCGTCGTGAGCTCGAGGGCGTAGCGCTGCGTGCCGGTCGTGGCCTGCGACAGGAATCTGCCGTTCACCGCCAGCGCACCGCCACGGTGACTCAGACTGAGGCTCGGCACCTGCCCGAATCTAGCGTCCGTCCGCACCGGAACGGAGACCATGGCCGATCGACCGCGCGTCGCGATCGCGCACGACTACCTCACCCAGCGCGGCGGCGCCGAGCGGGTCGTCCTCGCGCTGCACCGGGCGTTCCCCGAGGCGCCGATCCACACGACGCTCTACGACCCCGAGGGCACCTACCCCGAGTTCCGCGATGCCCACGTCATCGTCTCCCCCATCGACCGGCTGGCCCCGCTGCGCCGCAAGCACCGCGTCGCGCTCCCCCTGCTGCCGTATGCCGTCTCGCGCCTTCCCGTCGACGCCGACGTCGTCGTCGCGTCGAGCTCCGGCTGGGCGCACGGCGTGCCGACGACGGGCCGAAAGCTCGTCTACTGCCACGCGCCGGCGCGGTGGCTGTACCAGGCCGAGGCCTACCTCGGCGGTCCCGCGCACCGGTCGCTGCAAGGCCAGGGCCTCACCCTGCTCAGCGGCTGGCTGCGCCGCTGGGACCGGCGTGCCGCCGCGTCGGCTGACCGCTACCTCGCGAACTCGACCGTGGTCGGCGAACGCATCACGGCGGCATACGGGATCGACGCGGAGGTCGTGCCGCCGCCCTACGGCATCGACGCCGACGCCCCGCAGGCACCGGTTGACCGGCTCGCCGACTGGGCCGACGGCTACCTGCTCGTCGTGTCGCGCCTGCTGCCGTACAAGAACGTCGGCGTGGCGGTCGAGGCGGTGCGGGGGCTGCGCGAGCGTCTCGTGGTGGTCGGCTCGGGCCCGCTGGCCGAGCAGCTGCGGGCGACCGCGCCCGAGAACGTGCGGGTCCTCAGCGACCTGACCGACGCCGAGCTGCGATGGACCTACGCCCACGCGCGCACGCTCCTCGCCCCGAGCCTCGAGGACTTCGGCCTCACACCGCTCGAGGCGGCGGCCTTCGGGGTTCCGACGCTCGCGCTGCACGGCGGGGGCTACCTCGACACGATCGACGAGCGCGTCAACGGGACCTTCTTCGAGGAGCCGACGGTCGAGGCGCTGCGGGCGGCCGTCGTCGCCGACCGCGCGCGACGCTGGGACGGCGACGCCATCCGCGCGCACGCGGCCCACTTCTCCGAGCGACGTTTTCACGAACGCATCCACGAGGAGGTCGACCGCCTCATACGATGACGCGCGGGGGCGTGGACACGGGGGCGTGGTCCACCCTCGCGGTGAAGGGGGACCATGGAGGGGAGGAGTGCGCCGACTCCGGCGCCGTCGGTCACGGCCGCGCCGGCCGGTGCCGTCGCCACGCGCCGACTCGCGTACGTCGACACGCTGCGCGGATTCGCCGCCCTGTGGGTCTTCCTGCTGCACGTCCACGGCTACTGGCTCGGGAACGTGCGACCCCCCAAGCTCTCGGGCGACGGGGTGCTGGTGCGCGTCATGGGCTTCGGTGGCGCAGGCGTCGACATCTTCGTCGTGCTCTCGGGCTTCTGCCTCACGCTGCCCCTGATCCGTGACGGAAGGGTGCGGGACCTCGACCCGCGTCGCTTCTTCCGCCGCCGCGCCTACCGGCTGCTGCCGGCCTACTACGCCGCCGTCCTGCTCGTCATGGGCCTCGAGCTCGTGCCGGCCCTGCGGGAGCGGCTGGTGGGCCGTGACCTCACCGCGTTCGACGGGTTGACGCACCTGACGCTGACCTTCCCGTTCTTCGGCGACACGCTGGGCGCGGTGAACGGCTCCCTCTGGTCGATCTCGCTCGAGGCCACTCTCTACCTGGGCTTCCCGTTGCTGCTGCTCGTCCACCGCCGACACGGCCTGCGCGGCGTCATGGTCACGACTCTCGGCGTGGCTCTCGGGTGGGCGGTGTTCGGGCTGTGGTGGGCCGGGCAGGCCCATCCCGCCGGGCTGGTCCCGTCCACCGACAAGCTCTTCCCGGCGCGCTGGTTCCAGTTCGCCCTCGGCCTGTGGGCCGCCACGCTCGTGCGGTCGCCTCGTGCCGCCCACACCGTCCGCGCCGGGGCGGCACTCCCCGTGGGGCTCGTCCTGGGCCTCACCGGGTATGCCGCCGGGTGGGGTCCGGTCAGCGCGCTGGGTTTCGGGGTCGTCGCGGTGTGTCTGCTCGTGCTGCTGGCCCGCGTGCCCGCCCGGGTGTTCGAGGCGGGCCCGCTGCGCTGGCTCACGGCGCTCGGCGTCATCTCCTACAGCTTCTACCTGCTGCACCAGCCGGTGCTGCTGCTGACGGCGGGCATCGCCCGGGTCGACGAGTGGGGCGTGGGCCTGACGACGCTCGTCGCCCTCGGGGTCGCGGGCACCGCGACGGTGGTCGTGGCCGCCGTCTTCTACCACTACATCGAGAAGCCGTTCCTCGTCCGGGGCAGCATGCGCACGGTCGTCCGCGCGGGCCCGGGCACCCCGGCTAGCGGATCGCGTTGACGACGAGCACCCACGCCACAACCGGCGCGCCCACCGCGAGGATGATCGCGAGCACCCGCAGGGCGGCCGCGTGGGAGTACACCTTCGCGATGACCGCTGCGACGACGCCCACGGCGAAGATGCCGAGCGAGTAGTTGGCGAACCGGGCGCTGAGCTCGACGATCTCGGGCGACTTCGTGATGTTGGCGATCGTCGCGGCCTTGCCGACCGGTCCCCAGGGCGCCGGCAGCGGCACCTGGGCGAGCAGGAACGTCGCCACACCCAGGGCGTCCGTGCGCAGGAAGGAGGTCCGGCGCGCGGAGATCTGGCTGCGGCTGCGGGCCGACGGCACGACCATGGGGGCCGGCGGAGTGAGGGCGCGAGGCAGGGTCAGCAGCAGCCCGGGCAGGCCGGCGAGCGCGGCGATGATGCCGGCATACAGCTTCGGCCGGCCGTCGGAGGCGAACGCGAAGACGGTGACGAGGGGCTCGGTCGCCCTCATGAGGAGCCACACCCAGCCGACGAAGAGCAGTGCCGCGCCGATGACGAGGGGGACGTCCGAGCCGATACGTCGTCTTCGTCCTCCAGGCACGGCCGACAGTGTAAGGGTCGGTCGGACCGAGCCCCGACACCTACACTGGCGCACGTGGAGGGCACCCGCGCACAAGACACCGACCTGTTCGAACGAGACCAGGTCGGTGCCGGTGACGGCTCCGACGGCGGGGGCGGTGACGACGGCTGGGACGGCGGGAGCGGTGACGACGGCCGGCCCAACCGCCGCGAGAAGCGGCGCAACCGCAGGGTGCTGGTCGTCGCGCTCGTGCTCCTGGTGGTCCCGGTGCTCGCCGTCGGCGGCTACCTCGCCTGGCTCAACCACATCGTCACGAACAACGTGAAGCAGGAGCTGCTGCTCCCCGACGCCGCCGACGGCAGCGGTGCCCTGCCCACCGACAAGAACGGCGACGTGGTCGCGCAGCCCGTGGGCAACGGCACCAACTACCTCATCATCGGCAACGACGCCGGGCCCGACCGCGTGGGCGCCCGCTCCGACGTCATGGTGCTCGTCCACGTCCCCGACGACCACTCCGAGGTCACGCTCATCCACTTCCCACGCGACCTCTACGTCTCGATCCCCGGCAGGGGCAAGAACAAGCTCAACGCCGCGTACGCGTTCGGCGGGTCACCGCTGCTCGTGACCACCATGCAGAACCTGCTCGGCATCCGCATCGACCACGTGGCGATGCTCGGCTTCGAGGGCTTCAAGTCGATGACCGACGCCGTCGGCGGCGTCGACGTCAACGTCGCGGAGGCCTCCGAGGGCGACGGCAAGGTGTTCCCGAAGGGCGTCATGCACATGGACGGCGAGACGGCTCTCGTCTTCGTGCGCCAGCGCCACCAGCTGAGCGAGGGCGACATCTCGCGCGGTCAGCGTCAGCTCGCCTTCATCAAGGCGCTCATGCTCAAGACGCTGAGCAAGGACGTGATCACCAACCCGATCCGCCTCAAGGACTTCACCGAGGCCGCCACGAGCAACCTCACCGTCGACCAGAAGCTCGACGTCGGCACCATGCGCTCCGAGGCCTTCGCGATGCGGGGCCTGCGCGGCAGCGACATCCGGTTCATCACCGCCCCCTTCACCGGCTTCGGCACGAGCCCACAGGGCGCGTCGATCGACATCGTCGACGAGGCGAAGATGGACGAGCTCGGCAAGGCCATCCGCGACGACGCCCTCAGCTCCTACACGGACTAGGGGCGCCGTCCCGCACGCGGGCGGCCGGGCGCACGCCTCACGCGAGGCGCCACGCCGTGAGGTCGCCCGAGGCCACCCACGTCTGCTCGCCCGCGACGATCCAGGCGGCCGTGGGCGTCACCGACAGCCCGACCTGGCCCGGCGCCACCGCGTCGGCGCCCACGCAGGCGACCGGGTCGAGACCCTGGTCGGCCGTGACCCGCGCGACCTGCAGGCCCTGACACGCCGCGACGACGCGGACGGCATACGTGCCCAAGGTGCCGCCGCCGACGAGTCGGGTGCCGAGCGCGACCGCCCCCGGGGCGCTGCCGGCGTCGGTCCAGGTGTGGCCGCCGTCGTTCGTGACGACCACCGAGCCGCCGCCGCAGAGCGCCTCGGCCTGGGTGGCCGAGGTGCGGGAGAGGTCGACGACCGTGGCTGTGCCGCAGGGGGCCGCCTTGGGGTCCTTCGGGCTCAGCACGCGGGTCGGCTCGTCGAGCCGGCGCGCCCAGCCGCCGCTCACCGGGGTTGGTGGCTGCCAGCTCTGGCCGGCGTCACGCGTCGCGTACTGCCGGGGCTCGCACTCGGCGCCCGCACCGATGACGAAGGCGCCCCTCTCGCTGAGCAGCTGCACGCGGGCGACGGCGCGAGCCGGCGAGGGCAGGCGGGTCCAGGTCGCGCCACCGTCGGTGGTGACCTCGACGCGGGATCCGCCGGCGACGCACGAGCCCGCCGACGCGCGCCATGCCGTCGACGCGTCGAGGGCCGACACGAGACGTGCCACGGGCACTCCCCCGGGCGTGCCTCCTCCTTGCGTCACGACTGCCGTGCTGGAGGGGGTTGTTGTCGTGGCCGTGCTGGTCGTGACGGACGGGCTCGGTGCGGATGTGTCCGGCGACGTCGTCAGCGTCGTCGGCGTCGTCAGTGTCGTCAGCGACGCGGCGACCTGCGACGTCGCCGGCGCGTCACGGCCGGACCGCAGCGCCATGGCGACGAGCGCGACGTCGACAACGAGAAAGGCCACGAGGCCGGCCGTGGCCACCGGTCTGTGCATCGCTCGAGCTCCCCTCCTGGCAGGTCATCCCCTCCCCCGGGGGACATGCTAGGGGCGAATCGCCTTGTGGGAAGGGGCTCTCCGAGGTTCGCGTCAGATCGCGGGCGGGCGCAGCGCCTCGGCGACCACGCCGACCAGCGACTCGATTTCGTGCGACATCCGGGCATATGCCGCAGACCCGCGCCCGTATGGGTCGTAGATGTCCGATTCATCCGCGGGGCGGGCGCGGTGGAGGCCCCGACGGCCCCGGGCGACGTCGGCGACGACCGCGGCCCAGGGAACGTCCGCCGGTGCCTCACCTGCCGCGGCAGCGAGGTCGGCGCCACGCACGAGGTCGGCGAGCTCGCCGATCGTGAACGTCTTGCGCAGCGCGCGGGGGTGCAGCGCGACGGCGTCACCGCGGTGCTGCTGGGTCGCGGTGACGACGATGTCGGCATCGTCGAGCATCGCCCGCGCCAGCTGCCGCGAGGCGAAGCCGGCGACGTCGGCGCCGACGGCCGAGAGTGCCGCGCTCGACCCGGGCTCGATGTCGGACCCCACGAGGGCGCGGGTGCCGGCGCTCTCGACCACGGCGTCGGTGCCGGCGAGGAGCTGGCGCAGGCGGCGTTCGATGTAGGGCGAGCGGCACACGTTGCCGGTGCAGATGACCAGAACCGTCCCGACGTGGCGGGAGGGTCGGTCTGCCTGCTGGCTCACTTGCCGCTCCGGGCGAGCCGGGCGAGTTCGGCGGCGAACGCCTCGCAGGCCTCGAGCGTGGGCAGCAGCCCCGCCTCGGCGGCCTCCGCGAGCGAGGGGGCGGCGGTGTCCTTCGGCGAGAGCAGCGGCTCGACACCGTCGGGGAGGCGCAGCCCGATGTCGGGGTCGAGCGGGTTGACGCCGTGCTCGGCGCCGGGGTTGTAGGGCGTCGAGCAGAGGTAGTGGGCGGTCGTGCCGTCCTCGAGCGCGCAGAACGCGTGGCCGAGTCCCTCCGCGAGGTAGACGGCGCGGCGATCGACGGCGTCGAGCACCACCGAGTCCCACCGGCCGAAGGTCGGCGAGCCGACGCGCAGGTCGACGACGTAGTCGACGAGGCTGCCCGTGAGGGCCGTGACGTACTTCGCCTGACCGACCGGCACGTCGGCGAAGTGGATGCCGCGCACGGTGCCGCGCGACGACACCGAGACGTTCGTCTGGAGCACCCCGATCGGGTGGCCGACGACCTCGGCCAGCCGGTCGCCGCGGAACGACTCGAGGAAGACACCCCGGTCGTCGGGGAACTGGCGCGGCGTCACCACGAAGGCCCCGGCGATGCGCAGCGGTCGGATGTCCATCAGGTGTCGGTCCTCGGTCTCACGTCTCGTCCCGGCGCTCGGCCAGCAGGCCGTGCAGATAGAGACCGTAGCCGCTCTTGGCGAGCGCCTCGGCATGGCGTCCCAGGGCCTCGTCGTCGAGCCAGCCGTTGCGCCAGGCCACCTCCTCGACGCAGCCGATCTTCTGCCCCTGTCGCGCCTCGACGACGTTGACGAACTGGCTCGCCTCGATGAGGCCCTCGAAGGTGCCGGTGTCGAACCACGCCGTCCCCCGCGGCAGCACGCTGACGTTGAGCGTGCCGCGGCGCAGGTACTCCTCGTTGACCGCGGTGATCTCGAGCTCGCCGCGCTTGCTCGGCGTCAGGCCTCGGGCGATGCCGACGACGTCGTTGTCGTAGAAGTAGAGGCCCGGCACGGCGTAGCTCGACTTCGGGCGCTCCGGCTTCTCCTCGATGGAGACGGCGTGGCCGTCGCGGTCGAACTCCACCACGCCGTATGCCGTGGGGTCGGCGACGCGGTAGGCGAAGATGTGCCCGCCCACGACGTCGTTGTGGTCGGCGAGGCGTGTGCCGAGGCCGGGACCGAAGAAGATGTTGTCGCCGAGCACGAGCGCGACCCTGTCGGAGCCGATGAAGTCGGCGCCGAGGATGAACGCCTGGGCGAGTCCGTCGGGACTCGGCTGGACGGCATACGTGATCGTCATGCCCCACTGCGAGCCGTCACGGAGCAGTCGGCGGAACTGGTCGGCGTCCTCTGCGGTGGTGATGACGAGGACCTCGCGGACGCCCGCCATCATCAGGGTCGACAGCGGGTAGTACACCATCGGCTTGTCGTAGACGGGCATGAGCTGCTTGCTGATGCCGAGCGTGATCGGGTGCAGCCGGCTACCTGTGCCCCCAGCGAGGACGATGCCCTTCATGCTGCGCCAGCGTAGGCGGCCTGCGTGGACACGGGCGAGACCGCTCAGGCCGTCGCGCGCCAGGTGGAGAGGCCCGCATCGGCACGCCAGGTGGACCCGGCCACCGTGAGCCAGCCCGCCGACTCGACGACGCTGACCGAGACGCGCCCACCGGTGACGTCGGCATCGGTCTCGACGCAGGCGACCTTCGACGCGGTGCGGCCCGCGAGGCGCGCGAGCTCGACGCCGCTGCACTGTGCGGTGAGGCGGGCCACGTAGGCGGTCGCGCCGCCCTTCTCGGATCGGACGCTGAGCGCCAGGGCACCGTCGACCGCCGCCGCCTGGCTCCAGCGCGCGCCGCCGTCGGTCGAGCGCATCACCTGGCCTCCGGCACACAGCGCGAAGGCGCTCGACGCGCTCGCCCGGGCGAGGTCGACCACGGTCGCGTTGCCGCAGGGACGCGAGGCCGCCTGCTGCGGCGTGATGACCGTCTGGGGCGAGGCGCCGGCGGGCGCGCGCGACCAGCCGCCGTCGACAGCCCTGGGGCCTCGCCAGGTCACGCCGTCGTCATCCGTCGGGTACTCCCCCACGGCGCAGCCGGTGCGAGCAGCGACGACGAAGCCGCGGCCTTCTTCTCCGACGGGCTGCACACGGCCCAGGGCGCCGGTGGGTGCCTTGCGGGACACCCACGTCTTGCCGCCGTCCGTGGTCATCTGGATCGAGGCACCGCCGTCTGTGCAGGTCCCGAGCGTGGCACGCCACGCCCGGGTCGCGCTGGCCGCCACGACGACCTCGCTCACGGGTTCGGCGGTTGACCGCCTGGTCGGCTCGGCCGTGGGCAGCTCCGTGCCGATCGAGGTGGCTGCTGCGCTCGTGGGAGGGGCGGCTCCGGCCGTGTCCGGTCGGAAGGCGAACGCCACGAGGAAGGCGTCGACGACGAGCAGGGCGAGCAGGCCCGCCAGGGCCAGTCGCCCTGCGGAGTTGTCCGACAGCCAGCGAATCACGGTCGACACTCTACGGACAGGCTGGACGAATGCAGCGCAACTGGGTGCCTCGGCATAGGATGCGCGGGAGGGGCCGTGTCGAAATGTCCGAAGTTCATGCTCAACCGGCGGCCCGATCGACGATGAAAGACGGGGACTGTGGAGCTCCAGGACTACCTCAACGTGATCCGGAAGCGATGGATGATCATCGCAGCGGTCACGCTCGTGACCCTCGGTCTCGCAGCCGCCTACACCGCGCTGACACCGCGCACGTATGCCGCGACGACACAGTTCTTCGTGTCCACCTCGGGCGATGACACGGCTTCATCGCTCGCCCAGGGCAACACGTTCACCCAGGCCCGGGTGAAGTCCTACTCGCAGCTGCTGGAGACGCCCAAGGTGCTGGGCCCGGTCATCAAGCAGCTGGGCCTCAACACGACTCCTGACAAGCTGGCCGACCAGGTGACGTCCACGATCCCGCTCGACACGGTGATCATCGACGTCAACGTGACCAGTGGCTCACCCGACAGCGCCCAGCGCATCGCGGCCGTCGTGGGCGACGTGTTCCCCCAGACGATCCAGGAGCTCGAGCGCAAGGGGCAGCAGGAGAGCCCCGTCAAGGTCACGCTCGTCAAGGAGGCTGCTGCAGACCCGACGCCGGTGAGCCCCAGACCCACTCGCAACCTGGGGCTGGGTCTCGTCCTCGGTCTGCTGCTCGGCTTCGGCGCGGCACTGCTGCGCGACGTGCTCGACAAGTCGGTGAAGTCCCAGCGCGACCTCGAGACCGTCACCGACCGCACCATCCTCGGCGGCATCGCGTTCGACACGGATGCGTCGACCCATCCCCTCATCGTCCAGGTCGACCCGCGCTCTCAGCGCGCCGAGGCCTTCCGGTCGCTGCGCACCAACCTCCAGTTCATCGACGTGGCCAACCCGCCGAAGTCGATCGTCGTCACGTCCTCGTTGCCCGGTGAGGGCAAGTCCACGACCACGGCCAACCTGGCGCTCAGTCTCGCCGAGACGGGCCTGAAGGTCGTCGTCATCGAGGGCGACCTGCGCCGGCCGCGCCTGCTCGACTACCTCGGCTTCGAGGGCTCCGTCGGCCTCACCGACGTCCTGGTGGGCCGGGTCGACGTGGATGATGTCCTGCAGCCGTTCGGCCGCACCGGTCTTCGCCTCTTGGGTGCCGGCCCCATCCCGCCCAACCCGAGCGAGCTGCTCGGCTCGGCGAACATGGAGCAGCTCGTCGCCGACCTCTCCGAGCGCTACGACTACGTCCTCATCGACGCTCCCCCGCTGCTGCCCGTGACCGATGCAGCCGTCCTGAGCACGATCGTCGACGGCGCCCTGGTGGTCGTCGGTGCCGGCGTGGCTCAGCGAGAGCACGTGCGGCGGGCCCTCGAGTCGCTCGAGGCGGTCAACGGCTCCTTGCTCGGCCTGATCCTCAACCGTGTCAAGGTCAAGGACATGGGCAGCGGCTACGGCACCTACGAGTACGACTACCGTCCCGAGAGCGAGCGCCAGCGCGCCAAGGACAAGGGTCCTCGTCGCCAGCGCCGACCCATCGCCGCCGACGACGAAGCTGCGCTCGTCGTGCCCCGCCCGTCGGTGAGCAGTGCACGGTCCAGCACCCCCGAGCCGCTGACTCAGGCGGCTCCGACTCAGTTCGACCGGCTCAGCGCCGGCTGAGTCGCCGAGTCAGCTGCAGGGTCGAGCCGCCAGGCTGAGCGCTGCGCCGAGTCGGCTGGCTCAGCGGCTCGCGCGAGCCGAGCCCGCGACGGCGCCGAGCGCCTGCACGATGGTGCCGAGGAACTCCTCGATGCGCTCGAAGGCGTCTGTGTGCGTCCGCGTGGATGCACCGTAGGGGTCGACGACGTCGATGACGTCGAGGTCCCTGGGTGCCACGGTGCCTCGCGCGGCGGCCGCCTCTGCCGCGACCTGTGGCAGCCATGGCTGTGCCGGGTTGATCGGTCGCCAGGTGGCCGAGGCACGACAGAGGTCGGCGAAGTCGCCGAGGGCGAAGGCTCGGCGCATGGCGGCGGGGTGCAGGCGTGAGACCTGTCCCCGATGGGCGCGGGTCATCGTCAGAACGAGCTCGGCAGAGCCGAGCATCTCCGTGGTGACGCTGCGCGCCCTGAAGCCGGTGACATCCGCGCCGCGCTGGCGCAGGAAGTCGCGGGTCTCGGTCTCGATGTCCGAGCCGACCACAGCTGCGGTGCCTGCGCTGGCGATCTCCACGCCGCCTGCCGGAAGGAGCTGGCGCAACCGGCGTTCGGCGTAGGGCGACCGGCAGATGTTGCCAGTGCACACGAACAAGATGCCTCGGTGGTGAGGGGTGTCCCCGAGCATCGATTCCCCCTGGTCATCGGTATGGCGTACCGCTTGATCCTAAGTGCCCGAGTTGTGACGTTCCTGCGAATCCACGATCGGAGTCGAGAAACTTCAAGAAATCGTAAATTTCTCGGTTCTAGCATCCTTGTGAAGATGGGTCGGCCTGAGACGGTCACACGGACTGACCGGCCCGGCGCCCCATACCTCGGTAGTCCCATCCCGCGTCAGTCCACCTCTGCGGGTCGAGCACGTTGCGACCGTCGATGACTCGAGGCATGGCCACGAGCGACTTGGCGTGGGACGGGTCGATCGCGACGTACTCCTTCCAGGCGGTGAGCAGCATGACGAGCTCCGCTCCGTCGAGGGCCTCGTCGGCCGAGTCGACGATCTGCAGGTCCGGTCGCAGCGCGCGCACCGCGTGTGCGCCCGCCGGGTCGGTGGCCACGACGTTCGCGCCGCGCCCCCAGAGTCGCCCGGCGATGTCCAGCGCCGGGGAGTCCCGCACGTCGTCGCTGTCGGGCTTGAAGGTGAGCCCGAGCACCGCGACCTTGACCCCGACCAGTCGGCCGCCGGCCATGGTGCTGGCCAGCTCGACGGCGTGGTCGCGTCGACGCATGTTGATCGAGTCGACCTCCCGGAGGAAGGTGAGCGACTGGTCGACTCCGAGCTCGCCCGCGCGGGCCATGAAGGCACGAATGTCCTTGGGCAGGCAGCCGCCACCGAAGCCGATGCCGGCCTGCAGGAACTTGGGGCCGATCCGGTCGTCGTGTCCGATGGCCTCCGCCAGGCGTGACACGTCGGCGCCTGCGGCGTCGCAGAGCTCGGCCATCGAGTTGATGAACGAGATCTTCGTCGCGAGGAACGAGTTCGCCGCCACCTTGACGAGCTCGGCCGTCGGGTAGTTGACGAGCAGTCGTGGGATGCCGGCCTCGAGAATGGGGGCGTAGACCTCATCCAGTGCGGTGCGTGCGACCCCGCTCGCGACGCCGTCCTCCGGCAGGCCGTAGACGACCCGGTCGGGCGTGAGGGTGTCCTGCACGGCGAAACCCTCGCGCAGGAACTCGGGGTTCCACACGACGACGGCGTCCAGGCCCGCCTCCGCGACACGGTCTGCGATGGCCTGCGCGGTGCCGACGGGCACCGTCGACTTGCCGACGATCACGAGCGGCCCATCCGACTGGGGCCGGGCGTGCGTGAGGATGTCGTCGACGGCCGTCCAGACGTAGCTGAGGTCGGCTGCATAGCTGCCGCCACGCTGCGGGGTGCCGACGGCGATGAAGTGGACTCGAGCCTCGGCGATGGCCGCCTTGTCCGTCGTGAACGTCAGGTCTCCACTGTCGACGCCCTTGCGGAGCAGGGGCTCCAAGCCGGGCTCGTGGAACGACGGAACCCCGGCCGCGAGCTTGGCCACCTTCTCGGGGTCCACGTCGACGCCCACGACCTCATGGCCGAAGTCAGCCATGCAAGCGGCGTGCACCGCTCCGAGATACCCGCAACCGATGACTGAGATCCTCACGCCCGGCAGCATAGCGAGGGCCGTGTCGCTGCCCGCCTGCCAAGCAACGAACCATTCGTTAGCCTCGCACCATGCGCGTGCTCGTCACCGGCGCCGCCGGGTTCATCGGCTCGAACTTCGTGCTGCGCGCCCGTGCAACCCGGCCAAACTGGAGCGTCACGGCACTCGACGCGATGACGTACGCCGCCAACCGCCAGTCCCTGGCCCCCGTCCTCTCCGACCTCGGCGGTGACGGCTCGGTGGCGCTCGTCGAGGGCTCGGTCGCCGACGCACCCCTCGTCGACCAGCTCGTGGCTGACCATGACGTCGTCGTCCACTTCGCCGCCGAGTCGCACAACGACAACAGCCTTGACAGCCCCTGGCCCTTCGTCGAGAGCAACGTCGTCGGCACCTTCACGCTGCTCGAAGCGATCCGCCGTCACGGCAAGAGGCTGCACCACATCTCCACCGACGAGGTCTACGGGGACCTCAAGCTCGACGACCACGAGCGTTTCACCGAGACCACCCCGGTCAACCCGTCCAGCCCGTACTCCGCGACGAAGGCGGGGGCCGACCTGCTCGTGCGCGCCTGGATCCGGTCGTTCGGCATCCGCGCCACGGTGAGCAACTGCTCGAACAACTACGGCCCTAGGCAGCACGTCGAGAAGTTCATCCCGCGCCAGATCACCAACATCCTCGGCGGCGTTCGGCCCAAGGTCTATGGGTCCGGCCTCAACGTGCGCGACTGGATCCATGTCGACGACCACAACGACGCCGTGATCGCGATCCTCGAGCAGGGCCGACTCGGCGAGACCTACCTCATCGGCGCCGACGGTGAGCACAACAATCTCGAGATCGTCGCCATGCTGCTGCAGCTGACCGGTCGGCCCGGGGACTGGTTCGAACACGTCGGCGACCGACCGGGCCACGACCTGCGGTACGCCATCGACGCGACGAAGCTGCGTCTCGAGACCGACTGGCGGCCGCACTACGGCGACATCCGCGCAGGGCTGGCGGCCACGGTGGAGTGGTACCGCGACAACGAGGACTGGTGGGCGTCCGCCAAGCTCGAGACCGAGCGCACCTACTCGCGCCTTGGCCGATGAGCGACGTCGGCGCCGGGCGCGCACTCGTGACCGGGGCCAGCGGCATGCTCGCGCACGACCTCGTGCCGACGCTTCGCCGCGCCGGCTGGGTCGTCACCGCGCTGGGGCGACCCGACCTCGACGTCACCGATCCCGCTGAGTGCCTCGCGGCCGCCGAGGGTCATGACCTCGTCGTCAACACGGCGGCCTACACCGCGGTGGACGCCGCCGAGACCGACGAGGCTGCGGCCTTCGCCGTGAACGCCGTGGGAGCTGCCAACGTGGCACGGGCCTGCTCCCGAGCCGGGGCCCGCCTCGTGCACATCTCGACCGACTACGTCTTCGACGGCACGGCCGCCGAGCCGTATGCCGTCGACCACCCGGTCGCCCCGCGATCCGCCTATGGGCGCACCAAGGCGGCCGGCGAGTGGGCCGTCCGGGCGCTCTGCCCCACGTCGTGGGTGGTGCGCACCGCTTGGCTCTACGGTGCGGGCGGCCCCAACTTCGTC
The DNA here is from genome assembly GCF_042676085.1 of Terrabacter terrigena. NCBI lineage: Bacteria > Bacillati > Actinomycetota > Actinomycetes > Micrococcales > Intrasporangiaceae > Terrabacter > Terrabacter terrigena. Next base: position 69,004 of record NZ_JBHTKH010000005.1, read on the forward strand.
TCCTCGATGCTGCGGCTGGCCGACGAGCGCGAGACCGTTTCGGTCGTTGACGACCAGGTGGGCCAGCCGACATGGACTGTGGACCTCGCTGACCTCATCGTGCGCCTCGTCGAGGCCGACGCGCCCTACGGCATCCATCACGGCACCTCAGGCGGCCAGACAACCTGGTGCGGGTTCGCGCGAGCCGTCTTCCAACAGAACGGGCTCGACCCCGGTCGGATACGTCCGACAACGACCGAGGCCTATCCGCGACCGGCGCCCCGCCCTGCGTGGAGTGTCTTGGCCCATGACTCCCTGCGCGCGGCGGGGGTTGCTCCGATCGGCGACTGGCGCAGGTCCGTTACAGCCCTCATGGAACAGTGACGGACCCATCACGGCTGGCCTTTACAATCGTCGTGTCCGTTCCCTGCTGTTCTGAGGTTTTGATGCCTGTTCATCCCAGCGCCGATGTTGATGACACCGCTGAGATCGGGGACGGTTCGTCCGTCTGGCACCTGGCGCAAGTGCGCGAGAACGCCCGTCTCGGCGAGAACTGCGTCATCGGACGCGGCGCGTACGTCGGGTCAGGCGTGACGATGGGCGACAACTGCAAGATCCAGAACTATGCGCTCGTCTACGAGCCGGCGGTGCTCGAGGCGGGCGTCTTCGTAGGCCCTGCGGTGGTCTTCACGAACGACCACTATCCGCGCGCCGTGCTGCCCGACGGGTCGCTCAAGTCAGGGCACGACTGGGAGCCGGTTGGCGTGACCGTCCGGGAGGGTGCCTCCGTGGGCGCTCGGTCTGTCTGCGTCGCCCCGGTCACCATCGGGCGCTGGGCGCTCGTCGCCGCCGGATCGGTGGTCACGCAGGACGTGCCTGACTTCGCGCTCGTCGCCGGTGTGCCAGCGCGTCGCCTTCGATGGGTGGGCAAGGCCGGCGTGCCCCTCGTGTCCGAAGGCGGCAGGTGGCGCTGTCCTCACACCGGCGATCACTACATCGAGACCAACGGCGTGCTCGCAGAAGACACCCAACGCACCACCACCGACGACAGCAGGGGATGAACGTGAAGATCACGGTAGTCGGGCTCGGCAAGATCGGCCTTCCACTGGCAGTGCAGTTCGCGTCTCGCGGCCACGACGTGCTGGGCGCCGACGTCAACGCCTCGACGGTGGCGACGATCAACGACGGTCGCGAGCCTTTCCCAGGTGAGGCCCACCTTCAGGAGAAGCTCGCCGAGGTGGTGGCGGCTGGACGACTTACCGCGACGACGGACACCAGCGCCGCGGTCGCCGACAGCGATGCCGTCGTCGTGGTCGTGCCGCTCTTCGTCGACGGCGACGGGATTCCGGACTTCGGGTGGATGGACTCGGCGACCCGCGACATCGCTGCCGGACTGCGCCCGGGCACGCTCGTTGCTTACGAGACCACGCTGCCTGTCGGCACGACGCGTTCGCGGTGGAAGCCCATGCTCGAGGAAGGTTCCGGTCTCGTCGAAGGCGCTGACTTCCACCTCGTCTTCTCTCCCGAGCGGGTCTTGACCGGGCGCGTCTTCGAGGACCTCCGCAAGTACCCGAAGCTGATCGGTGGACTTTCGGAGGCCGGCGCCAAGGCGGCCCGCGACTTCTACGAGTCCGTGCTCGAGTTCGACGACCGGCCCGACCTCGCTCGGGGCAACGGCGTCTGGGACCTGGGCTCCGCGGAGGCGTCGGAGATGGCCAAGCTGGCCGAGACGACGTACCGGGACGTCAACATCGGCCTTGCCAACCAGTTCGGCGCCTTCGCGGCGAAAGCCGGTATCGACGTGTTCCAGGTCATCGAGGCCTCGAACTCTCAGCCGTACAGCCACATCCACCGTCCGGGCATTGCCGTCGGTGGTCACTGCATCCCGGTCTATCCCCGCCTCTACCTGTGGAACGATCCCGACGCGACCGTCGTGCGTGCCGCCCGCGAGGCGAACGCAGCGATGCCTGCCTACACGGTCGGACTCGCCAAGGGAGCGCTAGGCGGGCTCGAGGGGGCCAGGGTAGTGGTGCTCGGCGCTAGCTACCGAGGGGGCGTCAAGGAGACCGCGTTCTCGGGGGTGTTCCCCACAGTCGAAGCGCTCATCGCCGAGGGCGCCGACGTCACGGTGCACGACCCCATGTACGACCGGGCCGAGCTTGCGGAGCTCGGCTTCACCGCGCACGAGCTGGGCACATCGGTGGACGTGGCGATTGTCCAGGCAGACCACGCCGAATACCGCGAGCTGACGGCCGCCGACCTGCCTTCAGCCAGGGTCATCGTTGACGGCCGCAACCTGCTGACCTCGGACGCCTTCCCCGACGCCACCGTGTTGACGGTCGGCAGGGCCTGAAATTCCACCGTTTCTTCGACAGGGAGCACCAATGAACGACTTCATCCCGCCGGCCAAGCCCATCATCGGAGATGAGGAGCGGGAAGCGGTCGACCGGGTCATGCGGTCCGGAATGCTCGCGCAGGGACCGGAGGTCAAGGCCTTCGAGGAGGAGTTCGCAGCGCATTTCGGCCTCGGTCGTGCGTGCGTGGCCGTCAACTCGGGCACGTCCGGCCAGCACCTCGGGCTCCTGTCGTCGGGTGTAAAGGCCGGCGACGAGGTCATCGTTCCGTCGTTCACCTTCGCAGCCACCGCCAACTCGGTGGCGCTCACCGGGGCGACCCCCGTCTTCGCCGACATCGACGCCGACGACTTCTGCCTCTCGCCCGCCGCGATCGAGGCGTCGATCACCGAGCGCACCGTCGGCGTGATGCCCGTTCACCTCTACGGCCACCCGGCAAAGATGGACCAGATCATGGCGATCGCCGACAAGCACGGCATCCAGGTGTTCGAGGATGCGGCCCAGGCTCATGGAGCATCACTCGACGGCACGCCGGTCGGCGCCTTCGGCAGCTTCGCCATGTTCAGCCTCTATCCCACGAAGAACATGACGTCGGGCGAAGGCGGCATGGTCTCGGTCGCCAACTCGGACATCGAGCACCTGATGCGTCTCTATAGGAACCAGGGCATGGAGAAGCAGTACCACAACGAGGTCGTCGGCCTGAACAACCGCATGACCGACATCCACGCTGCGATCGGACGGGTCCAGCTGACGAAGGTCGGCGCCTGGACGAAGCAGCGCCAGGAGAACGCGGCCTTCCTGACCGCCAACCTCGAGGGGGTCGTCACTCCCCCAGTGTCCGAGGGCGCAGTGCACGTCTACCACCAGTACACGGTGCGGGTGCCGCACGACCGCGACGGCCTGGCGGCTGCGCTGCGCGAGGAGCACAACATCGGGTCGGGCATGTTCTATCCCGTTCCCAACCACCGGCTGACGCCGTTCCAGATCGGTGCCGATCTGCCCGAGACCGAGCGTGCTGCCGCCGAGTGCCTGTCGCTGCCGGTGCATCCGTCGCTCTCTGACCACGACCTGGAGCGCATCGTGACGGCCGTGAACGGTCTCGCGAAGGCGGGTGCCTGAGATGGCCGTGCTGCGCGCTGGCCTCATCGGGCTGGGCATGATGGGGCGCCACCATGCCCGGGTGCTGGGCTCCCTCGAGGGCGTGCACCTCGCAGCGGTGGCCGACCCCGCGGGCGATCCGCACGGAGTTGCGGGAGACCGTGAGCTGCTGAACGGTGTTGACGACATCATTCGCGCCGGCGTCGACTACTGCGTCGTGGCCGTGCCGACGATCTACCACGAGGAGATCGGTCTGGCCCTGGCCGCGGCAAGTGTGCACGCGCTCATCGAGAAGCCGCTTGCGCCGGATGTCGACTCTGCAAAGCGCCTCGCTGACGCATTCGAGTCGGCAGGGCTGGTCGGCGCCGTCGGGCACATCGAGCGCTACAACCCGGCACTCCAGAGTGCCCGCGCTCGCATCGAGGCTGGCGAGCTGGGACGCGTCTACCAGGTCACCACCCGCAGGCAAGGACCCTTTCCCGCCCGGATCGCGGACGTCGGAGTTGTGAAGGACCTCGCGACCCACGACATCGACCTCACGGCTTGGGTCACACGCCAGCCCTACGCCCGCATCAGTGCCAATACGGCATTCCGCAGTGGCCGTGAGCACGAGGATCTCGTGGCCGCCACCGGCTTGCTGGCAGATAGCACGGTGACCAACCACCTCGTGAACTGGCTGTCGCCTCTCAAGGAGCGGGTGACGACCATCACCGGTGAGCGTGGAGCCTTTGTGGCCGACACCTTGACAGCTGACCTCACCTTTTTCGCGAACGGCTCGGTCGAGGTGCTGCGTGACGACATTGCCCAGTTCCGCGGCGTGTCGGAGGGAGACATGGTCCGTTACGCCATAGCAAAGCCCGAGCCTCTGAAGGTCGAACACGAGCAGTTCCGCGACGCCGTCCTCGGACGCCGAGCCGACATCGTGACGATGCGTCAGGGGCTTGAGACTGTCAGGGTCGCCGAGGCCTGTATCGAGTCCGCTCAGGCTGGATCGAGCGTCGATCTCGTGCAGGTTGCTCTCCCGCTCTGAGCACCGCTCGACTCATAGCTGCCACGTAGTGAGCGCCTCCACCACGGCGTCTGCTGAGTGCCCGTCACCGTAGGGCGCGGCATCCGTGTCTTGCGGCCGAGCACGCGTGACGCTCCGTTCGATGCCACTCGGTTCGGGGCACAACAGATTCCAACCGAGTTCGATGGTCTCGCCCCACTCTGTTTCTGTGCGGATGGTGGTGCATGGCGTCCGTAGGAGGAACGCTTCCTTCTGAAGGCCGCCAGAATCCGTGATAACCATCTCGGCTCCCCGCACCGCTGCGACCATCGACAGATAGTTCAGAGGGGGGACCACTGTCACGGAGCCCGCCCCGAGATCGACCCCGTGCTGTTGCGCGCGAACGACGAGCCGCGGGTGGGCAGTCAGTACGACTGGTAAGGGCAGCTCCGCAAGAGCGCCGACGATAGCCCGCAGACGTTCTGGCTCGTCGGTGTTCTCAGCCCTGTGCAGGGTGGCCAGGGCGTACTTCTCGAGGCCGTGCTCGCCCATCGGGTTGGCCAACGTCTCCGCCGATCGTGCGGTCTCGAGGCAGACGTCGGTCATGACATCTCCGGTAACCAGGGTGCGCGCGGCAAGTCCTTCCGAACGCAGGTGCGCGGCCGCCCTTTCCGTCGGGGCCAGACACAGGTCCGCCGCGTGATCGGTTAGCACGCGGTTGTGCTCCTCCGGCATTCGGCGGTTGAACGACCTGAGGCCGGCCTCCAGGTGCGCCAGCGGCAGGTGCAGCTTCACTGCAGACAACGCTCCGGCAACCGTGGAGTTCGTGTCCCCATAGACGAGCACCCAATCGGGGCGATGCTCCTCGAGCACACCATCGAGCGCACCGAGCATCGCGCCTGTCTGAACGCCGTGGCTTCCCGAGCCGACGCCGAGGTGGACGTTCGGACTCGGAATCCCGAGATCACGAAAGAAGACGTCGGACATGTTGTCGTCGTAGTGCTGTCCGGTGTGCACGATGACGTGCTCGACGTCGCGTTTCCCCATGGCGCTGGCAACGGGTGCCAACTTCACGAACTGTGGTCGAGCTCCCACGATGCTGAGGACCTTCACAGCGAGCCCGCCTCCTTCTTCGCCGGCATGATCCGATTCGTGTCGGAATGTCGCGCCTCCGCTGGACGCCGTGCCCCGGACACCACGTCATCGAGGAACTTGGCATACCTTTCGGCTACCGCGCTGGTGCTGTAGTGCTCTGAAGCGTGCCTACGTGCCTTGGCGGCCATGACCCTGAGATGCGCCTCATCCATTTGAATGAACGTATCGACTGCGTCAACCATCGACGACGTGACGCCGGGCACCGCGTCGATCGTGGCCCCGGACCCCGTGGTGGGGTTGGGCACCGAGGGGCCCGCATAGAGAATGGGCTTGCCGATGCTCAGGTAATCCACGAGCTTGTTGGGACTCAACCCATACTTGAACACCGGCGCATCGAGAAGATGAAACAAGGCCACATCGCACCCGTCGACGACGCGGAAGGCGTCCGACTTCGACACGTGCCCGGCGAAGATGACATTTCCGTCTCGCGGGAGTCGAGCCTCAAGACCCGCTCGTTCTGGGCCGTCGCCGCAGACCACAAGAGCGGCCCGATCACGAACTCGTCTGTCGAGAAAGGCATCCACAACGGGGCCCAGTCCGTTGGCTCGCCCGATCGTGCCGGCGTAGCAAAAGACGCGGACCCCACTCCGCTGGAAATTTTCGACCTCGGTGAGGACCTCGCCGACCCGCGCAGCCGGCTGCCCCTTCGGACCCTCGAAGGGTGGAGCAGAGTTCGGTGCGTGAAGCGCCCGCCCTAGCTCCATCCCCTTCTCCGTGAAGTACCTGTCGGCCTCGGGGGGCAGGTAGACGAGGCCGCTGGCAACCCGAACCGTCCGCCGCTCCATCAGGTACAGCAGTCGTGTCATGAACGACCCCGGAGGCATGGCCCCCATGTCGACCAGCGTCTGGGGCCACAGGTCGCGTACCTCGTAGACAAACGGAACGCGGCGAATGCGCGCAACCATTGCGGCCGCCACCGCCGCGAACGGATGCGGTGATGAGCCGATCACGACATCAACGCCGCTCAGATACCCACGAGAGCGCAGAACTCGCCACGCGAACTCGAGCATCCCCAAAGCCCTGCCAATGCCGTTGCCCTCGTAGGGCCGGCCCCCGAGGGCTACCAGCGCCGACCGCTGTCCCATCTGGGTTCGCGGAGCCAGCTTGGATTCCGACGTTTGCTCGAAATGATTGAAAGAACTCGCAAGCAGCACCACCTCGTGGCCTGCCAGGTCCCATTCCGAGGCAAGGTCCCAGTGGCGGGTACCGCCCGCGGCGGTCGGCGGAACCGCGTAATGGTTGACGAGTCCGATTCGCATCATGCCCCCGCCGTGCAGAGATCGACGACTTGCGCCATCTGCCGGTTCTGGTTCTCGTATTCCTTCATCAGGTTTCGGTTCTTCCTCGCTGCTGCCTCAGGGATGCGTTCAAGGGCCACCATTGCCGACATGAGCCCGGCTCGAATTGGTTCTCGGATCAAGGTCGCTTCGACGCCGAGGTCCGCAAGCTCCCGGTAGGGCGGAATATCGCTGAGGAGAAGACGCGATCCACATGCCACGGCCTCCAGCACCGTGGTGGAGCGCTGGTCCGAATGGGGCACGGAGACCACGGCGTCGGACGCACGGAGCAGTTCGATGAGCTCCGGCTTCGACACGTACGGCAGCAAGACCTCGGATTCAGAGCGCTTCGAGGTCGACTCGCCGGCCCCCAGCACCACGAGCCGGAGGCCCCCTCGGAGCTCTCGTGCCGCGTCGAAGGCATCTCGCAACTCGTCCGAGCGGTAGGCGGCGCCCGTCCCTCGAGGAGCCAGCACCATGAGCTCCGATTCGCTGATCCCGAGCTGCCGCCGTACCCCCTCGACGGCAGCGCTTCCAGGCGGCAGATCTTCGCTGAGAAGGTCCGGGCTGACACCCCATGAAACCACGGCGAGGTGCCCGGGTCGGACGTCCCACTGGGCTTCGATGGTCTCCGCCATGGAGCCAGAGGTGACCAGCATTAAGTCGGCGCGTGCGATGGCCCGCTGTGCCACCCAGCTCCTGAACCGTCGCCCACGCGCGGCTGCAACTTCACTCCCCCACGGGACGACGACGTTCCTTCGGCCCTTCGGCAGCAAGAGTCCCGCCAACGCGTGAGTACCAAGTGAATGCACGATTGTGATGTCCGGACGCCGCCGGAGCAACCGTTCGCCCACGCCTCTAAGCCCTTGTCGCAAGAGCCCAACGGGTGTCCGCCCACTCACTGAAACAACCTCGACTTCGTGCCCGTGCTCGAGGAAGGCCGAAATCCACAGTTGGGTGTGAACCGAGTGCGTGGGCGCGACGAGACGCACCCGATATTCAGCTTTCATTTGCTCGAAAAGCACATCATCAAGTCCAATCGGAATGGTGATACGACTATAGAAGTCGTTCGTAAACTCGCTCTAGATCCGTCGTGGTGGCAGAAATATCGAACAACTTGATCACGTGTCGTCGAGCTTGCACGCCCATGCGTTCCCGCATTTCCGGATCATCCGCCAAGGCGATGAAGGCCCCTGCGAGTGCATGTGCGTCTTTGACAGGAACTAGCAATCCAGTGGAACCATCTATCACCGAGTCGGTCAGACCGCCGACCTTAGTAGCGGCAACCGGCCGCCGCGCTAGACCAGCCTCAATCACGGTGTACGAGGCTGACTCGCTCGTGGATGGGTTGCTGAGGATGTCCATTGCAGGGAGAAAGTCGGCCATAGAGCTCAGGTGTCCGAGGAACTCGATCTTCACCTCATGATTTTTGGCACGTCGCATCAACGCGTCCTTATAGGAACCCGTGCCAACAAATTCGTCTCCGACCACGAAGAATCTCAGATTTCCGCGAGCACGGTGCGCAATCGCGGCAGCATCGATAAAAGTCTCATGGCCCTTGACTCCCACCTCCCTGAACGACTTCGCTCGGGTGGGATACATGTGCGCCACCATGCCGATCGCAATCTCCCCCGGAGCAAGCCCAAGGGCCGCCCGACAAGATTGCTCATCGGGATTGAAATCGACCGCGTCGGTATCCAGACCATAACGCACAACTTCCACTACGCGCGCACCAAGATCCTGAAAGTCGTTAACAAATGCTGAACAGGAAACCGCAGTAATTCCGTCCAATGGAACCGTGAGGCGCTCGACAGCTCGCAGTGCAGGCATTTCGAGATGCGCATTTCCGGGAACCTGAGAAACCAGACCTGGCATCCTTTTGCTGCGATGTGTGATCAAGCGCGCGAGGAAGTAGGACTTCAGAAGGTGTGCGTGCACCACGTCGAAACGCCCGGACCTCACCAGCGCACGCATCGCGCGATAAGCGTTCACGTGCCGGCGGAAGTCCCTAGGGCGATACCCCCGAAAGGGAATGACGTGAACTGGCACATCAAGCGCACGCATGGCCTCCGCCACGGGCCCCTCGCCAGGAACCACCGCCTCGATTACGTAGCCCCGCTTGACTAGCTCTTTCACCTGAGAAGTGAACCACGAGCCGCCTTCAGCGGTCCCGCATATCTGAAGCACCCTCGTCACAAACACTCTCCCTCTGAAGATTTGGACGTCACACAAACAACTAGGACCAAAACCAAGACAGGGGCAGCGAGCAGTGGTTCACCGAACCAAGAGACGGCGGCTATAGCGACTAAGAATGAGGCCACTCTCGGTGGAATACTCGCCCTTCGCCGCCACAAGAACACAACCGCGCCGACTGCTAATATCAAGGGTAGCGCCAAACCTAGCGATGCTGCCAGCGTCAGGTACGAATTGTGCGCATAAAGGAAGTCCCCAGCGACACCATACTGCCCAAAGGCTGTTGATAGCGAGTGGACGCCCACACCGAGAAGCGGGTTGTCAATAGCAATAGACCATGCCGCATTCCAAAGTTCCACGCGTGCGGCGGACGAGGGATCAAGCCCGCCAGACGAACTCGTATATTCGATGCGCTGCATGACCGACTCGGGCCACGGAATAAACCAAGCAGCTAGCGGCATTGCAAGGAAAAAGCGTCTACGCCCGTGAAGGGCAAGCAGTGCGATGACTGCCAGGGCCCCCGCGACATAGCCGCTGCGGCTAAATGTTACGAGCATGGAAAGGCCAAATATGAGGCACATGCCAACATTAGCAATACTCCTGGGCGAAGAGAGCACCGCATCCAGCCTGTCAATTAACCCGATAATGAAGAGAACCACTAATGAATTTCTACTAAGCCATTCGTCCACGGGCGCCGCCAACGCCCATGAATTACTACCGGAAGCGCCTAGAACCGCACCCCGTTGCACTAGGTACACCACTGCGACTCCGCCCAGTGCAAACACTGCGGCCTTGGCCAGCTCAGAGGCGTCACCCCTCGAACGCAGCCTGAAGTATAAGACCGCCGTCAGCGCGACAAGAGCAAACAACCTCCACATCACACCCATATCCGGCGCAAACGACGTGATGGCCGTCAGAAGTGTGACCGCGACCGAGGCCACCACCCCCAAAGCGAGTGGGGATCGAATCGGACGCGGAACACGCGATTTTCCCCTGCCCCGGATCCAGAATAGAAGAGCCGGCACCCCAAAGGCATAGGTGGCCGCACCCAAAACCACGTTAGGGAAAACCACTTGCGCCACGACTGCAACGAGAAGGGCCTGCTCGAGAGATCGCGTGATGCCGAATGTGGCGAGCACGCCAAGAAACACCACAGACGTCCCCAAGGGGAAAGATTGGTTGACCTGCAGGGCAATCAACATTGAAACGACGACCGCGGTGATACCGAAACTTCTCGCTTTGGCGGATTCAGCTACACCGCTATTGTCGCCCATCATGTCAACGGTAGTCATGTCGCACCGCTGGGCGGAAAATACCTTAATCCCGCTATGACGATTCCGGTGGAGACCGCGTACCCTGAAAGGATGCCTAGAGCCCCACCTAGAGAGCCGATCTCGGCCGCAGTTGCGACTTGAACGACGACGCTGACCGCCAAGCCCAGTATCGCGGCGACTGTCACACTCGCATAGCGGCCCCGTGAGAACAGATACGCTTGCATGGAGCGTCCGTAACTAAATATGGCCACTCCTGGCAACAGGACTTCGATTACGGGAACTGCCGAGGCGTAGTCACCTCCGTAGACCCTTTCGATCAGCACAGGCGCAAGCGCGGCAATAACCACGCCTAGGGCGGTCGTGCAGAACAGGACCCATTTTGCGTGTCTTCTCACTTCAATCAAGGTGGCGCCGTTGGCATGATAACGCGGCAATAGATACGATGTGACCATGACAGGGATGATAAGCAAAGACTCAGCGAAGGGCAGGGCTACAGCTAATACTCCAACGTCCCGAACCCCTGCGGTAATTGACATAAGTGGTAGCGGAACTCGAAGCATCGCCAGTTGCGCAACCGTTGGGATCGCAGTTCCTATGGCGGTACTCCTCATAACCAAAGCTGCCGACGGATCGTCATTGTCGTGACTGGCTTGGAATTTCCTAGACCAGGACAGCAGCACCGACAGGCTGAGGAGATTGGAGGCCGCATAGCAAGACAGGAAAGCGATAAGAGATGTCAGGTCAGCGAAGAAGAGGGTCGCGGACAGTGTGAGGTACACGAGTGAATTGACTGCGGTCGCTGTTGTCCACAAGGCCGTCTTTTTGGCGCCGATTGCGCAGTTTCCTAGTAGCTGATTCAGAACAAGCACCGGAATTAGCAAGATGGAAACAGCCCAAGCGAACCGGACCTCCAACGACAGCGGTTGTGGCGCCACAACGAGCCAGACTGGGCATACGATCACAGCGAGGGCAAGTGCCAGCACTCCCCTTCGATAGGCCGCGCGGATAGCTGCCCGTCTCTGAGCTTCCTTACCTGAAAGTCGCAATGTGGCCGAGTCAAGGCCCGCCGTCATCGCCATGGCGGCGAGACCCGGCATCGCAACGACGGTCGCGAGCACCCCTCGCGCCTCGACCGCCAACCCTCGCGCTAGAAAGACGCCGGTGAGTAGGTTCGCGCCGATGACGGCGAACCGGCTCAACACCAAGAGAGCTGGCGTCTTCAGGGCGACGCTGCGTGCAAGGAGCGTTGTGCCCCGCTTTGCGTATAACTTCATGGGCGTTTCGCTGTCAGGCACTGGTTGTAGTGCCGTGCGAATCAGGCGGTGTCGATGAATAGCCGTGCTGGAGGCGCGGATAGGTGGCCGACCCGGCATGCTCGATGCCGGTGCGCGAGAGGACGAGTTTTACGGTCTTCAACAAAATCTTAAGGTCAGTTCGGAAGGACATTGACCGAACATACGACACGTCCAAATCCAGTCTCTGGCTCCATTCGATTGAGTTTCGGCCAGAAACCTGCGCTAGGCCGGTTAGACCGGGGCGAACTTCGTGTCTTCTGGTGTGTTCCAAACTATAGACCGGCAGATACTGCGTCAGGAGGGGCCTTGGGCCGACGACCGACATGTCGCCACGGAGGACGTTCCACAGGGTCGGCAGTTCATCCAGGCTCGTCGCACGGAGGCGCCTGCCGAAGTCGGTTAGGCGGTCGGCGTCATCGACAAGCTTGAGGCTTGGGTCGATGGCGTGCATCGTCCGGAACTTGATCAACGTGAACGGGGTTCCGTTTAGTCCGGATCGCTCCTGACGGAACAGCACGGGCGAGCCGAGTCGACGCCGAACGAGGAGGGCGACGATGGCCTGGACTGGCAATGAGAGGAGAAGTACCGGGACCGCGACAACCAGGTCGAAGGTGCGCTTCAGGAGGCGATGCCTCACCGGTCCTCCAGGTGCGCCAACAGGGCGTCGATGACGCGCAGGACGTCGTCGTCACTCAAACCGGCGCCGGACGGAAGGGTGACTCCCCGCTCGAAAAGTCGCTCGGACGCGCCCGTGAGGAAGGCTCGCTGCTCGCCGTGGACCGGCTGCAGATGCATCGGCTTCCAAACATGCCTGGCCTCGATGTCGGCCGTGTTGAGGGCGGCGACCACCCCGTCGGAGACCGTGCCGTTCGCGGTCGGCCCCGGCTCGAAGCCCTCGACGACGATGGTGGTGAGCCAGCAGTTGTCGTCGTCGTCTCGGTCAGAGCCAGTGCGTCCGAGCACGCGGACACCGGCGACTCCGGAGAGGTGCTTCTCGTACAGGTCGCGGATTGCACGCCGCCGCGCGATCATTTCGTCAAGCCGCTCGAGCTGCCCGCGCCCGAGGGCCGCCAGGATGTTGGACATCCGGTAGTTGTAGCCAACTTCGAGGTGCTCGTACCAAGGCACCGGTTGACGGGCTTGAGTGGCAAGGTAACGAGCGCGGGCGATGAGCTCCTCGTCGTCGCTAAGGAGCATCCCACCACCCGAAGTGGTCATGATCTTGTTTCCGTTGAAGGACAGGGCAGCCGAACGGCCGAACGACCCTGCACCACGGCCGGCGTGCGATGCCCCCAGAGCCTCTGCGGCGTCTTCGACGATCAGGACCTCTCGCTCGCCTAGGGCCGGCTCCAGGGTGGTGTAGTCGACGCACCGGCCGAAGAGGTCCACAGGCACGACGGCCGGGACAGTCTTTCCCTCCCCGCGGAGCACATCGACGGCTTCGACGAGCAGGTCCACGTCGACATTGCCATCGCCTGACTGTGAGTCCACCAGGACCGGCTCCGCACCCGTATAGAGGATGGCGTTGACCGTGGCGGCGAAGGTGAGGGTCGACACCGGAACATACGTCCCGGGCCCCGCACCCGCGTCAAGAAGCGCAAGGTGCAGTGCCGCGGTGCCGGACGAAAGGGCCAATGCCCCGGACACTCCGACTCGTTCAGCGATGGCGCCTTCGAAGGCCTCCACATGGGGACCGAGCGGTGCGATCCATCCGGACCGCAGTGCGTCGAGGACATAAGCCTCCTCGACCTCTGTGACGTCTGCTTTTGACAGGTGGATGCGGCTCATCGGTTGACAAGTCCCGTCTGCGTGGCGGATCCAGAGTCCTGACCGACCAAGGCACCCTCCCGCATCCAGGATGCGGCGGCGGAGTGGTCGTTGAAGTAGGTGTTGCGTACGTCCTCGCACTCGATGTGCGGCACGTCGACGCTGTCCACGAGCGGGTGGGACGTGTGGCGCCGGCCCTCATGGCTCGAGAAGAGCTCTTCAGCCAGTTTTTCGCCGGGACGCAGGCCGGTGTAGACGATGTCGACGTCACGCCGACCACTCATCCGGATCATCGTTTCCGCGACCTCGACGATCTTCACCTGCTCGCCCATGTCCAGCACCATGACCTCGCCATCCGTCCCGATGGCGGCGGCCTCGAGGACCAGTTGGCAGGCCTCCGGGATGAGCATGAAGTAGCGCTCGACGTCGGGGTGGGTGACAGTCACCGGACCGCCACGTTCGATCTGCGCTGTGAAGGCATGCACCACGGAGCCGCGTGAACCCAGCACGTTGCCGAAGCGGACCGAGACGTACCGCCCGGGCTGCTTGTGGGCGAAGTCCGCCGTGAGACGCTCTGCCATGCGCTTGCTGTAGCCGAGAACGCAGGTCGGGTTTGCCGCCTTGTCGGTCGATATGTTGACGAAGGTGCCCACGCCGACCTCCGCGGCCGCCGTCAGGACGTTGAGGGTGCCCTGGACGTTGCTCTTCCAGGCCTCGAGCGGATAGGCCTCGAGGAGTGGCAGGTGCTTGAGGGCCGCTGCGTGGAAGACGAGGTCCGGACGCGTTGACCCGAAAACGGTACGCATCGTCTCGAGGTCCCGGATGTCGGCCAGCACGATCTCGTCGCTGTCGAGCAGTCCGGTGCCGGTCAGGCTCATCTGCGTGGCCTGAAGTCCGGACTCATCGCGGTCGAGGAGGTAGAGCTTGGCCGGACCGAATCGCACGATCTGCCGGCACAGCTCAGAACCGATTGAGCCGCCGGCACCGGTGACCAGGACGGTCCTGCCGGAGATCTGCTCGGCGATGACGGTCGTGTCGAGCCGGACCGGACGACGACCCAGAAGGTCGGCGACGTCAAGGTCTCGCAGGTCGGCGGTCGTGGGCCGGCCACCCATGATCTCCTTGAGAGGCGGGAGGCTCAGCACGTCGATGCCGGCATCTGCTGCGCGTGCCGCGAGCTCGCGGAGCAGTCCTGCCTCCGCGTTCGGGACCGCGAGCACCAGAGTGTCCGCCTGGTACTTCTCCGCCACGGCCGCGATGTCGTCTCGGGCGCCGCGGACGCGGACACCCTCCATCCGTAGGCGAGCCTTCGACCGGTCGTCGTCCAGCAACGCCACGGGCTCGAACCCGCTGTCGGCGTCACGGCGCATGGCGCGCAGGAGCCGGTGCCCGGCTTCTCCAGCCCCGAAGATCACCACGCGACGCGTGCCCTCGCCCGCTTTCGCGGCGTGGGCCCGCGCCGTGCGCACGACGAAGCGGACGGCATACATCAGGATCAGGCTGACTGCCGCAGCGGTCAACGGCACCCCGCGCGGGACGATCGTCGGGCTGCTGACCAGCGCCCAGACAAACAATCCGGCTGTCACGATCGAGACGGTTATCCCGAGGTCGATGACCTCTTCGAACGATCCGCGGATGTGTCCGACGGCGTACGGCCCGAGCAGGTGACCCACGACGGTCTGACCGACAGCTGCAGCGAGGGCGAACTTGGCCGTGCCGCTGGCGAACTCCGGGCTCAGATCGAAGTCGAGGCGGAGCCAGACGGCGAGATACAGGGCAATGACCCAGATGATGGCGTCGACCACGCACCACAGGGTGCGCATGATGAGGGCTCTGCGCTGCACCGACGGCGACAAGTTGGGCTCCTGAGACAAAAGTTGCGTATGAGGCTGATGTTGCCGGTGGAGGGAGTAACGCCTCAAAGGTTACAACCGATATGACTCGGCCAATACCAACCTTTCGGGCACTGGACAGATTCTTTACCAGGCCGTGGGTGAACGCGCCCTGAGCCCGGGGGCGATGCGTGGGCACTACGCTGCGAGCACCGGGGAACTCCCGGGAGGCACGGCGTCGACGTCCTGGTGAGGAGCCCGATGTACACCCCCAAGCTGAGCTCACGACTGGCGGTCGAGGCACTCGGCACCTTCTGGCTGGTCTTCATCGGCTGCGGCTCGGCCATCTTCAACGCCAAGTTCGCCGTGCAAGCCCTGGACGGGCAGCCGGTGCAGCTCGGCATCGGGCACCTCGGCGTCGCGATCGCATTCGGTCTCGCCGTCACGACCATGGCGTATGCCGTCGGGCACGTCTCTGGGGCCCACTTCAACCCAGCAGTCACCATCGGCATCGCGGTCGCAAAGCGCTTCCACTGGCGGGAGGTGCCGGCTTACGTCGGAGCCCAGCTCGTCGGCGGCCTGCTCGCGGGCGGTGCGCTCGCCGGGCTGGTCTCGTCGAAGGGTCTGCCCACGACCGGCAACCTCGCGGCCAACGGCTTCGGCACGCACTCGCCGGGCGGCTTCGCCCTCGGCGGGGTGCTCATCACCGAGGCGCTCGTGACGGCCTTCTTCGTCTACATCATCCTGGGCGCCACCAAGGACGACGCCCCGAAGGGCTTTGCGCCGCTCGCGATCGGCTTCGGCCTTATGCTGGCACACCTCGTGGCCATTCCGATCAGCAACGCCTCGATCAACCCCGCGCGCTCCACGGCGGTCGCCTTCTTCAACGGCAACGGCGCGGCTGGGCAGCTGTGGGCGTTCTGGGTCGCGCCGGTGGTCGGTGCGCTCATCGCCGGCACGACCTACGCGTGGATCACGGGCGAACAGCGCGAGCACCTCGACATCAGCGGCTCGACCGACACGGTCTCCAACGCCGCGCTCGACGAGCAGGGTCGCCCGATCCTCGACGACTGAGCCGGCCCCACTGAACCGCTCTCAGGCCCGGGCGGCGAACAGGCCAAGACGGTCGGTGCCCAGCCCCGGGAAGACCGTCGTCGACGCGATCTTCGCGCGCTGCTCGAGCGCCTCGGCCAGCACCGTGCGGTAGTCGGTCGTGCCCGCTAGGTCACCGGAGTCTAGGCTCGCCGCCGCGAGGCCGGGCCAGCGGCCGTAGACCTTGCCGCCACGCACCCCGCCGCCCATCACGAGCGACACGTTCCCATGGCCGTGGTCGAGGCCTCCCGAGCCGTTCTCGGCGACGCGGCGCCCGAACTCGCTGAGGGTCACGAGGGTCACGTCGGCCATCTTCGGGCCCAGGTCGCGGTGGAATGCGGCCAGCGCCTGACCGAGCTCGGTGAGCTGGCGGAACATCCAGCCGGAGTCGCTCGCGCCGAGCCCCGAGTGCATGTCCCAGTTGCCGACGTCGACCGTGGCTGCCCGTAGCCCGATGCCGGCCTTGATCAGGCGCGCCAGGTCGCGCAGCGCATCGCCGAGCGAGCCCTTCGGGTAGACGGCGCCGTTGGCCGGGGTGTAGCCCGCAGCCTTGAGCCCGGCCATCGTCGAGACGGCGCCCAGTGCCGCAGTGGCGGGTGCCGCCAGCGTGGCCGGGGCACCGGCGTACAGGGCGCCCAGCGCGGTCGCCCAGCGGGTCTGCTCGGCGGCGGTGTCGGCGCCGGCCAGGGTGAAGCCGTCGACGCTCTGGACGGCGAGCTCGGGGCTCGGGCCGATCATCGAGGGCGGCGTGGTCGCGGCCCCGACGGCCGCGGAGGCGAACGTCGACACCGGCCCGCTGAGGCCGATCATGCGGTCGAGCCAGCCGGTGCGGATCGTCGACCCGGGCGCGGCGTTCTCCATCGTGGCCATCGCCTCGAAGTGCGAACGGGTCGGGTTGACCTGGCCGACGGCGTGGACGGCCGCGAGGCCACCGGTGTCCCAGATCGGCTTCAGCGGTGCCAGGGCCGGGTGCAGCCCGAAGAGTGTGTCGAGCTTGATCGCCCGGGAGGCGGGCACGGCGATGGACGGCCGGGCAGCGAAGTACGCGGGATCGCCGATGGGGGCCACTGCGGACAGCCCGTCGAAGCCGCCTCGGAGGCTGAGCACGACGATGGTGTCGCCGGTGTAGGCGGCGCCGGCGAAGGCGAGCTGCGTCGCCGCGTCGCTCGGTCCGGCGACGCCGACGACTGCGCCGAGCGCCCCGAGCGCGCCCGCCCCGGCCAGCAGCGTCCGACGCGAGACCTGCGAGGTCGCCGCCTGCCCCTGGGCGCAGGCGCACCCGGGTGGGAGGGTCTGGGCCCCGCCGGGGGTCAAGTCGCTGGTCATGGGAGTCCTCAACGGGTCGCGAAGTTCGGGGAGTCGAGCAGCAGGGCGACGATCGACGGCAGCCGCCACGTCACCGCGGCCGAGCCCGCCTTGAGCACATCGGTCGGCGCGTGGTCGACGAAACGGCAGATGGCGTCGCGCTGTGCCGTGGTCAGGGTGAGCAGCAGCGTCGCGGCGAGCGCGTCGACGAGGGCGGCATACGTCGTCGGGAGGGGCGACGGCACGAGCGACGTGACATCAGGGCGCGTCATCGCCTTGAGCGTCCAGTTGCCGGCCAGGCCGAGGTGGAAGTTCCAGCGGTTGACGGTGCCGGACGCCCCGCCCCACGCGGTCGCGACGTCCGGGTAGCCGTTCGGTGCCGGCCAGCCCATCGGCGCCTGCCCGAACGTGCCGGTGTACCAGAGCAGGTCGCGCAGGTCGCTCTCCCCGGGCGCCGGCGCCGGCTCCGGGCGCAGCCCGAGGATGCGGATGCTGGCCAGCGCGTCCTCGTAGGGCGTCCTGACCTTCTGGCCCGCCGAGGCGGCGAACTCCGGCGAGAGGAACAGGACTCGAAGCACCGGCGCAATCGCGGTGCCGTTGGCGAGGTACGCCTGCGCGAGCTTCGTCACGAGGGTGGACGGGGGCGTGTCGGACACGTAACGGACGGCGAGCTTGGTGGCGATGCGGTTCGCCGTGGCGGGGTGCGTGGCGAGGTAGTTGAGGTAGGAGGTGACGACGGCGTCGCCGCCCTCCGCGGAGGTGTTGGCGTGGCTCCAGCCCATGACCTTCACCGCACCGACGAAGCGGCGCTGCGGCTTGTAGGAGTAGAGGCCCGACTCGGAGTCGACGCCGAGGCCGGTGAGCGCCAGGGCCGACATCTTGACGTCGACCTCGGTGTAGCCGCCGACGCCGACGGTGTGCAGCTCGAGCAGCTCGCGGCCGTAGTTCTCGTTCGGCGCCTTCTTGTGGCTGTCGGCGTTGTCGAGCACCTTGAGCATTGCCGGGTGCCGGGCCGCGGCGTTGAGCATGTCGGAGTACCTGCCGAGGGCGTGCTTGCGGATGACGTCGCGCTGGAAGAGATGGGCGTTGTCCCAGACCTCGCTGCTCGGCACCGGCACGACGAGGTGGTTCGTCCACAAGTCGACGGCCGTCTCGAAGAGCTGGCGGCGGGAGAAGAGGGCCCGGGCGAGGTGCGACTCGAGCAGGTCGAACATGACGTCCCACGAGCCGAACTGCGGGAGGCGCTCGCGCACCTGCCAGGTCTTCCAGCCGAGACTGGGCCAGCGCGCGAGCACGGCCTCCATCGCCGTGTCGGACACTTGGGTGAGCGGGGCGAGCTGGGCGTCGAGCCAGCCCGTCGTGCCGGCGGCCCGCACCTCGGCGAGCAGGGCCGGAGTGGGGCCGAACGTCGCGCGGCGCAGCAGGTGCAGGGCGGGGTCGGTGGTGGCCGTGGCGGTGGCGAGGGCGGTGGCCTGCGCGGCGGAGGCGGTGCGGCTGGCTGACGCGGCACTGGCACCGGCAGGAGCCAGTGCCAGGGCGGTGCCGCCACCGAGCCCCGTGAGCACGCGGCGCCGAACCGGCGTGGCGGCTGAGTGGGGGTTCATGCTGCACGACGGTACGGAGGGCACCGAGCCCTGACTCGGTTTTCGGACATTTGGGTCATTCCCGACGTGAAGCATCCGGAGATGGAGTGACTAGAGCTCCCTTCAGATCTGCACTGTGAAGCAGATGGCTCCATCTTGATGGTTTGAAGATATTATCTTCATATGGCTGAAAAGAAGGTCACCGCGTCGCCAGTCGCGCTCATCGGCGACATCGTCGAGTCGCGCACCCACCGCGACCGGCAGGCGCTGCACGACGCCGTCGAGGTGGCGCTGGCCCGCGCCAACGCCGACGTCCCCGTCGACGACCCGGCCGTCATCACCCTCGGCGACGAGTTCCAGGGTGTCTACCCCACCCTCGGCGCCGCGCTCCGGGCGAGCTTCCTCATCCGGGCCGAGCTGCACGGCACCGCCGACGTGCGCTTCGGCGCGGGACGCGGCGTGGTCTCGACGCTCGACCCCGTGCGCGGCATCCACGACGGCCCGGCCTACTGGGCGGCCCGCGACGCGATCGTGCTGGCCGAGGAGAAGGCAGGCCGCGCGCAGACGCGCACGTCGCGGACGGCATACCTGGCCCCTGACGAGCCACCCGCCCTGGTGGCGGCGGTGCAGGCTGCGCTCGACTGTCTGGACTTCATGGTTGGCTCGCTCTCGACAACCTCTCGCCAGATCCTCGGAGGACTCATGCACGGCCGGGCCCAGCACGACCTCGCAGCCGCCGTCGGCATCAGCCCGTCGGCGGTGTCGCAGCGGGTGCGCCGCGACGGCATCGGGGTCGCGCTCGAGGCGATGACCACGCTGGGCGACCTGCCATGACGTGGCTGTCGATCGCCCTCGTCGGCATCGGGGTCGGCGACGTCATCCGGTCGACGTCGTGGCGACCGGGTCGGGTCGTCGCCCACGTGGTCGCGCCGTTCGTCATCGTGGTCGTCGGCCTGCTCGCCGGGATGCGCACGTGGGCCGACTGGCTCGCGCTGGCGCTCGCGGCTGCGGCGGGTGCCGGGTGGGCCGAGCTCTCCCGCCACACCCAGATGACCGGAGGGCGAGCGCTCGCCGGACTCGCCGCCTTCGCCGGCATCGTCGTCGGGCTGCTGGCCTTCTCCGGGGCGGCGACCACGGCGGGCGGCCCGCTCGCCACCTGGCTGCACTGGGCCGACCTACCGGGCAACGGATCCCTGGGGCCCGGGCGTGTGCTGCTGCTCGTGGGGCTCGCGCTGTTCAACGTCGCGACCGCCAACACGATCGTGCGCCTCGTGCTGCTGGCCATCGGGGCCCTGCGGCCCTCCGACGTCACGAATGCGAACGCTGCCGCCGCAGCCGCTGCCTCGCTGACCGGCCAGCCCGCTCCCGCGACCACGGGCCAGCCCGCCGACCGGCTCAAGGGTGGGCGCCTGCTCGGGCCGATGGAGCGCCTCGTCATCCTCGGCCTCGGCCTCGCCGGCGAGTTCGGAGCCGCCGGGCTGGTCATCGCCGCCAAGGGCCTGCTGCGCTTCCCCGAGATCCAGGCCGCCGCCCGCAGCGCTCCCGGCAACGCCAACGACCCGAGCAACGCCTCCTACTCGGGCGGGCCGGCCGGCATCGACGACGTCACCGAGTACTTCCTCGTCGGCAGCTTCGTCAGCTGGCTCATCGCCCTCGGCTCCCTGGCGCTGACAGCCTGACGCCCGGCCCTCACTCTCCGACGCACCCCGGCGTGACGAGTTGATGACGGGTTCGTGACAGGCCTCTGACCCGCGATCGGGGCATCACGCGTACGGCTGCGCACCCTTCCTGAGAATTCGGTGTTCCGCACGTGCACGCCACCCCTGCTGGCTACCTTCAATGCAGTACAACCGTCACGCCTGGGGGGATTCCAGTGACCATGTCGCTGCGCGCGCTGCCGTCTGACCGCTCACCGGTCCGGCACCGCATTCTGGTTCTGTTCGCTGTCATCGCACTGCTCGCCGGGCAGGGGATGGTCAGCTCGGCGCAAGCCCTCGCGGCCACCACCGGCGCTCCGACGATGACCGTACCCGCCGCCGGCGCGCCCACCACGGGCGCCGCCGCCTCGGGCCAGGTCACCGCCGCGGACGGCAGCGGACCCGTCGCAGGCGTCGTCGTCAAGGCACTCCCCCACGGCGCGGCCGGCTTCACCCCTGCGGCGACGGCGACCACAGGCTCCACCGGCGCGTGGTCGATGACCGACCTGCCGCCCGGCGACTACGACCTGCAGTTCGACGCGTCCGACACGGCCTACCTCTCGCAGTGGTGGTCGTCGGCCACAAGCCGAGCCGATGCGAGCATCATCAGCGCCGCCGCGGGCGGCACGCTGCCCGGCCTCAACGCCTCCCTGACCCGCGGCGCCACCGTCTCTGGTCGCGTCGTCGACGAGGCCGGCAAGTCGCTGCCCGACGTACTCGTCACCCCGCGCGAGCGCACGGCCGGCGACGTCACCGGCAGCGCCGTGGCGACCGCCGCCGACGGCACCTTCACCGTGCGCAGCCTGGCCGCCGGCACCTACACGCTGACCTTCCGGGCAGCCGGCCGCGTCGCCTGGTCCTACGGCATGAAGGCCGACACCGACGCCCCCACCTACTTCCCGGTGGCCGAGGGCGCCGCCGTCACCGGCCGCGCGATGGTGCTGCCGGCCGGCACCGCGCCCACCAGCCGCAGCCTCCTCGCCGTCGCCGACACGACCGCCGCCATGAGCGGCCACGTGTATGCCGGCTCGACCACGACCCCCATGGTCGGCGCGCTCGTCGTGGCCGTCGCCGCCGACTCCGACCCGCTCTCCACCGGGACCCTGAACGCCACCACCGACGACTCCGGCGCCTGGTCGCTCGCGGGTCTGCCCGCCGACGTCTACACCATCCACGTCATCCCGCCGGTCGCGAGCGCCTTCATCGAAGGGTGGTGGGACGGTGCGCAGGCACGCTCCCACGCGGCATACGTTGTCCTGACGGCCGGCAGCTCGAGCGCCGGCATGGACGCGACCCTCGTGAGGGCCGGCTCGATCTCCGGTCAGGCCAACGCGGGAGGGACGGCCGGCATAGCCGACGTCGTCGTGCAGGCCGCGCCCGTCGGCACCGACACGTGGTCGTCGGTGAGCACGGACGTCGACGGCAACTACACGCTCGCCGGGCTCGCACCCGGTGCGTACGACGTGCAGTTCGACGGCCAGTCCCTCGGCTACCAGACCACCTGGTGGTCCGGCTCCTCGACGACCGGCGTGCCGACCAGCGACGCGGCGACGCCCGTCATCGTCGCCGCCGGCGCTGCCGTCACCGGTCGCGACGTCACCATGGCGCAGGCCGGCTCGATCATCGGCACGGTGACCGACAACACCGGCGCCCCCGTGGCCGACGCCACCGTCGACGTATGGTCGACCGACCCCAACGTCACCGACACCGCCCTGGCCACGACCGACATCGGCGGCAACTTCGACACCATGGGCCTGCCGGGAGGCAGCTACGTCGTGCGCGTGACTCCGCCTGCCGCCACCGGCCTCGCCACCGCGTTCTACGACAACGCCTTCTCCCCGGTGACGGCCACGGGCTTCGTCGTCGTCGACGGCGTCGCGGGCCGTGCCGACTTCTCCCTCGTGCCCGGCGGGTCGATCTCCGGGCGGGTGCTCCTGCCCAACGGCACCGCCGACCCCGGCACCGCCAGCCTCATGGTGTCGCCGGCCTCCGACCCAGCGTTCCGCGACCTCTACCCCATCAACCCTGACGGCACCTTCACCGTGAGCGGGCTCGGCCCCGGCAGCTACCTGCTCTCGGCCGTCGACAGCAACACGCTCGTTACCTGGTGGGGCTCGGCCACCAGCTCGCCGACGAACAGCGCCGCCGCGTCACCGGTCACCCTCGCCGCCGGCGCCACCGTCAGCGGCCTGTCGATCCGGCTCGCCGCCGGCGCCTCGATCTCGGGCCGGGTGACTGAAGGGACGACCACGGCCACGGCCGGCCAGGTCTCGGTCATCGACGTGCGCACCGGCGCCCAGCTCGGCACCGCCGACCTCTCCGCCGGCAGCACCTGGACCGTGACCGGCGTGCCGTCGGGCACGTATGCCGTCATGGCCACCGGGTCCACCGGCGCCACCCGCTGGTTCGGCAACACGACGACGTGGGCCGACTCGACGTTCGTCGTGATCTCCGGCGCGACAGCACGCACCGGTGTCGACATCACCCTGCCCGCCGCGGGGCCGGCCCCGGGCCCGACGAGCGTCGTCTCCGGACACGTCACCCTGCCCGCGGACGCCACGAGCGGCCTCGACAGCCTGAGCATCTGGCTCGAGGACGCCGCCGGCAACCCGTACTCCGCCTTCAGCATCAACCCCGACGGCACCTTCGAGATCCTCGACGTGCCCAGCGGGTCGCTGACCCTGCACCTGCGCGACTTCAGCGAGCAGCTCGTCCTCGCGCCCCAGACCCTCACGGCACCGACCACCACGGTGCTCGAGGTGCAGCCGGTCGTCGGCGCCTCCGTCGCCGGCACGCTGCTCAACGACGCGGGCAAGCCGCTGGCCGACGTCGACGTCACCGCCTGGGACGGTTCCGGCGTCGTGGCCTCCACGCTCTCCGGCGCCGACGGGACCTTCCGCCTCGGCGGCCTGTCTGCCGGGCAGGTGCGCCTCCACGTCACGCCGACGAGCCCGTATGCGGCCACCTGGGTCGGCGGCAGCCAGACCGCGGGCAGCGGCACCCTCTTCACCCTCACGCTGGGCCAGACGACGCCGGTCCCCGACACGACCGTGCCCCTCGGCGGCACGATCGCGGGCACCGTCACCGTGCCGGCCGGCGCCCAGGGCACCGAGGTCACCGTCGAGGCGCTCGACGCCGCCGACCGCGTCGTCGGCAGCGCCAGCGTCGTCGGCACCCACGGCTACCAGCTCGGCGGCCTGCTCCCCGGCACCGTGCGGGTGCGCTTCTCCGCGGCGGGGCTCGTCCCGAAGCTGTGGTCGGGACCCGGGGCCAGCTCGCCGTCGGACGTGACGGTGGCCGCCGGCCAGACGGTCGCGGACGTCGACGCCACCCTGTCTCCCCCGCCCACCGGAACGGCGTCGGTCGCGGGAACGGTTACGGCACAAGGGAACCCGGCAGCACGGGCGAAGATCACGCTCGTGCGCACGACCGACGGCGTGGCGGCCGCATCGGCCACCACCGACGCCGCGGGCCACTACGCCGTCACGGACCTGCCGGCCGGGAGCTACCGGGTGCAGGTGCAGGACTGCCTCACCAACGCTTCCGCCGTCGCAGGCCCGCTGTGCGTCACCAGGTGGTGGCCGGCGAACGACGCCGCGACCGCACAGGCCGTCACGGTGGCCGACGCCGCCAGCCTGACCGGTATCGACGTCGAGCTGTCCACGCTGCTCAGGTTCACCGCCGCTCCGACGCCCACGATCACGGGGACCGCAACGGTGGGCCTGCGCCTCACGGCGGCACCGGGCGCCTGGGGCCCGTCCCCGGTCACGCTGGCGTACCAGTGGCGACGCAACGGCACGGCCATCCCGGGTGCCGCGTCCTCGAGCTACGTGCTCACGGCGAGCGACCGCACGACAAGGATCACCGTCACCGTCACCGGGACCAAGAGCGGCTACATCAGCGTCGCGAGGACCTCGGCCGCAACGGCTGCCGTCGCCACCGGAAGCCTCACGGCCGCACCGGTGCCGACCATCACCGGCACCGCCAAGGTCGGCGTTCGCCTCACCGCCACCGCAGGCACCTGGTCGCCGGCACCGGTCACGCTGAAGTACCAGTGGCGCCGCAACGGCGTTGCCATCACCGGGGCCACCGCGTCGACCTACCTGCTGGCCGCGAGCGACCGCACCGCGAGGATCACCGTCACCGTCACGGGCAGCAAGACCGGCTACACCACGGCCGTGAGGACATCCGCGGCGACGCTCGCCGTCGCCTACGGAACCCTCACTGCCGCACCGGTGCCCAGGATCACCGGAACGACGCGGGTCGGTTCCCGCCTTACCGTGACCGCCGGCACCTGGTCACCCGCACCGGTCACCCTGAAGTACCAGTGGCGCCGCAACGGCGTCGCGATCACCGGAGCCACGGGTTCGACCTACCTGCTGGGGACCTCGATGCGCGGCGCCCGCATCACGGTGACCGTCACGGGGAGCAAGACGGCATACACGAGCGTGGCCAGGACGTCGGCAGCGACCGCAGCCATCAGCTGACGCGAGCTGCGAGCGCCCGCCCGGGTGACCGATCACGCACCCGGGCGGGGCGGGGACGGCACACGCACGCTGGTAGCGTCGGAGCGTCCAGCGCCACACCGATGTGAAGGGTCCATCCCGTGAGCACTACCCCCGTCAAGGTCGCCGTCACCGGCGCAGCCGGCCAGATCGGCTACAGCCTCCTGTTCCGCATCGCGAGCGGTGCCCTGCTCGGGCCCGACACCCCCGTGGAGCTGCGCCTCCTCGAGATCACCCCGGCGCTCAAGGCGCTCGAGGGCGTCGTCATGGAGCTCGACGACTGCGCCTTCCCGACGCTCGCCAAGGTCGAGATCGGCGACGACGCCAACAAGGTCTTCGACGGCGTCAACCACGCCCTGCTCGTCGGCGCCCGCCCGCGCGGTCCCGGCATGGAGCGCGGCGACCTGCTCGAGGCCAACGGCGGCATCTTCGCCCCCCAGGGCAAGGCCCTCAACGACGTCGCGGCCGACGACATCCGCATCACGGTCACCGGCAACCCGGCCAACACCAACGCGCTCATCGCGATGAGCAACGCCCCCGACATCCCGACCGAGCGCTTCTCGGCCCTCACCCGCCTCGACCACAACCGCGCGATCAGCCAGCTCGCCGCCAAGCTCGGCGTGCCGGTCACCGAGATCAAGAAGATGACGATCTGGGGCAACCACTCCGCGACGCAGTACCCCGACCTCTTCCACGCCGAGGTCTCCGGCAAGAACGCCGCCGAGACCGTGGGCGACCAGGACTGGCTCGCCGGCACCTTCATCCCGACCGTCGCCAAGCGCGGCGCGGCGATCATCGAGGCCCGGGGCGCCTCGTCGGCCGCCTCCGCCGCCTCGGCCACCATCGACCACGCCCGCACGTGGGTCGAGGGCACCGCCGACGGCGACTGGGTCTCGATGGCCGTGCGCTCCGACGGCTCCTACGGCGTCGAGGAGGGTCTCATCTCCTCGTTCCCCGTCACGGTCAAGGACGGCGCGTGGAGCGTCGTCCAGGGCCTCGACATCGATGACTTCTCCCGCGGCAAGATCGACGCGTCCGTGGCCGAGCTCGCCGAGGAGCGCGACGCCGTCAAGGGTCTCGGCCTCATCTGAGGCGCCTCGGCTGAGCGCACCCCTCACACGTCGAAGGGCGTCGGTCACCCCGAGGTGACCGGCGCCCTTCCGCGTACGCCAGAGGCCCCTCTCCCCCGGTGGAAAGAACGCCGGGTCAGGCGGCCGGGCGCCACGGTCAGTTGGCGCTGCGGGTCACCGAGGTCCGCGAGGGCACGTTCGCGCCGAGGTTGACCGTCGCCGAGGCGATGAGCACCCCGACGCCGAGCGCCACGAGGATGAGCACGTCGAGCGGGCGCGAGCGCACGGTGAGGCCACCGGCCTTGCGGGAGGGCCGCGCGACGAGCCGGATCAGCGCCCCGACGAAGAAGGCTGCGGCCACGAGCCGGCCACCCCAGCGCACGTCGAGGAACGCGATGATGAGCACCCCCGCGGCGGCGAGGCCCGCCACGAGGTACCACCAGCTGAGGACGACGAACCCGCTACCTCGCCACTGCACAGGCGGTCAGGCCCTCAGGCGCCGGCACCGCTCGAGGCCTCGGCGGCCTCGACGATGTTGGTGAGCAGCAGGGCGCGGGTCATGGGCCCGACCCCGCCCGGGTTGGGGCTGACCCAGCCGGCGACCTCGGCCACGTCGAGCGCGACGTCGCCGGCGATCTTGCCGTCGACCCGGCTGACGCCGACGTCGAGCACGGCGGCACCGGGCTTGACCATCTCCTTGGTGACGATGCTCGGCACCCCGGCCGCGGCGATGACGATGTCGGCCTGGCGCACCTCGCTCGCGAGGTCCTTGGTGCCGGTGTGGCACAGCGTGACCGTGGCGTTCTCGCTCTTGCGGGTGAGGATGAGGCCGAGAGGACGGCCGACGGTGAGCCCGCGACCGATGACGACGACCTTGGCCCCCGCGATCGGCACGTCGTGGCGGCGGAGCAGCTCGATGCAGCCCATCGGCGTGCACGGCAGCGGGGCCGGCTTGCCGAGGGCGAGCCAGCCGAGGTTCGTCGGGTGCAGGCCGTCGACGTCCTTGCTCGGGTCGACCCGTGAGAGCAGCGCCATCTCGTCGAGGCCCGTGGGCTGCTGCACGAGGAAGCCGGTGCAGTCGGGGTCGGCGTTGAGCTCGTCGATGACGGCCTCGACCTCGGCCTGCGTGGCCGTGGCGGGCAGGTCGCGGCGGATGCTCGTGATGCCGATCTCGGCGCAGTCCCTGTGCTTGGCGTTGACGTACCAGTGGCTGCCGGGGTCGTCGCCGACCAGCACGGTGCCGAGCCCCGGGACGAGGCCCTGCTCGCGCAGCCGAGCGACCCGCTGGGTCAGCTCGACCTTGATCGCCTTGAGGGTGGCCTTGCCGTCGAGGATCTGTGCCGTCACGGTGCACATCCTGCCACCCCGGCCCCTGGCCGGTCCCACGCCCTCGGGCGGGCGTGCTCAGTCGCCGATGAGCCGCATGAGCTCCTGCACGTTGCGGTCCCAGGTCATCGACTCGGCGCGGCGGCGCAGGGCGCGGCCGCGCCGGGCGCGCTCCCCGGGGTCGGTGACGAGGTCGTGCAACGCCTCGGCGAGCCGGTTGGCGTCGCGCGGGTCGACGTAGACGCCCTCGTGTCCGAGGTACTCAGGTATGCCGCCGCTGCGGGCCGAGACCACCGGCAGTCCCGACGCCATGGCCTCGGTGACGACCTGCCCGGCGGGCTCCTGCCAGTCCACGGGCATGCAGAAGACGTCGGCACCGGCATACACGGCCGGCAGCGCGTGCCGGTCGACGAACGGCGTGAACTCGACCAGGTCTCCGAGCGGCGCGGCGGCGCGCCGCAGCTCGCGCTCGTAGTCGGACAGGCCCTCGGAGGGCCGCAGTCCCGACGACCCGACGATGCGCACACGGAAGTTCCGCGTGGTGTGCGCCAGTACGCGTGCTGCCGCGACGAGGTTGTGGGCGCCCTTGTGCGGGACGACGTTTCCGACGAAGAGGATGGTGGGCGGCATACCTTCTCGGGATGCCCTTCGGCCGGGGCGGAAGCCCGCGGTGTCGACGCCGTTGCGCAGGACGTGGAGGTTGTCGGGTCTGGAGCCGAGCCGCTCGACGACGGTGCCGGCGAGGTAGTCGCTCACGGCCACGGTGACGTGGGTGCGCGCGATGACCCTGCGCACCTCGGCAGGGCGCCACGAGCGGAAGACGTCGTTGCCGAGGTGCAGCACGATCTTGCCGTCGAAGTCGCGGGTGAGCCGGTCGGTGATCGCGCCGGCGTAGTTGTAGACGACGAGGGCCTTCGCGTCGGCGGGCACCGCGTCGAGCGCCTCGCGGTGGAAGCGCGCCACGAGGGGCCGCCGCCCGAGCGTGAGGCCGCACGCTGCGTCGAGGCGGCGCTCGAGGTCGGTGAACCACTCGCGTGTGGCCGGGCGGCTGGAGGCGTAGCGCACGAGCGTGCCCTCGGCGTAGTCGTGCTCGCGGCGGTCGCTGACGACCACGTAGGTGCGGCCGCCCATCGCCTCGTGCGCCCGGGCCTGCGCATGGATCTTCGTCGCCATGGCGTTGCCGGTGCCGACGGAGTACTCCGAGAACACGTAGGCGAGCTGCGCGATGGGCGTGACGACGGGCACCGTCGCGCGTGCGGCGGCCTCCCCCTGCCTCGCGAACTCCATCGCCCTCCGTCCCGTGTCCCGCCGCGCCTCGAGGAGCGCGGCGCCCCAGCCACGCTCCGAGGGTAGGAGACGTCGGGGCACCGCGGGCGCAGAACGGACAAGCAGGGCTCAGGTCAGGTCGCTCAACGGCACCTCGGGGTCGGCGAGGCGGTCGCGGTCGACGACGGTGCGGTCGCGGACCAGGCGCTGCACGTCGTCGATGGTGTCCCAGACGTTGACGTGCATGCCCGCGAGCACCCGCACCCCGTCGCCCTCGGGCAGCACCCAGAACGCCATGAACTCGTTGCCCTTGGGGTCGCCCCGCAGCACGACCTCGGCGCCGCTGCCGCGCGGCACGTAGCCGGCGTACTCGAGCCCGATGTCGTACTGGTCGGAGTAGAAGAACGGGATCGGGTCGTAGGTGACGTCCTGGCCGGCCATCGACCGGCCGGCAGCAAGACCGCCGTCGTGCGCGTTGGCCCAGTGCTCGACGCGCACGTTGGTGTCGAGCGTGGTGCTGCGCCAGTTCGCGACGTCGCCGGCCGCCCACACGCCGTCGGCCGAGGTGCGCAGCCCGGGGTCGGTGACGATGCCGTTGTCGGTCTTGATGCCCGCCGCGTCGGCGAGCCCGGTGTTGGGCGTGATGCCGACACCGACGACGACCACGTCGGCCGGAACCGTGTCGCCCGACTTCGTGACGACACCCGACGCGGCGGTGTCACCCTCGATGCGCTCGACGCCCTCGCCGAAGCGGAACTCGACGCCGTGGCCGCGGTGCAGGTCGGCGAACCAGCCGCCGATCTGCTCGCCCATGACGCCAAGCAGCGGCGCCGCCTGCGGCTCGATCACCGTGACGCTCGCACCGGCCTCCGAGGCCGCGGCGGCGACCTCGAGCCCGATCCACCCGGCGCCGACGATGACGACCCGGGCGTCCTTGGTCAGGTGCTTCTTCAGCTCCTGAGACTCCTGCAGCTCGCGCAGGTAGAGCACGCCACCGAGGTCGGCCCCGGGCACGTCGAGCGCGCGCGGCGACGAGCCGGTCGCGAGCAGCAGCTTCTCGTAGGCGAGGGTCTCGCCCCCGTCGAGCGTGAGCGTGTGGGCCGCGGCGTCGAGCGACGTCGCGGCGGTGCCGAGCCGCAGCTCGACGCCGTTGTCGTCGTACCAGTCCTTGTCGTGGGTGAAGGCAGTGTCGGGCTCGTCGTCGCCCTTGAGGACCCCCTTCGACAGCGGTGGTCGCTCGTAGGGGAGCCGGTCCTCCTCGGCGACGAGGGCGATGCTGCCCTGCTTGTCGCTCTCGCGGATTCCCTCGATGGCCTTCGCCGCGGCCAGTCCGCCGCCGACGAGGACGTATGCCGTGCGCTCCTGCTCTCCGGACGTGTCAGTCGTCATGTCCACACCTTCACATGCCGACCGCGCGCCGTCGAGCAATTGGGCAGACGCGAGGTCAGGAGGTCCAGGCGCGCCAGAGGGCGGCGTACTCCCCGTCGCGCGCGACCAGCTCGTCGTGGCTGCCCAGCTCGGCGACCCGACCGTCGATGACGACCGCGATGCGGTCGGCGTCGTGGGCCGTGTGCAGCCGGTGGGCGATGGCGACGACGGTGCGGCCGGTGAGCAGCGCGTTCATCGAACCCTCGAGGTGACGGGCCGTGCGCGGGTCGATGAGCGAGGTCGCCTCGTCGAGCACGATGGTGTGGGGGTCGGCGAGGATGAGCCGGGCGAGGGCGACCTGCTGTGCCTGGCCGGGGGTCAGCGCCTGGTGGCCGGAGCCGAGCTTCGTGTCGAGCCCCTCGGGCAGGCGCTCGACCCAGCCGAGCGCGTCGACGGCGCGCAGCGCCTCGCGCACCTGGTCGTCGGTGGACCCCTCCCGTGCGAGCACGACATTGTCGCGGACCGAGCCGATGAAGAGGTGGTGCTCCTGCGTCACGAGGGCGACCTCGGTGCGCAGCTGGTCGAGCCGCAGCGAGGTGAGCTCGACGCCGCCCACGGTCACGGAGCCGGTGCGCGGGCCGTGGATGCCGGAGAGCAGCCGGCCGAGGGTCGACTTGCCAGAACCGCTCGGCCCGACGATCGCGAGACGCTCACCCGTCGACAGCGACAGGTCGATGCCGTGCAGCACGTCGTGGTCGGCGCGGTAGGCGTAGCGCAGGTCGGAGCCGACGAGCTCTGGCCCGGACGGCTGCTCGTCGCCGGCCTCGCGGTCGGGTGGCACCGTGGCGATGCCGAGGAGGCGGGTCGTGGAGGCGACACCGACCTGCACCCGGTCGACCGTGTGCACGAGCATGTCGAACGGACCCCACAGCGCCTCGGTGTAGAGGACAGCGGTCGTGATCTGGCCGAGCGTGGCCCAGCCCTGCGCGTAGCCGAGGGCGCCGAAGAACAGCACGAGCACGCGCGGCAGGCTGAACGCGACGTCCATGACGGCGAAGAGCAGGTTGCGCAGCGTCATCGTGTAGCGCTCGGCCTGCCCCGACACCTCGATGTCGTCGTCGCCGCGACGCAGCCGGTGACCGGCCAGGCCCAGGGCCTCGACGGTGCGGGCGCCCTCGACGGTCTCGGTGAGGGTCGTGTTGATGCGGGAGTAGGTGCCGCTCTCGGTGAGGTAGCCCTTCGGGGCGCGCCGCAGGTAGCGACGCACCTGGATGAGGGCGAGGGACATGAGGATGATCGACGGCAGCGACAGCACCACCGAGTTGCTCACCATGGCGACGAGGGTGAGCACCACGGTGATGGTGGCGACGATCGACTCGGGCAGGGCCCAGCGCACGCTCTCGCTCATCGTGCCGACGTCGCGGGTCACGCGGGTCACGAGGTCGCCGGAGCTCGCGCTCTCGACCCTCGACAGCGGCAGGCGCAGGATCGCGCGCACGACGTACTCGCGTGCGGCGGCGAGGACGCTCTGGCCGAGCACGGCCGAGGACGTCTTGGCCGCGAGGGTGAACAGCCCCTGCACGACGACGAGCCCGGCGACGACGACGGCCGCGGTGTTCGCGCCGGCGAGCGCCGAGTCGACCCGGCCGGCCTGCACGTCGGTGACCGTCGAGTCGACGAGCTCGCCGAGCAGGCGCGGCACGAGCAGGCCCGCGGTCGCGGCCAGCGCGTTGGCGACGACGACGGCGACGACGAGGAACCGCTCCTGCCCGAGCAGCCGGCCGATGAAGCGCACGACGCTGCGGCTGTCGGCGATCGGCAGGCCCTTGCGCGCGTTCATCGTGTCGGCGACGAACTCCTGGGCCCTCCGCTCGCGCAGCAGGTGCCGGCGGCGCAACGCCGAGAGCCGCTCGCCGACACCGACCGACTCGTCCGACGCGGGCGGGCGCAGCTCGTCTGGCACCGCGGGCACGTGCACGGGGCCCTCCCACGTGCGCGCCGACTCGGCCGCGAGCTCGGGCGGCAGGAGCGAGACGTGCGTGAGCGCCGCGTCTGGCGACGCGGCATACGTGCTCGTGGCCGTGCCGTCGGGGCGGCTCATCAGGACTCCTCGGAAGGGTGGGCGAGCACCGACACGTCACCCTCGCCGCGCACGACGACGGAGCGGTATGCCGGCGAGTGGGCGAGCAGGTCGGCGTGGCGTCCGCGGGCCGTGGCGACGCCACCCTCGAGCAGGATGATCTCGTCGGCGTGGTGGAGCAGCAGGGGCGACGCGGTCATGACGACCGTCGTGCGGCCCTCGCGGTGCCGACCCAGCCGGGCCGCGATGCGCGCCTCGGTGTGGGCGTCGACGGCCGACGTGGGCTCGACGAGCACGAGCACGTCGGGATCGGCGGCGAGGGCGCGCATGAGGACGAGTCGCTGGCGCTGCCCGCCGGACAGGCCGCGGCCGCGCTCCTCGAGCTCGCCCTGCCAGCCGCCCGGCAGCGCGTCGAACACGTCGTCGGCGGCCGCGGTGTGCAGGGCACGCTCGGCCTGCTCGAGGCTCAGCCGGTCGAGCGGGTCGACCGCCGAGCGCAGCGTGCCGGCGAAGACCTGGGGCGAGGTGTCGCTCACGAGGATGTGGCGGCGTACGTCGTCGAGCGGGATCTGCGACAGGTCGACGCCGTCGACGCTGACGCCCCACGGCTGACGCGCGCGCTGCTCGTCGCGGCGGGCCTGCTCCTCGCGGGCCCGGGCCCGCGCCGACCGCTCGCGCCGGGCCGCCCGGCCCTTGAGCTCCTCGGGGATCTCGTCGCTGACGAGCGCACCCTCGTCGCTGGGCAGGTATCGCCCGAGCCGGTCGGCGAGCGCCGCGGAGTCGTCGGGCACGGCCGACACGATCATCGTGAGGATGCCGGGGCGGACCGTCGCGCCGGACGCCTCGTCGACGATGTCGCCGTCGGTGCGCAGCGGGGCCGGATCGTCGGGGTGCACCCACGGGGGGCGCTGGCTCAGGACCGCGACGGCCTTGCGCGCCGACACGACCGAGCGGGTCCACTTCTGGGCGAACTCGACGAAGGTGCGCATCGGCTGGATGAGGAAGAGGCCGTAGCCGAGGAAGCTGACGAGCTCGCCGACGGTGAGGCGGCTCTGCGCGACCTCGCGGGTGCCGAGCCACATGAGGGCGACGACGAAGCCGCCGGAGAGGAGCACGCCGACGGACTCGACCGCCGCGAGCCAGCGGCCGGCCGCGACACCCGAGAGGCGTACGCGCTGGGACTGCCCGGCGTAGTTGCCGCCGAAGGTGTCCTCGCCGCCGATGCCACGCAGGATGCGCAGGCCGCCGACGATGTCGGTTGACATCGAGGTGAGCTCGGAGTTGCGCGAGCGCTCGACACCCTGCCAGCGCTGCATGGGGCGGAGCAGCGGCATGCCGAGCACGACGAGCAGTGGCGCGGAGACGAGCACGAGGACACCCATGCGGACGGACGTGGTGAGCACGATGCCGGCGACGACGAGGTAGGCGACGAGCTGCGAGATGGCGCGCGTCGTGATCTCCATGAGCGCACCGAACTGGTCGCCGTCGCTGCCCGACACCGACAGCACCTCGCCCGTCGGGGTGCGCCGGGTCAGCACGTGGCCGAGCTGGAGCGCCTTGCGCGTGACGAGCTTCGTCGTGCCGTAGAGGGCGATGAGCCACTCGCGCACGATGACGGTGTGGAAGGCGATGCCGCTGCAGGCGCCGAAGAGGGTGACGGCGGCGAGCGCGAGCACCCAGCGCGTGGTCACCGCGGAGTCGCCCGCGACGATGCCGGTGTCGATGGCGCGACCCACCATCCAGGGGCCGACCGTCTGCGGCACCATCCAGATCAGGGCGACGGCGAGGCCGGCGACGAAGAGGCCGCCGTTCTGCCGCACCATCCACCAGAGGAAGGCTCGGGGCGTGCGGGTGTCGGGAACGTCGGCGACGGGGTCGGTGTAGGCCCTGGTCTGGGGCGGGAAGTCTCGCATGGCCCGTTCACCCTAGGCCGGGCTGCCGACACCGACCCACCGGTTTTTGCGCGGTGGGTCGGTGTCGGTCGGGTTCATGGAGTCGGGTCGGGCACCGCGCCCGAGCGGAGGTCGCTGTTGCCGAAGGTGACGGACGGACGGGCGCACTGCGTCGGCGCCCGCGCCGGCGACCTCCCAGAGTGCTCCCGCCCGGACGTCGACGACAGGACGCCCGGGCTGGGAACTCGGTGTCAGGCCTGCACGGCCTGCGCGGTCTGAGCGGCCTCCGCCAGAGCGGCGAGGGCCTGTGTGAAGCACTGCTCGGGCGGCGTGACGAGGCCTGCGCCGACCTGCCCCGTGCCCGCGACGCGTCCGGCCATGCCGGTGTTGATCTGGGGCAGGATGCCGGTGCGCGCCACGGACGTGACGTCGATGCCGGTCGGCGTGCCACGGAACTCGAGGATCGGCACCTGGTAGGCCGTGTGCTCCCCCGTCGTGATCTCGTACATCGTCTGGGTCGCGCGCAGCGCGAACGGCACGTCGCCGCCGACGAACTTGACGATCGCCGGGGCCGCCGCCATGGCGAAGCCGCCGATGCCCGCCGTCTCGGTGATCGCGGAGTCGCCGATGTCGGGGTTGGCGTCGTCGGGGCCGTAGGAGCCGAGGAACAGTCCCTCCGGCGTGTTGGCCGGACCGGTGAACCACGCGTCACCGGTGCCCGAGACGCGGATGCCGAAGTCGGTGCCGTTGCGGGCCATCGTGGTGACCACGCTGGACCCCGGGATGCCGTGGGCGGCAAGGGTGCTCAGCTTGCACGCCGGCATGCCGAGGTTGAGGAAGAAGTGCTCGTTGGCACCCGAGAAACGCACCGCCTCGGCGATGTCGGTCGAGCTCGCGTCGGCCGTGATCATCGTCGGCAGCAGCTCGCGCAGCAGCATGAGCGACCCGGCACGGTTGCGGTTGTGGCCCTCGTCGCCCATCTGGAGCATCTGGGCGATGACCGCCTTGATGTCGATGCCGCCCTCGCGCTCCACGCGGGTGCGCACGGCCTGCCGGAGGATCGGGCCCAGCACGGTGTTCATCCAGCGCAGGCGGTCGATGACCTCGGGTCCGTAGGCGCCGTAGCGCAGCACCTTGCCGAGTCCCTCGTTGAGCGAGCACCACGACGTGTTGTCGTGCACCTCGTCGCGCAGCTCGTAGACCCACATCGACGGGCTGATGACGCCCGCCATGGGTCCGACGGCGTCGCGGTGGTGGCACGGCTCGAGCGTGATGCCGTCGCCCTTCTCGAGCTTCGCCTCGGCCTCCTCGGCCGTGTCGGCGAGCCCCTCGAAGAGCATCGCGCCGATGAGCGCGCCCTTGAGGGGGCCTGATGCACGGGCGAACTCGATCGGCGGGCCGGCGTGCAGGAACGTGCCACGCTCCAGACCGAGCGCATCCTTGGCGGGCCGCACGTCGACGAGGTCGGCGCCGGCAGCAACCATCCGGCGCAGTGCCTCGGCGTTCGCTGCGTCACGTCTCGGGTCGGCGAGCACCCGCGCGAGGTGGTCGGACGTCCCGGCCAGCGGCGGCTGCCACGCAGCCTCGGTGACCGGAACAGCCTGGGCGCGAAGGGCGTCCGCGAAGAGCGAGACCCCGACGGCCGCCACCGACACGTCCCGGACGAGCAGCCCGCCCAGGGCCTCGGCGCCGTTGGCGTCAGCCACGCCACCGCTCGCGTATGCCGGCTCCGTCGCCGTGCTCGTCGGTGCCGTCACGTCGTGCCCGAGTCGGCGCAGGGCCTCGCGCGTCGCCTCGGCGTTCGAGAGGCGCACGACGGCGCCGGCGGCGACGAGGCGGGTGGCGCTCGAGTGCAGACCCTGCGGGTCACCCTCGGCGCCGGTCAGCGAGACGACGACGTCCAGGTGCCTGCCGTCCGCGGTCGCGGTCGCGAGGGCTCCCGCGATCGCCTCGGCCAGCTCGGGTGCCGGGTCGGCGTGCGCGCCGTGGCCGAGCACGAGGTCGAGCAGCAGCACGCCGCAGGTCGGGTCGGCGGCCTCGACGGCGATGCGCTCGAGCCGCAGCGACGGGTCGATCATCGGGTGGGCCCGGCCCTGGGTCATGGAGTCGTCGCCGAAGTCGATGACGACGTGGCCGGCGTCGCGCAGGTCGTGACCGAGCGCGAGGTCCGGGCGCAGCGGGATGTTCGAACGGATGTCGCCGACGACCTCACCCGCCACGAGCATGGCCTCGTCGGCGAGCGTGCCGCCGCAGAAGAGGCCGCGCAGCGAGCTGCCTTGCGACACAGCCTTCCCCGATGCTGGACCGAGGTCGGACGACGCGTCGCTCTCGTCGGGGCTCCACGACGGCCACCGCTCAGGCACGTCGTGACCGCCGGCGCGGAGCGCAGACTCGACAGCGGTCGTGAGGTCGGGGCGCCCGGCCCCGAGCGTCGCCCAGTGGACCGGCTTGCCCAGCCCGGCGGCATACGCCTCGAGGTCGGCGAGGACCTCGGCGGCCGGCGGCTTGGACACGATGACGATCGACTCGGTCGCTGGGTCGGCCGCGAGAGCGGAGAGCGCCTGCTTGGTCGAGCGCGCCGCCACGGCGGACGAGAGGTCACGTCCGCCGACGCCGAGGCAGTGGCTGATGCCGACACCGGCCGCGTCGAGCAGGCACATGACCTGCTGGGCCCCGGTGCCCGACGCCGCGACGAGACCCACGGACCCCTGGCGCACGACGTTGGCGAAGCCGAGGGCGACCCCGCCGACGACGGCGGTGCCGCAGTCGGGACCCATGACGAGCACACCGGCGCGGGCTGCTGCGTCCTTGAGACGCACCTCGCCCTCGACCGGCACGTTGTCGGAGAAGACCAGGACGGAGACGCCTGCGCGCACGGCGTCGAGGGCCTCCGTGACGGCGTGCTCGCCCGGAACCGAGACGAGCGCGAGGTCGGCGCCGGAGAGCCGGATCGCACCGCCCAGCGCTCGGGGCTGTGGCGCGTCACCGAAACCGGGTCCGGTTGCAGCAGAGCGCTTCTGGGTGAGCGCTCCCTCCAGTGCCGACAGCCCGGCGGCGACGCCGTCGTCGTCGCCGCGGATCGCGACGACGAGGTCGTTCGGGGC
Organism: Terrabacter terrigena; assembly: GCF_042676085.1. NCBI lineage: Bacteria > Bacillati > Actinomycetota > Actinomycetes > Micrococcales > Intrasporangiaceae > Terrabacter > Terrabacter terrigena. The sequence continues at coordinate 106,504 of NZ_JBHTKH010000005.1, forward strand.
GGACTCTGGCACGTCGAAGCCCATGCCGCGGATGACCTCGAGGTTGAGCTCGGTCGCCATGGCGACCTGCGCGGCGTCCACGCCGGGCGCCGACGCGACGGTACGCGAGACCTGCATCAGGGTCACCGAGTCGAAGTAGGCACCGGTTCTCAGCTCGACGTGGTCAGCCACGGCAGGCTCCTTTCTGGGGGGTGGTTTCGAGGGAGGCGTCGAGGGCACGCAGGGTGCCCGTGACGCCGGACAGCAGGTCACGGCCGGACGAGTGCCCGATCCCGAGCACCCGGTCGACGAGGTCGGCCGAGACCGTTCCCGAGACGAGACCGGTCACGAGGCGCACGACGTCGGGGACGGCATACCCCGATGCCGCGGCGACGAGGAGCGCGGCGGACAGGCTCGTCGTCCGGCCGAGGCCCGCACGCACCTCCGCGGCGATGGCCGCGTGCGCCCGGCGTGCCCGGGGCACGTCGACGGCACCGAGGGTGAGCAGCACGCCGCAGACGGCGTCGTCGCCGCTGGGCGTGAGGCCGCGACCCGCTCCGAGCAGTCCTCGAACGCCGGAGTCGACGGAGCGGCCGGCGAGCGCCGCCGCTGCCATCTCACGGGCCAGGTCACCCAGCACTCCGGGTTCGCGAAGGCCCGTCGGTGGTCCCGGCCGGCGAGGGGCAGGCCGCACCCGCGACGGGTGCTGCAGGCGCGCGGCGACGACGTCGGCCCCCGGCAGGCGTACGCGCCCCTGCCCGACGACGACGTGCGCTCCGGCCTCGAGACCCCAGCTCACCCGGGTGGACGGCAGCGCGAGGCGCAGTCCGATCGGTAGCGCCAGAGCGTCCGAGGCGAGCACCGCCAGCACGCGCTCGTGGGCGCCGAGCTCGACGTAGAGGCAGGTGGGGAACGCGGCCACGACGCGGCGACGCCGGGGCGCACCGGCGACCTCTGCGGCCACGAGCGGCGACACGGAGGCGGGCAGCAGGGTGACGTCGAGCCCGTTGTCCATGACCGTGCGCACCTCCCGCCGTTCCCCGCACTGTGTCGGCGGCCGCCCGGCGCGGCCCGCTGACGTGACGCTATCCACGCGGCGTAGGGTGCGCTCATGGTGAAAGTTGCCAACGATCGGGTCCCTGCCGAGGGTGACTTGCCAGCGACGGCATTCGGAGACGACGTGCCCGTGGCGGTTCGCGCGGGCGCCGACGTCCAGGGTGCGGAGGGCCGCACGGGGCTCGAGGGCGGGCCACCGACCGAGGCTGCACGAGGTGCTGCCGTCGGCACCGACGGCGAGGCCGAGATGTCCGGCATCTCGCTGCGCCTCATCGCGGGGCTCGCGGCGACCGCCCAGGGTCTGGTGCGCGCCGACCCCGGACGCCTCGACGTAACGGTCGACAGCACGGCGCCGCTACGCACCGCCCTGCGCGACGCCTCGGCCGGCACCCGGCTCACCCATCGGCTCGTCCTCGCCGACGCCACCGCCCTCGCCGACCACGGCCGCGGGGTCCACGACGTCTTCACCGCGCTCGAAGGGGCCTCGGCCGCAGGGGTCGTCGTCTCGGGACTCACCGGGCGCGCCGCGGCCTCGGTGGCCAAGGCCGCCGAGTCGACCGGTCTCCCGCTCATCGACGTGCCGCTCGACCACATCGCGACCTTCACGACCGAGGTGCTGACCGCGATCCTCGAGCACCAGACCGCCGTCCTGCGCCGGCTCGAGGACGCCGACCGCGCCCTCGTGCAGATCGTGCTCGCGGGCGGGTCGCTCGACGACCTGTGCGAGCAGGTCGTCGGCTTCCTCGACGGCGCGGTGATGGTGACGACCACCGACGGCCGGGTCATCGCCCGCGCCGGGTCGGCCCGCGAGCTCGAGCACGCCGCGAGCCTCGAGACCTTCGACCGCACCGGGCGCCTGCTCACCGAGAACGAGCCGATGGGGCCGCGGCCCGACGGTCCCACCGCCAACCGGGCCGCGGTGCGCATCGTGGCCGGGCACCTCGACCACGGCGTGCTCATCGCGTTCTGCAGCCACCGTCGGCTCACCGTCGACGACGTGCGCCTGCTCGAGCGGGCCGCCACCGTGGCAGCGCTCGCCATCACCAAGGACCAGGCCGTCTCGGCGGTCGAGAGCAAGTACCGCGCCGAGTTCCTGCGTGATGCCCTGGCCGGCCGCGCCGGGTCGCCCGCCGACGCGGTCGCCCACGCGAGCTCGCTCGGCTGGGACATCAACCGGCCGATGGTCGTCGTGGTCGCCGAGACCGACGAGGACGACGACCGCTCGACACGCGACTCCGACGAGGTGCGCTTCCTCCAGCAGCGTTTCGCCCGCGCGTGGACCCACGCCGTCGCGGTGCGCGACGCCCGCTCCCCCGTCATGGGGTTCAGCCGCGAGGTCGTGGCCCTCATCGGCGTGCCCCCGCAGGCCGACACCGACCAGGTCATGCGCGTCGTCGGCGAGTACGTCCGCGTGGTCCGGGGCGACGGCGGCGGGGGCCGGCGCAGCTTCTCGGCGGGCGTCTCGCGGCCGTTCGCCTCCGTCGCGGCCCTGCCCCAGGCGTACGACGAGGCCCTGTCGGCGGTCACGGTCGGGCGCCAGATGCACGGCGACGGGGCCCTCACCCACGTCGACGGCCTCGGCATCTACCGCCTGCTCGCCCTCATCCCCGACGGCACCGACCTGCGGCGCTTCGTCTCCGAGTCGCTGCGCGAGCTGGCCACCGACGAGTCACCGGAGTATGCCGGCCTGCGCGAGACCCTCGGCGTGCTGCTCGACACCAACCTCAACGTCGCCGAGACGGCCCGGCTGCTCTTCTTCCACTACAACACGCTGCGCTACCGCATCGGCAAGCTCGAGAAGATCCTCGGCCCCTTCACCACCGACCCCGACCTGCGCCTGACCCTCGCCCTCGCACTCAAGATCCACCAGATGCGCGGCATCTGACGCGGCACCCGACCGATCGAAAGAGCGCTCCGTCGTGCCCCACCAGTCGAGGCAGCGCGTCCTCGCCCTGCGCCCTCGAGGTCGCAAAAGGTGACGTAGCGCTCTTTCGATCGGAAGGGGATGCGGACGAACTGCTCTTCTCGCCGCGAAGGGGGCAGACGGCATACGTCATCACCTGCCATAGGCACGCCGTCGGCGTGTATCAACGTTTGACGAACGCAATCCCGTGCTGTGGGAGTAGTTTTCGCCCATCCCGGAGTGGGACGTGACCCGCATCACCAGGTGCGGCAACCATAGGAGTCGGAATGGCTTTGGGCTGGAAACTTCACGGCGACGGCAGGACGATGGGCCCCGACGACGTCGTCGCGCCTGACGAGCGGCTGTCCTGGGGCAAGACGGTGGGCCTCGGCGCCCAGCACGTCGTGGCGATGTTCGGGGCGACCTTCGTCTTCCCGCTCGTCATGGGTCTCAACCCGCAGCTCGCGATCCTGATGAGCGGCATCGCGACGATCTGCTTCCTGCTCATCGTCAAGGGCAAGGTGCCGAGCTACCTCGGCACGTCGGCCAGCTTCGTCGGCGGTGTCGCCGCGATCCGCGCGCAGGGCGGCACGTCCCAGGAGGTGACGGGCGCGATCCTCGTCTCGGGCCTCGTGCTCGCACTCGTGGGAGTCGCGATCCACTTCCTCGGGTCGTCGGTCCTGCACAAGGTGCTGCCGCCGGTCGTCACCGGCGCCGTCGTCATGCTGATCGGCTTCAACCTCGCACCGGTCGTCGCCGGCATCTACTGGCCCCAGGACCAGTGGGTCGCGATCCTCGTCATGGTGTTCACCATCGTGTGCGCCGTCGCCTTCAAGGGCTTCGTGTCGCGCATCGCGGTCTTCCTCGCGCTCATCTTCGGCTTCATCATCTCGTGGGTCTTCGACAAGGCCTTCGGCCAGATCACGAGCTTCGACGCCGGCGCCGGCAAGGTCACGACGCACTTCCGCACCAACTTCGACAACATCGCCGCCTCGCCCTGGTTCGGCTTCCCGCCCTCGACCGGCGACATCGGCCCCGACGGCAAGGCGCTCGTCGGCGTGCACCTCCCGTCGTTCTCGGTCGCTGCGATCCTGCTCGTGCTGCCGGCCGTCATCGCCCTCATCGCCGAGAACACCGGTCACGTCAAGGCCGTCGCCGAGATGACCAAGACCGACCTCGACCCCTACATGGGCCGCGCGATCGCCGCCGACGGTGTCGGCACGATGATCGCCACGTCCGTCGGTGGCTCGCCGACCACGACCTACGCCGAGAACATCGGCGTCATGGCCGCGACCCGCGTCTACTCGACCGCCGCGTACTTCGTGGCAGCCGCGGTCGCGATCCTCTTCGGTCTCTCGCCGAAGTTCGGAGCCCTCGTCTCGTCGGTGCCCGGCGGCGTGCTCGGCGGCATCACCGTAGTGCTCTACGGCATGATCGGCCTGCTCGGCGCGAAGATCTGGAAGGAGAACGGGGTCGACTTCGGCAACCCGATCAACCTCGTGCCCGTCGCCGCCGGCATCATCATCGGCATCGGCAACGTCGAGCTGAAGTTCACCGACAGCTTCACCCTCGGCGGCATCGCCCTCGGCACGATCGTCGCCGTCGGCGCCTACCACCTGGCCCGCACGGTCGCCCCGGAGGAGCTGCGACTACGAGCGGATGCGGCGGGAGGCACGATGATCGCGCTCGGCAAGGCCGAGTACGGCGACAGCGACGGCATCGACGACCTCTACCAGGACGGGCCGAACGGGCCCGACCTGCGCCGCCGCTGACCGCCTCCCGGCACGACGCACGGCACGTCGCCGTGGGCCCTCGACTCCCAGTCGGGGGCCCACGGCCGTTCAGGGCAAGAGTTGCCAAAACCACACGGTCAGCGATGCACAACCATCACTAGTACGAAGCCGGATCGGAAGGCAGGATCAGTTCGGTGAAGCCCGCCCCCTTCGAGCACCACGCTCCCCTCAGCGTCGAGGAAGCCGTCGCCGTCCTGACTGAGGTCGGTCACGACGGCAAGGTCCTCGCGGGCGGGCAGAGCCTGATCCCGATGCTCAACATGCGCCTGGCCTCGCCGGCCCACCTCGTCGACATCAACCGCGTCGCGGGCCTCGACGGCATCGAGGTCACGAACGGGGCCGTACGCGTGGGAGCCCTCGTGCGCCACGCCGGCCTCGAGCGGTCCGAGGAGGCGTACGCCGCCTTGCCCCTGCTGCGCCAGGCGCTCGTCAACGTCGCCCACCCCGCCATCCGCAACCGCGGCACCACCGTCGGCTCCATCGCGCACGCCGACGCAGCCGGTGAGATGCCCGCGATCCTCGCCCTCACCGAGGGCGTCGTCGAGGTCGCCGGCCCCTCCGGCTCGCGCGAGATCCCGTGGGGCGACTTCTTCCTCGGTGCGCTCGAGACCTCGCTCGCGGCCGAGGAGCTCGCTGTCGCGGTGCGCTTCCGTCGTTTCGCGGTCGGCACCGGCACCGCCTTCGTCGAGGCCGCCCGCCGGCACGGCGACTACGCGATGGCCGGGGTCGGCGTGGCCGTCACCGTGACCGACGGCGTCGTGTCCGGTGCCCGAGTCTCGTTCGTCTCGGTGACCGACGTGCCGTCCGTCCTCGACCTCGGACCGGCCCTCGTGGGGGTCGAGCCGTCCGGGAGTGCCTGGGAGTCTGCCGTCGACGCGGCGGCGGAGGCCGTGCACGGGCACGTCGACCCCGAGGGCGACATCCACGCCACCGCCGAGTACCGCCGCATGCTCGTGACCGAGCTGACCCGCCGGGTCCTCCCCCAGGCCGCCCACCGCGCAGGAGCCGCAGCATGACCGACGTGACGCACACCGCCAGCGAGACGCTCCACGACGTGACGGTCACGGTCAACGGCATACGCCGGTCTGCCCGGGTGCCGGCGCGCCGCCTGCTCTCCGACTTCCTCCGCCACGACCTCGAGCTCACCGGCACGCACGTCGGCTGCGAGCACGGTGTGTGCGGCGCCTGCACCGTGCTCGTCGACGGCGCCCCGATGCGCTCGTGCCTCATGTTCGCGGTGACCGCCCAAGGCCACGCGATCACGACCGTCGAGGGGCTCTGCACGGCACCCGACGCGCGCGTCGCCCCGACCGGCGAGTCGATGAACCCCGTCCAGCAGGCGTTCGCCGAGTGCCACGGGCTGCAGTGCGGCTTCTGCACCCCCGGCTTCCTCACCACCGTCACCGCGTACCTCGACGAGAACCCCTCGCCGACGAGCGAGCAGGCGCGAGAAGCGATCTCGGGCAACCTCTGCCGGTGCACCGGCTACCAGAACATCGTCAAGAGCGTGCTGCGCGCGGCCGAGATCAGGGCCGAGCGGGCTGACGAGCGGGCTGACGAGCAGGCCGGCGAGCAGGCCGGCGAGGAGCGGGCATGACGACGCAGATGTTCGGCGCGCCGGTCAAGCGCAAGGAGGACCCGCGGCTCGTCACCGGCGGCGGCCGCTACCTCGACGACCTCGGCAACGACGCGCTCGCCGCCGCCTTCGTGCGCAGCCCGCACGCCCACGCCCGCATCGTCGACATCGACGCCTCCGACGCGATCGACATCGAGGGTGTCGTCGGCATCTACGTGCACGAGGACCTTCCGGGTCGCGTCGGCGAACCGCTGCCGCTGCTCATCCCCCACCCGACCCTGACCCACGGCCGCACCGGCTACGCCCTGGCCCGCGACGAGGTCAACCACGTCGGCGAGCCCCTCGCGATGGTCGTGGCGACCGACCGCTACGTCGCCGAGGACGCCTGCCAGCGCATCCGCGTCACCTACGAGCAGCTGCCCGTGGTCGTCGGCATCGAGGCTGCCCGCGACGGCGAGCGGCTCGTCCACGACGACGTGCCCGGCAACGTCGCGGCCCACATGCTCCAGGAGGTCGGCGACGTCGAGGCGGCGCTCGCCTCCGCACCCCACACCCTGACCCTCGAGCTCGACATCGAGCGCAGCGCCTGCATGCCGATGGAGGGCAAGGGCGTCTACGCGCGCTGGGACCGCGAGCGCGGCGAGCTGCGGATGTACTCCTCGACGCAGACCTCGACCGGCGTGCGCGCCGCGGTCGCGGCCAAGCTCGACCTGCCGCTCGCCAAGGTCGAGTGCATCGCGCCCGACGTGGGCGGCGGCTTCGGCGTCAAGATCATGCACCCCTGGCCCGAGGAGGTGCTCGTCCCGTGGGCGGCGAAGCTGCTCGGCCAGCCGGTCAAGTGGACCGAGGACCGTCGCGAGCACTTCATCAGCTCGGCGCACGAGCGGGGCCAGCTGCAGCAGGTGACCGTCGGCTTCGACGACGAGGGCCGCGTGCTCGGGCTCGACGTCCGGTTCTGGCACGACAACGGCGCCTACACCCCGTACGGCATCATCGTCCCGATCATCACGTCGACCCAGCTGCTCGGGCCCTACAAGCCGGGCGCGTACCGCTGCGAGTTCTGGTCCCTCTACACAAACACCGTTCTCGTGACGCCCTATCGGGGCGCCGGCCGCCCACAGGGCTGCTTCGCGATGGAGCGCACGATGGATGCCATCGCCGACGCGCTCGGTCTCGACCGGGCCGAGGTGCGCTCGCGCAACTTCATCCTCCCGAGCGAGATGCCCTACGACCACGGACTGCTCTTCCAGGACGGCCGTCCGCTCAAGTACGACTCCGGCGACTTCCCCGCGAGCCTCGCCAAGCTCAAGGAGCTCGTCGGCTGGGACGACTTCGCCGAGCACCGCCGGCAGGCCGAGGCCGAGGGACGCAAGGTCGGGCTCGGAATCGGTTGCTACGTCGAGGGAACCGGCGTCGGCCCCTACGAGGGCGGCCACATCCAGGTGGAGACGAGCGGCCGCGTCAACGTGTCCACCGGCCTCACGTCGCAGGGCCAGGGCCACGAGACCGTCTTCGCGCAGATCGTCGCCGAGGAGCTCGGCGTACGCCTCGAGGACGTCCACGTCACGACCGGCGACACCCGCCGGATGGCGTACGCCGTGGGCACGTTCGCGTCGCGCGCCGCCGTCATGAGCGGCAGCGCCATCGCCCTGGCCACCCGCAAGGTCCGCGAGAAGGCCCTGCGCATCGCCGCCGACGCCCTCGAGGTCTCGCCCGACGACCTCGAGATCGTCGAGGGCACCGTGCGCGTCAAGGGTGCCCCGACCACGTCGATGAGCCTCGGCACCGTGTCGGTCCTGTCCAACCCGCTGCGCTACGCCTTCGACGAGGCCGCCCGCGCCGCAACGCAGTTCGCCGGGACGTTCGACCCCGACAAGCCGCCGGTCGCCGAGGGCGAGGAACCGGGGCTCGAGGGCAAGGGCTTCTACTCCCCCACGCAGGCGACCTTCGCGAACGGCATGCACGCGGCGATCGTCGAGACCGACCCGGTCACGGCCGAGATCAAGATCCTGCGCTACTGCGTCATCCACGACTGCGGCACGATGATCAACCCGATGATCGTCGAGGGCCAGGTGCACGGCGGTGTCGCCCAGGGCGTCGGCGGTGCCCTCTACGAGCGGATGGCCTACGACGAGTCCGGGCAGCTGCTCAACGCGTCGTTCATGGACTTCCTCATGCCCTACGCCTCCGAGGTGCCGACCATCGAGGCCGACCACCTCGAGACCCCGTCGCCACTGAACCCCTTGGGCATCAAGGGCGCCGGTGAGGCCGGGTGCATCCCGGTGACGGCCGTCATCGCGTCCGCGATCGAGGACGCCGAGGGCTTCCCCATCACCCGCATGCCCATCTCGCCCAACGAGCTGTGGGACCTGCGCCGCCGACACGCGGCCGGCGAGATCCCGTCGCTCCACCGCAGTCCGAGCACCCCGAGCACCCCGAGCAGCCAGAGCGCGTCCCGCACGCCCAGCACGTCACCGAAGGAGCCGACGTCATGAAGATCTCCGGATCCGCGACCCTCGCGTCCGAACCCCAGCAGGTCTGGGACGCCTTCCACGACCCGGCCGTCCTCGCCCGTTGCCTACCCGGGTGCGAGCGCCTCACCCAGATCGGGCCCGACCACTACGCGATGACCGTGACGGCCGGCGTGGCCGCGATCAAGGGCACCTACGACGGAGAGGTCTCGCTGCGCGACCCGCAGCACCCCGGCTCCTTCACGATGAAGGCATCCGGCGCCGGCGCACCCGGCACGGTCGACGCCGACGTCGTCGTGCGCCTCGCCCCGGGCGCGTCAGGCGGCACCGACCTCACCTACGACGCCGACGCGGCTGTCGGTGGCGTCATCGGTGGCGTCGGCCAGCGGATGCTCGCCGGCGTCACGAAGAAGATGGCAGGACAGTTCTTCTCGGCCGTCGACGCCGACATCGCCGGCGCCCGCCCGGCGGCAGCTGCGTCGCACGGGACCGGAGCCGCGGCACCCGCGGCAGCACCCGGCACACCCGGTGGCGCGGTCACGCAGCCCGGCGGCACGGCAACCGTGTATGCCGGCCGGCCCGCCGCCGCCGAAGGGTCCAGAGTTCGCGACTACGCCCTCGGGGTCGTCACCGGTGGCGTGGTCGCGGTCGTCGGCGTGCTCGTCGGCTGGGCGATCGGGAGGGGCTGACGATGCGTGCCTTCACTGCCGCCGCCGTCCAGGTGGCCCCCGTGCCCGAGAAGCTCTCGCACGAGACGATCCAGGCCAACATCGACGCCTGCGTCGAGATGACGCGCCGCTGCGTCGAGGCCACCGGTGCCGAGCTCGTCGTGCTCCCCGAGACCGCGACGACCGGCTTCACACCCGGCTGCTCCAAGGAGGAGCTCTGGGACCTCGTCACCGAGCTGCCCGGCGCCATGACCGAGCCGTTCCAGGCGGCCGCGCGCGAGCTGGGCGTGCACCTCTGCGTCGGCACCTACGAGCGGGGGCCCGAGCGCGGCATCGTCTACAACTCGTCGGTGCTCATCGACCCGGCGGGCGAGGTGCTCGGCGTCTACCGCAAGACCCACCCGTTCTGCTCCGAGATCGTCAGCGGCGGCGGCTGGGTCACCCCGGGCGACACCGTCACCGTGTGCGACACAGACCTCGGCCGCATCGGCATGATCATCTGCTTCGACGGCGACTACCCCGAGCTCTCGCGCATCCAGGCCGTGCAGGGCGCCGAGGTCATCTGCCGTCCGTCGGCGCTGCTGCGATCGGCCGACATCTGGGACCTCACCTCGCGGGCCCGCGCCTACGACAACCACGTCTACGTCATCGGCGCCAACGCGGTCGGGCAGGACCCCGCCGGCGTGCTCTACTTCGGCAACTCGCACATCGTCACCCCGGTGGGCCACATCGTCGCCAAGGCGGCGACGCATCCCGGCTGGGTCACGGCCCGCCTCGACCCCGCCGAGGCCCTGGCCTCGCTGACCCCGGGCTCGAGCGTCGGCCAGGCGTTCGACCACCTGCGCGACCGCAACCTCGACCTCATCCGCAACCACCGGGCCGAGCTCGAGGGCGCCGCCGAGACCCCGTTCCCGCACGCGCCGATCCACCGCGGCGAGGCCGGCTGACCCTGCGACGTAGCCACACGGCATCCCTCATCAGGTATGCCGTGTGCTCGGCGTGCGCGAGCTCGCGTCAGGGAGGGGGTGGTTCGCTGCCCTCGAAGCGGCGCAGCAGCTCACGGATGGCTGCCATCTCCTCAGCGAGGGCATGCCTCCCGGCGCGCGTGATGGTCACCCACGTCCGGGGGCGCTTGCCGGCATACCCTTTCTCGACGTGCACGAGCCCGCTGCCGGCGAGCACCTCGATGTGCCGTCCGAGGTTGCCGTCGGTGAGGTCGAGCATCGACTTGAGGTAGGTGAAGTCGGCGCGCTCGGTCTCGGCGAGCACGGCCAGGATGCCCAGGCGTGCCTTCTGGTGCACGACGTCGTTGAGCCCGCTCGTGGGGTGCGGCGCCTCGTCGACTGGCGCGTCGGCGGGCGCGTCGCCGGACGTCGCGGAGGGAGGGGCATCGTGAGGGCTCACGACGTCACCGGGCGGCCGGCAACCCTGCCTGCACCCATGGGTCGCCAGCTGCGCAGCGCCACGCCGACGAGCACGAGGCCCAGTGCTGCCATGACGACGAGGTCGGCCCGGACGATGGCGTCGACCGACAGGGAGTCCGACAGGCCGACAAGCCGGACGAGGTCGCCGAAGCGGTTGGTGAAGAAGCCGAGGTGCGCGAGCGTCACCACCACGCCGAAGACGACGACCCAGAGGGCGAGCCGGGGGTCGCGGCGGCGTCCGGCGATGAGCAGCAGGGCGATCCCGATGAAGGCCGTCGGCGCCATGAACCCGATGATGCCGAACATGCCGACGAAACCGAACGGCGAGAACGGCAGCCCGAACGTCGCCAGGACGAACAGGCCCACACCCGCGGCGACCCAGGCGCCTGCGCCGGCCCCTGCCCCGAGCCGCCGGCTGCGGATCGCGAACCAGACGCCGATGACCACCAGTCCGACGGCGCCGACCGACGCCCAGTAGTCGTCCACGAGCTGCTGGAACCACAGCTCCGCCTCGGTGCTGTCCCTGGACTGGCCCGGACCGAGGTCGGAGTAGAGGACGTTCTGCTGCACATACGACACAGCGGCGTACCCGATCGTGAGGACGCCCAGGACGAGCAGCGGGATGGCGAGGCCCTGGGCGTCGGCCCTCGCCGCTCGGCGCACGCCCTCGGTGCCCTCGAGGAGGCGGCGAGCCTCTGTCGGGTCGAGCCCGGCGGACGGAACCGGTGAAGCGGTGTTGCCCGAAGTGTCCATGCCCTGCCTCCTGAGATGGGGCGCCCCTGTGCGCCGCCCACGACTACTCTGTATCGCAGAGTAGTCGCCAGTCAAGAGCACTCTCTCACTCAACCGCACACCGATCCTGGGAGCACTCCGTCAGCCTCCCCGCGTGACGTAGTGCTCTCTCGACCGGCCGGCGCGCGACTGGCGAGGGTTGGGGCGGGGACCCCGTGCTGTTGGCAGCATGTGCCAACGCCGCGACCCCCGATCCTCGGTTGAATCCTCACCATGACAGCGAGCATCTCCCCCGGCCGACGCATCCGCATCGGGATCGACACCGGCGGCACGTTCACCGACGTCGTCGCGCTCGACGAGGACTCCGGCGAGCTCGTCACGACGAAGACGCCGTCGACCCCGAGCAACCCCGCCGACGGCTTCCTCGCCGGCGTCCGCAAGGTCCTCGACCTCATGGGCGCGAGCGGCGACGACATCTCGGCGGTCTCGCACGGCACGACCGTCGCGACGAACAAGCTGCTCGAGGGCAAGGTCGAGGCGCTCGGGTTCATCACCACCGAGGGCTACGAGTTCATCCTCGAGATCGCCCGTCAGGCGGTGCCCGACGGCTACGGCAACTCCTACTTCTGGGTCAAGCCGCCCCGCATCGTCCCCGCTGACTACGTCAAGACGGTCGGCGGCCGGATGGACTTCGAGGGCAACGAGATCCGCCCGTTCGACGAGGACGGCGCCGTGGCCGTCGCCCGGTGGTTCAAGGACCGCGGCATCACCACGATCGGCGTCTGCCTGCTGCACTCCTACGCCGACGACAGCCACGAGCTCGCCATGCGCGAGGTCCTTCGCCGCGAGCACCCCGACGCGATCGTCTCGATCAGCTCGGAGGTGCTGCGCGAGTACCGCGAGTACGAGCGCTCCATGACGACCCTCGTCGACGCGGCCGTCAAGCCCAACGTGTCGCGGTACGTCGCGAACATCCACCAGCGGCTCGACGACTTCGTGAGCAGCAGCGAGAAGCTGCCCTTCTACATCATGAAGTCCAACGGGGGCGTGCTCTCGGCCGACGAGGTCGTGCACCAGCCGATCACGACGGTGCTCTCCGGCCCCGCCGCCGGCGCGCTCGGTGCCGGACTCATCGCCAGCCGCGCCGGCTTCGACAAGGTGCTCACCTGCGACGGCGGCGGCACGTCCACCGACGTCTCGGTCGTCCTCGGCGGCGAGCCCACCCTCACGACCGAGGGCAGCGTCGGTGCCTACCCGAGCAAGATCCCGATGATCGACGTCGTCACGGTCGGTGCCGGCGGCGGCTCCATCGCCTGGGTCTCCCCCGAGGGCTCGCTCAAGGTGGGCCCGCAGTCCGCCGGCGCCGACCCCGGCCCGCTCTGCTACGGCAAGGGCGGCACGGAGCCGACGATCACCGACGCCCACGTGACGCTCGGCCGCATCCCCCCGCACCTGCTCGGCGGCGAGATCCCGCTCGACGTCGATGCGGCCCGGGCCGGCATCGAGGCCCTGGCCACGCGTCTCGGGCTCGACTTCGAGCGCTGCGCGACCGGCATCCTCGAGATCTCGGCGTGGAACCAGGCCAACGCCCTGCGCCAGGTGAGCGTCAAGCGCGGCCTCGACGTGCGCGACTTCATGCTCGCCACGTTCGGCGGCTCCGGCTCGCTCCTCGCCTGCCGCCTCGTCGACATCCTCGGCCTCGCCGGGGTCGTCGTCCCGCAGAACCCGGGCAACGTCTCGGCGTTCGGCCTGCTCACCGTCGACGTCAAGAACGACTACGTCCAGACCGCCGTCGCGCGTCACTCGTCGCTCGACCACGCCGCCGTGCAGAAGACCTTCGACGACCTCACCGCCAAGGCTGCGAGCGCCCTTGACGCAGAGGGCTTCCCGGCCGGGGAGCACCGCTACACGCGCACCGTCGACCTGCGCTACTTCGGCCAGGCCTACGAGGTCCGCGTCGCCGCCCCTGAAGGAGACGTCGACGAGGCGTATGCCGCCGACGTGGCCTCGCGCTTCCATGACGAGCACCGCGCGCTGTACGGCTACGACTTCCGCAACGACCCCACGCAGCAGGTCGAGTGGGTCAACCTCCGTGTCACCGGCGTCGGCCCCATCACCCGCCCGGAGCTGCGCGACCTTGCGAGCGCCGACGAGGCGGGCGTCGCCGACGTCCGCGAGCGCGCGCACCGCAGCGTGCGACCCGTCTGCTTCGACGCCGACGCCGGCTACGTAGACACCGACGTGTGGTGGCGCCCCGACCTTCTCGCCGGCGACAGCGTGCACGGCCCTGCCATCGTCGAGGAGTTCGGCTCGACGGTCCCCGTCCACCCCGGCTTCGTCGTCCGCGTCGACACGCTCGGCAACCTCGTCATCACCAAGGAGGCCTGAGATGTGCTTCTCCTGCCAGACCGCCGCCACCCGCCTCGCACCCGTCGACGCCGCCACCGGCTCCCACGGGTCCGCCGTCGGCACACCCGGCCACGACGCTCCCGCGCCGAACCCCGCGGGACTCCCCACGGCGTACGAGCACGGCAACCGCCTCACCCCCGAGGGCACCACGGTCGACCCGATCCTCGTCGAGATCGTCGAGGGCACCCTCGCGAGCGTCGAGATGGAGGTCGAGACGGCGATCGCCCGCACGTCGCGCTCCCCCATGATCCGTGACGCGCACGACTTCCGCGCCGGCATCCACGACCGCCAGCTGCGCAAGCTGACCGGCCGCTCCTACAGCGCGCTCGTGCACCCCATCGCGCGCGACTTCCCGCTCTCGGAGATGAGCGAGGGCGACGTCTTCTTCCACAACGACGTCTACGAGTCCGAGGGCGGCATCGGCCACCTGCCCGACCTCTGCGTCACCGTGCCGGTCTTCTCCGGCGGAGAGGTCGTCGCGTTCGTCCAGGCGTTCGGCCACCACGACGACATCGGCGGGGCCGTGCCGGGCTCGATGCCGAGCAACGCGCAGACCGTCTTCGAGGAGGGCCTCTCGGTCCCACCGATCAAGCTGTGGGACAAGGGAGTTCCCAACCAGGCAGCGCTGCGCATCATGACGCGCAACAGCCGCATGCCCGACAGCCTCGCCGCCGACCTCGACGCCGAGTGCTCCGCCTGCCTCATGGGCGCGCGGCGGCTCGGCGAGCTCTTCGAGCGCTACGGCCGCGGCACCATCGAGGCCGCCTTCGACGCGATCCTCGACAAGACGACGGAGACGTACCGCCGTGAGATCCTCAGCAAGATCCCCGACGGCACCTACGTCTGGGAGGACTACGCCGAGCACGACGGCGTCGACGAGCCGAAGCTGCACACCCAGCGCATCACGCTGACGAAGCAGTCCACCGGCGGACCCGGCCCGGGAGACGGCGGCCCCAAGCTGGTCATCGACTTCACCGGCACGGCTCCGCAGGCAAAGGGTCCGATCAACCACTGCGGCGACTACGTCGGCGGCAACTTCCTCAAGAAGTGGCTCGCGCCGATCCTGCGCAACCTCGCCGACACCCCGGAGCGGATGGCGGAGCTCGACGTCAACGAGGGCATCGTGCCGCTCATCGAGATGAAGTTCCCAGAGAAGGGCACGCTGCTCACGCCGATCTACCCGGCCCCGACCAACGCCCGCACCTTCGTCATCCTGCGCCTGCTTGGCGTGCTCGCCGGCGTCGTCGCCAAGGCCGTCGACGGCAAGATGCCCGCCGACCAGGAGACGATCCGCTACACCGGCGTCTACGGCAAGGACCGCGACGGCAACGACTACCTCATGCGCGAGGTGCTCGGCGGCGGCTCGGGCGGGCGCTACTACGCCGACGGCGAGGACACGATCCACGTCGTGCCCGACAGCCGCAACCTGCCGACCGAGTTCACCGAGAGCCGCTTCCCCTTCATCGTCGAGCGCCTCGGGCTCGCCGTCGACTCGGGCGGAGCCGGACGCCACCGGGGTGGCCTCGGCTACGAGAAGCACATCCGGATGCTCAAGGACGCGAACTTCATGTCGATCGCCGACCGGTCGATCCTCGCGTGCTGGGGAGTCAAGGGCGGCAAGGCCGGTCGTCCCTTCGAGGTGACGGTCGACGTGGGCGGCCCCGACGAGCGCACCGTCGACGCCCTCGCCGACGCCGAGGTCGTCAAGGCCGGCCAGGTGATCCGCATCCGCACGACCGGCGGTGGCGGCTGGGGCGACCCGCTCGAGCGTCCCTACGACGAGGTCGAGCGCGACCTGCGCTGGGGCAAGGTGTCGTTCGAGGGAGCACGCCGCGACTACGGCGTCGTCGCCGACGGCTCGAAGGACGAGCCGAGCATCGACACCGCGGCCTCCGACGCACTGCGCGCCGAGCTGCGGGCCGAGCGCGCGGTCGAGCAGCCCTTCTTCGACCGGGGGCCCGGCTACGCCACGCTCGCCGCGGGCCAGCACGCAGCGGACGTCGACTGGGTGTGAGCGATGATCGTCCTCGTGATCGGCGCGACCGGCAAGACCGGGCGCGCCGTCACGCGTGCCCTGGCCTCGCACGGCATCGCCGTCCGCGCTGCCGTGCGGTCCGCCGACCGACAGAACACGGCGTATGCCGCTGGGGCCCAGTCGATCTCGGTCGTTGACCTCGAGAGCGGGGCCGGGTTGGCCGAGGGCGTCGACGGGGTCGACGGCGTCTACCACGTCGCCCCGAACGTGCACCCTGACGAGGCTGCGATCGCCGACCGCGTCGCCACCGCTGCTGCCTCGGCCGGGGTGCGCCGCTTCGTGTTCCACTCCGTGCTGCACCCCGACGACGCCTCGATGCCGCACCATCTTCGCAAGGCCGAGGCCGAGCGGCAGGTGCGGGCCGCACTGCCGGGAGCGACGGTGCTGCGCCCGGCCGCCTACCACCAGAACCTCGTCGACGCCGCCCGCTCCGGGCGGCTCGCCGTGCCCTACTCGCTCGACTCCCCCTTCACCAACGTCGACCTCGACGACGTCGCAGAGGTCGCTGCGCTCGTCCTGACCCGTCACGGGCACGAGGGCGTCACCTACGAGCTGGCCGGTCCCGAGGCGCTCAGCGTCCGCGACCAGGCAGTGGTCGCCACCGATGTCCTCGGGCACCGCGTGACCGCGGAGCACGTGTCCCTCGAGTCCTGGGCCACCGGCCCGGGCTCGAACCTGCCAGAGCAGGCCCGCGCCCACCTGCTCGCGATGTTCACGGCATACGACCGGCACGGCCTCGTCGGCGAAGGCGACACCCTGCACCGGCTTCTCGGCCGCGAGCCACGCACCTGGGCGGACCTCCTGCGAGCCGCCGCGCCCTGACCCGCCTCCCCGACCCGCCTTGGCCCCGGCCCCCCTGACCGCCGGCCCTGACCGCCTCGCACGTTCCTCGCCCGAAACAGACGCCGCGACAGGTCGATTCGACCCGCGCCCCTGGCCCGCCGAGACCGACCCGTGCTGCCTCGGCGCGCCGGCACGCCGCAGTACAGACACAACCAAACCGCTCTCCGGCTGTCACATGTTGCCGAAGAGTGACGTTCTTCACGGCTGGCACAGTCCTCCGCAACGGCACAGGGCCGCACTCACACACCGGCTCCTCAGCGACGCCGGAGCACCCCTTGGAGGTCCCATGGCACGTCACTCCGTCTTCCGGATCGTTGTCCCCGCCCTCGGTGTCGCGCTGCTCGCCGCAGCGTGCGGCTCGAGCGAGCCCGGCACCAGCACGACCGGCCGTGCAGGCGGGGACGCCCCGCGCATCGCCGCGATCTTCTCCGGATCCGCCACCGACGCCGACTACAACGCACTCGGCCTGCTCGCCCTTCAGGCCGCCGAGAAGTCCCAGGGCGCCGAGACCGCCCACTCCGAGAGCGTTCCGGTGCCCGACGCCGAGCGCGTCATGAAGGAGTACCTCGCCGACGGCTACACCGTGATCTGGAGCCATGGCAGCCAGTACTTCGAGGCGACGAGCAAGCTCGCCAAGCAGAACCCCGACGTCACCTTCATCGGCGAGTTCGACGACAAGCCGAAGGAGTCGATCCCCAACCTGTGGGTGCTCGACCGCAACTTCCACACTGCCTTCTACCCCCTCGGCGTCCTCGCGGCCGCGCAGACCAAGTCCGGCAAGATCGGCTACGTCGGCGGCCTGTCGCTCCCGTTCTCCTACTCCGAGGTCCACGCGATCAACCAGGCGCTCAAGGACAACGGCTCGAGCGCCACCGTCACGCCCGTCTGGACCGGCGACTTCAACGACCCGACCAAGGCGCAGCAGATCACCTCCCAGCTCGTCGGCCAGGGCAACGACGTCATCATCGGCTCGCTCAACCTCGGTATGGTCGGCGCCTTCCAGGCCCTCAAGGGGAAGGCCGACAACGTCGTCGTCACCGCGAAGTACACGGACAAGTCGCAGTTCGACCCGCAGCACTACGCGACCTCCGCGATCTACGACTTCACCAAGCCCCTCGGCGACATGCTGACGAAGATCGAGGCCGGCGAGCGCAACGGCTACTACCCCCTCGGCTTCAAGACGGGCGTCTCGATCCAGACCCCGAAGAACATCGACCCGGCCGTCGCCGCGAAGGTCGAGCAGGCCGTCACCGACATCACGTCGGGCAAGGTCATGGTCGAGAAGAACCTCACGCCGATCAAGTGACGCGCACATGACCGACGACACCGCACGGGGGCCGCAGAGCCCCAGACCGCTCCTGCACATGGACGGCATACGCAAGACGTTCGGGCCGGTCGTGGCCCTCGACGGCGTCGACCTCACGGTCGGGCAGAGCGAGGTGCACGGGCTGCTCGGCGGCAACGGCGCCGGCAAGACGACCCTCATGAACGTCCTCTACGGGCTCTACCGCCCTGACGCCGGCACCGTCACCCTCGACGGGGCCGACGTCGTCATCCGCGACCCGAGGGCCGCGATCGCCCACGGCATCGGCATGGTCCACCAGAACTTCCTCCAGGTCGACACCTACAGCGTCACTGAGAACATCGTCCTGGGCACCCACCTGCCGTCGTGGCCGTCGATGAACCTGCGCGGCGAGGCCGAGCGCATCGCGGAGCTCTCGACGCGTTTCGGCCTCACCGTCGACCCGGGCGCGACGGTCGCCGACCTCTCGGTCGGCCTGCGCCAGCGGGTCGAGATCCTCAAGGCGCTCTACCGCGGCGCCAAGGTGCTCGTCCTCGACGAACCGACGACGAATCTCACGCCGCAGGAGGTGGACTCGCTCTTCGGCTCGCTGCGCGCGATCGTGGACGAGGGGATGAGTGTCGTCTTCATCACCCACAAGATCCGCGAGACGATGGCGGTCTGCGACACGTTGACCGTGATGCGCGACGGCCACCGGGTCGGCACCGTCGCCCGTCGCGAGACCTCGCCCACCGAGCTGGCCGGGCTCATGGTCGGCGACGACGCGATGGTCAGCCGGGTCACCGAGGTGGTGACGGCCGGCATGGCCGCCCCCGTCTCGGGCAGCAGCGGACCAAGCACGTATGCCGTCAGCCACGGTCCCGAGCGGGTCGTCGTCTCGGGGGTGGTGGCGCACAACGACCAGGGTGTGCCGGCGACGCACGACGTCAGCCTGTCGGTCCGCGGCGGTGAGGTCGTCGGGATCGCGGGCGTCGCCGGCAACGGCCAGGTCGAGCTCGCCGAGGCACTGTCGGGCGTGCGCCCCATGGTCGCCGGCTCGGTCTCGCTCGACGACCACGACCTCGCGGGGGCCCCGACGGCTGCCTGGCTGGACCGGGGTGTCGCGTACGTGCCGGAGGACCGGCACCGCGACGGCATCCTGCCCTCGGAGAGCATCGTCGAGAACCTCGTGCTCGGCGCACAGCGCGGTCGCCGGTTCCGCACGGGGCCGCTCCTCGACTGGCGCCGGGCCCGGCAGCACGCCGAGGACTCCATCACTACCTTCTCGATCAAGGCACCGTCTGCCTCCACTCCGGCCGCGCAGCTGTCGGGCGGCAACATCCAGCGGATCATCCTGGCGCGCGCCTTCTCCCACGAGCCCGGGTTCCTCATCCTGCACAACCCGACGCGCGGGCTCGACATCCCGTCGACCCAGTTCGTGTACGACCGCACCCGCGAGGCCGCCACGCACGGCACGGCCGTGCTTCTCATCTCCGAGGACCTCGACGAGCTGACCAACCTGTGCGACCGCATCCTCGTCGTCTACTCCGGCCGCATCGTCGGCGAGCGGCGCCGGGGCGAGTACGACCAGTACGAAATGGGCCATATGATGGCCGGACTCGAGGAGTCGGCATGACGACGACCACAGCCCCCGTCCAGACCCCTCCGCAGACCGGGGCCGCCCCGGGCCGCGGCCCCGCCGTGGCCCGGCAGGTCGTCTCCTACGTCGTGGCAGTGTTCCTGGCGTTCGTCGTCGCCGGCATCGTGATCGCGGTGCTCGGGCACAACCCGCTGAGCGCCTACCGCGCCATCGTCACCACGTCGTTCAAGTCCGGCTTCGGGCTCGTCGAGACAGTGCACAAGTGGGTACCGCTGGTGCTGCTGGCACTCGCGTTCACGATCCCGCTCGCGGCCGGGAAGTACAACATCGGCGGCGAGGGGCAGCTGCTCGTCGGTGCCACCGCGAGCACGGCGGCCGGCATACTCCTCGCCGACCTGCCCCTGCCCGTCCTGCTGCCTCTGGTCCTCGTCTGCGGCGTGCTCGCCGGAGCGGTCTTCGCGTGGGTCGCGGCCTGGCTGATGGACCGGTTCGGCATCAACGAGATCCTCAGCACGGTGCTCCTCAACTTCGTCAGCTTCGGGATCGTCGACTACGTCGCGTCCGAGGTGTGGAGCGACCCGGCCGCGGGGCACCCGACGACCATCCCCATCGGCCAGGGCGGCCTGCTCCCCCAGGTCGGTCGCCCCGCCATGCACCTCGGGGTGCTGCTCGCCGTGCTCGTCACGGTCGCGGTCGTCGTCGTCATGCGGCGCAGCGTGCCGGGCTACGAGCTGCGCGCCGTCGGCGCCAACTCCCGTGCCGCCCAGGTCCACGGCATCCGCATCGGCCGGGTGGCCGTCGGATCGCTCGTCGTCGGCGGCGCACTTGCGGGCCTCGCCGGAGCCATCGAGGTCGCGGGTGTGCACGGAAAGCTCATCGAGGGCATGCAGTCGAACTACCTGCTGCTCGGCATCATCATCGGGCTCATCGCCCGCGGCAACGCCCTCGCCGTGCCGTTCGTCGCCCTCGGTATCGCAGTCCTCGAGGTCGGCTCCAGCGCGATGCAGCGCACTGCCGGCGTGCCGAGCGAGATGGTGCTCATCGTCGAGGCCCTGATCCTGTTGTTCCTGCTCTTCTCCGACGTCGTCGGGGCCCGTCTGGGGAGGTCGTCGCGATGACCGAGGTCACCTCGTTCCTGCAGCTCGTCGTCACCGCCATGGTGCCGTTCATCCTCGCCGCCCAGGGCACCATGCTGGCCGGGCGCGCCGGGGTCTTCAACGTGGCCCAGGAGGGCCTGATGATGCTCGGTGCCAGCATCGGGTTCCTCGTCTCGCTGAAGTTCGGCGGCAATCTCGTCGGGCTGGTCGCGGCCGCGCTAGTCGGCGGCTTCTTCGGCTGGTTCCTCGGCTGGGTCACGACGCGGTTCCGGCTCGACCAGTTCGTCATCGGGCTCGCGCTCTTCTTCGCCGCCACCGGCATCGCGTCGTTGCTCTACAAGGTGGTCATCGGCGTGACGCTCCAGCCGCCGCTCATCCCGACCCTCGACGACGTGAGCATCCCTGTGCTGTCGTCGATCCCGGTGCTCGGTCCCGTGCTCTTCCAGCAGTCGGGCATGGTCTACCTCGCCTTCGTCGTCTCGGGGCTGCTCTACTGGCTCCTCTACCGCACGAACCACGGCCTGAAGCTGCGGTCCGTCGGCGAGAACCCCAAGGCCGCAGACAGCCTCGGCGTCAACGTCGCTCGCACGCGCATCTGGTGCAGCGCGGCGGGTGCAGCCCTCATGGCGCTCGCCGGTGCCTACCTGCCGATGACCTACACGGGCACCTACACCGAGGGCATGGTCGCGGGTCGCGGGTGGCTCGCCATCGCGCTCGCCTTCTTCGGGGGCTGGCGGCCGCTGTACATCCTCGCCGGCGCGGCGTTCTTCGCGGGCATGGAGGTCCTGGCGCTGCGCGTGCAGGTCGGTGGGCTCGACGTGCCACACCAGTTCATCTCGATGCTGCCCTACGTCGCGACCCTGCTCGTCATGATGTTCGCGCTGCGCTTCGCACGCATCCCGGCCTTCCTCGGACGCAACTACGACCGCGAGAGCCGAACCTCGCACTGAGGCAAGGCCGAACGATGCACGATGACAAGGGGACTGGCATGAGCAGGCCACGACGGCTCGGCGTCCGGGAGCTGCTGGCCGCCGTCCTCGACGACGACAGCTGGCAGGGTTGGGACGAGGCGCCGTCCGAGCCCGCCGAGCCGAACAGCGCGTATGCCGCCGAGCTCGCTGCCGCCGCCGAGCGCAGTGGCTGCGACGAGTCGATCATCACCGGAGAAGGACGCATCCGGGGGCGGCGCGTGGCGGTCATCGCCGGCGAGTTCACGTTCCTCGCCGGGTCCATCGGTGCCGTGGCCGCTGAGCGGATCGTCCTGGCCTTCGAGCGGGCCGTGCGCGAGGAGCTGCCGGTCTTCGCGGCCCCGAGCTCCGGCGGCACGCGGATGCAGGAGGGCACACCCGCGTTCGTCGGCATGGTCAAGATCAGTGCCGCCTGCGCCCAGCTCAAGGCGGCCGGCCTGCCCTACCTCGTCTACCTGCGTCACCCCACGACCGGAGGCGTCTTCGCGTCGTGGGGCTCGCTGGGCCAGGTCACCGTCGCCGAGCCCGGCGCGATGATCGGCTTCCTCGGTGCTCGTGTCTACGAGGCGCTCTACGGCCAGCCTTTCCCGGAGGGTGTCCAGACCGCCGAGAACCTCTTCGAGCACGGCCTCATCGACGCGATCCTGCCCGTCGAGGCCCTCGCCGAGACCGCCGACCGTGCCCTCAACGTGCTGATGGGCCCACGCGAGGACGTCCCCGACGTCCCTGAGCTCGTCCGGGAGCCGCTCGACGACATCCCGGCGTGGGACTCGATCGTCCGCTCCCGGCGCAGCGACCGGCCCGGCGTGCGAGCGCTGCTCAAGCTCGGGGCGACCGACGTGCTGCCCCTGCACGGCACAGGCCAGGGCGAGTACGACCCCGGCCTGCTGATGGCCCTGGCCCGGTTCGGTGGCGCGCCGTGCATCGTGCTCGGTCAGGACCGTCGGGGTCAGACGTTGGACACTCCACTGTCGCCCAAGGGACTTCGCGTGGCCCGGCGCGGGATGGCCCTCGCCCGCGAGCTGAGCCTCCCGCTCGTCAGCATCATCGACACGGCGGGAGCGGCCCTGTCCAAGGAGGCCGAGGAGGGCGGCATGGCCGGTGAGATCGCGCGGTGCCTTGCCGACCTCGTGACGCTCGATGCGCCCACGTTGTGCGTGCTTCTCGGTCAGGGCACGGGCGGCGGCGCACTCGCCGTCATGCCCGCGGACCGGGTCATCTGCGCGCAGCACTCGTGGCTGTCGCCGCTGCCGCCCGAGGGAGCGTCGGCCATCCTGCACCGCGACACCGAGCACGCACCCGAGCTGGCACAGGCGCAGCGGGTCCGCTCCGTCGACCTGCTCGCCGACGGCATCGTCGACCGCATCGTCGCCGAGCATCCCGACGCAGCCGACGAGCCGGAGGAGTTCTGTCGCCGGATGAGCCAGACGATCCAGCACGAGCTGGCGGTTCTCGCCCGTGAGCACCCGGCTGAGCGCCTCGCTGCCCGGCTCGCCCGCTACCGCGCCCTGGGTGCCGGCGTCGCACGCGCGTGAGCCGGAGCAACATCGGCTCAACCCGCGGTCCGTTGTGCCCGGGCGTCAGTCGATGTCGCGTTCCTCGATGGTCTGACGAACCGTGTTCGTCGGCGTCGTCGCGCCGCTCGGGCGCTCCTCGCGGGTGACGACGCGCTTGCGCTGGGTGCCCTTGCGGCCGTGCCAGATGAGCAGGCCCCCGGCGACCATGAGGATGATGCCGACGATCGGCAGGCTGATGACCGACGTGTTGGCCCGGACCGCGAAGGTCAGGATCGCGCCGACGACGGCGAGCAGGACTCCGACACCCACAGTGCCTCCACCTCCTGGTTTGGACCGGCGAGGCCGACCGCCTCAGCGGCCGCGCCTCTCGACATTATCTTCCCCTACCCGCCCGTGCGTCCGGAGCGGCGCCCGTCGCCCGGGCCCGACGGCATACATCTGCCAATGTCGAGGCCGGCGTTGGGCAGGAGGTGACAACGCGCACGCTCGCGCACGCTCCCTAGGCTCACGCCATGACGACGGCCCCTACAAGCAAGGACACCCCATGAGGGTGCTCGTGGCGCTGGGCGGCAACGCCATGACCGGCCCCGACGGCAGCGCGACCCCGAAGGCCCAGCGCGCCGCCATCACGGTCGCCAGCCAGCACCTCGCCGACCTCGTCGCGGCCGGCCACGAGGTGGTCGTGACCCACGGCAACGGACCACAGGTCGGCAACCTCCTCGTCAAGAACGAGCTCGCCGCGCACGTCGTGCCTCCCGTGCCGCTCGACTGGTGCGGCGCACAGACGCAGGGCACCATCGGCTTCACCCTGCTCGACACGCTCGAGGCGTCCCTCGCCGCTCGGGGGGTCGAGCGTCCCGTCGCCGCGCTCGTCACGCGTACGCTCGTGGCCGCCGACGACCCCGGCTTCACCCACCCGACCAAGCCGATCGGCCGTTTCCTCCCCCGCGAGCAGGCGCAGACGCTCATCGACCACGGCGAGCGCTGGGAGGACCGGGGCGAGAAGGGCTGGCGACGAGTCGTCGCCTCCCCAGAGCCCATCGAGGTCCTCGAGACGCACACGCTCCTCACGCTCCTCGGCGCGGGCTACGTCGTCGTCGCGGCCGGCGGTGGCGGCATCCCCGTCGTGCGCACTGCGAGCGGCATGGTGCACGGCGTCGAGGCCGTCATCGACAAGGACCTCACGGCGGCGCTGCTCGCCCGCCAGGTCGGCGCCGACGTGCTCGTCATCGCCACCGACGTCGCCCACGCCGTCGCCGGTTGGGGCACGCCCGACGCGCACGACATCGGGCGCGTCACCCTCGCCGAGATGGAGGCGTATGCCGCCGCCGGCCACTTCGCGTCGGGTTCCATGGGCCCGAAGGTCGAGGCCGCCATGCGTTTCGTGCGCGCCGGCGGCCGCCGCTCCATCGTGACGGCACTGGACCAGCTCGCAACCGCCATCGACGGCCAGATCGGGACCGTCATCGAAAACCCTGAAAGAGAAAGGTGATTCACGTGCCCGAAGCCATTGAGGTGCGCAAGGTTCCCATCCACTCGGTCGCCGACGCGTCAGAGCTCGCGAAGCTCATCGACGACGGTGTCATGGAGGCGAGCCGCGTCATCGCCATCATCGGCAAGACCGAGGGCAACGGCGGCGTCAACGACTACACGCGCATCATCGCCGACCGCGCCTTCCGTGAGGTGCTCGTCGAGAAGGGCGCCCCGGCCGACCAGGTCAAGCAGGTCCCGATCGTGTGGTCCGGCGGCACCGACGGCGTCATCAGCCCGCACGCGACGATCTTCGCCACCGTGCCGGCCGACAAGGCCGAGCCGTCCGACGACCTCCGGCTGACGGTCGGTTTCGCGATGAGCGAGCCGATCAAGCCCGAGGAGATCGGCTACGTCGCCATGGTGCAGAAGGTCGCGGACGCCGTGAAGGTCGCGATGGAGCGGGCCGGCATCACCGACCCTGCCGACGTGCACTACGTCCAGACCAAGACGCCGCTGCTGACGATCCACACGATCCGTGACGCGAAGTCCCGCGGCCACGAGGTCTGGACCGAGCACACCCACGAGTCGATGGACCTCTCCAACGGCACCACCGGCCTCGGTATCGCCGTCGCCCTCGGTGAGATCGAGATGCCGACCGATGCCGACGTCATGCACAACCGCTCGCTCTTCTCGTCCGTCGCCTCGTGCAGCTCGGGCGTCGAGCTCGACCAGGCGCAGGTCGTCGTCGTGGGCAACGCCCGCGGCGTGGGTGGCCGCTACCGCATCGGCCACTCGGTCATGCAGGACGCCCTCGACGCCGACGGCATCTGGTCCGCCATCAAGGACGCCGGCCTCGACCTGCCTGAGCGCCCGCACACCAGCGACATCCAGGGCCGGCTCGTCAACGTCTTCCTCAAGTGCGAGGTGAGCCAGGACGGCCAGGTCCACGGCCGGCGCAACGCGATGCTCGACGACTCCGACGTGCACTGGCACCGCCAGATCAAGTCGTGCGTGGGCGGCGTCACAGCGTCGGTGACCGGCGACCCGGCCGTGTTCGTGTCGGTGTCGGCCGCGCACCAGGGCCCCGACGGCGGCGGTCCCGTCGCCGCGATCGTCGACCTCGGCGAGGGAGAGCCCACCGGCTACCGCTGGACCCGCTGACCGACCAGCCGAGAGAGCACTCCGTCACCCCAGAGGATCGAAACTCGTGACGGAGTGCTCTTTCGGTGGCGAGAGAGGGTGGGTCAGTGGGCGAAGTGGCGGGTGCCGGTGAAGTACATGGTCACGCCGGCCGCCTTCGCCGCCTCGATGACCTCGTCGTCACGGATCGACCCACCGGGCGCGACGACCGCGCGGACCCCGGCCTCGAGCAGGATCTGCAGCCCGTCGGCGAAGGGGAAGAACGCGTCGGACGCAGCGACCGCACCCTGGGCGCGCTCCTCACCGGCACGACGCGCCGCCAGGTAGCAGGAGTCGACGCGGTTGACCTGGCCCATGCCGACACCGACCGCAGCGCCGTCCTTGGCGAGCAGGATCGCGTTCGACTTCACGGCCCGGATCGCGCGCCAGGCGAACTGCAGGTCTGCGAGCGTCGCGTCGTCGGCCGACTCACCCGCGACGAGCCGCCAGTTCGCGGCGTCGTCGCCGCCGGTCACCGAGTCACCGTCGCCATGGACGACGGCATCCACCCGGTCGACCGACTGCACGAGCAGGCCGCCGCTGATGGGTCGCGTCTCGATCGGGTCGGCGGCCTCGGCCATGCCCGCCGGCAGGCGCAGCACGCGGAGGTTCTTCTTGGCCGTGAGGATCTCGAGCGCCTCGGGCTCGTAGTCCGGCGCGATGATGACCTCGGTGAAGACCGGCTTGGCCGCGCGGGCCATCGCGGCGGTCACCGTGCGGTTCGCGGCGATGATGCCGCCGTACGCGCTCACCGGGTCGGTCGCGTGCGCCCGCTCGTAGGCCTCCTCGATCGTCCCGCCCACGGCGATGCCGCA
The DNA here is from genome assembly GCF_042676085.1 of Terrabacter terrigena. NCBI lineage: Bacteria > Bacillati > Actinomycetota > Actinomycetes > Micrococcales > Intrasporangiaceae > Terrabacter > Terrabacter terrigena. Next base: position 133,324 of record NZ_JBHTKH010000005.1, read on the forward strand.
CGGGTTGGCGTGCTTGATGATCGCCACCGTCGGCTGGTCGCCGTGGTCGTGCGCGGCGCGCACCGCGGCGTCGGTGTCGACGTAGTTGTTGTACGACATCTCCTTGCCGTGCAGCTGCTCGGCGGAGGCCACCCCCGGGCGCCAGTGACGGTAGAGCGCCGCCTGCTGGTGCGGGTTCTCGCCGTAGCGCAGCGCCGCAGCACGGTCGAAGGTCGCGCCCGTCCAGGCGGGGAAGCCGGTGCCGTCGGTCGTGTCGGCGTACGCGTTGCCCATCCAGCTCGCCACCGCGACGTCGTAGGACGCCGTGTGCACGAACGCCTCCGCTGCGAGCCGCTGACGCTGGGCCAGCGTGAAACCGCCGGTGCCGAGCGCGTCGACGACCTCGCCGTATGCCGCCGGGCTGGTCACGATCGCGACGCTGGGGTGGTTCTTGGCCGCGGCGCGCACCATCGAGGGGCCACCGATGTCGATCTGCTCGATGCACTCGTCAGGGGTCGCGCCCGATGCGACGGTCTCGCGGAAGGGGTAGAGGTTGACGACGACGAGCTCGAACGGCTCGACCTCGAGGTCGGCCAGCTGCTGCACGTGGTCGGGCTTGCGCGTGTCGGCGAGAATGCCCGCGTGCACCTTCGGGTGCAGGGTCTTGACCCGGCCCTCGAGGCACTCGGGGAAGCCGGTGAGCTGCTCGACGGGGGTCACCTCGATACCGAGCGCGGCGATCGTCCTGGCCGTCGAGCCGGTCGACACGATGCGGACTCCGGCGCCGTCGAGCCCGCGGGCGAGGTCCTCGAGGCCGGTCTTGTCGTAGACGGAGATGAGCGCGCGCTTGATCGGACGGCGGCCGTCGGACATCAGAACTCCTGGCGGTGGGTAGCGGTGTGGATGACTCCGGAACACCCAGGCGGGCGATGCTCCGACCGTTCACTCCCTGGTGGTTCCCCACCTGCGCCAGTCGTGTGCAGCCAGCGTAGCGGCCAAGGCCTCACCGGCCGAATCCTCGACCGGGGCCGCACGAGTCAGCCGAGGCGGACGCGGCGGCCGTCGACGGCGAAGCCGTCACGGGCCATCCGGCCGACGACGTCGACGAGCAGGTCGCGCTCCTGCACCTTGATCCGCTCGTGCAGGCTCTCCTCGGTGTCGTCGTCGTCGACGGCGACGACCCGCTGCTCGATGATCGGGCCGGTGTCGACGCCCGAGTCGACGATGTGGCAGGTGGTGCCGGTCACCTTGACCCCGTAGGCCAGCGCATCGCGTACGCCATGGGCGCCGGGGAAGCTCGGCAACAGCGCGGGGTGGGTGTTGACGACGGGCTGCGCACCGAGCGCGAGCGGCCCGAGGATGCGCATGAACCCGGCCGTCACGACGAAGCGCGGGGCGAGGGCAGCGAGCTGGGCGGCGAGCCCGACGTCCCACGCGGCGCGGTCGGCGAAGTCGGACACCCGGCAGACGAACGTCGGTATGCCGGCCCGCTCGGCGCGCTCGAGCCCCGTGCACGGCCGGTCGGCGCCGACTGCTGCGATGTGCACCCCGTAGGCCGGGTCGACGGCGGCGTCGATCAGCGCCTGCAGCAGCGTGCCCGAGCCCGAGACGAGGACGACGACCGGCACCGGTCCCTCGGTCGCTCCGGCAGGGCTGGCGGGGGCGTCGGTCGTCACGCGCCGGAGTGTAGCGCCGCGGCCCGGTGCCGACCGGGTCGATCCACGGCCGACCCATGGGAGAGGATGGGGCGCATGACGGAGCCGGAGCTGGAGCAGGAGATCGCGTTCGCGCGGGAGAAGGCCAAGCGCACCCTGCCGCTCGCCCTGCTCGTGCTGCTCGCCCTCATCGCGATGTACCTGCCGCTCCCGAAGCGGTTCATCGCGTTCCTGCCGTTGCTCATCGCCGTCGTGCTGACGATCCGCCTGCTGCGCTTCCTGTCGATGCGGGCCGGCCGCGAGAAGATCTGGCCCGCCTTCACCCTCGTCATCGTCGGCATGCTGCTCTCGACCCTGGTGCTGCAGGTCGCCTTCTACGACTCGTGGAGCGCCTACGAGAGCTGCCTCTCGGGGGCCCAGACCCAGCAGGCCACGGCAAGCTGCGAGCAGCTCAAGAACGCCGGGATGCTCGGCCTCGTCGTCCGCTGAGGACGCCTCTCAGACCGACGTCGAGGCCCCTTCGTCGGCGTCGTCGGTCGCAGAGTCTCCCAACTCCTCGGCCGTTGAGCCGCCGCCGCCGCCGGAAGCCAGCCGCTCACGCAGCAGCAGCACGCCGAGCCAGAGCAGGGCACCTCCGACGACCTCGGCCAGCAACGCGGCCGCGAAGGTCCAGAGGTGGGGTCCGACCGCGGCCAGACGGTCGACACCGACAGCACCGTTGCCGAGCGCCGTCAGCCCGACGACGACCAGGACGGCGAGCAACGCCGCCGTCACGGTGGCCGCGAGCCGCGACCGCACGTTGCCGAAGAACTCGAGGGCTGCATCGACCCGGCTGCCCAGCCAGGCGCCGAGGACCACGGGAGCGAGCAGGACGGCATACATCGTCGGGGGAAACTCCGTGGCCCCGGGCAGCGCCCCGAACAAGGGGACGAGCGGCAGCAGCCCCGGCTGCGCAGCGGCCGGTGAGACCGTCGAGCCGAGCGCGATCTGGAAGCCCGGACCCGCGAGGAACGACAGGGCCCATGTCGCAGCGTTGCCGAGGAGGGCCACCTGCGCGAGCACGGTGACGGCGAGCGCCCCGAGGTTCGCGCCGTACTGGCCCTGGATGTCGGCGACCTCCGGCCACGACACCACCACCCTGACCAGTACGAGGGCCAGGCCCAGCCCGAACAGCGCCGCCGCGCCACGCCAGCCGATGCGCCAGACGGACGGCAGCCACGTCGGCCCGCGCCGGAACCACGTGCGCACGAAGGCCGGGGACGAGCCGTCGTCGGGCCGCACCATGACGAACCCGAGCGCGGCCAACGGGACGAGCAGCGACCCGAGCACCGCGGCGGCGCCCGGTGTCGCGGGGCCGCCGAGGGTGAAGAGCGCGAAGACGGCAGAGGAGACGCCGTAGCCGACGACGAAGCCGGGCACGACGCCCCACTTGGCCACGCGGCTCCAGTCGTCGGCACCCACTCGCAGCCGCTCGGTCTCGGCGAGGCGCCGGGCCCACCGGAACGCGATGTGGACGAAGACGGCAAGGAGCAGCAGCGGGGTCATCGAGATCGCGACTCCCCCGGCCCCGACCGACTGTCCGTGGCCGACGAACCAGATGGCGCTGGCCAGCGACACCGCCGAGAACCAGCCGACCGAGCTCTCCGGAGCCGCGACCCAGCCGACCAGGGCGGGCAGCACGACGACCGTCCACGTTCCGACCGCCGCGAGCGCACCTGCGCGCAGGGCCGACGGGAAGGCGCTCGAGGGGCTCGTGGCTGCTGTCTCGCGGGGCAGTGGTCTCACTCCTGGTGCAGTCGGTGCTCGTCGACCCCGGCCTGAGCGACCCGGATGCCGTGACTCTCCGTCCATGGTCACGCGCAGCCGCCGCGGGCGCGAGCACCCACGCCGACGCTGCCGTTCTTCACAGCGCAATAACTCGGTCGTGGACCGATAGTTGACGCACACTTGAAGTAGGGGTGGTCCTTGAGGGTGTTGGACCGAGGGACTGGGGGGTCCCGACATGAAGAAGATCCGTCGACAGCTGCTGACCGCGCTGGCCGCCATCGTGGCCGTGGCGACCGTAGCCCTGCTGGGCGTGGGCTCGCAGGCCCGGAGCGACCGGGGACAGGCGCCGCCCACGCGGCCCGGGGTGGTGCTCGCGCAGCCGGTGGCGTTCGCCGGCACCGTCTACCTCACCTTCGACGACGGGCCGCACGCGACGTGGACGCCGAAGGTGCTGGCGATCCTGCGCAAGTACGCCGTCAGGGCCGTGTTCTTCGAGATCGGCCGGAACGTCGCGGCCGCGCCGGCCGTGACCCGGAGCCTGCGCAGCTCCGGGATGCTCATCGGCAACCACACATGGAGCCACCCCGACCTGACGCTGCTCTCGAGCGCGTCGGTGACGACCGAGCTGAACCGGATGGAGTCGGCGCTGGGCTACCGGCCACGTTGCGTGCGCCCGCCGTACGGCGCGACGAACAGCCGGATCCAGGCGATCATCGCCGCCCGCAGCCAGCGCCACATCCTCTGGACGGTGGACCCGCGCGACTGGTCCCGTCCCGGCACGACGACGATCGTCAACCGCGTGCTGGCGGGAGTACGCGACGGCGCCCGGGTCCTGCTCCACGACGGCGGCGGCGACCGGTCGCAGACCGTCGCGGCGCTCGACCTGCTCGTCCCGCAGCTACGGGCCCGCGGATTCGTCCTCGGCCTGATGGCCTGCTGACACTCACGCAAAGCGCCCCGAACGACGTATGCCGCCGAGCCGCGCCGGGCGCCTACGTGGGCACCCAGCCGACTCGGCGGCATACGGGATCGGTTGTGGCAGAGACTACTTCGCGATGCCCTGCATGATCTCGCGCATGAGCTCGGCCGTCTCGGACGGCGTCTTGCCGACCTTGACACCGGCGGCCTCGAGGGCCTCCTTCTTGGCCTGCGCCGTGCCCGACGAGCCGGACACGATGGCGCCGGCGTGGCCCATCGTCTTGCCCTCGGGAGCGGTGAAGCCGGCGACGTAGCCGACGACCGGCTTCGTCACGTTCTCCTTGATGTAGGCCGCGGCCCGCTCCTCGGCGTCGCCGCCGATCTCGCCGATCATGACGATCGCGTCGGTGTCGGGGTCGTTCTGGAACGCCTCGAGGCAGTCGATGTGCGTCGTGCCGATGATCGGGTCGCCACCGATGCCGACGGCCGAGCTGAAGCCGAAGTCACGCAGCTCGTACATCATCTGGTAGGTGAGCGTGCCCGACTTGGAGACCAGGCCGATGCGGCCCGCGCCGGAGATGTCGGCCGGGATGATGCCCGCGTTGGAGACGCCCGGCGTGATGAGGCCGGGGCAGTTCGGGCCGACGAGGCGCGTCGTGCCCTTCTCCTTCGCGTAGTTGTAGAACTCGGCGGTGTCCTTGACCGCGACGCCCTCGGTGATGACGACGGCGAGCGGGATCTCGGCGTCGATCGCCTCGACGGCAGCGGCCTTCGTGAACTGGGCGGGCACGAAGATGACCGACACGTTGGCGCCGGTGGCCTCGATGGCCTCCTTGACCGAGCCGTAGACGGGCACGGAGACGCCGCCCTCGAAGTCGACCGTCGTGCCGGCCTTGCGCGGGTTGACGCCGCCGACGATGTCGGTGCCGGACTTGAGCATGCGCTGCGTGTGCTTCATGCCCTCGGAGCCGGTCATGCCCTGGACGATGACCTTGGAGTCAGCGTTGAGGAAGATTGCCATGGTTGATCGTTCTCTCTCTCGGACTCTGGGTTCAGGCCTGCGAGGCCAGCTCGGCGGCACGGCGCGCGGCGCCGTCCATCGTCGGCTCGATCGTCACCAGCGGGTGGTTGCGCTCCTGGAGGATGCGGCGGCCCTCCTCGACGTTGTTGCCGTCGAGGCGCACGACCAGCGGGCGGTTCTCCTCGTCGCCGAGCGCGTCGAGGGCACCCACGATGCCGTTCGCGACCGCGTCGCAGGAGGTGATGCCGCCGAAGACGTTGACGAACACGCTCTTGACCTGCGGGTCGGACAGGATGATGTGCAGGCCGTTCGCCATCACCTCGGCGCTCGCGCCACCGCCGATGTCGAGGAAGTTCGCCGGCTTCTGGCCACCGAACTCCTCACCGGCGTACGCCACGACGTCGAGCGTGCTCATGACGAGCCCGGCGCCGTTGCCGATGATGCCGACCGAGCCGTCGAGCTTGACGTAGTTGAGGTCCTTCTCCTTGGCGGCGGCCTCGAGCGGGTCGGCGGCGGCCTTGTCCTCGAGCGCCGCGTGGTCGGGGTGGCGGAAGTCCGCGTTGGTGTCGAGGCTGACCTTGCCGTCGAGGGCCACGATGTCGCCGTCCTCGGTCTTGACGAGCGGGTTCACCTCGACGAGTGTCGCGTCCTCGTCGCGGTAGACGGTCCACAGCTTCTGGACGACGTCGGCGATGGCGGGCTTGTCGGCCTCGTCGAAGCCGGCCGCGTCGACGATCTCCTTCGCCTTCGCCTCGTCGATGCCCGTGTTGGGGTCGACCGCGATGCGGGCGAGGGCGTCGGGACGCTCGACGGCGAGCTGCTCGATCTCCATGCCGCCCTCCTTGGAGCACATGGCGAGGTACGTGCGGTTGGCACGGTCGAGCAGGATCGAGAAGTAGTACTCCTCGGCGATGCGGGCGCCCTGGGCCACCATCACGGTGCCGACGGTGTGACCCTTGATGTCCATGCCGAGGATCGCCTCGGCGGCGGCCTGCGCCTCGTCGGGGCTCTTGGTGACCTTGACACCGCCGGCCTTGCCGCGGCCGCCGGTCTTCACCTGCGCCTTGACGACGGTGACACCGCCCGACTTCGGCCCGATCTGCTCGGCGGCCGCGCGAGCCTCCTCGGGGGTGGTGGCGATGGCGCCGGCCAGCACGGGCACCCCGTGCTTCTCGAACATGTCGCGGGCTTGGTACTCGAAGAGATCCACGGGGGGTCCGTCCTCGTCGTCGATTCGTATCGTCGTCGACTGCGCCACTGCGGCGTCCTCGGGCCCGCTGTGCTCACGCTGACGCGCGGAGAGGGGCCCTGCGCCGAGGCGCAACCGAATCAGGCTGTCCCTCGGACTCTAGTGGCTCTGACCTGTGGCGACGCCAGCGGGTGGCGGCGGACCGGACGAAGATCACACCCGCGTCTCACGTACCGCTCGGTAGGCCCGCCGTGCGTGCTCGCGGCCACCGTGCGCGCGTCGGGGCGGCGTGCGCCGGCACGCGAGGCGGCGCTGACCGGCAGCGCGCACGATCGGACGAGGGCCCCTCAGGCGACCGCAGCCCGGAGCGCGTCGCGCAGGCGGCGCCGCACCAGGTCGGGCTGCGCGAGGTCCGACCAGACGAGGCGCACCACGACCCAGCCGGTGCGGCGCAGCGCGTCCTCACGCCGCTTCTCGTCGAAGAGGGCTGCGCGGTCGGTGTACTTGACCTGACCGTCGAACTCGACGAGGACCCGGGTGCCGCGGATGCGGAAGTCGGCACGGTAGCGACGCCCCTCCGCCGCCACCTCGATCTGGGGGTCGGCCTCGTGGCCGAGAGCACGCAGCAGGTATGCCGTCCGGCTCTCTCCGGGGGACTCGTGGCGAGCGTCCGCGTGCTCGACCGCGGCGCGGACCACGCCGATGCCGCGGCGACCCGCGAGGGCTGCGACGGCCGCCGACAGCTGCTCGCGGGTGACGAGGCGACGCGCGAGCGCTGCATCCGCCGGGACCAGCGCCGCCTCCGGGCCGGCGAGCAGACCCGCCTGCACGACCGCATGACCGAGGGGGACGGCATACGGCAGCGTGCTCTCGGAGGTGGGCTGGGACGAGGTCGGTACGACGAGCCCGGGCACGTGGCGGTGGATGACGAGTCCCTCGCGCCGGGAGGCGATGCCGACGTCGGTGGCGGAAGCCGGACGAGTCGACGTCAGGTGCACGGTGCCGAGGTCGGCCCGCCACGTCGGCAGGTCGTGCAGGAGCAGCAGCGAGTGGTGGCTGACGGCCGCCCTTGCGGCGAACTGGCGCCCGAGGGCGATCGCGGTCCTGGTGTGGCGATGCTCGGCACCGAGCGGCTGGCTCGGGTCGTCGCGGACGGCGTACCAGCCGCGGGAGACCCGTTCGCAGCGTCCGGCGCGGACGAGCCGATCGAGCTCGTGCGAGTCGATCCCGTGACGCACGGCGGCGGCCGCGGAGAAGACGCCGTCGGCGCCGAGGAGACGGAGGTTCACCGCCCGACCGTGCAGCCCGGTGGGGGCCGCGCGGAAGGCTGCGCCGGGTACCTGTGGACGGCCGGGTTCGGACGGCCGAGGGGTGTGGACGCGGCCGCCGTGCGCGCTCGCGGCACGGCGGCGCCGGGACCCGGGCGCTCACCGACCGCCAGCGCGCACGGTGTCCGCAGCGTCAGCCGGGGTGGACGTTCTCGCGCACCCAGCCGACGATGTCGGTCGTCGTGGCGCCCGGGGTGAAGACCTTCGCGACACCGAGGCGCTCGAGCTCGGGGATGTCGTCGTCGGGGATGATGCCGCCGCCGAAGACGACGATGTCGCTGGCGTCACGCTCGGCCAGCAGCTCGACGACCCGGGCGAAGAGGGTCATGTGCGCCCCGGAGAGCACGGAGAGCCCGACGACGTCGGCGTCCTCCTGGATGGCTGCCTCGACGATCTGCTCCGGAGTCTGGTGCAGTCCGGTGTAGATGACCTCCATGCCGGCGTCGCGCAGCGCGCGGGCCACCACCTTGGCGCCACGGTCGTGGCCGTCGAGCCCCGGCTTGGCCACGACCACGCGGATGACCTCACCGGCCGTCTCGTCTGCGGACTGTGCGTCGGTCACGGGAACGGCCTCGGCGCCGGGGGTCTCGCTCATGGCGGGCACTCTAGCCAGCCCCGCCGGACGCGGCGCGCAATAGTGATGCAACGCCCACCCGTCGGGGTACGGTCGCATCGTGGCAGTGGCAGCACGCGCGGCGACGACGCCCCGCCAGAGCAGCACCCCGAAGCAGCGCGCGAGCGGACCCAAGGGCTTCCTCGCGGCCGTCGGGGAGGTGGCCGGCGCGCTCCTGACGCCCACCGGTCTCGCGGGCGCGGCCCTCGAGGCGACATGGATGGGGCTGCACCTCGGGCTCTACCCCCTCGGCCTGCTGGGGTCGCGCGCGAGCGACCGGCGCCAGGGCTACCGCCTCGGGCACCTGCCACCGAGCCAGCGCGGGCTCGCCATCCAGAACGTCGAGGCCGCCGAGACGCCGATCCTGCTCGTGCACGGCATGGTCGACAACCGGTCGATCTTCACCGTGCTGCGTCGTGGCCTGGTGCGGCGCGGGTTCGGTCGCATCGAGACCATCAACTACTCCATCTTCACCGGCGACATCCGCGCGGCCGCCGCCGAGCTCGGCGCCGAGGTCGAGCGCATCGTCGAGGAGACCGGCTACGAGCGCATCCACGTCATCGGCCACTCGATGGGTGGGCTGATCGCGCGCTACTACGTGACCCGGCTCGGTGGTGACGAGCACGTGCACACGTTGGTCACCCTCGGCACGCCCCACCAGGGCAGCTACCTCGCCTTCACCTGGAACAACGGGCTGACCCGCCAGCTGCGGCCCGGTAGTGCGCTGATGAAGGAGCTCGCGGGCCCGGTCAGGGACTGCCAGACACGCTTCCTCGTGTACTGGTCCGACCTCGACCAGGTCGTCGTCCCCCAGCGCAACGCCGCGCTGCACCACGACGACCTCAACGTGCACAACGTCGGCCTGCACGGTGTCGGCCACATGAGCCTGCCCATCACGAGCAGCGTCGTGCACGGCATCTCGACGGCGCTGGCGCACCTCGACACGACGGGCGCCACGGTCACCCCCGGCGTGAGCTCCCTCCAGAGCCGACGCACCAGCACAGGCACCGTCACCGGCGGCGGTCATCCCGCTCGTGTCGTCGTGCCGCGCTGAATCTTTCGCTGCCGAGGGTTCCGCCCGACAAATGTGGACAGATCGGTCTGTGCAAAACCTGTTGGCGCCCCGGCCGGATGCCCTAGTGTCGAGCCCAGTCGCGACCCTCCACCGCGGCGGTGAGACGTCCCCCTGTGACGAGACTCGATTTCGCGTAACGAAACGGTCACGTTAGTCTGGCGGCTCGCAATCTGTGACCGATAGGTAAGTCTTTCGTGCCCAACGCCAGTTACGTCGGCCGTCATCGGCCGGCCGCCAAGCCATCACGGGGTCGACGGTTCGTCGTCCCCGTTGCTCTGCTCAGCTCCACCGTGACCGCCGGCCTCGTCATCCGTGACGCCGGCGCCAGCGAGCTGAGCCCCGAGGCAGCGGCCATGAAGAACGTCTCCAACTCGGTTGCCGGACTCGGCCTCACCGCCGACCCCGACGCGCTCGCCGCCGCCACCGCCAACCGCGCGGGCGCCCGCTCGTCGCGCGACATGGCCCGCGACGCCAAGAACCTCATCGTCGACGCGACCGCGTCGGCCTCGAGCGCCGCCGCGCAGGCGCAGGCCGCGGCCGACAAGGCGGCCGCCGCCCAGGCCGCGGCCGTCAAGGCGAAGGCCGAGGCAGCGGCCAAGGCCAAGCGCGAGGCCGCCGAGCGCGCACTCGCCCGGGCACACCGCTGGGTCTCCCCCGTCTCCGGCTACACGCTGACCTCCGGGTTCGGCTGGCGCTGGGGCAAGATGCACCCCGCCCAGGACCTCGCCTGCCCCGTGGGCACGTCCGTCCGCGCCCTCTCGAGCGGCACGGTCATCTTCGCCGGCTGGTCCAACGAGGGCTACGGCAACTTCGTCAAGATCCGCCACTGGGACGGCACCGTCTCGTGGATGGCGCACAACAGCCGCCTGCTCGTCTCGGTGGGCGAAGAGGTCGCACCGGGCCAGCTGGTCGCCTACAGCGGCAGCACCGGCAACTCGACCGGGCCGCACGTGCACCTCGAGATCCACCCCGACGACGGCGCGGCCGTCGCCCCCCGCACCTGGCTCGCCGACCACGGAGTCAACCTCTGACCCACGGCCCGGCGCGCACCACGAGGCCCGTCCCCCTCTCGGGGGCGGGCCTCGTCGCTTGTCCGCCTCCTGCGACCGGGACCGCCGGGCGCCGTCACTCGGAGCGGATGGTCGCCGGCTGGGTCGGGGTCAGAGCTTGACGAGCGGGGCGTAGCGCAGGAGCAGCCGCTTGGTGCCGGTGTCGGCCCCGAAGTCGACGTGGGCCATCGACTTGTCGCCGTCGCCCTCGACGCGCACGACCGTGCCGAGCCCGAACGCGTCGTGGCTGACGCGGTCACCGGACTGCAGGGCGATGACGGGGCGCTTGCCCGCGCTGCGCACGCCGGGGCGGGCGGCGAGCGTCGCCACGGCCGGCTGCCCGGCGCCACGGGCGCCGCTGAACGACGGCCCCAGCCGCTGCCAGTCGAGCAGGTCGCCCGGGATCTCGTCGAGGAAGCGCGACGGCGGGTTGTACTGCGGCGCGCCCCAGGCCGACCGCACCGCTGCCCGTGAGAGGTAGAGCCGCTCGCGGGCGCGGGTGATGCCGACGTACGCGAGACGCCGCTCCTCCTCGAGCTCCTTCGGGTCGCCGAGCGCGCGCATGTGCGGGAACGTGCCGTCCTCCATGCCGGTGAGGAAGACCACGGGGAACTCCAGGCCCTTGGCGGTGTGCAGCGTCATGAGGGTGACGACGCCCTGCGCCTTGGCCTCGGGCTCGTCGGGGATCTCGTCGGCGTCGGCGACGAGCGAGACCTGCTCGAGGAACTCCTCGAGGTCGGTCGCCGGGGCGACGTCCTCCGGCTCCTGGCTCGCGGGCACGACGCCGGCCTCGATGTCGGCAGTCTCCTGGGCCTTGCGGTCGTCGAACTCCTGGGCGACCGCGACGAGCTCGGCGAGGTTCTCGACGCGCGTCTCGTCCTGCGGGTCGTGGCTCGCGCGCAGCTCGGCGAGGTAGCCGCTCTGCTCGAGCACCGCCTCGAGCAGGATCGCGATGCCGCCGCCGCCCTCACGCACCACCCGCAGCGCCTCGAGCATCTCGGTGAAGCCCTTGATCGCCGCCACGGACCGGGTGGCGATGCCGGGGGCGTCCTCGGCGCGGCCCAGCGCCGCGACGAACGGGATGCGCTCGCGCTCGGCGAGCGCCGCGACACAGGCCTCGGCGCGGTCACCGATGCCGCGCTTGGGCACGTTGAGGATGCGGCGCAGGTTGACGGTGTCGGTGGGGTTGGAGATGACGCGGAGGTACGCGAGGGCGTCCTTGATCTCGCGCCGCTCGTAGAAGCGCGTGCCCCCGACCACCTTGTAGGGCAGGCCGACCCGCACCAGCACCTCCTCGATGGCACGGCTCTGCGCGTTGGTGCGGTAGAAGACGGCGACGTCGCCGGGCTTGACGTCGCCCTCGGCCGCGAGGTCGTCGATCTGCTTGGCGACGAAGGCGGCCTCGTCGTGCTCGTTGTCGGCGACGTAGCCGACGATCATCGCGCCGTCACCCGAGTCGGTCCAGAGGTTCTTCGCCCGGCGCCCCTCGTTGCGGGCGATGACGGAGTTGGCGGCGCGCAGGATGCGCTGCGTCGAGCGGTAGTTCTGCTCGAGCAGGATCGTGCGGGCGTCGGGGTAGTCCTGCTCGAACTCGAGGATGTTGCGGATGGTGGCGCCACGGAAGGCGTAGATCGACTGGTCGGAGTCGCCGACCACGCACAGCTCGGCCGGCGGGACGGCATTCCGGCGCTGAGCGCCGGCTCCATCCCCCTCGGGGCCCTTGACCTCGCCGACGAGCTCCTTGATGAGCTGGTACTGGGCCTGGTTGGTGTCCTGGTACTCGTCGACGAGGACATGGCGGAACCGGCGGCGGTAGTACTCCGCGACGTCGGGAAAGGCCTGCAGGATGTTGACGGTCATCATGATGATGTCGTCGAAGTCGAGGGCGTTGGCCTGGCGCAGGCGGCGTTGGTACTGCGTGTAGGCGTCGGAGACGGTGCGCTCGTAGTGGTTGCCCTCGGTGACCTGGCTCGCGTAGGTCTCCTCGTCGATGAGCTCGTTCTTGAGGTTGCTGACCTGCGCCGAGAAGCCGCGCGGTGGGTAGCGCTTGGGGTCGAGGTCGAGGTCGCGCAGCACGAGGCTCATGAGCCGCTGGCTGTCGGCGGCGTCGTAGATCGAGAACGTCGACTTCATGCCGACCTTGGCGGCCTCGCGGCGCAGGATGCGCACGCACGCCGAGTGGAACGTCATGACCCACATGGCCCGCGCGCGGGGCCCGACGAGGGCTTCGACGCGCTCACGCATCTCGGCGGCGGCCTTGTTGGTGAACGTGATGGCGAGGATCTGGCCCGGCTGGGCGTGCCGCTCGCCGAGGAGCCACGCGATGCGGTGCGTCAGGACGCGGGTCTTGCCCGAGCCCGCGCCGGCGACGATGAGCAGCGGGGTGCCCTCGTGGACCACGGCCTCGCGCTGCTGCGGGTTGAGCCCCGCGAGCAGCACCGCGGGGTCGAGGTCGGCCGGAGCCTGGGGCGCCACCTCGACGCCACCACGCGCAGCGGCCTCGGCCCAGGTCGGCACGCCCTGCTCGGTGACGTCACCACCGCGCCGCGGGCGCGCGGACCCGCCGGAGGGCGCGCCCTGACCGTGCTCGAAACCGGGGATGGGGAGGTCGTCGAAGAGCGTGCTCATGATGGCCCAAGCCTACGTCGGACCACCCACACCACCGGACCACCTCACCGGCGCCACCACCCCGGCGCGGCGTCGTGGACGCACCCGCCGCGGGACCTGCGGGACCGGGCAGGATGGGCGAGGTGAGCGATTTCGAGATCCGCCCGGCGACGGCCGACGACGTGCCCGACCTGCTCCGCCTCGTGCGGGCGCTCGCCGACTACGAGAAGGAGCCCGAGGCGGCGACCGCGACCCCGGCCCAGTTCGAGGCCGCGCTGTTTCCCGAGCACGGCGACCCGACGGCATACGCCTTCGTCGGCGTGGCCGGTGGCGCGGTGGTCGGCATGGCGCTGTGGTTCCGCAGCTTCTCCACCTGGACGGGCGAGGCCGGCATCTGGCTCGAGGACCTCTTCGTCCAGCCCGACCGGCGCGGCAGCGGCCTCGGGCAGGCGCTGCTCGGCCGGCTCGCCGCACTGTGCGTCGAGCGCGGCTGGACCCGGCTCGAGTGGGCGGTGCTCGACTGGAACACCCCGTCGATCGAGTTCTACCGGGCACGTGGCGCCCGCCCGCTCGACGACTGGACGACCTTCCGCCTCGACGGCGAGGCCCTGGACCGGCTCGCCCGGGGCTGATCGAGCGGTCGTATGGTGGCGAGCATGACCCGAGCGACCAGCGTCTTCGTCTCCGAGCCCGGCGACCGCAGCGTCCTGCAGGTGCGCACCCACGACGTGCCCGACCCCGGCCCGGGCGAGGTTCAGGTCGAGGTCGCGGCTGCCGGCGTCAACTTCATCGACGTCTACAAGCGCCAGGGCGTCTACCCCGTGCCCACGCCGTTCGTGCTCGGCGAGGAAGGCGCCGGCACCGTGACCGCCGTCGGTCCGGGCGTCTCGGACTTCGCCGTCGGCGAACGCGTCGCCTGGTGCCAGTCGAGCGGCAGCGCATCGACCGTGGTCAACAAGCCGGCCCAGGTGCTTGTTCCCGTTCCCGACGGAGTCGACCTCGAGGTCGCCGCGGCCGCCATGCTCCAGGGGCTCACCGCGCACTACCTCGTCACGAGCACGTATGCCGTCAGGGAAGGCGACATCGCCCTCGTGCACGCCGCTGCCGGCGGGGTGGGGCAGCTGCTCGTCCAGATGGTCACGGCCCGCGGCGCGACGGTCGTCGCGACGGCCGGCTCGGACGAGAAGCTCGAGCTCGCGAGGGAGCGCGGCGCCCAGCACCTCATCAACTACGAGACCGTCGACGACCTCGCCGGCGCCGTCCGGGAGGCTGCCGGGCGGGGCGTCGACGTCGCGTACGACGGGGTCGGCAAGGCGACCTTCGACGCCTCGCTGGCCTCGCTACGGCCGCGCGGCATGATGGTTCTCTTCGGCGGGGCGAGCGGCCAGGTGCCGCCCTTCGACATCCAGCGCCTCAACAGGGGCGGTTCGCTCTTCCTCACCCGGCCGACGCTCGCGCACTACATCGCCGAGCGTGAGGAGTACGAGTGGCGGGCCGACGAGGTGCTGGGCGCGGTCGCAGACGGCTCGCTCGAGATCGCCATCGGCGGCCGCTACCCGCTCACCGAGGCGGCTGCGGCATACGAGGCCCTCGAGGGCAGGAAGACCACGGGCAAGCTCGTCCTGGTGCCCGGGGCATGAGCCGCACGCTGTTCCGACACGACCGCATCTGGACGGGTCACGACAAGGCCCCGTGGACCGACGCGCTGCTCGTCGAGGACGGGCGGGTCGTCGCGGTGGGTGCCGACGCCCGCGACGGCGTAGCCGCGAACGGCACGTCGACCGTCGACCTCCCCGGCGCCGTCGTGATGCCGGGCCTGCACGACGCCCACATCCACACCGAGTGGCTCTCGCGCGACCTGTCGTCGGTCGACCTGCGCGAGGCGCGCTCGCTCGACGAGACGCTCGAGCTCGTGCGAGCGCATGCCGCCGGGCTGCCCGACGGTGAGTGGCTGCACAGTGGCCGCTGGAACCACAACCGGTGGGCCCTCCCGGTGCAGCCCGACCGCCACGCGCTCGACACCGTGACGGGCGACCGGGTGGCCGCGCTCGCGAGTGTCGACGGGCACACGATCTGGGCGAACTCCCTTGCGCTGCAACGGGCCGGCATCACCCGCGACACCCCCGACCCGGTCGGCGGCGAGATCGTGCGCGACGCCTCGGGCGAGCCCACCGGCATCCTGCGGGAGTCGGCACAGGAGCTGCTCGACACGATCCCGCGTGTGCAGACGCCGCTGCGCCCGTGGCTCGAGGGCTGCCAGGAGTGGCTGCTCTCCGTCGGCCTCACGAGCATCACCGACATCGACGGCGAGGACGCCCGGGCGGCATACGCCGAGCTCCACGCCGACGGTGCGCTGCGGATGCGCGTCACCAAGTGCACACGCGACCCCGACCTCGAGCTCGCGATCTCCGAGGGGCGACGCTCCGGGCAGGGCGACGACGTCTTCCGCGTGGGCCCGGTCAAGTTCTTCAGCGACGGGGCCCTCGGCTCGCACACGGCGCACATGACCGAGCCGTTCGTCGGGCACGAGGGCTGCGGCATCGCGGCCATGCCCTACGAGGTGCTGCTCCAGCGCACCCTGCTCGCCGCCCGGTCGGGTCTCGACGTCATCACGCACGCCATCGGCGACGAGGCGAACCGCCTCGTGCTCGACTCCTTCGAGGCGGTTCGGGCGGAGGCGCTCGAGAGGTTGCTACGCATCGAGCACGCCCAGCACGTGCTACCCGTCGACATCCCCCGCTTCCGCGCACTCGACGTCGTGGCCTCGATGCAGCCCAGCCACTGCACCGCCGACCTCGAGCTCGCCGACGAGATCATCGGTCCGCGACGCCTCGCCTCGTACGCCTGGCGGAGCTTTCTCGACGCCGGGGTGCGGATCGCCTTCGGCTCCGACGCCCCCGTCGAGGACCCGAACCCCTTCTACGGGCTGCACGCGGCGGTCACCCGGCAGCGGGCCGACGGACACCCCGCCGGCGGCTGGCGTCCCGACGAGCGCATCACGCTGGCCGAGGCCGTCCACGCTCACACGGTGGTGGCGCACGAGTCCGTGGGGCGCACCGACGTCGGTCGGCTGGTGCCCGGTCAGCTCGCCGACCTGGTCGCGGTCGACCGCGACGTCTGGGCGCTCGAGGAGTCGGCGCCGGCTGCGATCCGCGACACCGTGGTGCTGCAGACGTGGGTCGGCGGCGCCCTCGCGCACGACCGGAGCTGACCGGCCGCGGCCGGGTCGAGGTATGCCGTCGCGCCGGGTCGCGATGCATCACCTGCACCGCTGACACCGGGTCTGTCGCCGTGGTCGCGTTGCGTCCATCCTTGGGAGAGGAGGGCGCATGCGCGAGATCGACGCCGACTTCGCCGCCTGGGCACGGGCCCGGCAGCTGCGACTGCTCCGTGCCACCTGGCTCGTCGACGGCGACCACAAACGCGCGGAGCGGATCGCCCTCTCGGCCCTGACGCGTCTGGCCCTGCACTGGCACCACGTGCGAGGCGGCGACCCCGACGCGTACGTCCGCGCCCGCGTGCACCACGCCGCCCTGGCGACCGCCGAGGGCGACGTGCACGAGGGGGTGGTGGCCCGCGAGCTGCCGCTCCGGCTGCGCACCCTCACGCCCCGGCAGCGCGCCGTGCTCGTGCTGCGCCGGTACGTCGGCCGGTCCGTCGACGACACGGCCGAGCTCATCGGCGTCTCGCCCGAGAAGGTGCGCCGGGAGGAGCGTCGCGCGCGCGACAGCTTCGCGGCGGACTCTGCTCGGCCGATGACGGACGACGAGGTCACCGCCGCACTCGAGGCCGCTGGCGCGAGCATCCGCGAGGTCGACCTGGCCGACCGTGCCTGGCACGACGCCCTTCTGCACCGGACGACCACGCGCCGCCGGGCGGCCTCGGCCGTCGCCGCCGCCGCTCTCGTCGTCGGGGGCGCGACACTCGCCGGCCGCGACCCCGTGGTCACGAGGAGCCCGCCCCCGCCGTCGCCGGCGGGCCTGACGCAGGTGCCCCTGCTCGAGGAGGCGACGTGGCACGCCACGGCCGGCGGTCTGAGGTACGTCGTCGCGCCCACCGCCGGCACCGAGGCCGAGCAGCCGGTCCTGTCGCTCGGCCTGCCCGCGGTCATCGACCCCCAGCGTGAGCACGAGCTGGCCAGCCGGCCGTCCCCGGACGGCCACGGCGCCTTCGGCGACGCCGTCTACCTCGAGCGCCGGGCACCGGGGCGCTGGGTGCCCGTGCTCCTCTACGGCGACGGGGAGCTGCTCACGCTCGACACGGTCGAGCTGACGGACGTCCGTCCCGCATCGGGGCCGCCTCGACCACCCCTGGGGCTGTGGGCCTTCTCCGGCGACAAGACCGTGCTGGCCTTCGCCCAGCCGGGCAAGGTCGTCCTCTTCGACATGGAGACGCGACGGGTGAGCAGCGTCGCGATTCCGTCACGCACGCTCGACTGGGCGGCCTGGCGCGGCAACCACCTGCTGGCGGGATCGGCGGAGGGGCTGTGGTCGCCGGGGCTGTCGGCGACCTGGCCCCGCCCGGAGCCGCCCCGACGACCGGGGGCACGCGAGTTCCGCGTCGAGGCGGGCCGCACCGTCCTCGACGAGCACGCCCCCGACGCCTCCACGCGCCCGCTCGCCGTCGTCTGGCCACGCACGCACCCGGTCGGTGACACCGTCTCGAACGCACGGCAGTACGCGTCCGTCTTCCGCCTGGCGGGTGACTCCCGAGACATCGACGCCGTGGGTCCTCGTCAGGTCATCGTGGCGACCAACGGCCTGGGACGCGACCGCATGCTCGTCTTCGGCGAGGAGCAGCCGCGGTCCACCGACTGCTGCTCGGTGCTGGGCTGGACCGTCCGCGGTGAGCTCCTCTACCTCTCGGCAGCCCCCAGCGGCACGTGGATCATGGCGTGGGACGTCGAGACCGGCGTCGTCCACCGGGTCTCGCAGTTCCTCACCTCGGACTCGGTGCCGCCGCTCATCGCCCTGGGCGCGCGGTTCACGGTGAGCTAGCGGTCGCGAGGGCAGGGGGACGAGTCAGGGCCCACCGGGCACGACGGCGAGAAGGAGCGTGGCGAACCAGGTCAGCCCGCCCACGGCGAGCAGGAACCAGCCGATGACCGCGACGTTGCCGGCGCCCTCGGCGCGGGATGCGCGCGCGCGGCGCCGGCCGACCACGACGAGCACCACGCCGATGGCAAGCCACACCAGGCCGATGAGGAGACCGGCGAGAACGCCTGCGTTCCAGCGCATCTCAATGACCCCCGTGGCCTGGAGGGACCATCACCAGAGTGCTGCGACGAGCACGTTGGCGACAGCCCCACCGCCGGCGACGTCGAGCAGCGGTCCGGTGTCGCGGCCCTTGCGCGCCCGCGCCGCACCGATCTCGGCCGCCGCCACGACCCCGAGGGCGATGACGAGCTTGACGGCGATCTTCGCGTTGTTCACCTCGTGGCTGTCGTCCTTGATGGCCGACGCGATGCCGACGAGCACCAGACCGGTGATGATCTGGGCGCGGGCTCCCCACACGATCGGTGCGGTGACCGTGCGACCCGAGCGCACGGCGATCCAGCCGCCGACGACAGCCGCCATGCCGAGCAGGTGCAGGGCGACGAGGAGGTTGTAGACGAAGTCCATGGCCGTCATCCTACGGAGCGTCGTACTCGCCGGCCGCACGGGGCACAGACAGGTCGGCGAGCGCGGCGAGCCGGCGCCACGACGAGCTCAGCGGGTAGTCGTCCAGCTCGTCCAGCGACACCCACCGGGCGTCGGACGTCGTGCCGCCGACGTCGTGGATCACGACCTCGGTCGGTTCGGGACACGTTGCGGCATAGACGATCCGGACTGCGTGAAAGTCCTCGAGACGACCCCCGGGCGCACGCCCGACCCAGTGGTCCGACTGCACGGCGACGAGGTCGCCCAGCTCGATCAGCTGCCCCGTCTCCTCCCACACCTCGCGGTGCACGCCGTCGACGGGCGACTCGCCGTCGTCGAGGCCGCCGCCGGGCAGGCCCCAGTCCCCGGCGACGTGGGTCTGGCTGTTGAACTGCGTGAGCAGCACGCCACGCGCGCTCGTCACGACGGCATAGGCCGCCACTCGCTGGTACGGCTCCCCCACCTCGTCGGCGCCCACACCGGCGTCGCGCGGCACCGCCGCCACCGGCCGAGGGCGTATGCCGTCCAGCGGGCTCACGCGAAAGGCGAGCTCCAGGGCGCCGTCGACGTGCACGGTGGCCCACGACGGCGGACCGAGCGCCCAGCCCAGGTCGCCCAGGACCACCTCGGGGTGCTCGCCGTGACCGAGCCTCGCCTCGCCGAGCCGCGTGTCGTCGTCGCCGACCGCGACCACTCGGATGCCCCCCGGCTGGTTCGTCCTCATCGGCGGACCAGGCCGACGGCCCGCTCGTACTCAGCGACGGCCAGGGCGGCGACGTGCGACCAGTCCTGCGCCGGCGGGTTCGCGATGTTCCAGGCCCGCATCCGTGCAACTTCATCAGGAGCCTTGGCCAGACGCGCAATCGCCTCGGCCATCTGCGAGTCGCTCGACACCACAAGCCCGTTCACGCCATGGTCGACGAACTCGCCCACGCCGGAGCCAGATCGGCCGATCACCGGCAGGCCGACCGTGCGCGCCTCCAGAGCGGCGATCCCGAAGGACTCGAGACGGGCGGGCGACAGGTAGACGTCGGAGGCGGCATACCTCTCGCGCAGCTCGTCGCGGGAGACCCGGCCGGGCAGCGTGACCCAGTCGAGGGCCTGCTCGCGCACGAGCGACTCGACCTTGCGGCGGTCAGGTCCCTCGCCCAGCACGGTCAGCGACACGGAGCCCGAGCCGGCGAGGCGCTCTGCCTCCGCGACGAGCCCGACGAGCGCAGCCGGCCGCTTGCGGGCTGCGAGCCGCATCGCCGTCACGAGTCGCAGCGGCCCCGGCTCGCGCTCGGCCGGGGTGGTGACCCACCGGGCGACGTCGATGCCGTTCGGGAGCACACCGACGGAGCGGCCCGGGCCGACGAGCCGGCGCAGCGGCTGCGCGGCCACCTCGGACACCGCTGACATGGCCACGCCCTGCGAGGCCCACCGGCGCACGAAGCGGGCGAGGTCGAACACGGGCGCCACCCCGGCCAGCATGCAGTGCCACGTCATCGCCGTCGGCAGCCCGAGACCGACGGTGACCCGGGTGCAGTCCCACGCGAACGGCGAGACCACGCCGGTCTGCACGTGCGCCACGTCGAACCCTCCGCCGACCAACCGCCGCCGCAGCTCGGGCGGCGCCCACGGGTTGACCGGCAGCTCCCACGGCATCCGGGCGGCGAGGCGGTGGACGGGAACGCCGTCGACGACCGTGACGGCGCCGCGCATCTCGCCCTCGGCGCCACGGGTCGCGGTGAAGACCTCCACCTCGTGGCCGGCGGCCTGCAGGTGCCGGGCGAGGTCGTGGGTCTGCACCTCGATCCCGCCCAGTCGGGGCAGGTAGCAGTCGGACAGGAGGGCCACCTTCACGGGGAACACTGTGTCATGCGTCAGGATGGGTGACTGTGCCCCACACCCTGCTCGCCTTCCACGCGCATCCCGACGACGAGGCGCTGCTGACGTCGGGCACGATGGCCCGCGCCGCTGCCGAGGGGCACCGGGTGGTCGTGGTGGTGGCCACGGACGGTGAGCTCGGTCTCGCTGCGAGCGAGTACACCGGCGACGGCGCCCTCGCCGCGACCCGCATGGACGAGCTGCGGGCGAGCGCGCGGGCGCTGGGTGTCGCACGCGTCGAGCACCTGGGCTACGCCGACAGCGGTCTCGGGCCGGAGGTCGCGCCCGACCCGCCCGGCACCACCCGGTTCGTGCGGGCCGACGTCGACGAGGCCGCGACCCGGCTCGCCGACATCCTCCGCGAGGAGCAGGTCGACGTCCTGCTCAGCTACGAGCCCAACGGCGGCTACGGCCATCCCGACCACAAGCAGGTGCACGTCGTCGGCGCCCTGGCCGCCGAGCTCGCCGGCACCCCGCGGGTCCTCGAGGCCACGGCGCCGCGAGACACGATCTGTCGCGCCATCGACCTCGCCGCGAAGGTCTACCGATTCCCGCCCGAGTTCGACCGTTCGAGCTTCGACCGGGCCTTCTCGGCGCGCAGCGAGATCACCCACCGCATCGGTGTGCGGCGCCACATCGCGGCCAAGCGGGCCTCGATGCGGGCGCACACCTCGCAGGCGAGCGCCGACGGTGGCGCGGACCGCACCCTCGCCGCCTTCCTGCGGATCCCCCGCCCCCTCTACGACGTGGTCTTCGGTCGCGAGTGGTTCGTCGACCGGTCCCTGCCCGCAGGGTCGGCGATCCGCCGCGACGTCTTCGCCGACCTCCCCTGACCCGTCGAGAGGGCAGGGCGGCGGGAGTGCGGCAGGCCGGGCCGGGTCAGGCGGTGGCGGGCTGCTCGAAGACGATGGCCATGGGGGTCTGCTCCGAGCCCTGGCCCAGCGGGTTGTCGGCGAACATCAGCTCGTAGTGCTCCTTCGAGCCCGGCGCGTCCTTGCCGAGCACGTTGCGGCCGATGTCGTTGGCGTCCATGACGACGGTGCCGCCGAACGTGTCGCGGTACGCCGCGGGGACCCTCTCGCGGATGGCCGCCGACAGGCGTGCCGCGACGTCGTCGGGGTCCTTGGGGCCGAGCTTGGCCGAGACGTTGGCCGGGTAGACGGAGTACTCGGTGGGGCCGTCGATGGCGCGGATGTCGCCGCCGACGAGGTCGTAGAACAGGCCTCGCTTGCCGAGCACCTTGCCGATGGCGCCGCCCGCTGACGCGAAGAGCACCCGCGGCAGCCCGGCCTCCTCGATCGCCAGCTGCATCGTGAAGGGCGAGCCGAGCCCGATGCCGGCCGGGGTGCGGGTCACGTAACGGCTCAGCAGCCGGGCCGGACGACCGACCTTGATGTCCCAGATGAAGTAGGAGCGACCCTGGGTGATGGCGACGATCTTCTCGGAGATGAAGAAGTACCAGCGGCCGGTCGTCGCCGCGACGTGCTCGTCGCCGGCCTCGAGCAGACCCGAGAAGAACCGGTCGATGTAGCCCATGGTCTTCGCCTCGAGGTCGTCCTCGCGCGCGTAGAGGTCGGTGCGCAGCGGGTAGCGACGCACCGACGTGCCGTCGGCCGTGACGAGGTCGAGCTGCTTGCGGGCGTTGGGCTCGTAGTCGGTCTTGACCGCCTCGACGACGTCCGCGGCCTCGGGCTCACGCTCGTCGAAGAACTCCTGCAGCCACAGCTCCACGTTGAGGATGCGCCAGATCGTCGACGAGTCGACGGCGTTGGTGCCCTTGATCCAGCCCTCGAACGCGTGCAGCACCGCCGTCTGGTCGAAGTAGGGCCGGTTCGCGAACGACTCGGAGAGGAACTCACCGTAGATGTGGTTCTTCAGTCGCATGAACCAGTCGGCCTGCGGGGTGGTCGAACCGACCTTGTCGCGGCGGTCGACGACCGAGTCGGGAAGCAGGCCACGCATCGCGTCGCGCAGCACGCGCTTGCCGAGGCCGTCCTTGATGAGGGCGTCGTCGTCGAGACCGAACACGAAGCGCGCGAGGTCGCGGTCGACGAAGGGCAGCCGCACGGAGACGCCGAAGCGTCGGGCGTTCTTGTCGGTCGAGCGCAGCTGCGACGGCAGCGAGTCGACGAAGAGGTCGTCGACGAGGCGCTTGCGCAGGTCGGAGCTCTCGACGTCGTGGGTCTCGGCCGCGTGGGCCCGCGCGAACTCGGCCCCGAGCAGCGAGGTGACGGCGACCGCCTTGCGCCCGCGCAGCCGGTCGCCGACCCGCGGGCGGCCGCGACGCACGAGCACGTCGAGCGAGCGGCCGAGCTCGGAGGCGGCGAGCGCCGCGCTGCGGCCCCGCAGCCGACGCAGGTGGATCAGGTGGTGGGCCCCGAACCCGCCGAGCAGCTCGTCCCCGCCGTGGCCGTCGAGCACGACAGCGTCACGCTGGGCGGCCTCCTGCAGCACCCGGTACTGCGTGTACGGGCCGGTCGACCCGAGGGGCTCCTCCTGGGTGCGCACGAGGTCGCGCATGTCCTTCTTGAACTCGGACGGGGTCGGCTCGACGCGGTGGGCCTCGACGCGGGCGCCGAGGCCGGCCGTGACGGCGTCGACCTGGGCCTGCTCGTCGATGGGTGAGCCGGGGTAGACCGCCGACCACGTGCGCTGCACGCCCGAACCGCCGGCCACATCTGACGCGCCTGCGCCTCCGGTCCCGTGCTCGACGGTCTCGAGCAGCGACGCGATGGCCGCGGAGTCGATGCCGCCCGACAGGGCGGTGCCGACGCGGCCCGGGGAAGCCGACCGACGGCGTACGGACGCGGTCAGCAGGGAACGGAACTCCGCCGCGGCCTCGGGCGTGTAGGGGCGTGGTGACCGGGCGAGCGCGGCGAGCTCCTCGCGCAGGCGGGTGTAGCGGCGGCGCTCGAGGCCCTGCGGGCCGAGTGTCACGACCTCGCCGGCTCCGACGTGCTCGATGCCGGCGAAGAACGTCGCCGGGCCGTCGTCGTGGACGCGGAAACGCAGGTAGCGGTAGATGGTGCGGTCGTCGGGGCGGCGCTCGTGGAGGCCGCTGTCGAGGATGCCGCGGATCTCGCTCGCGAAGAGCCAGCCGGAGCCCGAAGCGGCGACGTAGAGCGGCCGCACCCCGAAGTGGTCGCGCGCCAGGGTCATGGTGCGGGTGTCGCGGTCCCACACGGCGAGCGCGAAGGCGCCGTCGAGACGGTCGAGACCGTCCGTGCCCCACTCCGTGAACGCAGTGAGCACGACCTCGGCGTCACTCCCGACGCCGAAGTCGTGACCGAGCGTCTCGAGGTCGCCGCGCAGCTCGGCGCGGTTGTGGAGCTCGCCGTCGAGCGCGAGCGTGAAGCGACCTCCCCGGCTCGTGGCCAGCCGGTCGAGGCCCGTGTCGTCGTGCGACGGGCGGGCGGCCAGGCCCGCGTCCTCGTCACGCGCGGTCGACGCCGGGCCCGCGCCCGGATGCGTCGCGAGCAGTCGGTCGAGCAGGGCCTCGTCGGCGTGGACACCCAGGTGTCCGGCGATTCCGCACATGGGGTCAACCCTAGACGGGGGCGGACCAGCCCAGACCCACCCCCGCCGCGCGCCGCGGTCCGCGCGGTCGCACGAAACCTTCCGGGGGCGTGAACCGGACCACCTCTGGTGAGCGTCGTTCATTGGGGAGCATCCCTCAACGGAGAAGGAGCACGTCATGCACAGACCGACCCGCACCGCAGCCCTCGTCGCAGGCGCCGTCCTCGGCCTCACCACCCTCGTGGCCCCCGCGGCCTCTGCGAGCGACGGCTCTTCGGGCCATCACCGCTCGGGCCACACGATCCTGCGCGCCGACCTCACGGGCAGCATGCCGGACGGACCGACCATCGCCATGGTCAAGCCGGGTCAGCTTCCGTGGGTAGTCGACGAAGGCACGGCCCGCGTCCGCTCGGACGGCCGGGTCCGGGTACGCGTGGAGGGCCTCGTCATCCCCGATCGCGGCACCCCAGGACCGGTGACGTCGATCAGCGCCTCGGTCGTCTGCAACGGCATGGTCGTCGGCACGACCATGACGGCTCCGCTCGACATGGAGGGTGACGCCCGGCTCGACGGCATGGTGTGGCTGCCGAAGATGTGCGACATGCCCATGGTCCTGGTGAACCCGAACGGCAACGCCGGCGCCTACATCGCCGCCACCGGCCTCTGACCGGGCCCGTCGAGAAGACTGCGTATGCCGCCCGGCCCCCCGGGCGGCATACGTACGTCTGCGTGCGGTGACCGACGTACTCAGCTCTCGGGCCGGAAGGGCGTCGTCGGTACGGTGACGCTCCCGCCCGAGCTGCTACGAACGGTCACGGTCACGGGATCCGTTGCCTGCCAGGGAAACACGGTGCCGCCATAGCGCTGGCCGCCACCGTTGTGGACCTCGCCGATGAGCTTGCCGTCAGCCCGGTACGCGACCAGGCGCGCCCCCCGGTCGGAGCTGCGAGCGCGCACCAGCAGCTGCCCGCCGGTGGTTGCGGTCGCGTTGGTCCAGCACTTGTCGACCTCGACGCGGTCTGCGCCAGCCCGGGCGGCGGGTGGGACGCCCTGTGCGCGGTCGGCCGCACCCGTCGGTCCGCTCGCCACCGCAGCCGGCGCAGGGGGTGCCGTGGTCGACGCGGAGGTCTGTGCGGAAGTCTGTGCCCCGATCGGCGCCTCGGTCGGTGGGGCGGTGTCGACCCCGCAGGCCGTGAGGAGGACCGCGGTCACGACGGCCGCCGCCGCGGCGCACCAGGTGCGCCGTGTCGGGGTGGCAACGGACATCGCAGGACCTCCTCACGGACTGGGCCCCGCCCGGGACGGTGCGGGCGGGTGGTCTGGGGGTTGCCGTCGGGGCCCGGGGTCGTGACCCGACGACAACGTCCTGGTGGCCGCCGGGCGGTCTGCCGCGCCGACGGCGAGCGCTCGGGTGGCTGCCAGAGCCCTTCGGCCCCAGCAGCCACCGTCGGTCAGGCCTGGGTCACTGCCTGATCTTGTCGAGCTTCGACGGCGGGCTCGTCCCGATCACCGTGCCGGCGGCGTTGAGCGCCTTGACCGTGATCGGCGACTGCGCACACGGCGTCGCGTAGGTGCCACCGAGGTTGCAGGCCGGCGGCGGGGCGCCGACCGCGGTGACGGTGAACGAACCGGGTGCCACCAGCGAGACCGTGAGGTTCGCCGCCCCCAGCGTTGCCGGGTCGAACGTCGTGCCGGACTCCGTCAGGTACGGCAGGAGCCGCATCGAGCTGACGGTGGCGTCCGTGGACGTCGCGGTGATGACGAGCCGCTGCTTGCTGGTGCGGTACTCGACCGGCGTCAGGGTGATGTTCGTCGGCACCGCGGCCGTGACGGTGACGGTCATGTTGGTGGTCGACGACGTGCCGTTGGAGTTCGTCGCAGCCACGCTGTAGACGTACGTCCCTGCGACGGTGGGCGTGAACTTCAGCTGCGAGGTGGCGCTCGGGGTCGCCGCTGCCGGCGTCTGCGACAGGGCCGGGCTGGCCGGCCCGGACACCTTCGCCCAGGCCCACGTCGGCGCGGGCAGAGCGTTGCTCGTGGCCGAGATGGTCACCAGGTTGCCGGCCGTCACCGTCTGGTTCTGGATCGGCGCGATGGTCGGCGCGGGCGTGGCTGTCACCTGGATCGTCGTGTCGACGGTGGCGACACCGCAGGGGTTCGACGCGGCGAACCGCACGTTGTACGTACCCGGCGCAACCGTCGAGGCGTTGAACGTCGGCGTCGTCGTGCTGGCCCCGGTGAGGGCACCGTTGAGGTTGGTGCCACCGACGCTCGTCCCCGCGGTCCACTGGAGCGTGACCGGCGCAGAGGAGCCGGCAGGGATGCTGCCCGAGAGCTTCACGGTGCCGCCGTTGGCGACCGAGAACGGTGCGCCGTTGAGCGTCGGGGTCGCGCACACCACCGCTGGCGGGGCGACGTCGCTCGGCCACGGGTCGAGCACGCCGGCCGGCGTTCCGGTCAGCGACTGGTAGCCGCCGTACGCGAGGAACCCGATCGTGTTGAAGTTGTTCTCGGGGACCGGGGTTCCGGGCACGTTCTCCGGGAAGATGTACTCGCCGATGGGGGCGTGGTACTGGCCGTAGTAGATGCCGTTGGCCGCAGTCCTGGCGCCCGGTGTGCCGGGGACCTGGCTGTTCGGGTTGGCCTCGATCGTGCCCGGCTTGAACTGCGAGTCACCGTCGACCACTGCCCGCACCTCACGCGTGGGTGGGATGAACTGTCCGGCCGGGGGTGGCGTGCATGCCTTCTGGGTCGCGACCGTCGCGGTGCACGGCGGACGGAACCGCCAGCGTCCGCGCACCGCACCGCCGGGAGGACCGGGGTCGGGCATGACCGTGCCCCACTCGCGGTCGCTGGTGGCGCCGGTGATCGGGTTGATGTCGATGCCGTAGAGGCGCACCAGGCGGGTCTCGTCGGTGCTCATGCCCTCGAAGCGGGTGCGGACCGCTGCCTCTCCTGCGCCGAAGACCGTGAGGCCCCCGGTGCCGATGAGCGACACGTCGACCGACACGTAGGCGGGGTCGACGCCCGGCTGGGTGTAGATGCCGAGGCTCGCCACGATCGTGTGGGCCGAGATGTACTGCCCGCCGTTGGCGCCGCCGTCCTGGATGAGGTTGCCGGCGAACGTGACGTAGTCACCGATCTCGAACGGTGCCTGCTTGCGCGGGTCGGCGCAGGTGCCGCGCGGGCACGTGCTCGGGTTGGCGTCGACGTCGGCCGGCGAGTCCATCCGGAACATCGTGTATGCCGCACCGAGCGCCGGCAGCGCGGGCTGCGGGGTGATGCCCGAGGTGTCCGTGCCCGTGTAGACGGGACGGTTCGACTGCGGGCACAGCGCGTCGTCGTTCGTCGTGGTCGGCGCCGAGCGCGGGATGCACATCGGGAAGCCGGTCTCGGCGAGGATGGTCGGGTTGTCCTGGTCGACCTGGAAGCGGTCGTCGGGCGTCGCGGCGCGGCCGTAGCGGCCGGAGGTCGTCGAACCCGCGATGGCGGGGTCGTTGATCCGGACCCGGGTGCCGGTGCCGGCGACGCCGGACTTGCCGCCGACCTCGAGCTCGCCGGTGGTGTAGTCGATGAAGTTCACGTAGCCGGCGCCGTTGTTGAGGTCCTGCTGGGCGATGTGGACCAGGCCCGCGATGTAGCGGTCACCGCTCGCGTTGATGACCCGGTTGCCGACGACGTGCACCTCGTACGTCGTCAGCGGCTTGGGCGTGTCGGCCAGCGCCATGCCCGTCTGCGGCGGGGTCGACCCCGCATAGGGCGCCGGTGCGTGCGTGAACAGCTCCTGCCACGTGAGCGCGCTCGCCGGCAGGATGACCACCGTCTCCTTGGGGATCACGATGGTGTGCCCGTTGACGGTCAGCACGCCGCCGGAGTGCGGGTCGCCGGGTGTGTCCACCGTGGCGGTCTGGATGAACCCGGTGATGTCGAACTGCGTGCTCGAGGCCACCACGGGGTTGATCGCCGGCGCGACCAGTGGGGCCACGGCACCGTTGGCGGCGTTGTTCGCCACCGGTGCCAGGCTGCCGGCGAGAGCGATGGCGGCCACCGCCGAGAGGAGTCGGCGTCGACGGGGCGAGCCAACCCCCTCACGGGGTCCGCCGGCGGTGCGCCTCATGAGCGCACCTCCCAGTTGACTGGACATGGCCGTCCTCCTCCTTGCTTTCTTCTGCGTTGGTGCTTCTGGGTGTCGGTGGATCTGTCGGTATGTCGGTGGGCGTGTCGGTCACGCCGACGCGGGGGTGCCCGGGTGGTGCCTCGTCACGTCCTCGAGCAGGTGCCTGAGGCGCGTGGAGTCGTCCTCGAACGCCCGCCTTAGGGATCCGGTGCCGCCGGGGCCACGCGGCATACCCACGCCGTTGCGCGCGGGGTCCGCGACGAGGGCGAGGTGGAGCCGGAAGACGGCCTCGACCAGCTCGTCGAGCGCGTCGTCGTCGTGGCTCTCGTTCACCCCGAGCAACCGCGGAACACCTCACGCACCCGGGCTCCCGGCTGGCAGCCGAGCTCGGCCGCGAAGAGCGACCGACAGGACTCGTACGCGCGCAGCCCGTCGGCGTGCTGGCCGCGCAGCTCGAACGACCTGAGGAGCACGAGCCACGCCGACTCGGAGAACTGGTCGCGCTGGAGGGCCTGCGCGGCCCAGCGCTCTGCCTGCCCGTGGGCGCCCGCCGCGAGGGCCAGCTCGGCCGCGTCCAGCGTGGCCTGCAGGACCTCGTCGTCGTGGTCGCGCCGCGCCTCGCTGATCCACACCGAGTCCTCCTCGGGCAGCAGCGCGGCCTGGACGGCGGCTAGGGCCGAGGCGTAGCGGCGCAGGGCCCCGGCCGAGGTCGCCCCGCCGTCGCGGGCGGCGACCCGCAGGCGCCGGAACCGTCGGATGTCGAGGTCCACCCGGTCGACGTCGAGCCGGTAGCCGCCGGGCATCGTCAGCACCGGGCCCGCCGTGCCGCCGACCAGGACCTCCAGGCGCCGGCGCAGGAGACTCACGTACGACTCGAGCGTCGCCATGGCGCCGTGCGGAGGAGCGACCCCCCACAGCAGCTCGACGAGCCGAGCCTTCGAGACCCCGGTCTCATGGTGCAGACACAGCGCGAGCAGCACCTGGCGCACCTTCGCGCCACCCAGCTGTCGCGGGCCGAGCGCGGCCCCTCCGCCGCTCAGCGTCAGACCCCCACAGAGCCTGATGGTCAGACGTTCATCAGGTCGCCTCATCACGATCCCCCCTCAAGGACGTGAGTCCATGATGGGAGCGGTCCGGCAGGCGGGCACGCGCCAGCATCGGTGCCGCAGCGCGCCGAAAATTGGGTGCCTGTTTCGCCTCGGGCGCCACCCGCGACGTGTTACTCCGTTGACAAAGCGGACGAATCCATCGCCTCGTCAGGGTTGGTCAGGGTCGGTCAGCGGGTGCGGCAGCCGCGGCTTCGGCGGCCACACGTGGCGGCCGTCACTCCCACTCGATGGTGCCCGGCGGCTTGCTCGTGACGTCGAGCACGACCCGGTTGACCTCTTCCACCTCGTTGGTGATGCGCGTCGAGATGGTCGCGAGCACGTCGTAGGGGACGCGCGCCCAGTCGGCGGTCATCGCGTCCTCGGAGGCGACGGGCCGTAGCACCACCGGGTGGCCGTAGGTGCGGCCGTCGCCCTGGACGCCGACCGAGCGGACGTCGGCGAGCAGCACGACAGGGCACTGCCAGATGTCGCGGTCGAGGCCGGCCCTGGTCAGCTCCTCGCGGGCGATGGCGTCGGCTCGGCGCAGGACCGCGAGGCGCTCGGCGTCGACCGCGCCGATGATACGGATGCCGAGACCGGGCCCCGGGAACGGCTGGCGCCAGACGATGACCTCGGGCACGCCGAGCTCGAGCCCGACCTGGCGCACCTCGTCCTTGAAGAGCGTGCGCAGCGGCTCGATGAGCGAGAACTGCAGGTCGTCCGGCAGCCCGCCGACGTTGTGGTGGCTCTTGATGTTGGCCGCGCCCTCACCGCCGCCGGACTCGACGACGTCGGGGTAGAGCGTGCCCTGGACGAGCCACTTGACGGGATGCTCCTCGTCGCCGCGGTCGTGGACGACGTCGCGGGCGGCCTGCTCGAAGACGCGGATGAAGTGCTCGCCGATGATCTTGCGCTTGGTCTCGGGGTCGGTGACGCCGGCCAGTGCGTCGAGGAAGCGCTCGCGCGCGTCGACGACGACGAGGTCGACGCCCGTGGCCTCGACGAAGTCCTTCTCGACCTGCTCGGCCTCTCCCTCGCGGAGCAGGCCGTGGTCGACGAAGACGCAGGTCAGCTGGTCACCGACGGCCTTCTGCACCAAGGCTGCCGCGAC
Organism: Terrabacter terrigena; assembly: GCF_042676085.1. Lineage (NCBI taxonomy): Bacteria > Bacillati > Actinomycetota > Actinomycetes > Micrococcales > Intrasporangiaceae > Terrabacter > Terrabacter terrigena. The sequence goes on from NZ_JBHTKH010000005.1 coordinate 163,865, forward strand.
GGAGGAGTCGACCCCGCCGGACAGCGCGCAGAGCACGCGGTCCTCGCCGACCTGCTCGCGGATCGCCACGACGAGCTCGTCGACGACGTGTCCGGGAGTCCAGTCGGGCGTGATGCGCGCGCCCTTCCAGAGGAAGTTCTCGAGCACGCGCTGGCCCTGCTCGGAGTGCAGCACCTCGGGGTGCCACTGCACGCCGTAGAGGCGGCGCTCGTCGTCCTCGAACGCGGCCACCGGCGTACCTGCCGTGGTCGCGGTGACGGCGAAGCCGTCGGGCGCTGCGCTCACGGAGTCGCCGTGCGACATCCACACGGTCTGGCTCGGGGGCTGGCCGGCGAAGAGCGTGGACTCGACGTCGCTGATGGCCGCGTCCGTCTTGCCGTACTCGCGGGCACCCGTGCGGGCGACGGTGCCACCGAGGGCCTGGGCCATGGACTGGAAGCCGTAGCACATGCCGAAAACGGGCACGCCTGCCTCGAGCAGCGCCGGGTCGAGGCGGGGAGCACCGTCCTCGTAGACCGAGCTCGGCCCTCCGGAGAGGATGATCGCCGCGGGCTCCTTGGCGAGCATGTCGCCGACGCTCATCGAGTGCGGGACGACCTCGCTGTAGACCTGGGCCTCGCGCACCCGCCGGGCGATCAGCTGGGCGTACTGCGCGCCGAAGTCGACGACGAGGACGGGGTGGCTCTGCAGGTCGGTCGCGTGCGCTTCGGTCACGGGCGCCAGCCTATCGGCCCGGAGGGCGACCCCCGGACGGCGTCCGCCCCGTCAGCGGACCACCCGTGCGGGCCGGTCGCCCGGTGGTCCTTCGAGACGTCGCGGGCACGCCGGTCGAGACGCAGCGCCTCGGCGCGGGCCTCCCCCGCGTCGCCGGACCCAGGAAGGGAAGCTCGGCAGATCGCGACATGGCCGACGTGGGCAGGGAGCCCGGTTCGGGAGCCGTTCGGGAGCCGTCCGGGAGCCGTTCGGGGGCTCGGCTCAGCCCGGCGCCACCCCTCAGGCGCGGTCGGGGCCGCCCACGGCGTAGGCCCGCGAGAGCAGCGCCTCGGTGGCGACCGTGTTGCGCCGTTCGGCGATCCACGGCACGACGGGGACGAACCCCGCGAGCAGGTTCTTCACGATGCGCACCACGCCCCACGCGGACTTGAGGCCCAGGTTCGCGACCGACGCGGCATACGCCATGTAGATGACGCCGTGGATCGGGCTCCAGTACTCGGTGAGCACGTTGGTCTGCTTGAAGACGTACTTCATGACCATCTCGAGGATCAGCACGAACAGCGCGATGCCGGCCACGGTCGCGAGGACGCGGTAGATCGACAGGGCCGACCGGATCTGCTGCGGCTTGGCCAGGGTGTGGGGGTACGTGCTCACGTCGTCGCGCCTTCTCTCGGTGCGTCTGTCGGTGCAGCGACGGGGTCCTCCGCCTGCTGTTCTGCTCGGAACATCTTCCACCACATCCAGATCGCGAAGATCCCGAAGACCCACCACTGGACGGCGTAGGCCGCGTTGCGCAGGTTCAGGGGCGCGTCGAGCGGTGGCGGTGGCACCCGGGTGAGGCCGGACGGCAGCACGTCGGCGCCCGCCGACGGGCCTGACGTCTCCGCGGAGGCGAGGACGACCGCGTTGTAGAGGTCGCCGGGCCACTCGTTGACGAGGGTCGCGAGGTCGATGGAGCGCACTCGCGGCGGCGGCAGCGGGTCGCCGGGGCGTGGCGACTCGCCGGGCCCGAGGGTCCCGCTCACGGTGACGACCCCCGTCGGCGGCGCGGGCGCCCTGACGGGCGTGCCGTCGACGAAGCCGCGCAGCACGGGCACGGTGCCGCCGTCGGTCTCGAGGGGCGTGACCACCCACGAGCCGACGCGGCCACCCAGACGACGGTCGACGACGAGCAGACTGCGCTCGGCGGCATACCTGCCCGTGACGGTGACGGGGCGGTTGGACAGCTCGGCGCGGAAGTCGCTGTGGGGGGCGGTGACCTGCTGGAGCGGGGCCCGCTCGAGTGTCGACGCGGCGGCGACAACGTCCTGGCGGCCCGAGTCACGGGCGACGCCGAGCTGCCACAGGCCGAGCCAGGTGCAGGCGGCGACGACCACCAGGAGGGCCGCGAGCATGCCGACCCAGCGAGGGGTGAGCAGCTGCCGGAACACGCCCCAAGGGTAGGTCACCTCCCTGGCGCCGACCTGCCCCGGGCCGGCCGTCCGTGCCAGACTGCTGCGCCATGCCCACGTTCCGTGCCCGCCCGGGCCGTATGCCGTCCCGCGCGGTCGTCGTCGCGCCCGCGGTCCTGCTCGCCGCCGCCGCGCTCGTCGCGGCGTGCGGAACGGACACCCCCTCGAGCCGGCCGACCGTGACGGTCTTCGTCGACCCGCCGGCGAAGGCCGCGGCCACCACGCCCGCTCCTGCCAGGACGTCCGTGCCCACGGTCGCCGCCCAGCCGACCACCGCGGCCGTGCCGACCGCCCTCGCGGTCGGGCGTCAGCGCAACGCACCGCACTCGTACGCCGAGGCGCGGGCGCGCATAGAGTCCGCCTCGCCCGCCTCGCCGGTGACCAGCACCTTCCAGAGCCCGAGCGGCAACATCGTCTGCCACCTCGGGGGTGCGCGGGGCCTCGCCGCCTGCGAGGTCAGGTCGGGGCGCGTCGGCCTGCCCACGACGTCGATCTGCCCGCCCGGCGGACCCACGGACATCGGTCGCGTCGAGCTCCGGGCGTCGGGCGCGCGACCCGTGTGCAACGCCGACACGATCCGCGACGGTGGAGAGCCGAAGCTCTCCTACGGCTCACGCACCGCCGCCCTCGACCCTGTCGCGTGCGTCAGCGAGGAGTCGGGGGTCACGTGCGTCGACAGCTCGTCCCGCCGCGGCTTCTTCCTCGCCCGCGGCACCTTCGTCACGTTCTGACCGGGTCGGCCCGCGGTCAGCGGGCCGACTCGGTGCACCTAGGATTGGGACCACGACCTGACGTGGACCGATCCGCACACCCGACGACCGAGGGGCCGCCGTGGCGCAACTGTTGCTCCTGCACCTGCTTGCCGCCGTCGTCGCGCCGTGGCTGGCGAAGGTGCTCCGCACCAAGGCCTTTCCCGTCCTCGCCGTCACACCGGCAGTCTCGTTCGCCTGGCTCGTCTCCGTCTCTGGTGACGTTCGCGCGGGCAACCTTCCGACACAACGCATCTCGTGGGTTCCCGGCCTCGGCATCGACCTCGACTTCCGCCTCACCACCCTCTCCTGGGTGCTCGCCCTGCTCGTCACCGGCGTCGGGGCCCTCGTGCTGCTCTACTGCACCTGGTACTTCGCCGACCGCGACCCGACCCTGTGGCGCTTCACGTCGGTGTTCACCGCCTTCGCCGGGGCGATGCTCGGGCTCGTCCTCACCGACAACCTGCTCCTGCTCTACGTCTTCTGGGAGCTGACGACCGTCTTCTCCTACCTGCTCATCGGCCACAACCCGGCCAGCTCGACGAACCGTCGCGCCGCGATGCAGGCTCTCGTCGTCACCACCTTCGGCGGACTGGCGATGCTCATCGGCATCATCGCCGTGGGCGTGCACCACACGTACTCCATCAGCGAGCTGCTCGCCCATCCTCCGGCGCTCGACGCCGTCACCGTGACGGCGCTCGTGCTGCTCCTCGTCGGCGCCCTGTCGAAGTCGGCACTGGTGCCGTTCCACTTCTGGCTGCCGGGCGCCATGGCGGCGCCGACCCCCGTGAGCGCCTACCTCCATGCGGCCGCGATGGTCAAGGCCGGCATCTACCTCGTCGCGCTGCTCGCACCGGGCTTCGCCGGGGCGCCCGCCTGGCACGCGCTGACCGTAGGGCTGGGCGTCTTCACGATGCTCGTCGGCGGCTGGCGAGCGCTGCGACAGCACGACATCAAGCTGCTCCTCGCCTACGGCACCGTGAGCCAGCTCGGCTTCATCGTGGCCATCGCGGGCCTCGGGACGAAGACGTCAGCGCTGTCGGCCCTCGCCCTCGTCATCGCGCACGGCCTCTTCAAGTCGACTCTCTTCCTCACCGTGGGCGTCGTCGACAAGCTCACGGGCACCCGTGACCTGCGCGAGCTGTCGGGCGTCGGCCGGCGGCTGCTGCCGGTCTCGGTCCCCGCCACCCTCGCGGCGCTGTCGATGGCGGGCATCGTCCCGCTCGCGGGCTTCGTGTCGAAGGAGAGCGCACTCGAGGCGCTGTGGCAGGACGTCCAGACGTCGACCCCCCTGCCCGCCCCGTGGAGCTGGCTCTCGATCGCCGGCGTCGTCGCGGGCTCTGCGCTCACCGTCGCCTACACGGCGCGCTTCCTCTGGGGCGCCTTCGCGACGAAGCCCGGCCTCGAGCCCACCGCGGTCAAGGCGGCCCACCCGGGCTTCGTCCTCTCCCCCCTGCTGCTCGGCGTCGGATGCCTGCTGCTCGGCCTGCTCTCCCCGCTCGAGTCCCCGTGGCTGCTGCCGTACGCCGTGTCGTTCCCCCTCGGCGATGCCCCGCCGACGCTCGCGCTCTGGCACGGCATCACCGTGCCGCTCGTGCTGTCCGTCGTCTCGGTCGCGACCGGCCTGCTGCTCTTCGCCCGTCGCGACGTCGTCGGGCGGGCGCAGGCCAGGGTGCCCGCCCTGGTCGACGGCGAGCGGGGTTTCGCGCACACGCTGCGATGGGTCGACCGCGGCGCCGTCGAGACCACGGCGGTCACCCAGCGCGGCTCCCTGCCCATCTACCTGGCGGCGATCCTCATCGTCTTCGTCGCGCTGCCCGGGGGCGCCGCGGCGACCCGCGGGTCGCTGCCGCCGATCCGCTTGTGGGACAACGCTGGCCAGGTCGTCGTCGGGGCCTTCATGGTCGTCGCGGCGCTTCTCGTCCTCGTCACGCGTCGCCGCCTCACCGCGGTCATGCTCGTCGGCGCCACCGGCTACGGCGTCTCGCTCCTCTTCATCCTCCACGGCGCCCCCGACCTCGCGATCACGCAGATGCTCGTCGAGACCGTGTCGCTCGTCGTCTTCGTGCTGGCCCTTCGCCGCCTTCCGACGAAGTTCACCCGTCACCCGCACTCACCGTCGCGCACCTGGCGCATCGCCCTGGGCATCGCCGTGGGCGCCTCGGTCGGCCTCATCGCGCTCGTCGCGTCGGGCGGCCGCACGGTCGACCCGGTGTCGGTCGACTTCCCGAGGGAGGCGTACGCGTTCGGCCACGGCAAGAACATCGTCAACGTGACGCTCGTCGACATCCGCGCCTGGGACACCCTCGGCGAGGTGTCGGTCCTCGTCGCCGCGGCGACCGGCATCGCGAGCCTCATCTTCGTGCGCACCCGCAACACGCGGCTCTCGCGGGTGACGGCCAAGGCGCTGCCCTCGAGCAACCCGTCGCGCGGCACCTGGCTGCACGGCGGACGCACCATGCGCAAGGAGAAGCGCTCGGTCATCTTCGAGGTCGTCACCCGCCTCGTCTTCCACGTCATGCTGGCCGCGTCGCTCTACCTGCTCTTCGCCGGCCACAACCAGCCGGGCGGCGGTTTCGCCGGCGGCCTCGTCGCCGGGCTCGCGCTCGTGGTGCGCTACCTCGCGGGGGGCCGCTACGAGCTCGACGAGGCGGCACCCTTCGACGCCGGCCTCCTCGTCGGTCTCGGCCTGCTCGTCGTCGTCGGCTCGGCCCTCGCGCCGCTCGCCTTCGGCGGCACGATCCTCGAGACGACCGCGGTCGACTTCACGCTGCCCCCGTGGGGCGAGGTGCACCTCGTCACCTCGCTCTTCTTCGACATCGGTGTCTACCTCATCGTCGTCGGGATGATGCTCGACATCGTGCGCAGCCTCGGCACCGGCATCGACCGGCAGATCGCCGACGAGGAGTCCGAGCGCGAGTCCGAGGTGGCCAGGGCATGACTCCGACCATCGCCCCGGCCCTCATCGAGTCGACCCTCCAGCCCAACCTCACGCTGGTGCTCGTCACCGTCTTCCTCGTCGCCGCCGGCACCGCACTGGCGCTCGACCGCAGCCTCGTGCGCGTGCTGCTCGGCATGGTGCTCATCGGCAACGGCGTCGCCGTGCTCTATCTCGTCATCAGCGGGCGCGCCGGCCGCGCCCCGTTCGTCGACGAGGACCCCGCGGCGATCAGCGACCCGCTCCCCCAGGCGATGGTGCTCACCGCGATCGTCATCTCGCTGGCCACGATCGGCTTCCTCCTCGCGCTCTCCTACCGGCTCTGGCAGATCTCCGGCACCGACGACGTGCCCGACGACGCCGAGGACGCCCGCATCCAGCGCCTGGCCCTCGAGGACCAGACGTCGTCGACCTACGACCCGTCCGAGACGTCGACGACCACCTCCGACGAGCTGGCAGGCGAGACGACGGCCGACGGGGGCGAGCGGACATGACGGACTTCCCGGTGTCGAACCTCGTGCCCCTCCCGGTGCTGCTGCCGCTGCTCGGCGCGGCGCTGACCCTCGCGTTCCGGCGCTCCCCGCGGCTCCAGCGCAGCGTGAGCATCGCCGTGCTCGCCGCGGTGGTCGCGGTCGCAGGCGTGCTCGTCCGGCAGACCGACGTGCGCGGGCCCCAGGTGCTGTGGCTGGGCGCGTGGCAGGAGCCACTCGGCATCTCGCTCGTCGCCGACCGGCTCAGCGCCCTCATGCTGCTCGTGTCGGGCATCGTCACGCTGCTCGTGCTCGTCTTCGCCATCGGTCAGGGGCAGGCCGACAGCGAGGAGGAGAACGAGAGCGAGACGCCGCTCACGATCTTCCACCCGACCTACCTCGTGCTGTCGGCAGGTGTCTCCAACGCGTTCCTCGCCGGCGACCTGTTCAACCTGTTCGTCGGCTTCGAGATCCTGCTCTTCAGCTCCTACGTGCTCATCACGGTGGGCGGAGCCGCGTCCCGCATCCACGCGGGCACCACGTACGTCGTCGTCAGCCTGCTCAGCTCGGCGCTCTTCCTCGTGGGCATCGCCGCCGTGTACGCCGCCACGGGCACCGTCAACCTCGCCCAGCTGGCGATCCGCGTCGGCGACCTCGCGCCGGGCGTCGCCCTCGTGCTGCAGCTCTGCCTGCTCACGGCCTTCGCGATCAAGGCGGCGATCTTCCCCATGTCGGCGTGGCTGCCCGACAGCTACCCCACCGCTCCCGCTCCGGTGACGGCCGTGTTCGCCGGACTCCTCACCAAGGTCGGCGTCTACGCGATCATCCGGGTGCAGACGCTGCTCTTCCCCGACTCCCCCCTGCAGGGCCTTCTCATGTGGGCGGCGCTGCTCACGATGGTCATCGGCATCCTCGGCGCGGTGTCGCAGTCGGGTCTCAAGAGGATCCTGTCGTTCACCCTCGTCAGCCACATCGGCTACATGATCTTCGGCATCGCCCTCGCCACCCCAGAGGGCACGGCCGGGGCGATCTTCTACGTGGCGCACCACATCACCATCCAGACGGCACTCTTCCTCATCACCGGTCTCGTCGAGCGGCTCGGGGGCACCACGTCGCTCGACCGCCTCGGTGGGCTCGCGGCGGCCTCCCCCGTCCTCGCGACCCTCTTCTTCGTCTCGGCGATGAACCTCTCGGGCATCCCCCCGATGTCGGGCTTCCTCGCGAAGATCGGGCTGCTCCACGCCGGCATCGCGCTCGGCACCCCGCTCGCCTGGCTGCTCGTCGTCGGCGGCATCGTCACGAGCCTGCTCACGCTCTACGCGCTCGCGAAGGTGTGGAGCCAGGCGTTCTGGCGCACGCTCGCCGACGCCCCGCACTCGATCGAGACCGCCGCCGGCCTGCAGCTCGGCACCCTCGACGTCGAGCCGGCGGCCGACCCCGCCACCGCTGTCGTCGTGGACACCGCCCCGCGCACGCTGCCCCGCACGATGCTGGGCGCGACGGCCGCCATGACTGCGGTCGGGCTCGCCATCACGTTCGTGGCCGGCCCCCTGTACGCCTACACGCAGCGGGCGGCGGGCGACCTCGCCCGCCGCGACCCGTACGTCACCACGGTGCTGCCCGAGGGCGTGCGGCGATGACCGAGACACGCACGGGCACGGCGCACCGAGGGCCCGAGGCGCCCCGTCGCAGGCGTCGCGTGCTGCAGCCTCGCGCCGTCGCCACCATCGCCCTCGCCTGGGTGCTGCTCTGGGACCGCGTCACGTGGGGCAACGTCGTCAACGGCGTCCTCGTCGGCCTCGTCGTGACGTACGCGTTCCCGCTCCCGTCGATCGAGTTCCGCGGACGCCTGCGCCCGCTCCGGCTGGCCTGGCTCATCCTGCGTTTCCTCGCCGACCTCGTCGTCGCCTCGTGGCAGGTCATGCTGCTCGCGTTCGGCACGCGCCGGCCGCGCAACGCCGTCATCGGGGTGCAGCTGCGGTCGCGCTCCGACTTCTACCTCACGATCACGGCCGAGCTGGTGGCACTGGTGCCGGGCTCGGTCGTCGTCGACGCGCGCCGGTCGACGTCGGTCCTCTACCTGCACCTGCTCGATGTCGACGACGACGCTGCCATCGAGGCGCAGCGCGCCCACGTGCTCGTGGTCGAACGGCGCGTCGTGCGCACCTTCGGCTCGCGCGAGGAGATCGCGTCGGTCGAGACCGGTGCGCCGTGGCCGGGCCACACGACCGCGGATCTGCCTGAGGGGCAGCGCAGCTCGTCGAACGGCGACCGATCCGACGACGACCTCGACGACCACCTCGACGACCACCCCGACGGCAGGGAGGAGCTCCCGTGACCGTCGTCCTCACCCTGGCCCTCGCCATGCTCGGGGCGGCAGCCGCCCTGGTGCTCGTCCGGCTCTTCCGCGGGCCGAGCAACCTCGACCGCATCATCGCGGCCGAGATCCTGCTCGTCATCGTCATCGCCGGGGTGGCGCTCGAGTCGGCCCGACAGAACACCTCGACCTACCTGCCGCTCCTCATGGTGCTCGGGCTGGTCGGCTTCGTCGGCGGCGTCGCGGTCACCCGCTTCATGTCCCGCGACTCCGACGAGCCCGACGCGGTCCAGCGCGAGATCCCGGAGCAGCCATGACGACCCTGACCACCGTGCTCGACGCCGCCGGGGGCGTGTGCCTGCTGCTCGGCTCGTTCCTCTGCCTGGCGGGCGCCATCGGCCTGCTGCGCTTCCCCGACGCCCTCTCCCGGCTGCACGCCGCCACGAAGCCGCAGACCCTCGGCCTGATCCTCATCCTCGCCGGCCTCGCGCTGACCCTGCGCACCTGGGCTGCCGTCACGACGCTCGTGCTCCTCGCGGCGACCCAGTTCTTCACCTCCCCCGTCTCGGCCCACCTCGTCGGGCGGGCGGCCTACCGCAACCGCCACGTCGACTACGGCACGCTCGAGGTCGACGAGCTCTCCGAGGCGCTCGAGCGTTCCGGCTGGGACCCGACGCGCTGACGCCTCTCGTCGGCACCCCCGCCGGTGGCGGACGGCATACCCCATGAGGGTTTGACCTCAAGTCCACTGGAGCTCTTACGGTCGGGCCGTGGCCCCGACGGAAAATGGCGTGAAACGCCCTCTCGCCGAACGTAAAATGAACCAAGTGATCTCGCTGCCCCACGCCGATCCCGGCACCCCCGACCTGACCAGCCCCACGGCATACCTGCGCTGGGTCGGCAGGGGCCAGTGGCGCACCCTCGTCGTGGCGATCTGCTTCGGCGTCGTGTGGCTCGTCAGCCAGGCGCTCTTCCCTGCCGCGATGGGCAAGGCCATCGACGAGGGCATCATCGGCGGCGACGGCGGCTCCCTGCTGCGCTGGTGCGCGATCCTCGTCGGCCTCGTCACGATCAGCGCCCTCTCCGGTGCCGTGCGGCACCGCTACGCCGTCGTGAACTGGATGCAGGGCGCGTTCCGGTCAGCCCAGCTCGTCGGGCACAAGGCCGCCGACACCGGTGAGGCGCTGACCCGCGCCGTCCCGACCGGCGACGTCGTCGCCACCGTGAGCTCCGACGCGATGCGCATCGGCGGGCTCTACGACGTGCTCGCCCGTTTCGCCGGCGCCGTCGTCTCCTACGTCGTCGTCGCCCTCATCCTGCTCAGCGCCTCGACGCCCCTCGGGCTCGTCGTCCTCATCGGCGTGCCGGTGCTGGTCGGCTGCCTCACCTTCATCGTGCGGCCGCTCCAGGCCCGCCAGCTCGCGCAGCGCGAGGAGTCCGGCAAGCTCATCGGCCTCGGCGCCGACACCGTCGCCGGACTGCGCGTGCTGCGCGGCATCGGTGGCGAGCACACCTTCCTGAGCAGGTATGCCGTCCAGTCGCAGTCGGTGCGCGAGGTCGGCAACAGGGTGGCCGGCTACCAGGCGGCGCTCGACGCGGCCCAGGTGCTGCTGCCGGGGCTGTTCGTCCTCGTGGTCGTGTGGCTCGGCGCGCGGTTCGCCATCGAGGGCGAGATCACGGCCGGCCAGCTCGTCGCGTTCTACGGCTACACCGCCTTCCTCGTCATCCCGTTGCGCACCGCGACCGAGATGGTCGACCGTGCCACCCGGGCGCACATCGGCGCTCGCAAGCTGACCAATGTGCTGCGGGTGCAGCCCGACCAGGTCGAGGCCGCGCAGACTCAAGCGCTGCCGACCGGGCCCGCGCGACTGCACGACCCCGTGAGCCAGGTGACGGTCGAGCCGGGCCGGTTCACCGTCGTCGTGTCGGCGCGCCCCGAGGACTCCGCCGCGCTCGCCGACCGGCTCGGACGCTTCGGCGCGACCGAGACCGACGTGCGCCTCGACGGCACCCGGTTGGCCGACGCCCCCCTCGCGGACGTGCGCCGCCGCGTCGTGGTGTCCGAGACCGATCCGCGCCTGTTCTCCGGCACGCTGCGTGACGAGCTCGACCCGTGGGGCGAGCACGATGACGCGACGATCCTCGAGGCGCTGTCGGTCGCGAGCGGCGACGACGTGCTCGAGGCGCTGCCGGGCGGCCTCGACAACGAGGTCGAGGAACGCGGCCGCGCCTTCTCCGGCGGCCAGCGCCAGCGCCTCGCCTTGACCCGCGCCCTGCTCACCGGAGCCGAGACCCTCGTGCTCGTCGAGCCGACGAGCGCCGTCGACGCCCACACCGAGGCCCGGATCGCCGGCCGGCTCACGGCCGCCCGCCGGGGCCGCACCACCGTCGTGATGTCGGCGAGCCCGCTCATCCTCGACAAGGCCGACCACGTCGTGTTCCTGCGCGACGGCAAGGTCGCCGCAGCGGGCCCCCACGACCAGCTCATGGCCGAGCACCCCGACTACCGACGCACCGTCGTCCGAGGAGAGGAGGACTGATGTCACTGACACCAGCGCCGTCCACGCGCACGCTTCCCGTCGCCGACACCGCCTCGGTCCGGACCCACACCCGTGGGCTGCTCCGCCGCCACCGCCGCAGCCTCGCCACGGTCGTCGGCCTGCACGCCGTCGCGGCTGTCGCCGGACTCGTCGCGCCACGCGTCATCGGCCTGCTCGTCGACGAGATCAGCCACGGCCGGTCCCTCGACGTCGTCGACTCGCTGGCGCTGTGGATCGCCGGAGCCGTCGTCGTGCAGACCGTCGTCACGTGGTTCGCGCGACGCGCGTCGTTCGTCATGGGCGAGACGGTGTTCGCCGAGCTGCGCGAGCAGTTCATGGGCCGGGTCGTCGAGCTGCCGCTGTCGACGGTCGAGCGCGCCGGCACCGGCGACCTCGTCTCCCGCACGACGAACGACGTCGAGGCGCTCTCGCACGTCATCCGCTTCGGCGTGCCCGCCATTTTCGTCGGCGCCGTCACCACGGCGATCACCCTCGTGGCCGCGTTCGTCACGGGCTGGCAGGTGGCGCTCGCCGTCCTTGTCGGCGCCCCGATCCTCGTGCTGTCGACGCGCCGCTACCTGCGCCTGGCGCCCGACGGCTACCTGCGCGAGCGGGCGACGTACGCCGTGCTCAACGGCGTCGTCACCGAGTCGGCCGACGGTGCCCGCACCGTCGACGCGCTCGGCCTGCGCGGCCGGCGCCGGCGCCGCATGGACGACGCCCTGCACGAGTGCTACGACGCCGAGCTCTACACGCTGGGCCTGCGCATGCGGTGGTTCCCGTCGGTCGAGTTCGCCTTCTTCGCACCGGTCGCCGTCACCCTGCTGTGGGGCGGCTGGCTCATCTCGCAGGACCTCGCCACGGCCGGAACGGTCACCGCGGTCGCGCTGTACGTGCAGCAGATGGCCGGCCCGCTCGACGAGCTCATCTCGTGGCTCGACGAGATCCAGGTCGGGGCGACGTCGCTCGCCCGCGTCATCGGCATCGCCGACGTGCCGCCCGACCGGTCCCCGACGGGCGAGGTGCCCGCCGACGACCGGCTTGAGGTCGACGACGTCGTGTACTCCTACCGCGCCGGCCGCGACGTGCTGCGCGGCGTCTCCCTCGACCTGCAGCCGGGTGAGCGGCTTGCCATCGTCGGCCCGTCGGGTGCCGGCAAGTCGACGCTCGGCCGGCTCATGGCCGGCATCGACGGTCCCCGCGCGGGCCGCGTCGACGTGGGCGGCGTTCGCCTCGTCGACCTCGAGCTGCCGCAGCTGCGTGGGCAGGTCGCCCTCGTGACGCAGGAGCACCACGTCTTCGTCGGGTCGCTCGAGGACAACCTGCGCCTGGCCCGGCCGGAGGCGTCGCGCGAGCAGCTGCTCGAGGCCCTCGAGGCCGTCGACGCCAAGGGCTGGGCCGTCGGGCTGCCCGACGGCCTCGACACCGTCGTCGGTTCCGGCGGTCACCGGCTGTCCGAGCCGCAGGCGCAGCAGCTCGCGCTCGCCAGGCTCGTTCTCGCCGACCCGCACACCCTGGTGCTCGACGAGGCGACGTCCCTGCTCGACCCGCGCGCCGCCCGGCACCTCGAGCGCTCCCTCGCTGCGGTCGTGCAGGGCCGCACCGTGGTTGCGATCGCGCACCGCCTCATGACGGCCCACGACGCCGACCGGGTGTGCGTGGTCGAGGACGGACGCATCACCGAGATCGGCTCGCACGAGCAGCTGCTCGCAGCGGACGGGGCGTATGCCGCCCTGTGGCGTTCGTGGCGCGACGAGCCCCAGCCGGCCGTCTGACGCGGAGCCCCGGGGTCGCTCGCAACCTTTTTGCAAAGATATGACAAGGCCCGTAACCCCGCCCGGTTCGCGTCGTTGTCAGCGCGGTGCCGGGCCGATTCTCGACCGGTTGAAGGCCTGCGCACCGCGGGGTGGGGCCGTCTCTGAGGGGTGACGGCCTCACCCCTTCATCATCTTCGAGCCAGCTGGCCCGACCCGGCCTAGAATCGCAGGTGGGGGCGAGCGGTTCGCTCGACGGGGCTTGAGCTGGAGGCTGTGATGAGCTCTCGACGCCTCGTCATGTCGTGTGTGGCCGCGTGCACGGGTGCGGTCCTTGTGTGCGGACCGGTGGCGGCCACGGCGGTGACGGGCGCTGCACCTCTTGCGGACGCCCGGACGAGCTCGGCCGGCGTCGTCCCACGCGCGGTGCCCACTGGCGTCTCACCGGCGGTGACCGCGCAGGCGGTGCTGAGCCGGATGACCACGGCCCAGCGCATCGGCCAGCTCTTCATGGTCGGTGGCTCCGTGAAGGGCATCTCGACGGCAACCCGAACCGCGATCAGCCGCTACCACGTCGGCAACCTCATCCTGACCGGACGCACCACGACGGGCGCCGCGCCCGTGCGCGCACTGGCGGCCGGCGCGGAGTCGATGACGACCAACGCCGCCACCTCCGCCGTGCCCCTGCTCGTCGCCTCCGACCAGGAGGGCGGCCTCGTCCAGGTGCTGCAGGGCCCGTGGTTCTCGAGGATGCCCACGGCGCTGGTGCAGGGCACGTTCAGCGACGCCGGCCTCACACGGAGCGCAACGCTGTGGGGCAGCCAGGTGCTGCGCGCCGGCGTCGACGTCAACCTCGCTCCCGTGATGGACACCGTGTCGGCCTCGTTCGCTCCCCTGAACGCGCCGATCGGAGCGCTTCAGCGCGAGTTCGGCCACACGCCGGCCGTCGTCGCCGAGAAGGGATCGGCGTTCGTGCGCGGCATGCGCTCGACGGGAATGGCCCTGACTGCCAAGCACTTCCCCGGCCTGGGCCGCGTCACCGGCAACACCGACACGACGGCTGGCGTGACCGACCGGGTCACGACCCGCACCTCGCCCGACATCGGGCCGTTCCGCTCGGCCGTGGCTGCGGGGGCGCAGCTGCTCATGGTCTCGTCCGCGATCTACAGCCGCATCGACCCCGCTCGGCCGGCGGTCTTCTCCCCCACCGTGATCACGGGGATGATCCGTGGCGACCTCCGGTTCACGGGAGTCGTCATCAGCGACGACATCGGGGCGGCCCGTGCGGTGCAGGCGTGGTCGCCCGGCACGCGCGCGATCAACTTTCTCAGCTCCGGTGGCGACATCGTGCTGACCGTGGATCCGACTGTCGTCCCGGCGATGGTCAACGCGGTCACGGCCAGGGTCGCCACGGACGCGACCCTTCGGGCCCGCGTCAACGCCGCCGCCCTGCGGGTGCTCACCGTCAAGGCCGCGAACGGGATGCTCGGCACGAGGATCGCGGTCACGGGATCGCTGTCCACGTCGACGATCTCTGCGCTGCAGCGGTGGCTCGGCGTCACGCGTACCGGCTCGTTGGACAGCGCGACGGTCCGGGCGCTCCAGGTGCGGGTGAACGTCCCCGCCACCGGCGTGTGGGGCAGCCGGTCGATGGCGGCCCTGCAGTCCTACCTCGGCCTCTCGCACGACGGCGCGACGACCTGGAACGCCCGAACCGTCCGCCGGCTGCAGGCCTACCTCAACACCCAGCTCTGACGTCCCGGGCTCGGCGTCACGGAGCGTTCTCTCGATCAAGGAGAGGTGGGGTGGCGAGGCGGACGTAAGCCTCACCCTGGGCCGGGCGGCGGTCGACCTCTCCCGCGGCCGGCCAGAGCGAGAAGACCCGCTCGGCCTGCGCCGTGATCGTCAGGCTCGGGTTGACGCCGAGGTTGGCCGAGACCGCGGACCCGTCGACGACGCTGACGCCCGGGTAGCCCCACAGCCGCTGGTACGGGTCGAGGACTCCCGTGTCGGGCGAGTCGGAGATGACCGCCCCGCCGAGGAAGTGCGCCGTCATCGGGATGTCGAGCACCTCGCCGATCGACGACCCTGGCCAGGCACGCTCGCCGGTCGTGCGCTCGAGCCGCTGCGCCATCGCCCGCACCGCCCGGTTGCCCTCGGGGATGTAGGTGGGGTTGGGTTCGCCGTGGCCCTGGGTCGAGGTCAGGTGCCAGCCGAACAGGCCTCGGCGCCGGCTGACGGTGATCGAGTTGTCGCTCGTCTGCATGACGAGCGCGATGACGGTGCGTTCGCTCCACCGTCGCGACGACAGCGACCGGACGAAGACGTAGGGGTGACGGGCCGCCGTGCCGGCGAAGCGCAGCCAGCGCGGCACCCGGCCGCCGCCGTCGACCTGCATGACGGCGAGCGAACCCATGAGGTTGGAGCCCTTGCCGTAGCGGACGTTCTCGACGTGGGTCGTGTCGGACACGTTGAAGCTCGACGTGATCGCGACACCCCGGGTCAGGTCGACCCCCTCGGGCACCCGCGCCGTCATCGCGCCGCCGAGCGCCTCGGAGTTGGTGCGGGTCAGCTCGCCGAGCTGGTCGGACACGCGCGGCAGCCCGTCGCCGTCGGCCTTCATCGCGTGGAGCAGCTGGGCCGAGCCCCAGGCGCCGGCCGCGACGACGACCTGACCGGCGGTGACGGTGCGCTCCCCCGCCCGGCGCCGACCCCACGCGCCGGTGCGGACGGTCGTGACGGCATACCCGTGCTCGGGTGACGCGGGGTCGAGCGGACGCACCCGCGTCACCGTGCGCAGCGGCTCGATCGTCACGCCGTGCCGCTCGGCGAGCGCGAGGTAGTTCTTGACGAGGGTGTTCTTGGCGCCGACGCGGCAGCCCACCATGCAGTTGCCGCACTGGGTGCACCCGGTGCGGTCGGGGCCGGCGCCGCCGAAGTACGGGTCGGGCGCGCGCTTGCCGGGCTCGCCGAAGAAGACTCCGACGGGCGTCTTGCGGAACGTGTCGCCGACTCCGAGGTCCGACGCGGCGTCGCGCATGAGCTGCTCGACCGGGCCCTCGCACGGGTTGACGGTGACCCCGAGCATCCGCTGGGCCGTCGCGTAGTGCGGGGCGAGCTCGGCCTGCCAGTCGGTGATGTGCGCCCACTGCCGGTCACGGAAGAACGGGGCGGGCGGCACGTAGAGGGTGTTCGCGTAGTTGAGCGAGCCGCCGCCGACCCCCGCGCCCGCGAGCACGAGGCAGTCGGGCAGCCGATGGATGCGCTGGACGCCGAAGCACCCGAGGCGCGGCGCCCAGACGTAGCGGCGGACGTCCCAGCTCGTGCGGGCGAAGTCGGCGTCCTCGAAACGGCGGCCCGCCTCGTAGACGTGAACCCGGTAGCCCTTCTCGGCGAGGCGCAGCGCGGCCACGGATCCGCCGAAGCCGGACCCGATGACGACGACGTCGTGGTCGAGCTCCATGGCTCAACCCTACGGGCGGCCACCACCCCGAGGCTACCGAGAGTAATGACCGTCACCTGTGCCGGATCCCCTGACGGGCGGCGGGTCGAGGAGCACCATTGAGGGATGCCCCGTCCCCGGACGGTGATGCGACGCCTGCCACTGACGAGCGCCCTCCTCGCCGTAGTCCTCGCCCTGTCGGTCGTCACCCGGACGCTCTGGGACCCGCTGCTCGACCGCCTGCTCCGCACGAGCCTCACCTACGGCCTCCCGGCCTTCGAGTCCGGCGACTGGTGGACCGTGCTGACCGGGGCCTTCTTCGCGCCGCGGCCCCTCCAGTACGTGCCGATCCTCGTCGGCCTCGCCGTCTTCGGCGGGTTCGCCGAGTGGCGCCTCGGCCCGCTCCGGTATGCCGTCGCGCTGGCCACCTGCCACCTCGTCGGGGTGCTCGGGTCGGCCGGGCTGCTGTGGCTGACCCGCGACCACGGCTACCTCTGGAGCACGACGCTCTCCCACGTTCGCGACGCCGGCCCGTCCGCCGCGTTCCTCGGAGCCGCGGCTGCGGCCTCGGTGACGGTCGCCCCGCCCTGGCGCGGGCGGCTGCGCACAGTGCTGACGGCATACGTGGTTCTCTTCGTCATCCACCTCGGCGGGCTCGCCGACCTCGAGCACGTGCTCGCCGTGGGCTGGGGACTGCTCCTCGGCCCCGTGCTCGTGGGGCGAGCACCCGCGCTGCACTCGCGACAGCTGACCCGGCGCGACTTCCGGCTCCTCGCCTCCGGGTTCTTCGTCGTCGCCGCCGTCGAGGGCCTCATCCAGCCGTTCACGACGGCCGACGGGCCGCTCACCGCCACGCTGTCGGCGGCCGCGCGGGCTGAGGCGCTCGCCGACCGCAACCTCCTCGTCGGGGTGGTGCTGGGCACCCTTTGGCTCATCCTCGCGCGCTCGCTCTACAAGGGACGGCGGCGTGCCTGGCGCTGGGCCGTGGGCCTACTCGTGCTCGTCATCGGCATCCAGCTGGCCAACGTCGGCTATGTCCTCGCGACGGCCGAGCAAGGACTGCTCGTCGCCTGCTGGGACCTCGTCGGCAACGCCTTCGGTCTCGGGGTACTCCTCGTCGGCCGGCACGCGTTCCGCAACCCGTCGAGGCGCCGCGCCCGCCGCACGACCGGCAGCCTCGTGGCGCCCGCGGACGACGGGCAGCGCGAGCAGGCGGTCGCCCTGCTGCGCGAGCAGGGGACGGGCAACCGCCTCGCCTGGATGACGACGTGGCCCGAGAACCGCTGGTTCACCGACGAGCGCGAGTCCGGTTACATCGCCTACCGCGTGCACGCCGGGGTCGTCATCGGCCTCTGCGACCCGGTCGCCGGGACGCAGCGCGAGCGCGCCGCGCTGCTCGGCGCCTTCTCCGACACGGTGCACGCGCAAGGGCTCGTGCCGTGCCTCTTCACCGTCACCTCGGAGGTGTCGGCGCACGCCAGGGCGCGCGGATGGCACTGCGTGCAGGTCGCCGAGGAGGCCTGGATCGAGCTGCCCACGCTCGACTTCGTCGGCAAGGCCTGGCAGGACGTCCGCACGGCCCTCAACCAGGCAGCCAAGCTCGGCGTCGTGTTCCGGCTCGGCCCACTCGTGCAGATGCCGCGGGGCATCCAGATGCAGGTCAAGGCCATCTCGTCCGAGTGGGTCGAGGACAAGGGGCTGCCCGAGATGGGCTTCACCCTCGGCGGGGTCGACGAGGCGCTCGACCCCGACGTGCGGGTCGGCCTCGCTGTCGACGACGACGGCACGGTGCACGGCGTGACCTCGTGGATGCCCGTGCACGAGGAGGGCGGCGGCGACCCGACGGGGTGGACGCTCGACGTCATGCGCCGGCTGCCGGGCGGGTTCCGCTACTCGATGGAGTTCCTCATCGCGTCGGCGTGCCTGGCGTTCAAGGAGGAAGGCTGCGCCGTCGTCTCACTGTCGGGGGCGCCGCTCGCCCGCACCGTGGCGCAGGCCGG
Source organism: Terrabacter terrigena (assembly GCF_042676085.1). Taxonomy (NCBI): domain Bacteria; kingdom Bacillati; phylum Actinomycetota; class Actinomycetes; order Micrococcales; family Intrasporangiaceae; genus Terrabacter; species Terrabacter terrigena. The sequence continues at coordinate 182,240 of NZ_JBHTKH010000005.1, forward strand.
CGACGAGGGCCTCGACCGCGGCACCATCGACACGTTCCTCGACCGGCTCGGCGCCACCCTCGAGCCGTACTACGGCTTCCGGTCGCTGCACGCGTTCAAGGCGAAGTTCAAGCCGCGGCACGAGCCGCTGCACCTCGTGTTCCCCGACGAGGCCGCCCTGCCGAGGATCGGGCTCGCGCTCACCCGTGCCTACCTGCCCGAGGCGGGCGTGCGCGACCTCGTGGCACTCGCGCGCACCGGCCACTGAGGCCGGAGCGCGACCCGCGCCCCGGAGCCCTGGCGGTCAGTTGCCGAGGTACGGCGAGACCACGACCTCGACGCGCTGGAACTCCTTGACGTCGGAGTAGCCCGTGGTGGCCATCGCGCGCTTGAGGGCGCCGATGACGTTGGTCGTGCCGTCGGCGTGACGCCCCGGGCCGAAGAGGATCTCCTCGATCGTGGCCTGGCTGCCGAGTGCGATGCGCTCGCCGCGCGGCAGCTGCTGGTGGTGCGCCTCGGGCCCCCAGTGGTAGCCGCCGCCGGGCGCGTCGGTGCCGCGGGCGAGGGCCGCCCCGAGCATGACCGCGTCGGCGCCGCAGGCGATGGCCTTGACGATGTCGCCGGACGTGCCGACGCCACCGTCGGCGATGACGTGGACGTAGCGGCCGCCGGACTCGTCGAGGTAGTCCCGACGAGCCGCGGCGACGTCGGCGACGGCCGAGGCCATCGGCGCGTGGATGCCGAGCGCGGTGCGCGTCGTGTGGGCCGCCCCGCCACCGAAGCCGACGAGCACGCCGGCCGCGCCGGTGCGCATCAGGTGCAGGGCCGCGGTGTACGACGCCGCGCCGCCGACGATGACCGGCACGTCGAGCTCGTAGATGAAGCGCTTGAGGTTGAGCGGCTCGGCCCGCCCGCTGACGTGCTCGGCCGACACAGTGGTGCCACGGATGACGAAGAGGTCGACGCCCGCGTCGACGACGGTCTTCCAGTGCTGCTGGGTGCGCTGCGGCGACAAGGCACCGGCCACCGTGACGCCGGCGTCACGCAGCTGGCGCAGCCGCTCGGTGATCAGCTCGGGCTTGATCGGCTCGTCGTAGATCTGCTGCATGCGCGCCGTCGCGGCGGTCGGCTCGATCTCAGCGATCTCGCGCAGCTGCGCGGTGGGGTCCTCGTAGCGCGTCCACAGCCCCTCGAGGTCGAGGACCGGCAGCGCGCCGAGCTTGCCGAGCGCGATCGCCGTCTCCGGCGACACGACGGAGTCCATCGGCGCAGCCATGACCGGGATGTCGAAGTGGTACGCGTCGATCTGCCACGACACCGAGACCTCCTCCGGGTCGCGCGTGCGCCGCGAGGGCACGACGGCGATGTCGTCGAAGGAGTAGGCGCGCCGTCCGCGCTTGCCTCGGCCAATCTCGATCTCGGTCACCGGCCGATCCTACCGACCGGGCCCACCGACGACGTATGCCGTCCCGCGGGCTCCCCGGGACGGCATACGTGGTCGGCGTGGTGGGCTCAGCCGGAGTAGTTGGGGGCCTCGACCATGCCCTGGATGTCGTGCGGGTGGCTCTCCTTGAGCGAGGCCTGGGTGATGCGCACGAACTGGCCCTTCTCCTGCAGCTCGGGCACGGTGCGCGCGCCGACGTAGAACATCGACTGGCGCAGGCCGCCGAGCATCTGGTGGGCGACCGCGGAGAGCGGACCGCGGTAGGCGACGCGGCCCTCGATGCCCTCGGGCACGATCTTGTCGTCGGACTCGACCTCGGCCTGGAAGTAGCGGTCCTTGGAGTAGGACTTCTTGCCGCGGCTGCTCATCGCACCGAGGGAGCCCATGCCGCGGTAGCTCTTGAACTGCTTGCCGTTGACGAAGATCAGCTCGCCAGGGCTCTCCTCGCAGCCGGCGAGGAGCGAGCCGACCATGACGGAGTCGGCGCCGGCGACGATGGCCTTCGCGATGTCGCCGGAGTACTGCAGGCCGCCGTCGGCGATGACCGGCACGCCGGCGGGCTTGCAGGCCTGGGCAGCGGCGTGCACCGCCGTGATCTGCGGGGCGCCGACGCCGGTGACGATGCGCGTGGTGCAGATGGAGCCCGGCCCGACGCCGACCTTGACGGCGTCGGCGCCCGCGTCGACGAAGGCCTGGGCACCGGCGGTCGTCGCGACGTTGCCACCGATGACCTGGACGTGGCGCGTCGCGGGATCCTTCTTGAGGCGCTCGACCATCTCGATGAGCAGGCGCACGTGGCCGTGGGCGGTGTCGGCGACCAGCACGTCGACGCCGGCCTCGATGAGGGTGGTCGCACGCTCCCACGCGTCGCCGAAGTAGCCGATGGCGGCACCGACCATGAGGCGGCCGTCGGCGTCGTTGCTGGCGTTCGGGAACTGCTCGCTCTTGACGAAGTCCTTGACGGTGATGAGGCCCGTCAGGTGGCCCTCGCCGTCGACGAGCGGCAGCCGCTCACGCTTGTGCTGGCGCAGCAGGGCCGTCGCCTCGTCGCGGCTGATGCCGACGTGGCCGGTGATGAGCGGCATCGGCGTCATGACGTCACGCACGAGCGTCGTGGCCCACTCGGCGACCGGCGTGAAGCGCAGGTCGCGGTTGGTGACCATGCCGATCAGCTTCTTGTCGTCACCGATGACCGGAAGACCCGAGACGCGGTACTCGCCGCAGATCGCGTCGAGCTCCTCGAGGGTGCGGTCGGGGCCGATGGTGATCGGGTTGGAGATCATGCCCGTCTGGGTGCGCTTGACGAGGTCGACCTGGTAGGCCTGGTCCTGGATCGACAGGTTGCGGTGCAGCACGCCGAGGCCGCCTTGGCGCGCCATGGCGATCGCCATGCGTGCCTCGGTGACGGTGTCCATCGCCGCCGAGATGAGCGGCGACCTGATCGACAGCTCGCGGGTGAGGCGCGTCGAGGTGTCGATGTCGTTCGGCGCAAGGTCGCTGTAACCCGGCAGGAGGAGGACGTCGTCGTACGTCAGTCCCATCGTGGCGAAAGCAGCGGGCACGTCAGACGATCCGAGACTCATTCGCCGATTCTACGGGCTCGCGGGACCCCGCCCGAACGCCCTTCAGGGGGTGGGCGCGACCGGGACGACAGGCGCGACCGGGGCTGCGGCGTCGGGCGCCGTGGCTCCTGTGCGTGCCGCGCTCGGAGCGGCGGCGTCAGCCGGGGCGTCGGCGGACGTCGCCTGCGGAGCGGCGGAACGCGACGGGCGCGCCGCCCCGGGCGTCACCGACGGGCCCACCCCCGGGACCACGGCGCGACGGTTGGCCGGCGGGGTGGTCGACGGACCCACCAGCGACTGCTGGGTCGAGGGGTCGGACACGGCGCTGCCGGCGGGGTCGCTGCTCGAACCGGTGGGCGGGGCGACGACCCAGACCGGGTCGCTGCCAGTCTGGGCCGTCGTGTCGGCGCCCTGGCCGTTGGCGCCCTGCCCGTTGGCCGCCTGCCCGTTGGCCGGCTGCCCGTTGGCCGCCTGGCCGTTGCCCGCCGCGGCGCCGGTGGCGGGACGAACCTTGACCGGCTTCGCGGGCTTGGTCCTGGGCGCCTTGTCGCTGGGGACCGTGGGACCGGCGACGGGGGCGCCCGCCGGTGTCTCGGCGGCCGCGCCGGCCTCCACTGCGCCGTTGCCGTCGGTGACTCCTGCGTCCGACGCCTCGGCGGCAGTCTTTTCGGCGAGGCCGTCGGGCTCGCCGCCGTCAGCGGCAGTCTCGGCCCGGGCCGACGCGGTCGCCGCGGGGAGAAGTACGAAGGTGCCGTTCGCGCCGCGGGCGAGCACCAGGTCGCGGGCGGCGGTCGTGCCGCCGGTGGCCGGGAGCCCGAGGCGTGAGAGCAGTGCGCTCGGGGCGTCGCTGCGGGCGTTCTGCTCCATGCGCTGCTCGATGCGGGCGCGGTTGGCGAGCATGGACCTGTCGTCCGGGAGGGTCACGGCAGCCGCGACGCCGGCCCCGCTGGCCGCGACGGCGAGCACGGCGAAGGCACCGAGGTAGCGGTGCTTGTTGGCGATGCGACGGCGGCCGGTGTGGGCGGTCAGGGGGCTGTCGGCGTGGGCCGCCAGGGCGGCGAGGAGCGCGGCGACGGGCTCGCCGCCGGGGTCCCTGCGACCGGCGAGACGGTCGAGCAGCAGGTCGTCGGCGAGCAGGTCGCTGGCGCTGCCCAGGGGCGAGAAGTCGTTCACGCGACGTCACCCGCCTCGGCGTCGGCGATGAGGCCGCGGAGCTTGCCCAGGGCCCGGTGCTGGGCGACGCGCACCGCGCCGGCCGACATGCCGAGCGCCGCAGCGGTCTCCTCGGCGGACATGCCGACCGCGACGCGCAGGGTGAGGATCTCGCGCTGCTGCGGCGGCAGCTCCCGCATGAGGGTCATCGCCGTGGCGGCGTCGTCGCGCAGGACGGCCACCGACTCGGGCGACGGAGCGTCGGACGGACCGTCGGGGATGTCGGCCACGGGTGCCGGAGCCCGCATGGCGGCGCGCTGGGCGTCGGCGAGCTTGCGGGAGGTGATGGTGTAGACGAACGCCTCGAAGGGCAGGCCGCGCTCCTCGTAGGTCGGCAGAGCCGTGACGACGGCCATGCACACCTCCTGCGCGACGTCCTGGGCAATGTCCTCGGCGCCGAAACGACCGAGACGGACGCGGGAGTACCGCAGGGCCATGTCCCTGACGCGGGCCAGCAGCAGGTCGCGCGCGTGCGGGTCTCGCACGGCGTCAGCCGCCAGCTCACGAAGCGATGGAGCGTCCATCCGCTCCATCGCTGGTGCACCACCCGGCGTTACGCGGGCGCGCCTCGACCATCCATGACCCATGTGAGCCGTCGTCCCCCGAACCCTCGTCTCGTAGTTCCAGCGCCACGTCGCGCTGCTCGTCGGCGTCGCCCGGAGCGCGCCCATGCTAGCCGGACGGGCGCGAGCGGACGAGTCCGGGAAGGTGCCCAGCACGCCTTCGACGAGCATGCCATCTGAATGGCAATTCTTGAACAAGTCCTTAAGATTCCAACCTTTATCCGTGATCGCGTGCCCGGTTAGCGTCGATTTCGCGGTCCGCGCCCCCACCTGCACCGAGCGGACCGGTTCGACCGGCGGCCACCCCCGCCCGACCTGAGAGACGAGTTCATGGCCGAGATCACCCGCCTGCCCGGTCCAGTCGCCGACCTCTGGGACTGGCAGCTGGACGGTGCCTGCCGCGGCACCAGCCCCGAGGTCTTCTTCCACCCCGAGGGAGAGCGCGGCCCGCGTCGCCGCAACCGCGACGCCCAGGCCAAGGCCGTCTGCGCTGCGTGCCCCGTCGTGGCCGCGTGCCGCTCACACGCCCTCGAGGTCCGTGAGCCCTACGGCGTCTGGGGCGGGCTCACCGAGGCCGAGCGCGAGCTGCTCTACGACGGCATCCAGGAAGCGTCCTGAACCGGCCCTGAGGGGCCGACGACGACACGAAGGGCCGCTCCCCGATCGGGGAGCGGCCCTCGTCGTGCGTCAGGACGTCGCGTCGGACGCGTACGTCCGCTGCGCCCAGCCTGTCCGGACCCGACGACGTGTGCCGTCGGGCCCGGTTCGCCGGTCAGTGACCGTGGCCGTGCCCGTGGCCGCCGGCCTCGGGCTGGTCCTCGGGCTTTTCGACGACGAGCGTGTCGGTCGTGAGGATCATCGACGCGATGGACTCGGCGTTGCGCAGCGCGGAGCGGGTCACCTTGACCGGGTCGATGACGCCGGCCGCGATGAGGTCGCCGTACTCGCCCGTGGCCGCGTTGAGGCCCTGGCCGAGCTCGAGCTCGGCGACCTTCGAGGTGACGACGTAGCCCTGCAGGCCCGCGTTCTCGGCGATCCAGCGCAGCGGCTCGGAGACGGCCTTGCGCACGATCGTGGCACCGGTCGCCTCGTCGCCCGAGAGCTCGAGGGCGTCGATGGCCGTCGCGGCGTGGATGAGGGCCGTGCCGCCACCGGCGACGATGCCCTCCTCGATCGCGGCGCGCGTCGCGGAGATGGCGTCCTCGATGCGGTGCTTCTTCTCCTTGAGCTCCACCTCGGTGTGCGCGCCGACCTTGATGACGCAGACGCCACCGGCGAGCTTGGCGAGACGCTCCTGGAGCTTCTCCTTGTCCCAGTCGGAGTCGGTGCGCTCGATCTCGGCCTTGATCTGGTGCACACGGCCGGCGACCTCGGACTCGTCGCCGCTGCCGTCGATGATCGTCGTGGTGTCCTTGGTGATGACGACCCGTCGCGCCTGGCCGAGGACCGTGAGGTCGGCCTGGTCGAGCTTGAGGCCGACCTCCTCGGCGATGACCTGGCCACCGGTGAGGATCGCGATGTCCTGGAGCATGGCCTTGCGGCGGTCGCCGAAGCCGGGCGCCTTGACGGCGGCGACGTTGAACGTGCCGCGGATCTTGTTGACGACGAGCGTCGAGAGGGCCTCGCCGTCGACGTCCTCGGCGATGATGAGCAGCGGCTTGCCCGACTGCACGACCTTCTCGAGGATCGGGAGCACCTCGGCGACCGAGGAGATCTTGCCCTGGTTGATGAGCACGTAGGCGTCCTCGAGGACGGTCTCCATGCGCTCGGTGTCGGTGACGAAGTAGGCCGACAGGTAGCCCTTGTCGAACTGCATGCCCTCGGTGAACTCGAGCTCGGTGGCGGTCGTCGAGGACTCCTCGACGGTGATGACGCCATCCTTGCCGACCTTGTCGAACGCCTCACCGATGAGGCCACCGAGGGTGGCGTCCTGGGCGGAGAGCGTGGCGACGGAGGCGATCTCGTCCTTGCCCTCGACCTCGCGGGCGTTCTCGAGGAGGCGGTCGTTGACCGCGGTGACGGCCTTGTCCATGCCGCGCTTGAGCGCGGCCGGGGCGGCACCTGCGGCGACGTTGCGCAGGCCCTCCTTGACCATGGCCTGGGCGAGGACGGTCGCGGTCGTCGTGCCGTCACCGGCGACGTCGTTGGTCTTGGTCGCGACCTCCTTGGCGAGCTGGGCGCCGAGGTTCTCGTAGGCGTCCTCGAGCTCGATCTCGCGGGCGATGGTCACACCGTCGTTCGTGATCGTGGGGGCGCCCCACTTCTTGTCGATGACGACGTTGCGGCCCTTCGGGCCGAGCGTCACCTTGACGGCGTTGGCGAGCGCGTCGACGCCGCGCTCGAGCGACTTGCGGGCGGAGTCGTCGAACTCCAGCTGCTTGGCCATGGTGTTCCTTTGGCTCGGGTTGCTTTGCGGTTCTTGGGTTTTGGGCAGTTGGCCCGGTCAGACGACGGCCCGGTCAGACGATGGGCCGAACGAGACGCACCCCGGGGAGACCCCGATGGGGCTCACCGGGGTGCGTTCACGGCATACGGCGTCGGGTCAGCCGACGATCGCGAGGACGTCGCGCGCGGAGAGGATGAGGTACTCCTCGCCGCCGTACTTGACCTCGGTGCCGCCGTACTTGCTGAAGATGACCTTGTCGCCGACCTTGACGTCGAGCGGCACGCGCTCGGTGCCGTTGTCGTTGAAGCGGCCGGGGCCGACAGCAAGGACCTCGCCCTCCTGGGGCTTCTCCTTGGCGGTGTCCGGGATGACGAGGCCGGACGCGGTGGTCTGCTCGGCCTCGAGGGACTTGACGACGATGCGGTCTTCGAGCGGCGTGATGGAAACCGACACGGTGGTGACCTTCCCTTCGGGACAGTCGAAAACTGGATTGCGGACTGTGGGCTCTCGAGGCCGGTCGCCGTCGCGGGGCTCGACCTCCCTCGAGGAGGGCGCTGGCACTTCCGGGTGGAGAGTGCCAACAGGAAGAAATCTAGGTTTCGGTTAGCACTCGGTCAAGTCGAGTGCCAGAATCCGTCGCGAGTCGTGGCGATCACCGACGCTGGCAGGATGGGCGCATGGACGCCGCCATGGTCGACCGCCTCGCCGCGGGTGAGGGCTGGGCGCTGCTCCAGTCGCTGCCGCCCTACGACGAGGCGGGCTCGCTGCACCTGCAGGACCGCCTCCGTGAGGCCGGCTTCGCGGCCGACCTGGTCGCCGCCGCCATGACCCAGTCCCGGCTGCGCGCCCGCGGCGCCGAGAAGTTCGGCGACTTCGCGGCCGGCATGCTCTTCACCGCCGACGGCCTCGAACAGGCGACCCGCCTTGCCGTCGCCGCCCGGCACGCCCACCGCTTCGCCGCCGCGGGGGTGCGCGAGGTTCACGACCTCGGGTGCGGGCTGGGGGCCGACGCGATGGCGTTCGCCGGCCTCGACCTCACGGTGCACGCGGTCGACGCCGACGCCGCCACGGCCCGCGTCGCCGCCGTCAACCTGCGGCACTGGCCGTCGGCCGAGGCGACCCACGGCCTCGCCGAGGACGTACGCCTGCCACGCGGTGACGCCCGCCGTGACGTCGGCCTGTGGCTCGACCCGGCCCGCCGGGTGCGCGGTGTGGCCGACGTGCACGGGCGCACCAAGCGCGTCTTCTCTCTCGACGCCATCTCGCCGCCGTGGTCGCAGGTGCTCGCCTTCGCCGACGCCGTGCCAGCGACCGGGGCGAAGCTCTCCCCCGCCTTTCCCCACGGGTCCGTGCCCCGTGGAGCCGAGGCGCAGTGGACCTCCTGGCACGGCGAGGTGCTCGAGTGTGCCGTCTGGTGGGGGCCACTCGTGTCGACGGCCGGACGCACCGCCGCCGTCTGCACCGAGACGTCGACGTCGGTCGTCACCGAGCACGACGCCGCGGACGGGGCGGACCACGCGACACTGCGGTCGGTCACCGACCTGGGCGAGTGGCTCTACGAGCCCGACCGGGCCGTCATCCGGGCCGGCCTCACCGGCGCCCTGGTGTCGGCGGTCGACGGGGCCGAGCTCGCGACAGGTGTGGGCTACGTGACGAGCGGGGTGGCCCGCGAGCTGCCGTGGGCCCGCCGGTTCCGGGTCGTCGAGGCGATGCCACTGTCGACGAAGCGCCTCGCCCGGTGGCTGCGCGACGCCGGGCACGACCGGGTCACCATCAAGAAGCGCGGCGTCACCCTCGACGCCGACGCGCTGCGCCGGCAGCTGAAGATGACGGGCCGGGGCAAGGGCGGCTCGGAGGCGACCCTGGTGCTGACGCGCGTCGGCGGCAGCCAGGTCGCCGTCGTCGTCACCCCGGGCTGAGGCAACCACCCGCCCGCCGGTGTCAGCCGGTGTCAGCCGGTGTCAGCAGGGGTCAGCGGCTCCCGAGGTCGAAGCCGCGGCGTAGAGCTCGTGCAGGGCGCTCCACATGGCGTCCCAGTCCGGGCCGTCCGCACCCCGCAGGTACGCGTCGAGCGAGCGGACGTAGGTGTCCCAGCCGGCGGCGTACCCCGGAGCCTGCGCAGGTGTCAGGCGCTCGTGCCGCAGCGTCAGGCGCGCCCCGTCCCCGTCCGTGGCGACCCCGACCGTGACCAGGCCGGCGACCTCACCCACCGGCCACTCCCAGACGAGCCGCTCAGGCGGTGCGCAACGGATGACGCGGCACACCGGGGTGTCGGCGTCGTCGAAGTGGATCGTGAAGGTGCCGCCCTCACGCAGGTCGCCCGAGACCGGGGCGAACCACCGCGCGAGACGGTCGGGTTCGGTGCAGGCCGCCCAGAGGTCGGCCTTCGTCGTCGCGTAGTGCCGGTCGAAGACCACCGCCACCGCGTCGCCCTCGCGCTCGATGCGGCCCAGCACCCGGGTCGGCTCGCTCATGCCCGTTCCTCTCGTCGCGCCCGCGCACCGCGGGCGATCTCGGTGTCGAGGGCCTCGAGTCGCGGCCCCCAGAACGAGCGGACCTACCGGCACCACCGCTCGACCTCGTCGAGCGCGCCGGGCACCAGCCGGTAGACGCGCCGCTGGCCTACGGCCTCCGCCTCGACCACCCCGGACTCGCGCAGCACCCGCAGGTGCCTCGAGATGCCGGGCCGGGCCGTGTCGAAGAGCGCGGCGACCTCACCGGCGGTCAGCTGCTCTCGTGCCAGGTGCTCGACGATCGTCCGTCGCGTCGGGTCGCTCAACGCCTCCCACGTCCTGCCCATCCAACCAGCGTAACGACTGAGTTACGTACCGGCACGATACGGGAGCTCGGCACAGTCAGGGAGCTGGGTCAGGGAGCTGGGTCAGAGGGCGGCGTCGGGCTGGGCACCTGCCCAGCGCACGGCGTCGGCCCCGGCGCGGTTGGCCGCCTCGAGTGCTGCGCCGGGCTCGGCGCCGGCGGCGAGCGCGGCTGCGAGCGCCCCGCAGAACGCGTCGCCGGCGCCGACCGTGTCGGCCACCTCGCCGGGCGCCACGGGTATGCCGTCGACGCCGTCGAGTCCCCACCTGGCCCCTGCTGCCCCGAACGTCACCAGCAGCGACGGGGGCAGCAGGTCGGAGTCGGCGAGGTCGCGCATCTCCGACTCGTTGACGACCACCGGGTCGGCGAGCGCGATCACGTCGGGCGGTAGGGCGGCATACGGGGCGAGGTTCACCACGACCCGCGCACCGGCCGCGTGGGCGGCGCGGGCAGCCTCGGCGACGATGCCGAGGTCGACCTCGAGCGAGCAGAGGAGCACGTCGCCCCGCTCCAGGCGGCCCGCCTCGGCCACCAGCGCCCTGTCGGGCTCGGCGTTGGCACCGGCGACCACGATGATCGAGTTCTCCCCCGCCGCGTCGACGGTGATGAGGGCGATGCCGGTCGGCGCGTCCGGGCTCGTGGCCACGGTAGAGGCGTCGACGCCCAGCGCCGTGAGCCGTTCGCGGTAGGCGGTGCCGGCGTCGTCCGCGCCCACCCGGGCGAGCATCCGCACCTCGGCGCCGGCTCGTGCCGCGGCGGCGGCCTGGTTGCCGCCCTTGCCGCCGGCGAAGCGGCCTCCCGCCTCGCCCAGCAGGGTCTCGCCGGGCATCGGGTGCCGCTCGACCCGCGTGACGAGGTCGACGTTGAGCGACCCGAGCACGGCGACGCGACCCATCAGCGCTCCCCTGCCCGGCCGAGGAGCGCGTTGGCCCACAGCCGCGAGTACCTGCGGCCGTCGACGCCGAGGGCGACGTCAACGCGTACCGGGGCCTCCCCGTGCGGGTCGTGCGTGATGGCCCCGCTCCAGTCCCGGCGGTCGACGATGGTCCGGCCGCGCGACCAGTGGCCGGCGAGCTCGACCCGGATGGGCAGCACCTGCGTGCGCAGCGCGTCGCGGTCGATGACGGCACAGACGGCCCCGGCGTCGCCGATCGTCGCGTCCTGGCCGCCGAGCCGCTCGCGCTGGAAGTCCATGAGGCGCCCGCCCAGCTCTGCCGGTCCGCGGCCGCCGACAGCGACGAGCTCGGCCGCCTCGTCGCGCCCGATGACAGGCTCGTAGAAGACGTCGAGGCCGTACATGGTGACGCGGATACCGAGGTCGGCTGCCGCGTCGAGCGTGATGGCTGCGGCCTCCGGGTCGTGGAAGACGTTGAACTCGGCAGAGGCCGTGGCGTTTCCGACGTTGGCGGCACCGCCCATGAAGACGATCTCGGCGATGCCGGACGCCACGTCGGGGTGGGTGCGCAGCAGCAGCGCGATGTTGGTCAGCGGCGCCAGGGGCACCAGGGTGACCGGGCGTCCGGCCTCGGCGGCCTCACGGCACACGTCCCTGAGCAGCTCGACCGCGTGCCGCGGGTCGGGCACGAGCGACGAGGTCGGCCAGCCGAGGTCGCCCATGCCGTCCTCGCCGTGGACGTGGCGCGCGTGCAGGGGCGGCTCGAGCAACGGCCGCTCGGCACCCCGGGCCACGGGGACATCGTCGCGGCCGGCGGTCTCGAGCACCTTGAGCGTGTTGCGCACGACGTCGTCGACGGGGGCGTTGCCACCGACGCACGACACCGCGCGGAGTTCGAGCGCGGGATGGAGCGCCGCGAGCAGCAGCGCGCAGGCGTCGTCGACACCGGTGTCGACGTCGAGCACGACAGGAGTGGGTTCGGTCGTCACAGCGGCAACGTACCGGGTGTCGCGGTCGGGTGTGACGGCGCCGGCACGACCGGCCGTGCGAGCTCGCCGACCACGGCCCGAGGGCGGACGAGGCATCGCGGGATAGGCTCGCATGATGCGCCCGAGCCCCAGCCGTCGCCGCCTGCCGACGACCCTCCGGTGGCTCGCCGTGGTCGCCGCCGTCGTGGCCGTGGGTACCGCCTGCTCGTCCACTCCGACCCCCGGCAGCACCGCGGGCGGGTCCACGTCGACGTCTCCCGGAAGCCCGTCCACGGCCACGTCGACGACGACCACCAGCACCACCACGACCACCACGACGCCGACCCGGACACCGACCCGGACGCCGACTCCCAAGCAGACCCAGGGCGGCTCCACCTCCTGCGCTCCACGCATCGTGGCCCGCATGGGCCCGGACGAGCGCGCCGGCCAGCTGCTCATGGTCGGCCTCGACGCGGGGGCACGTCGCACGAGCCTCGACGCCCTGGTCACAGAGCGCCACCTCGGCGGAGTGATCCTGCTCGGCGGCTGGTTCGACGGCGCCGACCGGGTGCGCGCGGCGACCCGGCACCTGGCCGGCCTCGCGTCCGACCGGGCCACGGCCGGCCTGGGCCTGCTCCTCGCTGCCGACCAGGAGGGCGGGCAGGTCCAGCAGCTGCGCGGAGACGGCTTCACCCGTATGCCGTCGGCTCGCGTCCAGAACCAGGGCTCGCCCGGCGAGCTCACCGCCGACGCGACCCGCTGGGCGAACCAGCTGCGCGCCGCCGGCATCAACGTCAACCTGGCACCGGTCGCCGACACCGTGCCGACGTCCATCGGCCGCGCGAACGGACCCATCGGCCAGCACGACCGGCAGTTCTCGAGCAACCCCGACCGGGTCTCGCGCATGGTCGGCGCCTTCATCGCGGGCATGCGCGCCGGCGGCGTCGCCTCGACGGTCAAGCACTTCCCCGGCATCGGCCGCATCACCGGCAACACCGACTTCACCGCCAGCGGCATCACCGACCGCACGACCACGGTCGACGACCCGTTCCTCGAGCCGTTCCGCACGGGCATCCAGGACGGCGTCGAGCTCGTCATGGTCGGTTCGGCCATCTACAGCCGCATCGACCCCGGCACGAACGCCACCTTCTCCAAGGCGATCGTCACCGACCTGCTGCGCGACCGGCTCTCCTACGACGGCGTCGTCATCACCGACGACGTCGGCGCGGCCAAGGCCCTCGCCGCCGTGCCAGTGGCCCAGCGCGCGACCCGCTTCATCCAGGCCGGCGGCGACATCACGCTGACCGCGCGCCCCTCGACGGTCCCCGCGATGCACGACGCCCTCACGCGCAAGATGGCCACCGACCCCGCGTTCGCCAAGCTCGTCGAGGCGGCGACCATCCGGGTCGTCGACCTCAAGCTGCGCCGGGGCCTCGCCAACTGCGGCTGAGCACGCACCGACCGACCGCCACGAGCACCCGCACTCCCGCACGAGACGCCGCCGTATGCCGTCTCGTGGCGGTCCGTCGGTCGCCACGAGGGGCGCGGAGGAGGGTGCGCGAGCGGCATCGGCATACGGCCGGCTGACGCTCCACGCCGAGAGGGTGCCAGCGCGCCCGACGACCCACGCCCAGCGGGCGGGGAGGCGCTACGCCTGGACGAGAGTGACGGGCATCGAGGAGTCGGTCGGCAGCCCGAGGTCGCTCGGCTCGCGGCCCTTCGACACCATCTGCGCCCCGAGCGCGGCGACCATCGCACCGTTGTCGGTGCACAGCCCGGGACGCGGCACACGCAGCGTCACGCCGGCCTTGGCGCAGCGTTCCTCGGCCAGGGCGCGCAGGCGCGAGTTGGCCGCGACGCCGCCGCCGATGAGGAGGTGGTCGACGTCGTGCTCCCTGCACGCGAGGAGCGCCTTGCGCGTCAGCACGTCGACGACGGCCTCCTGGAAGCTGGCGGCGACGTCGGCGACGGGCACGGGCTCGCCGGCCCGGTGGCGCGTCTCGACCCACCGGGCGACCGCGGTCTTGAGCCCCGAGAACGAGAAGTCGAAGCGGTGCCGCTCCATGTCGCGGCCGCTCGTGAGGCCGCGCGGGAAGTCGATGGCGATCCGGTTGCCTTCTCGCGCAGCCCGGTCGACGTGCGGCCCACCGGGGAAAGGTAGTCCGAGCACCCGGGCGACCTTGTCGAACGCCTCACCGGCAGCGTCGTCCATCGTCGAGCCGAGCGAGCGCACGTCGTTGGTCACGTCGGGCACGAGCAGCAGCGACGAGTGCCCACCGGAGACGAGCATCGCCATGGTCGGCTCGGGCAGCGGGCCGTGCTCGACGATGTCGACGGCGACGTGCGAGGCGAGGTGGTTGACGCCGTAGATGGGCTTGCCGAGGGCCAGCGCGAGCGCCTTGGCGGACGCGACGCCCACGAGCAGCGCACCGGCGAGGCCGGGACCCGAGGTCACCGAGATGGCGTCGAGGTCGCGCAGCTGCACGCCGGCCTCGCGGCAGGCGCGCTCGATGGTCGGCACCATGGCCTCGAGGTGGGCCCGGCTCGCGACCTCCGGCACGACGCCGCCGAAGCGGGCGTGCTCGTCGACGCTGCTGGCCACGGTGTCGACGAGGAGCGTCTGGCCGCGCACGATGCCGACCCCGGTCTCGTCGCAGGACGTCTCGATGCCGAGGACCAGGGGCTCGTCGGTCATGCGTCTCCCTTCGGGACGAGGAGACGCATGACGAGCGCGTCGACGTCTCCCGGCTGGTAGTAGCGGCGACGGACGGAGATGACCTCGAAGCCGGCCCCGTCGTAGAGCCGGCGCGCGGCGGCGTTGTCGGCGCGCACCTCGAGCAGCACGGCTTCGACGCCACGGGCGACGGCACGTCGGACGAGCTCGTCGAGCAGCAGGCGGCCGGTGCCCCGGCCCTGGCCGCCCGGTGCGGTCGCGACCGTCATGACGTCGGCCACGTCACCCGAGACGTCGAGGCCGGCATACCCGGCGATGCTCCCGTCGGGAGCCACCGCGACGACGTAGTCGCGCCGTGCGCGGCCGGCGAGCTCGCTCCACCACGTCGCCTCGGACCACGCGTCGTCGGCGAAGAGGTCCTGCTCGAGCTCCGCGAGACGGGCGAGGTCGGTCCACTCGAGATCGCGCAGGCTCAGGCCAGGCGGCGGGGCGTTGCCGCCGGAGTCGCTGGACCGGTCGCTGCTCGGGGCCGTCGGGTCTGTCGTCACCACGGTCATCCGAGCGTCGACTTCTTCGACGGTGGTGCTGGTGCGGCGTCGGGACGGCGCAGGTAGAGCGGCTCGAGACCGTCGAACCCGTGGCCGCGGTCGACCCACTGCAGACCGTTCGGCGCGGCTTCGGCGCCCGCCTGCGTCAGACGGCGCACGGCGAGGTCGGCGAGCGCTCCCCCGCTGACGTCGAGCGGCCCGGTGCCGTGGGGCAGGGCCTCCGCGTAGAGGGAGGGTCCGCGGCCCGCGCACGGCAGGGCCCGCAGCTCGGGCGGCAGGTCTTCCGCGCGCGCGACCACGGGCTCGGTGGTGCGGACGGCGCCGCGGTCACCGAGGGCGTACGCGGCGGCATACACCTCCTTGCGGCGGGCGTCGGTGGCCACCAGCAGGTCGCCGCGATGCCCGCCGGCCCACGCCTGGTGGGCGAGGGCGTCGAGGCTGGTGATGCCGCGCACGGGAAGGCCCAGCGCGAAGGCGAAGGTGCGGCCCGTGACGATGCCGACGCGCAGCCCGGTGAACGGCCCGGGACCGATGCCGACCACGACGTCGGTCACGTCCTCGGTGGCGGCGCCGACGGACGCGAGGGCGGCCTGGATGCCCGGCGCGAGGTGCTCGGCGTGCGCCCGCGCGTCGAGGGTCGTCTCCTCGGCGACCACCGACGAGCCGTCGTGCAGTCCGACGGTGATGGCCGTCGTGGACGTGTCGATCGCGAGCAGGAGCACGACGGTCAGGCTATCCGAGCCGCGCTGCAGCGGCGGACGGCGCCGCCGTGACGGTGGGTCAGGAAGCGGGGGCGACCTCGTCGAGGACGGCGTGCCACCGGGAGCCGACCCCGGTCAGCTCGACCGTTCGCTCGTCGTCACCGGTGATGGTCAGCTCGAGTCGCGCGTCGCTGAGCTGTTCGGCCAGGCCGGCGCCCCACTCGACGACCGTGACGCTCGCGTCGAGGTCGGCGTCGAGGTCGAGGTCGTCGAGCTCCAGGGCGCTGCCCAGTCGGTAGGCGTCGACGTGGACCAGCTCCGGACCACCGACGAGCGACGGGTGCACCCGGGCGATGACGAAGGTCGGCGACGTGATCGGTCCCCGCACGCCGAGCCCCTCGGCGATGGCCTGGGTCAGGGTGGTCTTGCCCGCGCCGAGGTCACCGGTGAGGACGAGCACGTCGCCGCCACGGAGCAGTGCCCCCAGCCGGCGCCCGAAGTCCTCGGTGTCGTCGAGGGAGGCCCAACGGACCTTCCGGCGCGCACTCGCTGGCCGGGCCATGTCGCTCAGGCGCCCTTGGCGTCGGGCGTCTTCGGCCCGGCCGTCTTGGGGCCGTCCGTCTTGGGGCCGGCCGACTTGGCGTCGGCCGACTTGGTGCCGCGCGGCGCCTTGGTGCGCGCGATCCTGGTGCGACCGGTGCGCACGAGGTCGGCCGCCTCCTTCTCGAGCCGGCGCTGGCGGCGGTTCTTCGCCACGTCGGTGACGATGCGACGCACGCGGGGCTGCTTCGACACCTCGATCTGCTCGGCCCGGGCGCGGGTGGCCTGGTCGACGAGCTGGATGAGGTGGGCGTTCAGAAGGTCGGGGTGCTCGAGCATGATGACGTGGCCCGCGTCGTTGACGACGATGTGCTCGGCGCCGGGGATGCCCTCGACGATGAGCTCGCTGTGCGAGGGCGGGGTGAGGACGTCCTCGCGGCCGTTGAAGACGAGCACGACCGCCTTGGAGAACTCGCCGAGGGCCGGCCGCTTGTCGAAGCCGTCGAACGTCTGCAGGTAGTCGTTGACGACGTCGAGCGGCGTGCCGAGCAGGATGTCGGCGGTGTAGCGCACGACCGAGCGGGGCACCGGGGAGGCGAACGAGTTCTGCTCGACCATGAAGTGCTCCAGATCGCGGGCCGCGCGCCGCATCTTCGTGAACACCTCGGGGCGACGCGCGAGAGAGCCGAGCACGCCCGGACCGAGTCGCTCGAGCATGAGCCGCCCGAGCGTGGCCACGCGGCCGCCGTTGGCAAGCATGAGCCCGCCCGGGCTGGTCGCCACGAAGGCCGCCCCGACGACGCGCTCGAGGATGAGCCCCGGGTCCTGCTCGCCGAGCGCGAGCATCGTCATGCCCCCCATCGAGTGCCCGACCAGCACGAGGTCGCCCTCGGGCGCCGTCTGGGTGAGGACGGTGTGCAGGTCCTTGCCGATGCGGTCGATCGTGTAGCTGTCCTTCTCCCCCCGGGCCGACTGGCCGTGGCCGCGCTGGTCCCACGAGACGACGCGGTAGCCCGCCTCCTTGAGGGCCCGCCGCTGGTAGACCCAGCAGCGCAGGCTCAGGCAGTAGCCGTGGCTCAGCACGACCGTGGGCAGCTCGTCGGCGCGGCCGTGGCGGGTCGAGCCCTTGGCGGCTCGAGCTGCCGCCTCGCGCGTCGGGAGGTCGATCTCGACGTGGAGGGCCACGCCGTCGTCGGTGAGGACGACGTGCTCCTCGTCGGGCTGGATGTCGAGCAGCTCGGGGGTCTCGAGGGCGGCCATCGCGGCCCGGTGCTTGCCCGCGCGGTCGGCGGCGATGCCTGCGGCGACACCCGCGGCGACGCCGAGGGTCGCGGCGGCGATGCCGATGACCGGGTTGCGGCGGGGGCTCATGCGCGCCTCGCGCCGTCGGGGCCGTCCGGGCTGCTCGTGCCGGGGACGTCGCCGATGAACAGCCGGGGCACGCGCGCCCCCAGCCGGGTGACGATCTCGTAGCTGATGGTGTCGGTGGCGTCGGCCCACTCCTGCGCGGTGGGCTCGCCGGGTGCGCCGCCGAAGAGGGTCACGACGTCGCCCGCCTGCGCCCTCGACCCGGGGCCGAGGTCGACGACGAGCTGGTCCATGCAGACCCGACCAGCGATCGTCGTGCGGCGCCCCTCGACGAGCAGGGGCCCGACGTTCGTCGCGTTGCGCGGGATGCCGTCGGCGTAGCCCGCCGGGACGAGCCCGACGACGGTGTCGACGTCGGGCACGTAGGCGTGGCCGTAGCTGATGCCCTGGCCTGCGGGAAGCTCCTTGACGAGGGCGAGCCGGGCCCGCAGCGTCATGACCGGGCGCAGCCCGAAGTCGTCGTCGACCTGCGGCACCGGGGTGAGGCCGTACATGGCGATGCCGGGGCGCACGAGGTCGGCGTGGGCCGACGGGTGCACGAGGGTGGCCGCGGAGTTCGCGAGGTGGCGCACCTCGGGCCGGATGCCGGCCTGCTCGGCCTCAGCGACCGCCTCGAAGAACCGCTCCTGCTGGGCGAGCACGGTCGGGTGCTCGGGCGAGTCCGCGTGCGCGAAGTGGGTCCAGATGCCGACGACCTCGACCGTGCCCTCGGCCTCGAGGTGCCGGGCGCGGGCCACGAGGGTGCCCCAGTCGGCGCCGTAGGCACCGCCGCGCCCGAGGCCGGTGTCGACCTTGAGGTGTACACGCGCCGTTCGCCCGACCTCGGCCGCTGCGGCGGCGATCTCGTCGAGCACCCACGGGGCCGACGCGGACAGGTCGATGTCGCGGGAGACGGCGCCCGCGAAGTCGGAGCCGGGGACGCTCAGCCACGTCAGCAGACGGGCGGTCAGCCCGGCATCGCGCAGCGCGAACGCCTCCGCGAACTGGGCTGTGCCGAGCCACGTCGCGCCGCCACGCAGCGCGGCGCGGGCCACCGGCAGCAGCCCGTGGCCGTAGGCGTCGGCCTTGACGACGGCCATGAAATCCGAGGCCGGGGCGAGCGCGCGGAGCGTCCGCACGTTCGCCTCGAGGGCCGTCAGGTCGATCTCGGCCCACACGGTGAGCCCGTGGGTGTCCGGCACGAGGGGCGCGGTGTCCGGCGCGGCTGTCGGCACGGCGGCGCGCTGCGCGCCGGCGGCGTCGATCTGGCTCATTGGTGCAGTCTCGCAGTTCGTGGAGTGGGTCGCTGAACAGGGCTGGGCGCGCCGAGGGGCCGACGGCTCACCCCGGCGCAGACCTACCCCGTGCGAGCAGGTCGCGCACCGCCGGCCGTATGCCGTGAGCGACCGCGAGCGCCCGCAGCGGGCCACCGCCGGACGCGCGGTCCGCTGCCACACCATGCACGAGGGCCCCGAGGGAGGCGGCGTCGTGAGGAGCGAGACCTGCCGCCAACAGGGTGCCGATGACACCGGAGAGCACGTCGCCGGCGCCAGCGGTCGCCAGCCACGTCGGGGCGTCGGCCTGCGCGCGTACGGCCCGGCCGTCGGTCACGACGAGGGTCGTGGAGCCCTTGAGCAGGACGGTGGCGCCAGTGAGGTCAGCGAGCAGGCGGGCGTGACCGAGCGGGTCGGCCTTGACCTCGTCGACCGTGACGGCGCGTCGGTCGACCGGACGCTCGGCGGCGTCAGAGCCCGCAGCAACCGTTTCGGCCGGTTTGGTCCGGTCGGTCGACCCGTCGAGGCGGCTCAGGAGGCGGGCCAGCTCACCGGCGTGCGGCGTGAGCACCGTGGGCGCGTCGCGGCGGCCGTTCACGAGGTCGAGCCCGCCGGCGTCGACGACTGCCGGCAGGTCGGACGCGAGTGCAGCCCGAGCAGCGTCGAGCTGCGCGCGTGCGTCGTCGTGGTCGGTCTCGGTGTCGAGGCCGGGCCCGACCGCCCACGCCTGGACCCGCCCCTCACCCACGACGGCTTCGGGCACCGCGTGGTGCACGAGCCCCACAGGGGTGCGCGTGCCGACGTAGCGGATCATCCCGACGCCGGCCTCGGCAGCGGCCGTCGTGCACAGCACCGCTGCGCCCGGGTAGGCCTCGCTGCCGGCGACGACGCCGAGCACACCGCGGGAGTACTTGTCGTCGGAGGCCCGGGGCACGGGCCAGAGCGCCGCGACGTCGTCCCAGGTCAGCCGCTCCACGGCCGCAGGCACGTCGTCGAAGGGGACGCCGATGTCGACCACGGTCAGGACACCCGTCGCGCCCTCCCCCGCCGGGAGCAGGTGCGCCGGCTTCGGCGTGCCGAAGGTGACGGTCTCGTCGGCCCACACGGCGTCGTCCTCGCCGGCTTGGCCGGCCGGGTCGAGCCCGCTCGCGACGTCCACGGCGATCACCCAGGCGTCGTCGTCGATGGCGTCGACGAGACGGGCCGCGTCGGGGCGAAGGCCCGGGCGCCCGCCGATGCCGGCGATGCCGTCGAGCACGAGGTCGGCCTCGGCGACGACGTCGGCGGTGGAGTCGGGGTAGGAGTCGGGGTCACGGGGGGCGCCGGCGGCCACGTGCACCACGACCCCGGCCGCCTCGGCGGCCGCGAGGCCTGCCGGGTGGACACCGTCGCGACCCGACGACGCGAGCAGCACCACAGCGGCGGCATAGCCGGCCTCGGCGAGGTGGGCGACGGCATACAGGGTGTCACCTCCGTTGTCGCCGCCCCCGACGAGGCCCACGACGGTCGTGCCCCCGGCGTCGGAGAGCCGCGCGGCGGCGACTTCGGCGAGGCCGAGCGCGGCGCGAGCCATCAGGGTCCCCTCGGGCAGCTCGGCCATGGCGGCGGCCTCGGCGGCCCGCACGGCGTCGATGGAGTGGGCGCGGATCATCAGCCCTCCGCGATGACGACGGCCGACGCGATTCCCGCGTCGTGCGACATGGACAGGTGGAACGAGTCGACCCCGAGCGTGTTGGCGCGGGCGCGCACCGTGCCGCCGATCTCGAGCGAGGGCCGGCCGTCGGCGTTGGTCACGACCCGCGCGTCGGTCCACTCCATGCCGCCCGGGGCCCCGAGCGACTTGGCGAGGGCCTCCTTGGCGGCGAAGCGGGCCGCGAGCGAGGCGATGCCCAGCCCGCGCTCCTCGGCCGTGAAGAGCCGCTCGCGCAGCGCCGGAGCGCGCCGGAGGGTCTCCTCGAAGCGCGCGATGTCGACGACGTCGATCCCGACCCCGACGATCACGTCACTCGACCGTGACCGACTTGGCGAGGTTGCGCGGCTGGTCGACGTCGAGCCCCTTGGCGGTCGAGAGCCACAGCGCGAAGACCTGCAGCGGGACGACGGTCAGCAGCGGCGCGAGCAGCGGCGAGGTCGCGGGCACCCGGATGACCTCGTCGGCGAAGGGCTCGACCGCCTCGTCGCCCTCCTCGGCGATGACGAGGGTGCGGGCGCCGCGGGCGCGGATCTCCTGGATGTTGCTGACGACCTTGCCGTGCAGGCCGTGCTCGCTCGTGGGTGAGGGCACGATGACGAAGACCGGCTGCCCGGGCTCGATGAGCGCGATCGGGCCGTGCTTGAGCTCGCCGGCCGCGAAGCCCTCGGCGTGGATGTAGGCGAGCTCCTTGAGCTTGAGCGCGCCCTCCATCGCGATCGGGTAGCCGACGTGGCGGCCGAGGAAGAGGACCGAGCGCGTGTCGGCCATGAACTTCGCGATCTCCCTGACGCGCCCCATCTGCCCGAGCAGCGTCTCGATCTTCGCGGGGACCTGCGCGAGCTCCTTCATGACCGCGGCAGCGTCGTCGGCGAACGAGCCACCGCGCAGCTGTGCGAGGTAGAGGCCGAGCAGGTAGCACGCGGTGATCTGGGCGAGGAACGCCTTCGTCGAGGCGACCGCGATCTCGGGGCCGGCGTGCGTGTAGAGCACCGCGTCGGACTCGCGCGGGATCGTCGAGCCGTGGGTGTTGCACACCGAGACGGTGATGGCACCGAGCTCGCGGGCGTGCTTGACGGCCATCAGGGTGTCCATGGTCTCGCCCGACTGGCTGATCGACACGACCAGCGTGCGCTCGTTGACGATCGGGTCGCAGTAGCGGAACTCGTGGGCCAGCGCCACCTCGACGGGGATGCGGGTCCAGTGCTCGATGGCGTACTTGGCGGTCATGCCGGCGTACGCGGCCGTGCCGCACGCGACGATCGTGATGCGGTCGACGTTCTTGAGCTGCTCCTCGGAGATGCTCATCTCGTCGAGCGTCAGCCGGCCTTCCACGTCGGTGCGACCGAGCAGGGTGTCGGCCACCGCGTGCGGCTGGTCGTTGATCTCCTTCTCCATGAACGTCGCGTAGCCGCCCTTCTCGGCGGCGGCGGCGTCCCACGTGACCTCGTACGCCTTGCCCTCCGCGGGCGTGCCGTCGAAGTTGATGACCGTGGCGCCGGCGGGCGTGATCGTGACGATCTGGTCCTGGGCGAGCTCGAGCGCCTGACGGGTGTGGCCGATGAAGGCGGCGACGTCGGAGCCGAGGTAGTTGGCGTCGTCGCCGAGGCCGACGACGAGCGGGCTGTTGCGGCGGGCGCCGACGACGACGTCGGGCTGGTCGGCGTGGATCGCGAGGAGCGTGAAGGCGCCCTCGAGGTCGGCGACGACGGCGCGCATCGCGGCGGTCAGGTCGTGCTCGCGGTCGTAGGCCTCGGCGAGCAGGTGGGCGACGACCTCGGTGTCGGTCTCGCTCGTGAAGTCGACGCCCTCGGCCAGCAGGCCCTTCTTGAGGCTGTGGAAGTTCTCGATGATGCCGTTGTGGATGAGGGCGAGCTTGCCGTCCTTGCCACCGCGGTGCGGGTGGGCGTTCTCGTCGGTGGGGCCGCCGTGCGTGGCCCAGCGGGTGTGCCCGATGCCGGTGGTCGACGTCGGCAGCGGGTCGGCCTCGAGCTCGGCGGTGAGGTTGGCCAGCTTGCCGGACTTCTTGCGGGTCTCGACGTGGTCGCCGTCGAGGAGGGCCACACCGGCGGAGTCGTAACCGCGGTACTCGAGACGGGCCAGGCCTTCCATGACGACGTCGAGCGCCGTGCCGTCGTTCGTCCGGCCGACGTATCCCACGATTCCACACATGAGGTCCAGCCTAGGGGAACGCCGGGGGTGCCACGTCCGGGGCCGAGGCCGCCGGGCGTGCCATCGTCCGACACAATGGCGGACGTGGCGGAACGCGTGTCGGAGGCGACGAGCAGCGGTGGCGCGCCCTCTGGGGCGACCAGCGGTGACGGCAACGACGGCGGCGTCGGCGGCACCGGCCGCACGGGTGGCACCGGCGGCACGGGCGGCACGGGGTCGGGCGGCAACGGGCCGGGTGGCAACGGGTCGATCCCGTCGCCCTACGTCGAGTTCGACCGGGCCGCGTGGTCGCGGCTGCGCGAGAACCAGCCGCTCAACCTCGACGACGCCGACCTCGCGCGGCTGCGCGGCCTCGGCGACCGCGTCGACCTCAACGAGGTCGAGGAGGTCTACCTGCCCCTGTCGCGCCTGCTCAACTTCTACGTCGGAGCCACTCGCCAGCTGCACCAGGTCACGAGCGACTTCCTCGGCGAGCGCCCGGCCAAGACTCCCTTCGTCATCGGCGTGGCCGGGTCGGTGGCGGTCGGCAAGTCGACGACCGCCCGCATCCTGCGCGAGATGCTCGCCCGCTGGCCCGACACGCCGCGGGTCGCCCTCGTCACGACCGACGGCTTCCTCTTCCCCAACGCCGAGCTCGAGCGCCGTGGGCTGCTCCAGCGCAAGGGGTTCCCCGAGTCCTACGACCGCAGGGCGCTGCTGCGCTTCGTCGCCGAGATCAAGTCGGGCCGGGCCGAGGTCACCGCCCCGGTCTACTCGCACCTGACCTACGACATCGTCCCGGGCGAGCGCATCGTCGTGCGCCAGCCCGACGTGCTCATCGTCGAGGGCCTCAACGTGCTCCAGGCGCCCGAGGTGCACCCCGTGCGGGGCACCGGACTCGCGGTCAGCGACTTCTTCGACTTCTCCGTCTACGTCGACGCGTGGGTCGACGACGTGCGCAAGTGGTACGTCGACCGGTTCCTGCGACTGCGCGAGACGGCGTTCTCCGACCCCGACTCGTACTTCCACCGGTATGCCGTGCTCTCCGACGAGGAGGCCGTGGCCACCGCGAACCGCATCTGGCGCGAGATCAACGGCCCGAACCTCGTCGAGAACATCCTGCCCACCCGGTCACGGGCCAGCCTGGTGCTCTCGAAGGGCGACAACCACGAGGTGCGCCGGGTCAGGCTCCGCAAGATCTGAGCCCCGCTGCCCCGCGTCGTGGCCCTGACGCAGGTGTGCCGTGTGACGCGCGTATCGCCTGTGACGCACGTATGCCGTGTGGCCGGCTCCCAGCAGGGGCCGGCCACACGGCATACGTCGTCGGTGGGCTCGCCCGGACGTCGGGCTCGGTGTCGGGCCCGGTGTCGGGCTCGCTGTCGGTCCCGGTGGGCTCAGTACCAGTGCGGCGACCGCGCCTGCCACGTCGACCAGGCGTTGCACGGGTTGCCGTAGGACATCTTGATGTACCAGAGCCCCCACTTGATCTGCGTGATCGGGTTGGTGCGGTAGTCGGCGCCGAACTGCGACATCTTGCGGGCCGGCAGCGACTGCGGGATGCCGTACGCGCCCGAGCTCGGGTTCTCGGCGGACCAGCGCCAGCCGCTCTCGCCCGTCCAGAGGTTGACGAGGCAGTTGTACTGCGAGTCGCTCGTCCAGCCCTGGTCGACCATGAGCACACGGGCGGCGGACTTCGGGTCGTTCTGGGCGTTGTCGATGGCGCGCTGGCGTTCGCGCTCGCGCTCTGCCTCCTCGGCAGCCTGCCGGGCCAGCTCGGCCTGCTTGGCTGCTTCCTGCTTCTTCTTGGCCTCGAGCTCCTTGGCGGTGCGCAGGCCCGTCGCGGCGATCGCCGTGCGGCGCTCGTTGCGCGAGACGGACGCGGCGGCCCGGTAGGTCGTGTCGACGGTGGTCGCGCGGGCGAGCTCGTCGGTCTGGGCGACGACGCCCGATCCCACGACGAACGCCGCGGCGTCGGCGCCGATGATGTTCGTGGCCTTGGCGTACGCGAAGCCGCTGGTGCCGAGCCCCAGAGCCAGCGCCCCGGCGAGGATCGGACGCCCGACGTGCCGCTTGCGGCGCGGGGTCGGCTCGTGACGGCTGCGGCGGGTCGATGCGGCCTGCCCCGATGAGTGGCCCGATGAGTGGCCCGAGGAACCGTGCTTCACCGACTCGGTCGCCACGCCCTGCGTCGACCGCGAGACCGCGGGACCGGACGGGGCCGTGCTGCCGGACCGGCTCGGACGCACCGAAGGGGTGGCGTGCTTCGAGCTGGGAGCGGATGAGGGAGCCGGTGCATTGCGGTGCCGGCCTTCATACCGTGCCATGAACTGACGTCACGCCTTCCTGGGTTCTCGGGGTCAGTGCTCGACGCAGGCGCGGGACGGCAGAACGTGCCGTCCCGAGCTGGTCGTGAGGGAGGGGGATCACCGGTCCGCCAGCGCTCGCACCCCGCAGCGAGCGTTACCGATCCGAGATCTTTCTGGTGCAACGGTGCCAGCGGAGGTACCGAAGATCAAGTTCGGCCCTAACCGTAATGGGTACTTGGTCCTCTTTGGGCACGAGTCCCAGAACACGGCGTCCCCCGAGCCCGTGCTCGGAGGACGCCGTGTGGGCGTGACTCAGGTCACACGTCGAGACCTTCGAGCATGTCGGTGACGAGGGCCGCGATCGGGCTGCGCTCGCTGCGAGTCAGCGTCACGTGGGCGAAGAGCGGGTGGCCCTTGAGCTTCTCGATCACGGCAGCGACACCGTCGTGGCGCCCGACCCGCAGGTTGTCGCGCTGGGCGACGTCGTGGGTGAGCACGACCTTGGAGTTCTGGCCGATGCGGGAGAGCACGGTGAGGAGCACGTTGCGTTCGAGGGACTGCGCCTCGTCGACGATGACGAACGCGTCGTGCAGCGACCGGCCACGGATGTGGGTCAGCGGCAGCACCTCGAGCAGGCCGCGGTCCATGACCTCCTCGACGACCTCGGTGGAGACGAGCGCGCTCAGGGTGTCGAAGACCGCCTGGCCCCACGGGTTCATCTTCTCGGCCTCGGTGCCGGGGAGGTAGCCGAGCTCCTGCCCACCCACGGCGAAGAGCGGGCGGAAGACGAGGACCTTGCGCTGGACGCGGCGTTCCATGACCGACTCGAGGCCCGCACAGAGCGCAAGGGCCGACTTGCCGGTGCCGGCGCGGCCACCGAGGCTGACGATGCCGACGTCGGGGTCGAGGAGCAGGTCGAGGGCGATGCGCTGCTCGGCGCTGCGGCCGTGCAGGCCGAACGCGTCGCGGTCGCCCCGCACGAGCCGGATCTGCTTGTCGGCGCCGACCCGCCCCAGACCGCTTCCCCGCGGCGAGAGCAGGACGAGACCGGTGTGGCACGGCAGCTCCGCGGCGCCCGCGTGCTCCACGCGCCCGCGGTCGTAGAGCTGGTCGAGCTCGTCGGTCGTGACCTCGAGCTCCTGCAGGCCGGTCCAGCCGGAGTCGACCCCCTGCTCGTGGCGGTACTCCTCGGCCTCGAGCCCGCAGGCCGAGGCCTTGACGCGCATCGGGAGGTCCTTGGACACGATGGTGACGTCGCAGCCCTCGTTGGCGAGGTTCTTCGCGACGGCCAGGATGCGCGTGTCGTTGTCGCCCAGCCGGAAGCCTGCGGGCAGCGACGAGGGGTCGGTGTGGTTCAGCTCGACGCGGAGGGTGCCGCCGTCGTCGCCGACGCCGACGGGCTTGTCGAGCCTGCCCTCGCTGACACGCAGGTCGTCGAGCAGGCGCAGGGCCTGGCGCGCGAAGTAGCCGAGCTCGGGGTGGTGGCGCTTGCCCTCGAGCTCGGTGACGACGACCACCGGCAGCACGACCTCGTGCTCGGCGAAACGGAGCATCGCCCTCGGGTCGGAGAGGAGCACCGACGTGTCGAGGACGTACGTCTTGTGCTCGGGCACGCGTTCACGTGCCGTGCCCCGTGCGGACGTTCGTGTGGTGGCCGCGGCCGGCTTGGTGGTCGTGCTGGCGGGGTCCGACGTGACCTGACGGGTCGTACGTGCCATGTGCCACTCCCTACGCGGCGCGCTCAGCGCGCCTGATCGCTCCCGAGATGCCGGGCGGCCACCAGAGGGTGGCGTCGTGCCCGGCCCTCCGTCCTGAGCGATCGCTCCATGGGTGGGCCTCCTGGCAACGTCCGACGGGTGCCGGCCGTTGGGACGACGGTACGACCCGCATCCGGCGCTGACACGCATTGACTGTCGTTGCGTCGTCGTGTCGCCCCGAAGTTCACGTCCAGGCAACACACCCGTCGACCGGATGACCGCCGAGCGGCCTTGACGCGTCGAGCGCCCGGCTCCCGACGGGGCCAGCCGTCGGGAACCGGGCGCTCGACGAGAGGTGTCTCAGGCCCAGGGAGAGCGGCCCATGACGCGGACGTACTCGCGCTTCCAGCGCCAGCGGACGGCGGCGACGGCCATGCCGATGACGCCCAGCACGCCGAAGATCCCGAGGATCAGCCAGGCCACCCCCATGGCGCCCTCGGCACCCTGGTCGGCGCCCTTCTTGACCTGGAGGAAGAAGATGACGCCGAGCACGGTGAGCGCGAGGAAGAAGACGAACATCAGCGCGGGCTCACGGATCTTCAGGGTGAGCAGGCCACGCTCCTGGCTGACGTACGCGAAGGGTTCCTTGGGCGGCGCCGGCTCGCCCCCGCGCGGGGCTGCGTGCGCCTGCGGCGTGCCGTCGGGCTGCCGTGCCGGGGTGCTCATGCGCTGACCGCCTCGGTGTAGAGCTGCTCGACGGCGCCCTGCAGGCCGTTCGTGTCGACGACGCCCCCGGTGCCGGTGCCGGGGCCCGCCACGTCGGCGAGCGCCTCGAAGCCCTCGCCCGAGCGGCGGACGGCGAGGTTGCTGCGTGCGTCGAGGGTCTGCACCTCGAGGAACACTCCGGCCTGCGGGTTGGCGGCGAACCGCTCGCGCACGAGGCCGGTCACCAGCGCGCCGGTGCTGCCGTCCTGCTGGCCGAGGCGGATGAACCACGACGCGAGCTGCCGCGGCTGCATCAGCGCGACGACGGTGTCGGACTCGAGCAGGATGGCGAAGTCGGCCTGGCTGACGTTCTCGCCGACGAGGCCGATGCGCGTCCAGCGGGTCGCCGCACCGACGGCGTACTCGACGAGGGCCGCGTTGGAGCGGGCCTCGTGCGTGCCCTCGTCGTCCACCGCCAGCCAGCCGCGCGAGGCGAGGCTCGAGGCGCCGGCGAGCAGCGCCGCGTCGTCGGCCGCTCGCGGGTCGAGCATGAGCAGCTGCCGGGAGCGCTCGCCGCCGGGTGTCTCGTGGCGGGCCATGAGGTAGGCGAGCTCGGCGGCGCCGAGGCCGAAGACCTCCTCGGGCAGCTCGAAGCCCTCGAGCGGGGTGCCCTTCATCGGGTCAGCCATGGTTCTCCCTCTGTCGTTGCGCAGTGGTTCGCGGTGGTTCGCGGTCGTTCGCGGCCGTTCGCGGTGGGTGCCGCGCAGGGGCTCGACCGGCGTTCGGTGGTCAACGGTGTCATGTCGTCGGTCCAACGATGCCGGGCGTCCCGGGGTTTCGCCTCCCGGGGCGCCCACGCAGCGGTCAGAACGGCCACACCTTGTCGGCGACGTCGGCGATCGCGTCGCCCGCGTCGGACGCGAAGTCGCCCACGGCGTCGACGGCGTCACCGGTGAAGTCGGTGATGGTGTCCCAGTTGTCGTAGACGAGCTGGCCGACAGCCATGCCGCCCGCGGCGATGCCGCAGACGACGTCGACCGGGGGCGGCGTCATCAGGGCGGCGGCGCCGAGCCCGGTCATCACCGAGTCGTAGCCGGCGCGACCGTAGTTGCCCTCCGAGATGTCGTTGGCGACGGTGAAGCCACCGAACGCGACGCCGATCGGGCCGAGGGCCTTGCCGACGGTGCCGAGGGTGCGCGCGAGGGCACCGCCCTCGGCGAGAGAGGGCAGGAACCGCGACAGCGTTCCCCAGTTCTTCGGGGCGAGCGCCTCGCCGAACTCGGCGAGGGGGCCGGTCTTCCAGGCGTTCTTGAGGTTGGCGAAGAGGCCCGTCGCGCTGTCCCAGCTGCCGAGGTTCGAGAGGAAGTTCTTGATCTTCATGCCGGTGCCGAGCAGGCCGACGGCGGTGCCGATGCCCTTGATCGGCGTCCACAGCGACTTGAGGAGGTCGTAGCCGGGGATTCCCCCGTTGTCACCACCGCTCCCGGAGCCCCCCGGGCCGCCACCGGAGCCCGAGCCGCCCTGGCCGCTCGCGGTGTCCTGCGCGCCGGCGTTGCGCCGCAGCGCCTCGGCGAGCTTGCCGAGGTCGGTGCCGAACTGGGTCAGCTGCGCCTCGATCGGCGGCCACCGGTTCATCAGGTGGTCGAGGTCGCCGCCGCCCCACTGCCCCTTGAGGGCGTGGACGGCCCGGCTCGCCTCACCCTTGACGCTCTCGCACTCGCGGGCGTGCCCGGTGATGCGCTCGGCCGACGCGCGCAGCGCCACCGGGTCGGCGCCCTTCTTGTAGATCGCCATGTGTCCGCTGCTCCCCTGACGTCGTCGCCGTGCCGTGGTCGTGGGCGTGCCCACCCCAGCCGTGTGCCGTGTGCTGCCGGTGGGTCTCCCAGCCGGCTCCCCGCAACCTACGCAACGAAGGCGAAGTCGGACAATGGGGAGCACTCCCCACCCCGCGGCGGAGGTTGCCCGGAGGTCGGAGGTCGGTCAGCGGTCGGTCAGCTGCCGAAGCGACGGTGCCGGCCGGCATACGCCCGGAGCGCGCGCAGGAAGTCGACGTGGCGGAAGTCGGGCCAGTACGCCTCGCAGAAGTAGAACTCGGACGTGGCGCTCTGCCAGAGCAGGAAGCCGCCCAGGCGCTGCTCGCCCGAGGTGCGGATGACGAGGTCGGGGTCTGGCTGGCCCTTGGTGTAGAGGTGCCCGGCGATGTCGTCGGCGGTGAGACCGGCGGCGATCTGCTCGATGGACTCCCCGGCCGCCGCCCGCTCGAGCAGCAGGTCGCGCACCGCGTCGGCGATCTCGCGCCGGCCGCCGTAGCCGACCGCCACGTTGACCGTCATGCCGTCGACGTCCTTGGTGCGCCTGGCCGAGTCACCGAGGCTCTCGGCGGTCTCACGCGGCAGCAGGTCACGCGCCCCGACGATCTTGAGGTGCCAGTTGCCGGTGTCGGCGAGGTCGGCGACGGCCGTCTCGATGATCTTGAGGAGCGGGGCGAGCTCCTCCTCCGGGCGACGCAGGTTGTCGGTCGAGAGGAGCCAGAGGGTGACGTACTCGACGCCGGCCTCGCGGCACCACTCGAGCAGCTCCTCGATCTTGTCGGCGCCGGCCTGGTGGCCGCTCGCGGTGCCGGCACCGCGGGCGCGGGCCCAGCGCCGGTTGCCGTCGAGCATGACGGCCACGTGCCGTGGGAGGGACTCCTTGGGCAGATCCTTGAGGACCCTGCGTTCGTACGCGCCGTAGACCACATCGCGCCACCCCACGGGGGCCTCCTCGTCGACTCGATCGTCTCGCCCACAGGTCGCAGACCCGGCGGGCCGCGGTCCCCACCGTACCCTTCGCGCCGGTCCCGACCGCGGCAGTCGGCGGCAGGCAGCGGGTGGGTCCCGTGAGGCCGATGTGGAGGTTGTGTGAGGACGTGCTCGACGGGAAGATCTCAGAACCTACGCAACCGTAACTTACGGTTGCGTAGGTTACACTCGGGGCATGAGCACCACCACCGAACAGCCCCGTGAGGAGTCCTCGGGCGGCCCCGTCGCCGACCTCGTCGCCATCGTCAAGCCCCGCCTGCGCGGCTGGCTGCACCTCGGCATGTTCCCCGTCGCGCTGCTCGGCGGGCTCGTGCTCGTGCTGCTCTCGGACCCCGGTGCCGTGCGCACCGCGTCGGTCGTCTTCACGGTGAGCGCCGCCCTGCTCTTCGGCGTCTCGGCGGTCTACCACCGCGGCACGTGGGGGCCCAGGACGGCCGGGCTGCTCAAGCGCTTCGACCACTCGAACATCTACCTCATCATCGCCGGCACCTACACGCCGTTCGCGGTGACCCTGCTGTCGGCCGACCAGGCGCGGCTGCTGCTCACCGTGATCTGGGGTGCCGCGATCGGCGGCGTCCTCTTCCGCGTCTTCTGGGTCGGTGCACCGCGCTGGCTGTACACCGCGCTCTACCTCGCCCTCGGCTGGACCGCCGTGTTCTACGTCGTGCCGTTCTGGCGCGAGGGCGGCCCGCTCATCGGCACCCTGATCGGTCTCGGCGGTCTGCTCTACACGGCCGGCGGCATCGTCTACGGGACCAAGCGCCCCAACCCGTGGCCGAAGTGGTTCGGCTTCCACGAGGTGTTCCACGCGTTCACGCTCGGCGGCTTCGCGACCCACTTCGCGGCCGTCGCCCTCGCAGTCATCGGCTACCAGGCAGCCACCTGAGGCACGGCGAGCTGCCCAGTCGAAACAAGCCCTCCCGATCGAAGAAGACTCCGTCACCACCACTGCGTGACGGAGTCTTCTTCGATCGGGGCGCTCAGTCGGCGCGGGGCGCCTGGCGGTCGTCGCCGGGTCTTCCGTCGCCGGTCGGTCCGTCCTCGGCGGAGGCGTCGCGCGAGGGGTCGGGCTCGGGGGTGGCGTCGGTGACCCCCACGCCGTCGGCCTCGGCCCGTGCGGCAGCCTCGTCCCGGTCGCGGTAGGCCATCCGGCGCAGCCGGCTGTTCATGTTGCGCACGAGCAGCCACAGCGAGACCGCCAGCACGAAGAAGGCGATGAAGCCCCAGATGCCCGGGCCGACCGGGAGGTTGCCGCCGCTGCCCATCAGACGTCCGCCTTCTCGTCGTCGGTGTGCGTGTCGGAGCTGTCGCCGGGCTCGTGCTGAGCCGTCTCCGCTGCCTCCTCGGGCGCCGGTTCCTCGCCGATCCGGCCGTCGTGGACGAGCTCGAGGTCGCCACGGGTCGCGAGCGCATCGGCCTCAGCGGGCGTGCCGAGGCCGGCGAAGAGGTCGTCCTCGCCCTCGGCGACCGGCACGTAGGACATCGCGGCCTCGAACTCCTCGACCCCCCAGACCCGCTGCTGGATCTCGAGCGGCACCTGGAACCAGAAGCCGTCGGGGTCGACCTGCGTGGCGTGCGCCATGAGCGCGCGGTCACGGGTCTCGAAGAACTCGCCGCACGCGATGGTGGTCGTCGGCCGCCCCGACCGGCGCGGCTTCCAGTTGGCCAGCCACTCGGCATACGGGCTCTCGAGCCCCTCGGCGAGCATCGCCTCGTGGATGGCCTCGAGACGGTCCTTCGACCAGCCGCCGTTGTAGTAGATCTTGAGCGGCTGCCACGGCTCGCCGGCGTGCGGGTATCGGGTGGGGTCGCCGGCCGCCTCGAAGGCGGCCATCGACACCGTGTGGCACATGATGTGGTCGGGGTGCGGGTAGCCACCCTTCTCGTCGTACGTCGTCATGACGTGCGGACGCCACGCCCGGATGACCCGGACGAGCGCCTCGGTCGTCACGTCGATGTCCTCGAGGCCGAAGCAGCCGTCGGGCAGGGGCGGCAGCGGGTCGCCCTCCGGCAGGCCGGAGTCGACGAAGCCGAGCCACGTGTGCTCGCAGCCGAGCACCTCCTGCGCGGCCTTCATCTCGTCGCGCCGCACCTGCGCGATGTCGCGCAGGATGTGCGGGTCGTCCTTGAGCTTCTCGTTGAGGATGTCGCCGCGCTCACCTCCGGTGCAGGAGACGACCATGACGGACGCTCCTGCGGCGACGTACTTCGCCGTCGTCGCAGCGCCCTTGCTCGACTCGTCGTCGGGGTGCGCGTGCACCGCCATCAACCGCATGCCCTGGGCCACGTGGCTCCCTGTTCGTCGATCGTCGTGGGTTGGGCGCGAGGCGGCTCGTGGCCGCCGGACGCCCGGGCCCGCGCGTCGTGCCGTGCCGGCATACGAGACACTGGACCCGCCTGTCATCCTCTCACCCTCCCCCGCGGCTCCCGACGCCCGGGCTTCGACCGCCAGGACTTCGTATGCCGTCCCGCCCGACCCTGCCCCGCCCCGCTCCCGGCCAGCTGAAGTGGTGGGTCGTCGGCGCCGTCGGCATCCTCGGCGGCGTGGCGCTCGCGGTCTGGTTCGGGCTCTCGGCGACACTCGGGCAGCCGAGCTGGCAGACGCTCGGCTACAAGGTCATCAGCGACCGGGAGGTGCGCGTCGACTTCGAGGTCTACCGGCCGGGCGGCACGGCGCTGACCTGCACGGTCGAGGCGCTGGCCCGCGACTTCTCGCCGGTCGGCACGAGCACCGTCAAGGTGCCCGCGGGCGCCGACGAGACCACGCGCCAGTCGGCGACGCTGCGCACGACCTCACGGGCCGTGACGGGGCAGGTGCGCACCTGCTCCTGACGGTCATCCGCCGTCCAGCAGGTGGCCACGAATACGCCGTGAACTGCGCTTTCGCCGTTCACTTTGTTATCCTTGTTGCTTCATCAAAGGGTCCGGACCCGTCGCCGACCGGCATGTCGAGTCGGTGACACCACGGTTCGGTCCCTTTTCTTTTTGTGTAGGCGCCCACGCGAGCACCGCGTGGGCGCTCTTCAATCGAGGAGTGACAACAGTGACCGACACTGCCGCTGGCTTCCTGACCCAGGAGGCCTATGACCGCCTCAAGGCGGAGCTCGACCAGCTGACGGGCGAAGGTCGCATCGAGATCGCGCGCAAGATCGAAGAGGCCCGCGAGGAAGGCGACCTCAAGGAGAACGGCGGTTACCACGCCGCCCGCGAGGAGCAGGGCAAGATGGAGGCCCGCATCCGCCAGCTCACCCAGCTGCTCCACAACGCGACGATCGGTGAGACGCCTCCCGACGACGGTGTCGTCGAGCCCGGCATGCTCGTGACGGTCGAGATCTTCGGCGACGAGGAGACCTTCCTGCTCGGCAACCGCGAGATCGCCGACGGCTCCGACCTGCAGGTCTTCTCCGAGAAGTCCGCCATGGGTGCTGCCATCAACGGCAAGAGCGTCGGCGACAGCACGAGCTACGAGGCGCCCAACGGCAAGACGATCGACGTCAAGATCATCGCGGCGAAGCCCTACACCGGCTGAGCCGAGCCCCACGCCCACGAGGACGGGCCTGTCCCCCACCGCGGGGGCCGGCCCGTTCTGGTGTCCGCCGCCGGTCCGGCTCAGCGACGCCCGGCCTGTCTCGGTGACCTGGCAGGGCTGCGGCGCGGCTGAGCGAGGTCGGGGTCGGTGAGCGGGACCGGCGTCAGCGGGCAATCTGGGCGGCGACGGCGCGGGCGGCCTCGGGCGCGTCGGCGGCCAGGAGGCCCGCCGCGAAGAGCAGGTATGCCGTGTCGACCGTCGCGCGGGCGGCGCGCGGCACCCTCCAGCCGCCGGCGTGGTCGGCGAGCACGGCACCGAGCACGTGGTCGCGTCCGGCGCCGTCGGTGTGGCGCAGCACGCCTCCTGAGCCCACCAGGGCCGTCACGTTGGCGAGCGGGCGCGGCGCCTCGGTGGGTTGCGCGGGACGGGCGTGCCGCCGCACGGCCGCGAGCGCGGCGAGCCGGGCCAGCTCGAGATCGAGGGCGCGCTCGGCGTCGTCGACGGGGAGCGAGCCGGGCTGCTCGTGGACGCGGGCGGCATACGCCCTCAGCGCCCGGAGGTTGCGCACGTCGTCGAGCAGGTGCTCGGCCTCGGCGGCCTCGACGACGTGCTCGGCGTTCCACCGCATGCCGAGGTCGCCCTCGACGGTGCGGGCGTGCCAGAGCGGCGCGACGACGTCCTTGCGGAGGCTGGCGTCCTCGCCCTCGGGCGTCAGGCA
Organism: Terrabacter terrigena; assembly: GCF_042676085.1. Taxonomy (NCBI): domain Bacteria; kingdom Bacillati; phylum Actinomycetota; class Actinomycetes; order Micrococcales; family Intrasporangiaceae; genus Terrabacter; species Terrabacter terrigena. The sequence continues at coordinate 216,747 of NZ_JBHTKH010000005.1, forward strand.
CGAGTAGACGTCGGTGGTGGCCCCCCCGACGTCTACCACCAGCACGTCTCCCCCGCCGGCCACCGACGCGAGCACCTCGACGCCGCGCAGCACGGCGTCGGGGGTCGCCGTCTCGACCATGTCGGTGAACGCCGGGTCGCGGGAGAGTCCCTTGCCGCCGATGACGTGGTGCAGGAACGCCTCACGGATCGCGGCCCGCGCCGAATCGGGTGCGATGACCCCGATCTGCGGGAGCACGTTGCCGGCGAGCACCGTGGGCCGGCTGGTCGTGGCGAGCACGGCCGCGGCCTCGTCGCGCGCGTCGACGTTGCCGGCCACGACCACGGGCACGGCGTGCGCGCCGTGGCCACCGATGGCACCCTTGGCGAGCCGGGCGGCGTTGTGCAGCAGGACGTTGCTGTTGCCGCCGTCGGTGCCGCCGACGAGCAGGATCATGTCGGGCCGTGCAGCCCGGATGCCCGCGACGTCGGCCGTCGTCAGCTCACCGGCTGCGACGTGCACGACCTTGGCACCCGCCGACAGGCCGACCCGGTGGCCCGCCTGCGCCGTGACGGTGCGCTCGTAGCCGACGACGGCCAGCCGCAGCCCTCCCCCGGCACTCGAGCAGGCGCGCACGACCGCGTCGCCGGGCACGTCGAGCCGCGCCCGGAGCTCCCGGTAGCCGTCGAGGATGTCGCCGCGGCGCTGGGTCCCGGTCGTCGGTGTCGAAGCCGTGCCCAGCACCGTGCCGTCGTCGGCGAGCAGGGCGCCCTTGGTGAAGGTCGACCCGAAGTCGACCGCGAGGATCGTCATGCGTTGCGTGAGAAGAGGATTCGCGTCTGCTCAGCCGTGGATGTCGAGCGCCTCACGCAGGTCGGCGATGAGGTCGTCGACGTCCTCGATGCCGACCGAGAGGCGGATGAGGTCGTTCGGCACCTCGAGCTCGGTGCCTGCGACGCTCGCGTGCGTCATGCGCCCCGGGTGCTCGATGAGCGACTCGACGCCGCCCAGCGACTCTCCGAGGGTCCAGAGGCTCACGGCTGCGCACGTCTTGACCGCTGCGTCCTCGCCGCGCTTCATGCGGAAGCTCACCATGCCGCCGAAGCGTTTCATCTGTCGCGTGGCCACGTCGTGGTTGCGGTGCCCGGGCAGACCCGGGTAGAGGATGCTCGAGACGCCGTCGTGGCCCTGGAGGAAGTCGACCACCTTCTCGGCGTTGTCGCAGTGGCGGTCCATGCGGACGCCGAGCGTCTTGAGGCCGCGCAGTGTGAGCCACGAGTCGAAGGGGCCCGCGACGCCGCCGATGCTGTTCTGGTGGAAGGCGATCCGGTCCGCGGCGTCCTCGAACCCTGGCACCGCGATGCTCCGCGCCGTCACGACGGCGCCACCGACGACGTCGCTGTGGCCGCCGGAGTACTTCGTCGTCGAGTGCGTGACGATGTCGGCGCCGAGTGCCAGCGGGCTCTGCAGGTAGGCGGTCGCGAAGGTGTTGTCGACGACGAGGACCGCACCTGCGTCGTGGGCGACCTCGGCGATGGCCGCGATGTCGGCGATGCCGAGGAGCGGGTTGGTCGGGGTCTCGACCCAGACCATCTTCGTCGTGCCGGGGCGGAGGGCGGCGCGCACGGACTCGAGGTCGCCCATGTCGGCGATCGAGTGCTCGACGCCCTGCGGCTTCGCGACCTTGTTGAAGTAGCGGTAGGTGCCGCCGTACGCGTCGTTGGGCACGACGACGTGGTCGCCGGGCACGAGCAGCGCGCGTGCCACGGTGTCCTGGCCGGCGAGGCCCGAGGCGAAGGCGAAGCCGCGACCGCCACCCTCGAGCGCGGCGATGCACTCCTCGAGGGCGGTGCGGGTCGGGTTGGCCGAGCGGCTGTACTCGTAGCCGTTGCGGAAGCCGCCGATGCCGTCCTGCTTGTAGGTGGACACCTGGTAGATCGGGGTGACCACCGCGCCGGTCAGCGGGTCGGCCTCCTGGCCGGCGTGGATGGCGCGAGTGGAGAAACCGTGCTCGTCAGACATGGTGCCGAGCCTATGCCCACGGGCTCGTCTGCGATGCTGCGGGCGTGGGCGACGACTTCGACTACCCCAACCGCGGCGTGCGCCCCCGCGGGCCGGTACTGTCCGCACTCTCGGCAACGTTCCCCGGCATCCGCGCGGTCCAGGAGCAGGTCGAGCCGTATGCCGCCTGGTGGCGCGCGCACAACCGCGTGGCCGCGCGTGGCGCGGAGCCGCTGTGGGTCGCGCTCGGTGACTCCATGACCCTCGGCATCGGCGCGGGCGCCCCCGACCGCGGGTGGGTGGGGCAGCTGAGCCGGCGGTTCGAGGAGCGGGGGTGGCACCATCGGCTCGTCAACCTCGCCGTCAACGGGGCGCGCGTCGAGGACCTCCTCGAGCGCCAGCTGCCGGCGCTGGCCGACTTGACTGCGGACGGGCCGGCCGCCCTCGTCACGGTGGTCGCCGGCTCCAACGACGTGGTGCTGCGGCGCCACCGTCGACTGCTCGTGCAGCGCTTCGCCGAGCTGCTCGACCGGCTGCCCGACGGCGCGGTCGTCTCGAACCTGCCCAACCCGCACCGGGAGGCGCGCGACGTCGACAGGATGCTCCGGGAACGCGCGGCCGCGGGTCGGGTCGTGCTCGTGGACATGCGCCGCGAGGGGCCACGCTCGTGGTGGGGTCGGCTCGCGTCGGACCGCTTCCACCCGAACGACGCCGGCATGGCGACCGTGGTCGAGCGGTCCGTCGACAGGGCGCGCCTGCTCGGGCGCTGAGCGCCGGCGCCCGTGACGAGGGCGGCCGCACGGTGACGGCCCCCGGGACGGCACCGGGACGGCACCGGGACGGCCCGGGACGGCCCGGGGCGGAGACCTCAGGCGACGCCGTGGTCGCGGGCCCAGAGGGCGGCAGACGTGCGGTCGCCGACGCCGATCTGGCGGAAGACGTTGCCGAGGTGCACCTTGACGGTGCGCTCGCTGATGCCGAGGCTGCGCGCGATCTGCTTGTTGGCCAGGCCGCGGGCGACCTGCGCGAGCACCTCGCGCTCGCGGCCGCTGAGGGCGGGCGAACCGGCGGCGTCACGGCTCGTGGACGGCAGCAACGCCCTGGTCACGCGGGGGTCGAGGGGGGCGTGGCCCGCCGACGCCGCCCGGACCGCGTCGAGGACGTCGCGGGGCTCGCTGTCCTTGAGCAGGTAGCCGACCGCCCCCGCCTCGAGGGCGGCGCGCACGCGCTCGGCCTCGGCGAAGGACGTGAGGACCACGACGGGGGCGGGCACGCCGGCGGCCTTGAGCCGCCGGATGGCCTCGACGCCGTCGACGCCGGGCATCGAGAGGTCCATGAGCACGACGTCGGGCCTGACGTCGAGGACCACACCCACGGCCTCGGCCCCGTCGGCCGCCTCGCCGACCACGCTGAGGTCGTCGCTCGCGTCGATGATGGTGCGCAGGCCCGCGCGGACGAGCCGATGATCGTCGACGACGACGACGGTGGTCATCGAACCTCCTCCACGGGTAGGGCGAGCTGCCACGTGGTGCCTCGACCGCGGAACGAGCTCACACGGAGCACGGCACCGACCTCGGAGGCGAGGTCGGTGAGTACCCGTATCCCGAAGTGTCCCTCAAGTCGCGGGAGAATGTCGGGATCGAAGCCAATCCCGTCGTCCTCCACGCTCAGGAGCACCGGGTGGTCGGGGTCCTCGTCGTTGGCGGCGAGCGTGATCGTGACGTGGCGGGCGTCGGCGTGGCGCACGACGTTGCGCAGGCACTCGCGCGCCACGCGGTGCGTCAGCTGCTGGGCCACCTCGCTGAGCCGGGCCGCCAACGCCTCGTCGACGTCCACGTCGACCTCGACCCCGCGGCCTGAGAGGGGGCGAGCCAGGTCGGTCAGCGTCGTCGACAGCCCGGCGTCGGCCAGCCGTTCGGGGTAGATGTCGACGAGGAGCGACCGCAGGCTCGCGACGCTCGCCCGGACGGTGGAGGCTGCCTCGGTGATCGTCGAGGCGAGCGCGGTGCGTCCCGCCGCCCGCTCGGCCTCGGCCGCCCCGCTGACAGCGAGCGAGCTTCCGACGAGGTCCTGGACCGGCCCGTCGTGCAGGTCCGCGGCGATGCGGCGCCGCTCGCGGGCAGAGGCGTCGACGGCACGGCGGAGCAGCGCCTCGCGCTGGTGCTGGGCCGCGTCGAGCCGGTCGAGCAGCCGCCAGATGACGGGAACCATGAGAACCAGCAGGAGCAGCAGGCTCGTGGCGAGCACCCCCGCGAGTCCCCGCCAGAGGTCGAAGGCGCGCTCCTGCACCGGTCCGTACTCGCCGTACACCTCGAACAGCAGCTCATGACCCGACGGTGTCCACACCGGGCGGTAGATCTCGAGCAGCTTGCCGTCGCCGCGCTCGAACTCGTTCTCGGAGCGGTCGAGGTCGGTTGCCTCGGCCTGCGTCCTGGGATGCGCGAGGGTGTTCAGCTGCTCCTCGTCGAGCTCGTAGTGCTTGCCGACGAGCGTCGGCACGTCGGAGTAGACGATCGTGCCGTCCGTGGTCCAGAGCTTGACGCGCCGTATGCCGTTGGGCAACACCCGCTCGCGCACGATCGTGTCGAACGCGTCGAACGCCTCGCGGTCTCCCTTGAGGAGGGCGTCGTCGAGAGCCGGCTGGATGACGGCGAGCGCCATCAGGTTGGTGCGGTGCGCGACGTCGTTGAGCACCTGCCGCTCCGCGAGGCGGCTGGCGGCGAAGGAGGTGCCGACGACGACGAGCGCGAAGACGGCGAGCGCTGCGAACCCGAGCTGGAGCAGCATCCGTCGACGGCTCGGCAGCGGTTGGACGGTCGCGGGCGCGACGCCGTCGGCGAGCGTCCACCAGAGGGGGAGGTTCTGGTGGGGTCGCTCGCCGACGGCTTGCGGCGCGAGCGGTGGTGGGGGATCCACCGGTCGGAGCGCCGCCCCAGGCAGCGGGAGCGTGCTCCCGGTGCCCGAGCGTTCGGTCGCCTTCATGGTCAGTGGTCGTCGGTCCCGGAGTCGTCACCGCCGTGGCGACCTGACGAGCGGGAGGAGCCGGACGAGCCGGAGGAGGACGAACCGGAACGGCCGCCGTGGTCATCGGTCGTCAGGGTGGTCGCGGACCCTGAGACCCGTGAGCCCGAGACCCGGGAGCCCGAGGAGGACGACCCGGAGGTACCGGAAGAACCCGACCCCGAGGATCCGGAGCCGCGGTTCGACGACCCGCCGTGGTCGTCGCCGGGTTCGGCGTGCGAGCCGCGGTCGTCGCCCGGTTCGACGTGCGAACCGCGGTCGTCGCCGGCCTCGGTGCGAGTGGCGCGGGGACGCTCGCCGCCCTTGTCGTCGCCCGCCTCGGTGGTGCGGGTGACGCTCGGCGTACCGCTGGGGGTGCTGACGGTACGGGCGCTGTCGTCGCCGAGCTCGGTGACCAGCTCTGCCGACGGGGGCACGTAGGTGGGGATGCTCTGCGCGAACGAGCTGTTGCCGATCAGTCCCAGGGCAGCTGGGATGAAGGCGGCCACTGCCACCGCTGCAACGGTGAGTCGTCTCATCGGGTCTCCTCTTCAGGGCACCGTTCCCGGGTTCGGGGTCGTGTGCGGATGCTCTGGTCCAACGGTGCGGCCTGGGCCCCCTCCGACGCCATCGGGCTTTGGTCCTAGTACCTCATGGTCCCCCAGCGACCCCTCGCGGGTAACCCGGCAGAGGTTCTGCCGGTCACCCCCGCAGGCGACCCTTCACAGCGGCCTGGCCCACTTCCCGGTCCTCGCACGAAGAGGTCAGCCGCTCGCATTCGATCTCCTTGACCTGAAAGCTCATTCGCTCTTCCCTGTCTGCTTCTGCCACTCGCGGCTGTAGCCCTCGACGGCGTACCCGAGCCGCTGGTTGACGGCGAGCATGTGCGTGTTGCTGGCCGCGTTCCACGTGCGCACCGAGGTCACCTCGGGCAGCTCGTCCATGAGGCGCAACGCGTTGGCGGCCTTGAGTCGCAAGCCGAGTGCGTGACCACGGTGCTCCTCGAGCACGAGGGTGTCCTGCTGGAACCCGAGGTCGGGGCTGCCCGCGGAGACCGCGATGGTCGTGAACGCCACGAGCCGGCCGGTTGCCCTGTGCCGGGCCGCGGACTCGACGACGCGTCGACCCGAGTCGAGGGTGCGGGCGAAGGACTCGCGCAGCCGGTCGGCATCCCACGCCTCCTCCTCGAGCACGAGGTCGTCGAGCGGTGCGTCCGTGCTCATCCGCTGCTGGAGCACGGCGCGGTCGTCGAGCCACGACTCGGGGATCTGGTCGACGAACGACTCGACGGCGTAGTCGTCGTCGGCCGTGGCGAGCAGCGCCAGCTGTTCGCGGTCCGCGGGCAGCGGCATCGCGCTGCGGACCATCGTCTGCCCGACGGCATAGCCGTGTCGGGCCGCGAACGCCTCCGCATCGTCGTTGGCACCAGCGGCCCACTCCGTCTCCCCCATGAGCGTGCCGCGGCCGTGCGCTCCGGCGATGGCCTCTCCCTCACGGAGCAGGGCATCACCCAGGCCCCGCCGCCGGTGGTCAGGGTGCACCGACAGCCACACGAGCGCGAGGTCGAGGTTGTCGGTCGTCGGCATCCGCACCTCGAGAGCACCGACGAGGCGGTCTCCGACCCAGGCGGCGCGGGCGACCCGGCGCCCCGTCGGCGAGCGGTGGAAGCCGCGGATCTCCTCGAGGGTCCAGGCGCTCCCCCGCTCCCCGAAGAGGTCGCGCTGGACGGCGGCGTGGACGTCGATCCACTCGCGGGCGGCGGGCTCCTGCGCCGGGTCGAGCAGGTCGATCGGTCTGATGTCGAGGTCGTCGCTCACGGGCCCGAGTCTGTCGACCACCCCACCCCGTGGGCCAGCAATTTGTCGTCGGCCCGCCGAGCGGCGTACCTCGTCGGTGGGCTCCAGCCCGCAATCCCGTTGCCGCAGCGGCGCGCCCGCCCTACCCTCGACACATGCACCGCTCACAGCAGACGACGACGCCGGACCCCTCCGGCGCACTGTTGCTGCTCTAGCACCCACTGCACACCACGCCCCGGAGTCGACTCCGGGGCGTGCGTCGTCTCCGGGTCGACTCGGCCACGAGGAGACCCACATGTCCGACCACCGCGACCTCAGCCACGACCTCGACGTCTATGCCACCGACCCGCTCGCCGGCGCCGGACTGCCCCTGTGGCTCCCGGGCGGGTCCGTCATCCGCCGCGAGCTCGAGCGTCTGGCCAAGGACCTGGCCCATGCCGACGGCTGCGTCGACGTGCACACACCCGTGCTCGGCAAGCGCGCCCTCTTCGAGCGCTCGGGCCACTGGGCCAAGTTCGAGGACGACATGTTCCCCACCCTGCGGCTCGGTGACGAGGAGGTGGTGCTGCGGCCGGCGAACTGCCCGCACCACGCCCTTGTCTACAGGGCCCGCAGCCACTCGTACCGGGAGCTGCCGATCCGGCTCAACGAGCTCGCGCCGATGTTCCGGGCCGAGCGCTCAGGCGTGCTCTCGGGCCTGAACCGCGTGCGCCAGATCAGCCTCGACGACACCCACGTGTTCTGCCGGCCCGACCAGACCGGGGCGGAGGTCGCTCGTGGCCTGCGCGCGGCCCTGGAGGCCCAGCGCGTCCTCGGCCTTCCGGTGCACCACGCGCGCCTGTCGATGCGCGACGACTCCGACGCGTGGCTGGGCACCGAGGAGCAGTGGCGCACCGCGCAGGACGCCCTGCGCGTGTCGGCTCGAGAGGTCCTCGACGGCTACGACCTTCCCCTCGTCGAGGCGCCGGGCGAGGCCGCCTTCTACGGCCCGAAGGTCGACCTCCAGGTCTTCGACTCCCGGGGCCACGAGGAGACCATCGCCACCGTGCAGGTCGACTTCAACCAGCCCGAGCGCTTCGACCTGACCTACCACGGTGAGGACGGGGAGCGGCACCGCGTCGTCATGGTGCACCGCGGCACCGTCGGCTCGATGGAGCGCGTCACCGCCGCCCTGCTCGAGCGCTACGACGGGCGGCTACCGCTGTGGCTCGCGCCCGTCCAGGTCGCGGTGCTGCCCGTGTCGGCCGAGCAGGACGACGCCGCCGGAGAGCTCGTCGACGCGCTGCGCGCCCAGGGCGTACGCGTGGGGCTCGGCTGCGACGACTCCCTCGGTTCGCGCGTGCGCGAGGCCCGCCGGCGACGCGTCGCTGTGGTGGCCGTGGTCGGGGCCCGTGAGGCGGCGGACCGGTCCGTGCAGGTCACCGACGTCGCGGCCGGCTTCCGCGACGTCGTCGCGGTGGGCCACCTCGTCGACCGAGTCGTGGCGGCTCGCGACGGACGGTGCCGGCTCGTCGACTGGGCCTGAGCCGCACGCGGCCCACCAGGCGACTCGCGCGAGCGGTGGGCCGGGTCCTGGCCCCGCCCACCGCACACGCGACGGGTCCACGAGCCGGACGTGGCGGCATACGGGAGGGGGCTCGAGCGTTGAAGGGGCGAACGACCCGCCCCACACAAAGGATGTGACACTGGAATGGTGTTCGGACTCGGTAGGAAGACCCACATGCCCGCTCGCGACGAGGCCCTACCCGGCCGCGCGGAGCGCCCGTTCCAGGTGGACCCGACCCACGTCGTGCTCGGCACCCCGATCGAGGGACCGTGGCCCGAGGGATCGGAGGTGCTCTACGTCGCCATGGGCTGCTTCTGGGGCGTCGAGCGGATCTTCTGGCGGCAGGACGGCGTCGTGTCGACGGCCGCCGGCTACATGGGCGGCTACACGCCCAACCCGACCTACGAGGAGACGTGCACCGGCCGCACCGGTCACGCCGAGACCGTACGCGTCGTCTACGACCCCGAGCGCACGTCGCCCGAGCTGCTGCTCAAGGCGTTCTGGGAGAACCACGACCCCACGACGGCGAACCGCCAGGGAAACGACATCGGCACGGCCTACCGCTCGGCGATCTACTGGACCACCGAGGGCCAGCGGCTCGCCGCCGAGGCCACGCGCGAGGCGTTCCAGAAGGTGCTCGACGACAACGGCTACGGGCAGATCACGACCGAGATCCGCTCGGCCGACGACGCCGGGCCGTTCTACCTCGCCGAGGACTACCACCAGGGCTACCTGCACAAGAACCCCGGCGGCTACTGCAACCACGGGCCCAACGGCATGACCTGCCCCGTGGGCATCGTGCGCCAGGACCAGCTCCCGTCGCAGCAGGACATCGCACCGCCCGCCTGACCGCGGCTCGCTCACCGCGTGGACGAGGACGCCCCCACCCGCCTTCGGGTGGGGGCGTCCGTGCGGAGGGGACCGGTCAGGGTGTGCAGGCCGTCTCGTCGAAGTGCCCCGGTGTGCCCGGGTAGGCGGCGCCCGACCCGTGCTCGTTCTGGCCCGGGTAGACCATGGCGAGCTCGCGGAAGGCCGAGGTGCCGTCCGTCGTCACGTCCGTGCTGGGACGGCCGGCGCTCGACGACCATGCCAGCTGCTGCAGCCACGACTGCATGGCCGGGGAGTGACCGCGCACGTCGTTGAAGCCGCCGTACGCCGCGTTGCAGTGGGTGAACAGGTTGTACGCGCCGTTCCAGTCGATGAGCCGGTCGCCGGGGTTGGGCCCGTTGGCCGTCACGTCGCCCTGGAGCACGTCGCGGTCCCAGCCGCCGTAGATCCAGTCGGTGCCCTGGTGGTGGTTGTCGTTGGCCGGGTCGGCGTCGGCCAGGCCCGTCATCTCGAACCACAGGCACGGGTCGACCGTGACGACGCTCTTCTTCGTGCCGGTCGTCAGCGGCCAGTCGCCGAGCGTGCAGCCGCTGCCCGGGGCGTAGGACCCCCGCGGCCGCACGTCGAGCAGGTCGGAGCCGAGCACGTCCTGCTTCGACACGTCGGGCTCGCCCGCGCCACCGAAGAGGTGGTCGACGAACCGGTCGTCGGCGCCGCGCGAGCTCGGCGTGAAGACGCCGTTCACGAGGCAGTCGGGCGTCGCGGCGTCGAGCACGGCGTCACAGCCCTGGCCGCCCCAGAGGATGTCCTCGCCGTCGCCACCGAAGACGTCGTCACCACCGCTGTCGCCGTTCACCACGTCGTCGCCGTGGCCGGCGTGGATGGCGTCGTCGCCCGAGCCGCCACGGATGAGGTCGCGTCCGCCCTCGTCCATGCCGTTGTGCGGCATGGCCGCGTCGGTCGAGGCACCGACCCACTGGTCGCCGTCGACGTCGTGGAGCAGGTCGACCCGGCGGTCGTACGCGCCGCGCGGGAACGCCGTGAACGTCTCCTTGGGCGGGCTGTTCAGCGTCACCGAGCCCTGGGCCGGGCTGTCGCCCGCGCTCAGGAGCTGGTTCACGATGCCGCCGCGGTCGCCCACGATCGCGTCACGGCCGCTGTCGCCGCCGATGCGGTCGTCGCCGAGCTCGCCGTAGAGGTCGTCGTCGCCGAAGCCGCCGGAGATGACGTCGTCGCCGTCCTGGCCCCAGATTCCGTCGTTGCCGTCGTCGCCCCAGAGCACGTCGGCGCCGAAGGCCCCGCTCACCTCGCACGTCGCCTGGGTGGTCGTGCAGAAGCGGGTGCTCGGGCCGGGCAGCGCCGGGTCGTGGGTGCGCGACGCCGTGGCGTCCGAGGGCACCGCACCGTCCGGGTAGCGGTCGGCGTAGACCTTCTCGGACCGGGCGCCGGCGCCGCCCTGCAGGGTGCGCAGGAGCGAGCCGTTGTCGCCGAGGACGACGTCGTCGCCGCCGTTGCCCTCGATGACGTCGGAGCCGTCGCGGAACCCGGCTGCCGTGCTGCCGCCGATGACGTCGTCCTGTCCGGGCACCGAGCTCGTGCCGCGCAGCAGCGCGGTCGGGCTCGCCGACCCGGGCCAGGTCGCCGCGAGCGCCGCGACCGTGGTGCCGTGGGTCGACGCCTGGCCGAACGGCAGGTCACCGAAGAGCTGGTCGGTGCCGCCGTTGCCCTCGACGTGGTCGGCGCCGGCGTCGCCGGTGACCGCGTCGTTGCCGTCCTGCCCGAGGAGCACGTCCACCCCGTCGCCGCCGGAGACACGGTCGAAGCCGTAGAGCGACGCCGAGGGCGTCGTCAGCGGGCTCGCGCCGAGGTCCCACGGCTGGATGACGCGGGGCGTCATCGCGGTGCCGGTGGTGCTGCCGAGACGCACCGTGACCGAGCTGGGCGCCTGGCCGGCCACCGGCCGGAGCACCTGACCGTTGTCACCGAGCGCGACGTCGTCACCGGGGCCGCCGAAGACGGCGTCGTCGGTGTCGGGCTGGCCGGCCGTCGTCGGGCCGCTGCCGCCGGAGGGCGTGGAGCTGCCACCGACGAGGTCGTCGTCGCCGAGGTCGCCCTCGACCCAGTCGGTGTCGGGACCGCCCTCGACGTAGTCGTCGCCTCCGTCGCCCTTGAGCCGGTCGGTGCCGCTCTGGCCGAGGACGACGTCCTGGCCGTCGCCGCCGAAGACCTGGTCGGCCCCGGAGTTGGCGAGGACCGGGCTCGTGCCGAGGTCGAGCAGCGTCACCCGGTGCGTGCGTGAGAACCCCCGCATCCGAGTGACCGGCGTCGCGTCCGCCGCGGCGACACCCGACTCGACGACGGCGTTGTCGCCGGCGATGAGGTCGGGACCGGCGTCGCCGTGGAGCTGGTCGCCCTCGTCGGGACGGCCGACACCGGTGCTCGGCTGCTGGAAGGACCCGCCGACGATCTCGTCCTCGCCCGCGTCACCGTGGACGACGTCCGAGCCGTTGTTGCCCTCGAGGTGGTCGGCGTCGTCTCCTCCGTTGACGGCGTCGCCGCCGAGGCCGCCGTATGCCGTGTCGTCGCCGACGCCACCGTAGATGACGTCGCCGCGGCCGGCCGACGGCGTCAGCCCGTCGAGGTCGTACGGGATCGCTTGGGCATCAGTGGTGCTCGTCGGGTCGTCGACCGTGCCGTTGTCGCCGATGATGACGTCGTCGCCGGTGTCGCCGGAGATCGTGTCGCCGGCGTCTGCTGGCCCGACGTCGGCACGGCCCGCCGCACGGGTGCCGCCGTAGAGGACGTCGTCTCCGTCGCCGCCGCTGATGCGGTCGGAGCCGTTGTCGCCCTCGACGACGTCGGTGCCCGCCTGGCCGTAGAGCTGGTCCTGGCCGGTGTTGCCGAAGACGAGGTCGTCCCCGGCGTCGCCGTAGCCGCGGTCGTCACCGCTGCCGCCCCAGACGCGGTCGGCGTCGTCGCCCCCGGAGAGGACGTCGGCGCCCTCCTGGCCGCAGACGAGGTCGGCTCCGCCGCCGGCGAGGACGCGGTCGCTCGCGCCGCCGGCCGAGATGGTGTCGACGCCGGCCCCGCCGAGGACGAGGTCGTTGCCGTCACCACCGGCGGCCGAGGTGCCCTCGGGAGCGGGGTCGCTCGTGACGGGACTGCCGGGACGGCACGTCTCGTCCTTCGCGGCGTCGAGGGTGTCCGCGTCGCGGAGGGTGTCGCCGAAGACCGTCGCCGGACCGTCGCCGCCGATGACGTGGTCGTTGCCGAGGCCGCCGACGAGCGTCTTGCGCGACGAGGCCTCGCCGGCCGGGATCGGCAGGTGGGTCACGGCGCGGTACGCCCCGAAGTCGACTCCCTCGACGACGTCCGGTCCACGGGCGTTTCCGGCCGCGTCGAGGCCACGGGCCCCGACCTGGCTCGGCTCGGCGATGACGTAGTCGTCACCGGGCCCGCCGAAGAGGGCGTCGGTGCCGTAGCCCCCGACGAGGGCGTCGTGGCCACCGCCGCCGACGGCTCGCGCGTGCTCACCGCTCTTCGAGTGGCTCGTGACGATGTCCTCGACGGCACTGCCCCAGACCTGGTCGTCGCCGGAGCCGGTCTCGATGATGTTCGGGATCGACGGCTTGCCCGACGGGGTGGTCAGGGTGTCGGCGGTGCCCGCGGCGTCGACGCCGAAGGTCCCCTCGGTGGAGGCGTAGATCGTGTCGGGCCCGGAGCCGCCGGTGACCGAGTCGCTGCCGAGGCCACCGATGAGGACGTTGCCGTCGGAGCGGATCGTGGTGCCGGCCGTCGCACCGGGTCGGTCGGACGCGACGCCGATCTTGTCGTCGCCCGGGCCACCGTTGGCCCTGTTCCTGCCGAGGCCGACGCTGACGACGTCGGCGCCGCCGCTGCCCTGGTCGCCCTGGGTCGGGTCGACGTCGAGCTTCGTCCAGTCGACGATGTCGGCGAGCTTGACCGAGGTGACCGAGCCCTTGGCGTTGTCGACGTCGACGGGGTTGAGGGCGGCCGTGACCTCGAGCGGGTGCTGCGGCAGAGCGCCGTCTCCCGAGACGAGGTCGGCGCCCTGGCCGGTCGTGATGGCGTCGGCGCCGGTCCCACCTGCGACCCGGGCGACCTTGCCCACGGCGTCGGCCGTGACGATGCGGTCGTCGCCGGCACCTCCGTCGACCCACGAGCTGCCCGTGCCCGTCTGGATCTGGTCCTTGCCGGGGGTGCCGAAGACGACGGCGTCCCTGTCGAAGACCGACAGGTCGGCCTGCGTCGTCGACGACGACGGGTTCGCGTCCTTCTTGCCGTCACCGACGAAGCTCACGGCGAGCGGCGTCGAGGAGCCCCGCCCGTCGACGACGACCCTCTTGAGGCCGGCGTCGAGGTACTCGCGCGTCTCACCGAGCATCTGCACCTTGAACCCGTCGAAGTCGGGGTTGGTGCCCGCGTCGTCGCCCGGCTTCTGGGCGAAGTGGAGCGCGGTCACCCTGACCGTGTCGGTCTCCGTGTCCGCCGTGTTGCCCCACGGCGTGCCTCGTGCCGCGTCGGTGCCGAACCGTCCGGCGAAGACGACGAGCGTGTCACCGGTCGTGCCGCCCAAGCGTGGCGGCGGTGGCTCGCAGTTCGGTTTCGCCGTGAAGTCGAGCAGGGTGATGTCCGCGATGTTGATCGAGAACGACACGCTGAACGGCGAGAAGCCGAGCGTCACGTAGAGGCGGAGGAAGAGGCTCAGGCGCCCCGTGGTCGTGAAGAGACACAGCGGGTTGTTGGCCGCCGCGTGGAGGAACTCGCTCACGCGGAACTTTCCGTCGTTGTTCGGGTCGTTCCAGTGGAAGCCGATGGTCAGGTGCAACCCGCCCTCGAGGCCGACGGTGATGATGACGGCCGTCACCGCTGCGCCCGCGGCGATCTCGCCGTCGAGCCGCACCACGGGGACCGGCACGCCGTTCGCGTCGGTGGTCTTGAAGTAGAGCCCGTCGAGGAGCTTGACGGCGTCGACGGACGTGCCCGCCCGGGCCGCCTCCACGGCATACCGGATGCCGGCGGTGTCGAGCCCAGCCATGAAGCGCAACGTCACCGACGCCGAGCCGGAGAGCGTCACCATGACGGGCGGCGGCGCGTAGACGGGCCCGAAGGCCTGGCGCCAGGTGAAGCCGAGCGTCAGCGGCCCGCTGTCGAACTCGACGAGCGAGACGTCGCTGCCCATGAGCAGGCTGAAGACCGAGGCCGGGTCGTCGAGGATCGGGAAGGTGAAGCCGGACTTGTTCGCACTGCCGGCGCTGCTGCCGGAGCCGAACACGTTGCCCTTGCCGCCCTTGGTGTTGAGGGCGTTCTTCACGTCGTCCTTGCTGGCGGCCGAGGCGGTCTTGATGAGCGAGCTGGCCGTGCCGGGGGCCAGGCTGCTCGTCGGTGACACGTCGGTGTCGAGGGCCTTGTCGCCGCTGACGGTGAAGCTCCCGATCGGGATGAGGCAGGTCGGGTCGCCGGCGCCACCACCGCAGTCCGGCAGGTTGTTGATGAGCGTCGTCAGGGCCGCGATCCTGTCGACGAAGTCGAGCTTCGGACCGCCGGCGAGCGTGTTGAACGTCTTGGCCAGGGTGATCAGGCTGACGTCTCCGCCGCCGGCCATCCTGCTGAGGTCGGACAGCACCGGGATCGGCGCGTAGAGGGTGTCGATGACCGGCTGGAGCGGGCCGGTGACCGACTTGACCTTCTTGAGCACCGGGCCGAGGAGGTTGGACAGGAATCCGCCGGCGTCGATCGCGACGTCCTTGAACTCGATGTTCGGCGCCCCGAGGTGCTTGAGGTCCTTGTTCGAGAACTCCCACCCGAGGACGAAGTTCGCCTGGACCCCGGGCAACACCGAGTCGACCGAGGCCTTGACGAGCCAGTCGGCCTTGATCTTCGCCGTGAGCGAGATGCCGAAGAGGGACGACGCGTCACCCTTGGCGAGGTCGCCGATCGTCAGCACGCTGTCGGCCGTCTCCGTCGTGTCTCGGGACCTGAGGTCGACGAGGAACGCGCCGGCGAAGAGCGGCGCCGTGCCGTTCTTGCTGACGTCGATGTCGAGGAAGGCGAGCTGGGCCCTCATCGTGGCCGGCATGTCGAAGCGTGCCCCGAGACCGAACTCGGGTGCGGGGGCGCCGTCCTGCCAGCTGTCGTGGGTGTAGATGACGAAGCCGTCGTCGGTGTTGATGCCGGCCTTGACGTGCAGCTGCAGGCCGAGGCCGTAGGTGATGGCGGCGTCGTCGCCGGCCTTGAGCGCCAGGCCCGGGATGCCGATGTCGAGCGGCAGCTTCTTGCCGTCGCCGAGGCAGCCGGACCCGGGCACGCAGCCGTCGTCGGGCGTCACCGTGCCGGCCTTGACGTCGAAGGAGAGGTTGACGCCGTTGATGCTCGTCGTCGGGCAGTCGACGAGCATGGGCTTCGTCGTGACCGGCGTGTAGGCCGAGGCCGTCGCGGTGCCGTCGTCGGTGTAGGACTGCGCGCTGCCCGAGGCCGCGTCGACGACCTTGACGAGCTGGTACGCGCCGCCGTCCTTGCTGCGCAGCACCTTGTACTTCGTGGCCCCGTTCGTCTTCGTCCACGAGACCTTGATCGAGTTGCCGCCGCCGAGGGTCGTCCACGACGTCGTCGTCGCGGCGCTCGGGGGCGAGGCCACGGTGTCGCCGTCGGTGCCGGCGCCGGAGCCCTGGCTCGCGACGACCTCGTAGCGCCACGTCGTCGAGCCGGTCGTCGACGGCGTCGCCGCCAGCGTCGGAGCCGCGGTGGGCTCGAGCTTCGCCTTGCACTCGTAGTCCACCGTGAGGCTCGTCTTCTGCAGGCCGGCCGCGGTGATCGCCTCGGCGATCTTGGTGTTGACGTAGTCCTTGGCCTCCTTCGGGCTCGCCGGGACGTTCCCGAGCTTGGACCTGATCTCGGCACGCAGGCGTCCGACGGAGTCGGCGCCCTGCTGGAGGTCCTTGCCGACGAAGGGCAGCTTGCCGTCGAAGGTCGCGAGGCGCATCGACTGCTCGATCTTCTCGAGGTAGCCGTCGAGGCCGGGGCCGATCTGGGTGAAGTCGGCGAAGGCGTTGGCGAAGGCGGCCGACAGGTCGGGCAGCTCGAAGCGCTGCTCCGCGGCGTCCGGGGCCGGGAGGTTGCCGGAGAGGTCGAGCAGGGTCGCGGGGTCGGTCGAGTCCTGCAGGCGAAGGGCCACCGAGCCGAGCGAGGTGGTCGGGCCGCCCGAGACGGTGGCGTAGAGCGGGATGAGGCCGCAGACCATGAGCGGCGTGGTCAGGCCCTCGCCGCAGTCGACGGGAGTGTTCGAGGCGTTGAAGCCGACGTCGAGGCCGGACAGGAAGGTGGAGAAGCTGACCGGCGTGTTCGCCGCGGCCCCCGCGTCGGACAGCTCGAGGCTGAGGTTGGCCTTCAGCTTCGCCTGCTTGGCCGGGTCCCCGGCGGGGTCGCCGGCCGACACGGTCAACGGGCCGATGGTGCCGGCGGCACGCCCCGTGAAGCCGGCGTCGGCGGCGATGCTGACCTTCGAGTCGGCGAGCACCTTCAGCGAGGCCGCGTCGTCGGGACCGGTGCCCGGTGCGAGCGGCACGACGAGGCCGACCTTGACGCCGCCGGTGACGTGAGCGGAGCCCTGGCCGGTCGCGGCGGCCGTGACCAGCGACTTGTCGCCACCGAGGTCGAGGCGCAGCGGCGTGCTCGTGCGGAAGTCGCGCTTCCAGTCCAGGTCGAGCACGACGTTCGGGGTGCCCCCGTCGTCGAGGTAGCGGAAGTGCAGGGCGCCCGCGCCGAGGCGGTCGTCGAGCACCTTCACGAGGTCCTGCATGTTCTGCGGCGGGTGCAACGAGAGCACGTCGATGGCGTCGTCGAGCGGTGAGCGGAAGGCGTATGCCGTGTCGTCGACAGGCCTGGTCGTCCAGGGCTCGGTGAGCGTCACGGTGTCCCCTGACGCGGAGGCCACGACGGCCACCTGCGTGCCGACGACGACCGTGCGCCCGACGAAGGACGCGTCGAACGTACGCCCCACGTGCTGAAGGGTGTTCGTGCCGTAGTTCACGTCGGAGCCGACGCCCGACGCGTCACGCCGCATGAGGTCGCGCAGCGACGTGCCGGTGCCGGGGATCTCACGGCTGTAGATGCCCGTTGCGCCTCCGGGCTGCGCGTCGGCGAGCTGGGCCGCCATCGTCTG
Source organism: Terrabacter terrigena (assembly GCF_042676085.1). Classification (NCBI taxonomy): domain Bacteria; kingdom Bacillati; phylum Actinomycetota; class Actinomycetes; order Micrococcales; family Intrasporangiaceae; genus Terrabacter; species Terrabacter terrigena. Next base: position 234,079 of record NZ_JBHTKH010000005.1, read on the forward strand.
GAGCGTCTTCAGGACGATCGCGAAGAGCTCGGCCTGGGAGCCGGGCTTGATGTCGAGGGCGAAGATCCGGCTGAGTCGGCTGAGGTCGAGCTGCGGACCGTCGCTGCCGCTGAGCTTGGTCAGGTCGTTCCAGTGCGCGGAGAGCCCGACGTCCGTGCCGGCGGGCAGGAACCCGTCGGCGTCCGGGATCGAGGCCTTGAGGTCGGCGCTCGCCCGCACGGCCAGGTCCACGTCGAGAAGGTCGCCGGCGTTGCTCGTGCCGGTCGGGGTGTCGGTGACGAGGGTCGCGAACAAGTCGCGCAGCCGGAGGTCGTGCTGGGCGTCCCCGGCCTGCTTCAGGCCGATGGAGAGCATGTGGCCGGTGCCTGCAGCCGAGCAGTCGGCCGGGGCGGAGCTGTTGCACACCGACAGCGATCCCTTGAGCCGCACCTGGAAGAAGCCGGCGTTGGCGGTGAGGTCGACCGCGGTGTCGATCGGGAAGTCCGCTGTGAGCAGGGGGCTGCCGGTGCGCACCATGATGCGGTCGGGGCCGAGCGGCAGCGAGGTGACGTTGGTCGAGAACGCGCCGGTCGTCTGCGCGAACGGGCAGGCCTTCGTGTTGCCTTCGAAGCCGATGCAGTCGTTGCCGGTCTTCGGGTCCTGCAGGTCGAGCACGAGCGTCAGGTCCGCGGCGAACGACGGCTTGACCGTCGCGAAGGTCTGGGCGGAGTTCGCCCGCAGGATGCCGCGTCGCGGACCGGTGCCGCCGGGCTGGTCGGTGAGCTGGTCTCCGAAGGTGACGGCGCCGAGCTGGGCCTCCGGGCCCACGATGACGAACGGCGAGCTGGCAGAGGGCTGCCCGCCGATCCAGGTACCGGACACGGTGAGCGAGTTCTTCGTGTTGGCCGTGATCTCTCCGGCCGAGGTGCCGGCCATGACGCGCATGCCGACCCACTGGTTCGGCTGCCATGGCTGGGTGCCGTCGTCCAGGGTCAGGCCGCTGGCCGAGTAGGTGGCCGACGGACGCGACGTGCGTGCAGCCCCCGCGTCCATCGCGACACCGGTGGACGGTGCGGCCTTGACCATGCGCATCCGGAAGACGAGCTTGCTCGTGGCCGCGTCCCAGGCGAGGTTGTCCAGGCCGATGCCCGCCGCCTTGAGCTTCGCGACGAGGTCCTGCAGCGAGTCGAAGGTCGGGTTGCCCACCGTGGAGGCGTCGAAGCCCGGCGGCGAGGGCTGGTTCGGGTCCGGAGCCTGGACGACGTTGGCCTTGAGGAAGTCGACGAGCACCTGGTTGGCCTTGATCGCGTCCGACACGGTGCCGCGCAGGAACGGCAGGTCGAGGTTGCCCGTCGAGGGCAGCGGTCCCGCGCCGTCGGGGTCGAACCTGGCAGCCTGGATGCCGGTCAGCGCAGTCGCGACCTGGGCCAGTCCGTCGGCGAGGTCGCGCAGGCTCATGTTCTGGAACTTGCCGACGAGGCCGGCGAGCGTCGGGGCCGTGACCGTCGGCGTGCCGGTCGCGATGTCGGGCCACGCGACGGTCACGTCGGCGGCGACGTTCGTCGGGAAGCTCACTCCTGCGAGGCCGCTCGTGTCGGCGGCGACGTGCAGGGTGCCGGACACCGAGCCGGCGGTGCCCGGCTGTGTGGGCGACCCGGTCGGGTCGAGGGATGCCGAGACGAGCCCCGCGAGCGAGCCGTCGGCGAGCTCGCCGTCACCGGTGCCCGCCCCGTCGAAGGCCAGTACTCCGTCGTTGTCCGGGTCGTCCACCTTCGCGTACGCGTGCGCCGTGACGGCGAAGTCGGTGCTGCTGAGCGTCACGCCGAGGATGCCGACGGCGGCCTTCGCCGCTGCCGACAGGTGCGCGGTGACGTCGACGTCGACCCGCGGCGCGTGGCCCGCGTCGCTCGCCAGGTAGACCTTGTTCGTCGTGGCGCCCGTCCAGACCACCCAGAGCGAGAGCGTCGCCTCGACCGTCGCGGTGACGCCCTTCGGCGAGGAGAGCTCGACGCGCGGGCTCGCCGAGCTGACGGCGAGAGCCTGCTGCGCGGCCGTGCGGGTGACGACGAGGTTCACGTGGACTCGTTTGCCCTCGCCGAGGTCGTCGACCGTGATGTCGAGCGTCCCGGTGCGGCCGCCGGGCAGGCTGACCGACTCCCCCGACGTCGCGAGGTCGGCCCAGGTCGTCGTGCCGGCCAGAGCCCCTGTCACGCCCTCCTCGACGAGGTCGTCGAGGCCGGCCAGCCCTCCGGGGCTCGCTGCGACGAACGGCAGCTGCTTGCCGAACGCACCGATCGTCGCGAGCCCACGCGTCCAGGTGGCGAGGTTGGCCGTGCCACCGCTTCCGCCGAGGAACGCCACCACCTTGTCGACTCCGGGGTCGGGGTCGGCTGCGAACGCGGGCGACGGCCCGGAGAGCGCTCCGACCACGACGAGGAGCGACGCCACAACCGCTCCGAGGGCACGACGAATCGACTTGCGCACCATGGTTTCTCCCCAGAAGGGAGCGCACCGCGAGCCCATCCCTGCCCGAGCCACATCCGACACACTCCTCGTGCTGACAACGTAGTGAGCCCCCCGTCACACGTCTGGCAAATCGTCGGAAAAGGCATCGAGTCGGTGATAGAGGGACAGATGGGACTCAGGTGACGTCCACCAACCCGACCGAGGTCGAGCCACCCACCGTCGGTCTCCGATGGCAGGATGCCGGCATGGCCGACAAGAGCTTCCGCATCACCCGCGAGACGACGATCGCGGCGCCGCCCGAACGCATCCAGCCCCTGCTCTCCGACTTCCACGAGTGGCAGAAGTGGTCGCCGTGGGAGGGGCTCGACCCGGCCATGGACCGCACGTACACCGGTGCCCCGTCCGGCGCCGGCGCGGTCTACGCGTGGAGGGGCAACCGCAAGGCCGGCGAGGGCCGCATGGAGGTCCTCGAGTCCGAGCCCCGTCACGTGGGCATCGACCTGCTCTTCGCCGCCCCGATGAAGGCGCACAACCGGGTGGACTTCACGCTGACGCCGGTCGGCGACGGCACTCGCGTCGAGTGGGCGATGACCGGTCCACAGAACGCCGTGATGCGCCTCATGAGCAGGTTCTGGTCCATGGAGAAGCTCGTCGGCCCGGACCTCGAGAAGGGCCTCGCGCAGCTCAAGCGCACGGCCGAGACCGCGTGACCGGCCTGACCATCCGCCGGGCGATGCGAGGCGACGTCCCGGCGATCGTCGCCATGCTCGCCGACGACCCGCTCGGGGCGGGCCGCGAGGACCCGGCCGACACCCAGACCTACCACGCGGCGTACGACCGGGTAGTGGCCGACCCCGGGCAGCACCTCGTCGTCGCCGAGCGCGACGGCACGGTCGTCGGCACGCTCCAGCTCACCGTCATCCCCGGGCTCTCCCGACGCGGCGCGACGCGCACCATCATTGAGGCCGTACGCGTGGCCGACGGCGAGCGCGGAAGCGGCCTCGGCACCGAGCTCGTCACGTGGGCCGTCGAGGAGTCGCGCCGGCTCGGTGCCACCCTGGTGCAGCTGACGAGCGACGCCAGCCGCACCGATGCCCGACGCTTCTACGAGCGGCTCGGCTTCGAGGCCTCACACGTCGGCTTCAAGCTCCGGCTCGACGGCTGAGGGGCGGCGACCGGTCGTCACCGCCCCTCGGGTCGTGCCTGCTCAGAAGATGCGGACGCGCTCGTCGGGCTCGAGCCAGAGGCCGTCGCCGGGCTTGACGGCGAACGCCTCGTGGAACTCCGAGAGGTTGCGCACCGCGTTGCCCCGGACGTCCTGCGGCGAGTGCGGGTCGATGGCGAGCAGGCGGATCGCCTCGGCCTCGCGCGCCTTGCCCTTCCAGACCTGGGCCCAGCCGATGAAGAAGCGCTGCGGGCCGGTGAAGCCGTCGAGCTCGGTCATGCCGGTGCCCTCGGTCGCGATGCGGTAGGCCGAGTAGCCGATCTGCAGGCCGCCGAGGTCGCCGATGTTCTCGCCCACGGTGAGGCTGCCGTTGACCTTGTGGGAGTCGTCGAGCCCGGCCGGCGTGTAGGAGTCGAACTGCTCGATGAGCCGCTGCGACAGGGCGTCGAAGCGGTCACGGTCGGCCTCGGTCCACCAGTCGCGCAGCGCCCCGGTGCCGTCGTAGCGGGAGCCCTGGTCGTCGAAGCCGTGCCCGAGCTCGTGCCCGATGACGGCGCCGATGCCGCCGTAGTTGACGGCGTCGTCGGCGTCGAGGTCGAAGAACGGCGGCTGCAGGATCGCGGCCGGGAAGACGATCTCGTTCATCGACGGCATGTAGTACGCGTTGACGTGCTGCGGCAGCATGAACCACTCGGTGCGGTCGATGGGGCCCCCGATCTTGCCGAGGTTGCGGTCGACCTCGAACGCCGTGCTGCGCCGCACGTTGCCGACGAGGTCGGCGGGGTCGATGTCGATGGAGGAGTAGTCACGCCAGACGTCGGGGTAGCCGATCTTCGGGGTGAAGGCGTCGAGCTTCTCGAGGGCCTGCGCGCGGGTCTCGGGCCCCATCCACTCGAGCGAGGAGAAGGACTTGCGGAAGGCCGCGACGAGGTTGCCGACGAGCTCCTGCATGCGCTCCTTCGCCGCCGGCGGGAACCAGCGCTCGGCGTACAGCTGACCGACCGCCTCACCGACGCACGACTCGACGACGGCCACCCCGCGCTTCCAGCGCTCCTTGTTCTCGGGCTGCCCCGACAGGGTGCGGCCGAAGAAGTCGAAGTCCTCGTCGACGAACGACTGGGGCAGCAGGGTCGCGAACTCCGAGAGCACGTGCCACGTCAGCCACGCGCGCCAGTCGTCGATGTCGACCGACTCCAGGGCGGAGCTGAGGGCACCGACGAAGCTGGGCTGGCGCACGACGACCTTGTCGAACGAGCCGGCCGGTGCCTGCAGCGCGGACAGCCAGGCGTCCCAAGGGAACTGGGGAGCCAGCTCCTTCGCCTCGTCGAGGGTGTGGGCGTTGTAGGTCTTCACGGCGTCGCGGTTGGTGACGTTGTCCCAGTGCGACGACGCCAGAAGCGTCTCGAGGGCCATGATGCGCGCGGCCTTGCCCTCCGCGTCGGGGGTGCCGGCGAGGCCGAGCAGCCGCCCGATGTGCGCGACGTAGGCGGCGCGGATGTCGGCGTACTTGTCCTCGCGGTAGAACGACTCGTCGGGCAGGCCCAGCCCGCCCTGCTCGAGGTAGACGACGTAGTCCTCCGGGGAGCGCTCGTCAGGAGACACGAAGTGGCGCAGCGGCCCGTCGACGCCGTCGCGCTCGAGGCGTCCCAGGGCAGCCCCGAGGGTGCTGACGTCGATGACGGTGGCGACCTCCGACAGCATCGCCTGCAGCGGGGTCAGTCCGAGCTCCTCGACCCGGTCGGTGTCGGTGAAGCTGGCGTAGAGGTCACCGACCTGGCGCTTCGGGGTGCCCGGCGCGCTGTCGTGGTCGGCGGCGGCGCCCTCGATGAGATCGCGAACACGCGACGTCGACTCCTCGCGCAGGATGTCGAACGTGCCGAACCGGGCCCGGTCGCCGGGGATCTCGGTCGTGTCGAGCCACGTGCCGTTGACGAACCTGAACAGGTCGTCCTGCGGCCGCGTCGACCGGTCGAGCGTCTCGAGGTTGATGCCGGACTTCATGACCACGATGTCTCCTCGTACCCGTGCCGGATCGTCCCGGCGAACGTGCCCCGAGCCTAACCACGCCGGACCCTCCGTCGGGTGCCGACCCGGCACGCGCACGAGCGCCGCCGGTCGGGTCCCGTCACCCGGCCGGCCGCGCCCACGGCCACCAGCGGGCAGGGCCCCTCGTGGCGTGGGGACTCGTCAGCGGCGCAGCCGTCCGGCCACGACGCCGGCGAGCCCGACGATGAGCAGCATGCCGCCGAAGGCTCCGATCATCGGCGGCCCGACGAACCGGAAGGTGAGGTCGGCGTCGGTGAGGTTGGCGGCGAGCAGCCAGCCGGCCACGATCATGGTCAGCAGCCCGAACATGATCGAGCCCGGACGGGGGCCCTTGCGCACGGTGACGAGGGCCGGACGCGGGTCCTGGTGGGCCTGCTGCGCGTGGGCCGGGGCGGGCCACGAGGGGTCGGTCTGCGACGGCGGGGGCAGGTGCGGCAGCTGCGCCGCGTCGGTCACGGCGTCGTCGGGCACCGGCGCCGACGGCTCCACCCGGAACGGGCTCGGCGTCGGCAGCGCCCGGGTGGTGGTCGCCGGGATCGTGGTCGTCGCGTCGGGGTCGGTCGCGCCGGGGTCGGTCGCGCCGGGGTCGGTCGCGCCGGCCATCGGCATGACCGACGGCACGGCCGACGCGGTGGCCGCCTGCCTGTCGGCCGTCGACGCGTCCGTCGGGTCGCCGAACGGCTCAGCCGTCGGGTCGGCCAGCGGGTCGCTGAACTGCGGCCCTGCGCTCGTGCTGTCGTCGTGGCTCATGGTGCTCGTCTCCCCGGACGTCGTGTCGGTCGTGTGGGTGGTGTCGGCGTCGTCGCCCGGATCCCGGGTGTGCTCGGCGCTCATGACGCGCTCCCCGAGAGGATCCGGATCTCGCCCAGCCCGACCTCGGCGTCGACGACGATCTCGTCGGCTCCGGTCTTCGGACCGTAGTGGACCGTGCGCTCCCAGCTGATGCCGCCGGCGTGCAGCCCCGGGTCAGCCGACTCGTAGCTGAAGTCGCCCTCGTTGCTGCCGGTCGCCCTGAGCGCGCCGGCGCGCGCCCTGGCGTTGATCGTCACGGGTACGTCCTTCGGGACGACGACGGTCACCTGGCCGGCCCCGACCGTCGCCGTGACGGTGTCGGTCCCGGCGGCCTTGTAGTCGGCCTTCGTCAGGTCGACCTTCAGGTCACCCAGACCGAGCTCGTACGTCGGCGCGGGCGTCAGGGACGTGACGGCATACGACCTGTCACCGACCTGCCAGGGGTAGTCCAGGCCCGCGGGGGCAGCGGTCGTGAGGGCTGCGGCGATGACGCCGACGACGGCGAAGAAGCCGAGGCCCGAGCGGCGGCCGGCGATGCCCGCGACCACGATCGCGATACCGAGCATCCCCACGCCAGAGGCGATTCCGATCGCCACGTGGTTGCCGGGCCACCCAGCGCCGTCGGCGACGAGCGAGAGCACGACGCCGGTCGTGATCGCGAGGCCGAGCACGAGCAGCCCACCGGCGAAGCCGATCGACGGCGTGCGGTACCGAACCGGGGTGGGCGCCGGCGGGCGCGGTGCGGTGAGAGTCGCGCCGGCGTTGGCTGCGGCGTTTCCCGTCGAGCCGTATGCCGGGTGCAGCGGCGCCGCCGCCGACGTGCCCGACGCGGTGGGGTCTGCCGACGGGTCGGTGGGTGTGCCGGTGGTGGACCCCGGCGTCGCACGGTTGCCCGAGCTCTTCCACGGGGCCGAGGCCATGAGGTCGCGGCCCGTGTCGGTGCGGGTGAGGAACCACCAGGCACCGACGACCAGCAGGACGAAGCCGAAGAAGCGGAAGCCCTGGGTGTCACCGCCCCACCAGGGGCCGCCACCCAGCACCGAGATGCCCGTGACGACGAGGAGGAAGATCGAGCTGCCCTCGCCGTGCTTCAGCGCGCGCTCGACGTGGATCTCGCCCTGCTCGTCGGGCATCAGCAGCCACAGCACGAGGTACAGCGCCACGCCCATCCCGAAGAAGATGGAGAAGAGGATGAAGCCGGCCCGCACGACGAGCGGGTCCACGCCGAGCCACCGGGCCATGCCCGTCGCGACGCCGGCGAACCAGCGACCGTCCCTGCTGCGCACGATCCCCGGGCGTCGCAGGGCGGTGTACAAACCGTCCAGGCCGTGGCCCTGCGTGGGGGCCCCATTGCTTTTCGTCATGGCTCCAGCGTGGCGGTGCGCTCGCACCGCAACCATGAGGGTCGACCCTGAGCGCACCCTGACGCGACCCCCAAAGCAGGGCCTGATGGTCGCCCTCACCCACCCGGGTGGGCGAGGATGGAACGGTGCAGACGGCATACGAGAACGGCCAGGGTCCGGTGCGACCCGCCTGGCGGGCGGCGCAACGGCCACCACTCGTGCGCCACCGGCAGGGAAAGGTCGTCGCAGGGGTCGCCGCGGGGCTGGCCGACCACCTCGGCGTGCCGACGTCGGCGGTGCGCATCGCGCTCGTGCTGACGAGCATCCCCTTCGGTGCGGGACTCGCCGTCTACGTGTTCCTCTGGGCCACCATGCGCGAGATCGGCGACGTGGTTCCCACGGCCGCTCCGGTCGTCGGCGACCCGGCCGCGGCCAGCGTGCCCGCCGCGACGTCGCCCACCTCCGGCACGAGTCACCACGTCGACCTCGCGAGCCTGCGCACGTGGCTGCGCAGCGGCAACCAGGCCGTCCTCATCACGCTGCTCGGGGTCGCGGCACTGGCGCTCGCCGGCGCCCTGTGGCTCGGCAGCGCCGGCTTCGACGTGCACGCCGAGGTGATCCTGCCCGTCGTCGCGATCGTCATCGGTGCCATCTTCTTCTGGTCGCAGCTCGACGACACCGACGCCATCGGGGCCCGGCGTCCCGTCCGGTGGATCTGGCTCGTCGTCGGCCTCGGACTGACGATCCTGGGCCTCGTCGGGCTGCTCGTCCGCGGCACCGACCTCACGGCCGTCTGGCAGGTCGCGGGCGCCGTGCTCGCCGCGCTCGTCGGCGTCGCCGTGCTGGCCGCACCGTGGATGCTGCGGCTCTGGAGCAACCTGCGTCTCGAGCAGGCCGCCCGCATCCGCGCCACCGAGCGCGCCGACATCGCGGCCCACCTGCACGACTCGGTGCTGCAGACCCTCGCGCTCATCCAGCGGCAGTCGTCCGACGCCGCGACCGTCGCCCGGCTGGCCCGGGCCCAGGAGCGCCAGCTGCGCAGCTACCTCTACGACGAGGACGCCCGCGCCGGCACGCTCGGGGCCGCCCTCACCGCCGCCATGGGTGAGGTCGAGGACCTCCACGGCGTGCCCGTGCAGCTCGTCGTCACCGGCGACCGGCAGATCGACGAGCACCTCGACGCCCTCGTGAAGGCGATCCGCGAGGCCGCCTGGAACGCGGTGCGCCACGGCAGCCCGCCCGTCAGCGCATACGTCGAAGTCGGCCCCGACGCCGTCGAGGCGTTCGTGCGCGACCACGGCACCGGCTTCGACCTCGACGACGTGCCCGACGACCGAGCCGGCGTGCGCGAGTCGATCATCGGCCGCATGGAGCGGCACGGCGGCACCGCCCGCATCCGGCACCGCGCCGACGGCACGGAGATCGAGCTGCGCCTGCCGGTGCGCCAGCCGTCCGAGCCCGAGCCCGCCGAGCCCAGGGCCTCCACGGCCGGGGCCGCGGCACCGAGGAGCACCGACCCGCAGGACACCGACCCGCAGGACACCGACCCGCAGGACACCGACCCCCCGGCCGAGGACCCCGACGCCGCAGCAGCACGACAGACCCAGGAGCAGGCTTCATGACCGACCCGCGGACCATCCGCATCGTGATCGTCGACGACCACCACATGTTCCGCACCGGCGTGCGCGCCGAGCTGACCGCGGCTTCGGCGGCATCGGGTTCCGTGTCGCTCGAGATCGCCGGCGAGGCAGGTGCCGTGGAGTCGGCCGTGCAGGTCATCACGGAGCAGCGGCCCGACGTGGTGCTGCTCGACGTCCACCTCCCCGGCGGTGACGGCCACGGCGGTGCCGACGTCATCCGGGCGTGCGCCGGCGTCCAGTCCGCAGCTGACGTCCCGGTGCGCTTCCTCGCGCTCTCGGTGTCGGACGCCGCGGAGGACGTCATCGCCGTCATCCGTGCGGGTGCCCGCGGCTACGTGACCAAGACGATCAGCGCCGACGAGCTGCTGACGGCGATCGGCCGGGTCGCCGACGGTGACGCCGTCTTCAGCCCGCGCCTGGCCGGCTTCGTGCTCGATGCCTTCGGTGCCGCCGCCGGCGAGGTGGCCGAGATCGACGAGGAGCTCGACCGGCTGTCGGCGCGCGAGCGCGAGGTCATGCGCCTCATCGCGCGCGGCTACCAGTACAAGGAGGTCGCGAAGGAGCTGTTCATCTCCGTCAAGACCGTCGAGACCCACGTCAGCTCGGTGCTGCGCAAGCTGCAGCTCAGCTCGCGCCACGAGCTCACGGCCTGGGCGATGGGCCGCCGCCTCCTGTGACCGCCGTCAGGTGGCGCCGTGCAGGAAGCGGCGCAGGGCGGTGACGATGATCTCGGGTGCGTCCGTGTGCACCCAGTGCCCGGCTCCCTTGATCGTGAACTGACGCGTACGCGGGAAGTGCCGTCTCATGCGCTCGCCGTCCTCCCGCTTGACGTAGCGGGAGTCGCCGCCGGCGATCCACAGCACGGGTCCGTCGTAGGCCGGGAGGTCGTCGACCTCGCGGGGCCAGTCGGCGATGCGTGAGTCCACCCCGAGGGCGGCGTCGGCCGCGATGAGGTCGAGGTTGACCTGCCAGCGCCACGAGTGGCCGTCGCGTCGCAGGTTCTGCAGCAGGAATGCCTTGACGCCCGGGTCGGGCTCGTTGAACCGGGCCTCAGCGTCGCCGCGGCTCGCGAGCTCGGCGATCGGCAGCTCCTGCATCTCGCGGATGTAGCCCTCGAAGCGCTCGAGCGAGCCGTAGCCCTTGGGCGCGATGTCGACGACGACGAGCCGGCCGACGAGCTCGGGGTGGCGCAGCGCCAGGACCATCGACACCTTGCCCCCGAGCGAGTGCCCGACGACCGTCCACGACTCCCCCGGCGCCGCGTCGCGCAGGGTGGCGGCCACGGCGTCGGCGTACGCGTCGAGCGAGAACTGCTGCGACCACGGGGACCGCCCGTGGTCGGGAAGGTCGACGAGCAGGCAGCGGGCGTCGGCGCCGTCGGGGCCGCTGACCGCCTTCGCGATCTGGGTCCAGTTGCGGCCCTGGCCGAAGAGCCCGTGCAGGAACGCGACGCGGGGTCCGGCGGTGCCCACGGACAGCGTGTTGAGCGAGGCCTGGTCCGGAGCCGACGTCATGCGGCGAGCCTACGCGGCGGCGGCCTCACGGCCGTCGCGGCCGTCCGTGAGGTCCCATCCCGGGCGTGCCGTGCGTGACCTCACGGCCCTCCGACCGCCACGTGAGGGAGATGTAACTCCCGTGTCACCGCGGGCCGGACGACGTGCAACACCGCGTTCCTAGCGTGGGCGCCACGCTCTCGCAGCGGCCCCCGACCCGCCTCCCGAGGAGGAACCCGTGAGCACCACCACCGGAAACAGCACCGGCACCAGCACGAACGGCAGCGTCGCCGCACCCACCAGCACGCCGACCACCCTCGTCCCGGAGAGCCCGAGCCGCTTCCGCCAGCTCACTGCACCGAGGTCCCGTGTCATCCGCGACTGGGACCCCGAGGACACCGCGGCCTGGGAGGCGGGCAACAGGAAGGTCGCCCGACGCAACCTCGTCTGGTCCGTCGCGACGGAGCACATCGGCTTCTCGATCTGGTCGATCTGGTCGGTCATGGTGCTCTTCATGCCGCAGGCCGTCTACGGCTTCACTGCGGCGGACAAGTTCTTCCTCGTCGCCGTGCCCACGCTCGTCGGCGCCGTGCTGCGCGTGCCGTACACGATGGCGACGGCGTTCTTCGGCGGCCGCAACTGGGCCATCTTCAGCGGCGTCGCCCTCCTCGTCCCGGCCGTGCTGACGTGGTGGCTGATGGTCAACCCGGGCCACTCGCTCGGCACGTTCATGGCGGTCGCTGCCCTCGCCGGCCTCGGCGGCGGCAACTTCGCCTCGTCGATGACGAACATCAACGCCTTCTACCCGCAGCGGATGAAGGGCTGGGCGCTCGGACTCAACGCAGGCGGCGGCAACATCGGCGTCCCTGTCGTCCAGCTCGTCGGCCTTCTCGTCATCGCGACGCTCGGCAACCGCCGCCCCGAGGTCGTCTGCGCCGTCTACCTCGTGCTGCTCGCCGTCGCGAGCGTCGGCGCCGCCGTCTTCATGGACAACCTCGACCACCAGACCGCCAACCCCAAGGCGATGCTCGAGGTGCTGCGGCACGCCGACGCCTGGGTCGTCTCGCTGCTCTACATCGGCACGTTCGGCTCGTTCATCGGCTTCGGCTTCGCCTTCGGCCAGGTGCTCAACCAGACCTTCCTCGCCGGCCTCACCGGTGGCGCCGCGCCGACCCCCGCCCAGACCGCGGCAGCCAGCCTCCACGCGGCCCAGATCGCGTTCGTCGGGCCACTGCTCGGCTCGGTCAGCCGCGTCTGGGGAGGCAAGCTCGCCGACCGCCGCGGCGGGGCTGTCGTCACCCTCTGGACCTTCGTCGGGATGGCTTGCGCCGGGGTCCTCGTGACCCTCTCGGCCCGCGCCGACGACGTCACCACCGGCGCGGCGACCGGCCTGCAGCTGACCGGCCTCATCGGCGGCTTCGTCCTGCTCTTCGTCCTCTCGGGCGTCGGCAACGGCTCGGTCTACAAGATGATCCCGGCGCTCTTCGAGACCAAGGCGGCGTCGGTGCCCGGACCCGCCGTCGAGCGGGCCGCCTGGTCCCGCTCGATGTCCGGGGCCCTCATCGGCATCGCCGGAGCGATCGGTGCCGTCGGCGGCGTGCTCATCAACCTCGGGCTGCGAGCGTCGTACCAGGGCGCGGCGAAGTCGGCCACCGCCGCGTTCGTCGTCTTCACGCTCTTCTACGTCGGCGCCGCCGTCCTCACCAAGGTGCGCTACCGACGATGACGAGCCAGACCACCGACGCCGCTTCCACCAGGCCGGCGCGCACGCTCGGAGGGGACTCCCCCTCCGAGCAGTCGGGGCAGGTGGGCGTCGCGACGCACTGCGCCTACTGCGGCCTCCAGTGCGCGATGACACTGACCGGTACGTCGCCCGACGACCTCACGGTGGCTCCCCGGCGCTTCCCGACCAACCGGGGCGGCCTGTGCCAGAAGGGCTGGACCAGTGCCGAGCTGCTCCGCACGCCCGGGCGTCTCACGACCCCCCTGGTCCGCCGCGACGGCGAGCTCGCGCCCGCGTCGTGGGACGAGGCGCTCGACGTCGTCGCCGATGCGATCGTGCGGACGCAGGCGGCATTCGGCCGGGACGCCGTCGCGGTGTTCGGCGGAGGCGGTCTGACGAACGAGAAGGCCTACCAGCTGGGCAAGTTCGCGCGGGTCGCCCTGCGCACCAGCCAGATCGACTACAACGGCCGCTGGTGCATGAGCTCGGCCGCCGCCGCGGGCATCCGCTGCTTCGGGCTGGACCGTGGGCTGCCGTTCCCGGTGACCGACATCGGGTCCGCCCACGCCGTGCTGCTCCTCGGTGCCAACCCCGCCGAGACGATGCCTCCCTTCCTCACGCACCTCGTGCGCGCCGCGGACTCGGGTGGGCTCATGGTCGCCGACCCACGCCTGACCCCGACTGCCACCAAGGCGCTCGACGGCGGCGGGCTGCACCTGCAGCTGCGCCCGGGCACCGACGCCGCCCTCGCTCTCGGCATGATCCACCTCGCCGTCACCGAGGGGTACGCCGACCGCCGCTTCGTCGCCGAGCGCACCACCGGTTTCGACGACTTCTGGCCGGTGGCGGCCCAGTGGCTGCCCGAGCGCGTCGAGCGCGTCACCGGCGTCGCCGTCACGGTGATGCGGACTGCTGTCGCGGCACTCGCCCGGGCGCGCGACACCGAGCGCGGCGCGTACGTGCTGTCCGCCCGTGGCAGCGAGCAGCACGCGAGCGGCACCGACACGGTGACCGCGTTCATCGCGCTCGCCCTCGTGCTCGGCCTGCCCGGCAACCGTGGCACGGGCTTCGGCACGATCACCGGCCAGGGCAACGGGCAGGGCGGGCGCGAGCACGGCCAGAAGGCCGACCAGCTGCCCGGCTACCGCAAGATCGACGACCCGGCGGCACGAGCGCACGTGGCGGCCGTCTGGGGCGTCGACCCCGACGAGCTGCCCGGGCCGGGCCGCAGCGCGTTCGAGCTGCTCTCGGCACTCGGCACCGACGGCGGCCCGCGCGTGCTCATGGTCCACGGGAGCAACCCCGTCGTGTCGGCGCCCGACGCCCGAGTCGTCGCCGAGCGGCTGGCCGCCCTCGACCTGCTCGTCGTCTCCGACTTCGTCCTGTCGGAGACCGCCGCGATCGCGGACGTCGTGCTCCCGGTGCTCCAGTGGGCCGAGGAGGAGGGCACGCTGACCAACCTCGAGGGCCGGGTGCTGCGTCGCCGTCGCGCCCTCTCCCCTCCGCCCGGGTGCCGCAGCGAGCTCGACGTCTGGAGCGAGCTGTCCGCCCGGATCGGTTGCAGCACAGACTTCCCCACCGACCCTCACGTCGTCTTCGAGGAGCTGCGTCGCGCCTCTGCCGGCGGCCCGGCCGACTACTCCGCCGTCACGTGGGCGCGGTTGGATGCCGGCGAGAGCCTGCACTGGCCGTGCACCACGGAGCGCCCCCAGGGCACCCCGCGGCTGTTCCTGGACGCGTTCGCCACGCCGGACGGGCTGGCCCGCTTCGTGCCCGTCGACCACGTCGGTCCGGCCGAGGCCGACGACAGGGACTACCCGCTCGTCGCGACGACCGGTCGGGTCCTGCAGCACTACCAGTCCGGTGCGCAGACGCGGCTCGTCGACGAGCTGTCGACAGCCGCCGGAGCGATGTTCGTCCAGATGCACCCCGACACGGCGGACGCCGCGGGTGTGGCCGACGGGGCCCTCGTCGACGTCGTGAGCCGCCGCGGCCGCACCCGCGCGGCCGTGCGCCTCGACGACGACATGCGCAGCGACGTCGTCTTCCTGCCGTTCCACTGGGCCGGCGACGCCCGCGCCAACTCGCTCACCCACGCCGCCCTCGACCCGACCAGCCGCATGCCCGAGTTCAAGGCGTGCGCCGTCCGCCTGGAGGCCGTCTCATGACCCCCACACCCCGCAGGGTGCTCGTCGTCGGCAACGGCATGGCCGGTGCCCGCCTCGCCGAGGAGATCCGCCACCGCGACCCGGAGGCCAGTCGCTTCTCGGTGACGGTCGTCGGTGAGGAGCCTCACGCCGCCTACAACCGGGTGCTGCTCTCGACCGTCGTGGCCGGCGGCCTCACGCCGCGGGAGACCCGGCTCAAGCCCGACGGCTGGTGGACCGCGCGCCACGTCGAGGTCGTCACCGGGGCGCGGGTCACCGCCGTCGACACCGCGTCGCGAACCGCCACGCTGACCGGCGCCGACGGCGCGCAGACCAGTCTCGCGTGGGACGAGCTCGTGCTCGCCACCGGAAGCACCGCGTTCGTCCCGCCCACCGAGGGCCTGTATGCCGCCGCGCCCGGTCCCGACGCCGAGCTCGCTGACGGCGTCGTCGCGTTCCGCACCGTGGACGACTCGTCCCGCATCGTGGCTGCCGCCGAGTCGGCCTCCACCGCAGTGGTTCTCGGCGGCGGACTGCTCGGGCTCGAGGCTGCTCGAGGGCTCCTCGCCCGAGGCGTCGAGGTGACGATCGTGCACCCGCAGGACTTTCCGATGGACCGTCAGCTGGACGTCGACGGCGGCGCGGTCCTCACCCGCGTCGTGCGCGGCATCGGCGCGCGCCTCGTGCTGGGCCAGCTCGTCACGGCCCGTCACCCCGCAGGCGACGGCGAGCCGGCACACGTCGTGCTCAGCGACGGCTCGGCCGTGCCGGCCGACCTCGTCGTCGTCGCCGCGGGTGTGCGCCCCCGCACCGACCTCGCCGTGGCCATGGGGCTCGAGGTCGACCGCGCCGTCGTCGTCGACGACCGCCTCGCCACGTCGGCACCCCACGTGCACGCCATCGGCGAGTGCAGCCAGCACCGCGGCGCGGTGCCCGGCCTCGTGCAGCCCGGCTGGGACCAGGCTCGGGTGCTCGCGGACGTGCTGACCGGGTCCGACGCCGCCGCGACCTACGAGGGCACGAGCGTGCTCACCCGCCTCAAGGCGCACGACATCGACCTCGCGAGCATGGGCACCGTCGACGTCGACGTGCACGACCCCGGCCACGAGGTGCTCGCCTTCACCGACCCGAGCCGCGGTCGCTACGCCAAGCTCGTGCTGCGTCAGGACCGGCTCGTCGGCGCGATCCTGCTCGGGGTCGGGGACGCCGCCGGCCCCCTCACCCAGCTCTACGACACCGGCGCGGCCGTCCCGAGGGACCGCCTGGCACTCATGCTCGGCCGCGCGGTCACCCGCTCGGGCGCCCCCGAGACGGCCAGCCTCGCGGAGATGCCGGGCTCCGCCGTCATCTGCCGCTGCAACACCGTGACGAAGTCGGCCATCGTCGGCGCCTTCCGTGCCGGGGCCGACACCGTCGCCCATGTCGCCGACGCCACTCGTGCCACGACGGGCTGCGGCTCGTGCAAGAGCGCGGTCGACGGCCTCTGCTCGTGGCTCCGATCGGCCGAACCCGGTTCTTCCCCAACCGAACACGCGCCGCCTGCCGCCTCCGCCGCCCCGACCTCCCCTGCCCAGACCAGCCCGGCACCGGTGCCGGCAACCGCCGCCCTGACCGAAGGAGCCGCCTGATGTCCACCCCCACCGAGAACCTGCCGGGCAGCGACTCCCGCACGGTCGTCGTGATCGGCCACGGCATGGTCGGCCACCGCTTCGTCGAGGCGCTGCGCTCGCGCGACACCGAGAGCGCGTGGAAGGTCGTCGTCCTGTCCGAGGAGGCGGAGGCGGCATACGACCGCGTGGGCCTCTCGTCGTACGTCGGAGCGTGGGACCGGGGCGCACTCGCCCTGACGGGCAACACGTACGCCGACGACGACCGCGTCGACCTCCGCCTCGGCACCCGCGCCGAGAGCGTCGACCGCGTGGCGCGAACCGTGACGACCGGCGACGGCGACGTCATCACGTACGACTCGCTCGTGCTCGCCACGGGCTCCTACCCGTTCGTCCCGCCGGTGCCGGGCCACGACTCGACGGGGTGCTTCGTCTACCGCACGCTCGACGACCTCGACGGCATCCGCCGCGCCGCCGAGCAGTCGCACGAGCGGGCGCGCGCCGAGGGCCGCGAGGCCAACGGACTCGTCGTCGGCGGGGGCCTGCTCGGGCTCGAGGCAGCCAATGCGCTGCGTCTGCTCGGGCTGACCCCGCACGTCGTCGAGTTCGCGCCGCGGCTCATGCCGCTCCAGGTCGACGAGGGTGGTGGTGCGGTGCTCGAGGGCCTCATCAGCAACCTGGGCGTGCAGGTGCACACCGGCGCGGGCACGAGCTCGATCTCCCCGCAGGACGACGGGCGCCTGGCGGTCGAGCTCTCCGACGGCACAGCGCTGCTCACCGATCTCGTCGTCTTCTCCGCAGGGGTTCGGCCGTCCGACGCCGTGGCCCGCGATGCCGGCCTCGAGGTCGGTGAGCGCGGCGGCGTCCTCACCGACCTGGCTTGCCGCACCAGTGACGAGAACGTCTGGGCCGTGGGAGAGGTCGCGGCCGTCGAGGGCCGCTGCTACGGCCTCGTCGCCCCGGGGTACACGATGGCCGAGGTCGTCGCTGACCGGCTGCTCGGCGGCGAGGCGACCTTCCCCGGCGCCGACCTGTCCACCAAGCTCAAGCTGCTCGGCGTCGACGTCGCGTCGTTCGGCGACGCGATGGCCACGACGCCTGGCGCGCTCGAGATCGTCCACACCGACGCGACCAAGGGCACCTACGCCAAGGTCGTCGTCAGCGACGACGCCAGGACGCTGCTCGGCGGCATCCTCGTCGGCGACGCGTCGGCGTACACCACGCTCAAGGCGTACGTCGGCCGCGAGGTGCCCGGTGACCCTGGCGCGCTCGTCTCCCCCGCCGGCGCCGAGCTCGGAGCGGACGCCCTGCCCGACGACGCGGTGATCTGCTCGTGCAACAACGTCACGAAGGGCTCGATCTGCGGCGCCATCGCCGAGGGCGCCTGCGACCTGGCGGCGATCAAGGGGTGCACGAACGCCGGAACCACCTGTGGCGGTTGCCTGCCCACCGTGAAGAAGCTCCTCGTCGACTCTGGTGTGGAGCTCTCGAAGGCTCTCTGCGAGCACTTCGAGCAGAGCCGCGCCGAGCTCTTCGAGATCGTGGCGTCGACGGGCATCCGCACCTTCTCGGGGCTCGTCTCGCGCTACGGCACGGGCACCGGGTGCGAGATCTGCAAGCCGACGGTCGCCTCGATCCTCGCGTCGACGAGCAGCGACCACATCCTCGACGGCGAGCAGGCGGCGCTGCAGGACAGCAACGACCACTTCCTCGCGAACATCCAGAAGAACGGCACCTACTCCGTCGTCCCGCGCATGCCGGGTGGCGAGGTCACCGCCGAGCAGCTCATCACGATCGGGCAGGTCGCCCAGGACTTCGGGCTCTACGTCAAGGTCACCGGCGGCCAGCGCATCGACCTCTTCGGCGCGCGGGTCGAGCAGCTGCCGGCGATCTGGCAGCGCCTCGTCGAGGTCGGCATGGAGTCGGGGCAGGCGTACGGCAAGTCGCTGCGCACGGTGAAGTCCTGCGTCGGCTCGACGTGGTGCCGCTACGGCGTGCAGGACTCGGTGGGCATGGCGGTCGACCTCGAGCACCGCTACCGCGGGCTCCGGTCGCCGCACAAGCTGAAGTTCGGGGTCTCCGGGTGCGCCCGCGAGTGCGCCGAGGCGCGAGGCAAGGACGTCGGCGTCATCGCGACCGACAAGGGCTGGAACCTCTACGTCTGCGGCAACGGTGGCCAGACGCCGGCGCACGCTCGCCTGCTGGCCAGCGACCTCGACGACGAGACCCTGGTGCGCTACATCGACAGGTTCCTCGTCTTCTACGTGCGCACCGCCGACCGGCTGCAGCGCACCGCACCGTGGCTCGACTCGCTCGAGGGCGGCCTCGAGCACCTCAAGGCGGTCGTGTGCGACGACTCGCTCGGCATCGCCGCCGACCTCGAGGCGACGATGGCCCGCCACGTCGACGGCTACCAGGACGAGTGGAAGGCCGTGCTCGACGACCCAGAGAAGCTCGCTCGCTTCGTGTCGTTCGTCAACGCTCCCGACGAGGCGGACCCGACGGTCGCGTTCGACGACTCCGGACCGCGGAAGGTGCCGGTCATGCTCGGCATGCCGTCGTCAACCCGCCCGTCCTGAGTGCCCGTCCACCGCTCGACCCGCACCCGACTCACCAGAACGACTGAGCCAGAGAGGATCCCGAGATGACCAGCATCGCCACCGCCCCCGAGATCACCACCGACCCCGAGGTCGCTGCGACCGCGCTGGCCCGGGCCCGCACCGTGGTGCGCCCCGGCATCGTGCCCGCCCCCGGAGCCAAGCAGTGGGTGCCGGCCTGCGACGTGCACCGGCTCGTCCCGGGCCGTGGCGTCGCGGTGCTGCTCCCCGGCGGAGCCCAGGCCGCGCTCTTCCTGCTGCCCAACGGGATGATCTACGCCGTCGACAACCTCGACCCCTACGCCGGCGCGGCGGTGCTGTCGCGCGGGCTGACCGGCGACCGGGGTGGCGAGCCGACGGTCGCGTCACCGCTGCTCAAGCAGGTCTTCTCGCTGCGCACCGGCGCCGCCCTAGACGACGACGCCACCGCCCTGCCGACGTATGCCGTCCGCGTCCAGCACGGCATCGTCCACATCGGCCTCCCCCTCCTCCCCTGACCGTCGAGGGGCCAATCCTGACCAGTGAGCATGCGAGCGGCACACGTCGGCCTCTCGACCGTGGAGGAGCGGGACGACGTGGCCTCTCGACGGTTGGGAAGGCGGGGGTCCGTCGGGTCAGGCGGCGGTGGTGACCAGGGCGGCGCGCACGGCTGCCTCGAGGTCGGTCGTCGGTCGGCCGGCCAGGCGCGAGAGGTCACCGGAGTCGGTGAACAGGGCGCCCTCGGCGATGCCGCGGTCGCTGTCGGCCAGCACGGCGGCATACCCCTCGGGGAGCCCCGCGGCCACGAGCGCCGCCGTGTAGTCCTCGACCGAGAGGTCGCGGTAGTCCACGTCGCGCCCGCTCGCAGTGGCGACCGCAGCGGCATACTCGGCGAGCGTGAAGGCGTGGTCGCCACCGAGCTCGTACACGGCACCGTCGTGCTCGCCACCGGCGAGCACCGCCGCAGCCGCGGCGGCGTAGTCGGCACGCGTCGCCGCGCTCACCCGGCCGTCGCGGGCCGCGCCGAGGACGGCGCCGTGCTCGAGGACGGTCGGGAGCTGGCCCGTGTAGTTCTCGAGGTACCAGGAGTTGCGGAGCAGGGCGTACGTCAGGCCTGAGGCGGCGAGCAGCTCCTCCGTCGCGCGGTGCTCTGCCGCGAGCGCCAGGTCGGAGGTGTCGGCCCGGGTGATGCTCGTGTAGGCGACGAAGCCCACCCCGGCCCGCTTGGCGGCCTCGATGGCGTTGGTGTGCTGAGGAACTCGCGCGCCCACCTCGCTGCCTGAGACGAGGAGGAGGCGGTCGACCCCGGCGAAGGCCGCGTCGAGTGAAGCCGGGTCGTCGTAGTCGGCGCGGCGCACCTCGACCCCTCGTTCGGCCAGGTCGGCGATCGACTCGGTGTTGCGGGCGGTGGCGACGACGTCGGCGGCGGACGTGCCGCGGTCGAGCAGGGCCTCGACGACGAGGCGGCCGAGGTGGCCGCTGGCACCGGTGACGAGAAGGGTCATGACGTTCCTTTCGAAGGGCTGGACACCCACATGAACGACCGGGCTAACGGCATGCTTCCCAGAAGTTAGTACCCACTTTGAAGTAAGGTACTGACATGACAGCTAGTCCGACGCTGCGCGACTTCTTCCCGGATGCCGTCTACTCGTCCGGGTGCCCGAGCCGGGTCGTCCTCGACCACGTGACGAGCAAGTGGGGCACGCTCGTGCTCCTCGCGCTGTCCGAGGGCGAGCCGTTGCGGTGGAGCGAGCTGCGCCGCAGGGCTGAGGGCGTGAGCGAGAAGATGCTCGCGCAGACGCTGAAGCTGCTCGAGGCCGACGGGCTCGTCAGCCGTCACGCGCGCCCGGTCGTGCCGCCGCACGTCGAGTACTCCCTCACGTCACGCGGCGCCGAGCTCGCCGAGCGCATGGTTCCGCTCATGCTGTGGATCGTCGAGAACGCGCCCGACATCCTCGCCGACGCCGAGGCCGCCGCCACCTCGCGCTGACCGCACCCCGCGCCGAGCCGGCCCATGGGACCTCAGACGTTCAGGCGATAGCCCCGCCGCACGACCGTCTGCACGAGGTGCCGGTCCGGCAGTGCGGACCGCAGGCGGCTGACCGCCATGTCGAGGGCGTGCTCGTTCTCGGCGTCGGGCAGCTCGTCGAGCAGGCGTTCCCGGCTCAGCACCGCGCCGGGTTCCGACATCAGGGCCGCGAGCATCGCCCGAGGCCCACGCGCCAGGGTGACGGTCTGCCCACCGAACGTCACGACGCGTCCGTGCACGACGAGCGGCCCGAGCGCCGTCTGCACCTGCTCGACGCCGTTCACGGTGAGGTGCTCGATGACGGTGCGGATGAGCGCGCCCATGCGGAACCGTTCCGGCATGATCGGGGTCACGCCGAGGTCGAGCAGGGGTTCGGCGGTCACGGGCCCGACGGCCGCAGCCGTGACCCCGCACCGCAGGGCGTCGACCAGCACGCCGTCCATGCCGAGCTGCGCTGCGGCAGAGACGAGTCCGTCCACGGCGGGTGCTGACGTGAAGGTCACGACATCGACCTCTCGGGCGGCGACGGCAGCCACCAGCCGGCCGAGCCGGCTCTCGTCGGTGGGGCGCACCCACCGGTAGGGGGCGACGGTCAGCACGGAGGCGCCGGCCGCTCTCAGCCGCTCCAGCTGCTCGACGTCCTCGTGGCCGTGCAGCTGCACCGCCACCCGCTTGCCGCGTACGCCGGCATCGAGCACCAGGCCGATCGTGGAGGCGGTGCGCTCGTCGTGGGCGATGCCGTCGTCGTCGTGGCCCGCGGCTCGCACGGCCCCGCGCGCCTTGGGTCCCCGCACGATGATGCGCGCCTCGTCGAGCGTGCGGGCCAGGGCGTCCCCGAGCCCGGCGGCGTCTGCGGCCTCGATCCACCTGCGGAAGCCGTAGGCCGTCGTCACGACGACGACGTCAGGTCGACAGGCGATGACCGCCCTCGTGTCACCGATGAGGATCTCGTCCTGCTCGACCGGGGCGATGCGGACGGCCGGTGCGTGCAGCACCTCGGCGCCGCGCCGCACGAAGGCGTCGATGAGGTCAGCCGACCGTCGGTCCGACGTCACGGCGATGCGGAACCCCGAGAGCACGGGGCCGCTCGGCTCGAGGCGGCCACTGTCGGTGTCGGGCCCGTTCAGCTCGGCGGACCAGGCCGTGTGCGGATGCCGCCCGGGCGTCGACGGCGAGTCCGCCTGCGCCTCGTCACCGGCAGCCGACCCCGTGCGCCGCTCGTGGCCGTTCACCCGACAGCGCCCCTCGCGGGGCTCGCACACTCGGGATGCACGGCACCCGCGCGCCGGGCCCACACCTCGGACTGGCGCACGACCTCCCCGACGACGATCACCGCCGGCGCCGCGGCCCCTGCACGTGCGGCGAGGTCGGCCAGCGAGCCGACGGTGCCCACGACGCTGCGCTGGTCGGGCGTGAAGCCGCGCTCCACGACGGCCGCCGGGGTGTCCGGCGAGAGCCCGGCGCGCACGAGGGCGGTGGTGATCGGCACGAGGTTGTGCATACCCATGAGGAACACGACGGTGCCGCCGAGCGTGGCGAGCGACGCAGCCTGGTGCGGCTCCAACGGCACGTGGCCGGACACGACGGTGAAGACGTGGCTCACGCCGCGGTGGGTCACGGGTATGCCGGCCGCACCGGGCACGCCGACCGCCGACGAGACGCCCGGGACCACCGTCACGTGCAGCCCCGCCTCGACAGCGGCCAGGACCTCCTCGCCGCCGCGGCCGAAGACGTAGGGGTCGCCGCCCTTGAGGCGTACGACCACGTGGCCCGCACGGGCACGCTCGACCATGATCCGCTCGATCTCGGCCTGCGGAACCGCGTGGTGGCCGGCGCGCTTGCCGACGTCGATCACCTCGGCGCCCGGCGCGAGGGCGGCGACGTCACCCACCTCGGCGAGCCGGTCGGTGAGCACGACGTCGGCCTCGGCGAGGGCGCGGACCCCGGCGAGCGTGAGCAGCTCGAGACCCCCGGGACCCGCGCCGACGAGGACCACACGACCGCCGGTCGAGCACTCGCCGTCGACGCCCTCGGGCCCGTCGTCCGTCTCCGGCGCGGGCACTGGGGCGGGCGCGGCGTCGGTGACGACGACGCAGCCGGCCGCGAGCGCAGCGCGCGCGGCCGTCCACGTGACGGCAGCGCCGACCAGCACGCCCAGGCGCGCAGCGGCGCAGGCCTCGGGAGTCACCGCGTCGGGTGAGTCGGCCGTGGCCACGACGGCTCCCGCTCGCGAGTAGCGGCGCACCGCGGAGCGGAGTGCGTGGGGCGGTCCGACGACGAGCACGGGCACGCCGGTGAGGTCGGTGTCGATCAGCACGGCGGACTCCTTCCGTCGCAGCTCGGTTTCGCGGTGCTCCCACGCTAGGAAGTGCGTGTTTCATCCGCGTTTCGATCGTGCGATGCGCTGGTAACGACCGGCTCACCCGTTCGCCCGGTGAGGGTGCGTCCCACCGGAGGCGTCGCAATTCGACCCGGTCGTCGGAGCCGCCGGTCGGCTGGTCGGTGAGCCGTCGCGTCCTCGTGGTCTCCCCACCTGACAGAGTGACGTCATGACCCGTCAAGCGCCCGTGCTCGTCGCGGCCGCCCACGGCACGTCGTCCCCGGCGGGGAGGTCAGCCATCGGCGGGCTCGTGGCCGCCGTCTGCGCCAGGCGGCCCGACCTCACGGTGCGTGCGGCGTACGTCGACGTCCAGCCCCCCGACCCCGCGGCCGTGCTGGCCTCGCTCGCGGACGGTCGGAACGCTCGGCTCGTCCCGCTGCTCCTCTCGGCGGGCTACCACGTCTACGTCGACCTCACCGATGCCGCCGGATCGGTGCCGGGCACCACCGTCGCGCCCGCGCTGGGGCCGGACGACCGGCTCGCCGAGCTGCTCCGGCGTCGGCTCGTCACCGCCGGGCTTCGCGACGACGACGCCGTCGTGCTCGCTGCGGCCGGCTCGTCGCAGCCGTCAGCCGTCGAGGACTGCCGCACCGTCGCGACTGAGCTCGGACGCCTCCTGCGACGCCCCGTCACGGCGGCGTTCCTGTCAGCCGCAGAGCCGAGGCTTGCGGATGCCGTTGTGTCGCAACGTGTTCCCGGCCGCCGCGTCGTCGTCGCCACCTACCTGCTGGCGCCCGGCTTCTTCGCCGACCTTGCCGCCAGGGCGGGGGCCGACGTCGTCACACCACCGCTGCTGGTCCCCGGCGAGCCGGCGCCCGACGAGCTCGTCGACATCGTCCTCGAGCGCTTCCTCGGTTGACGCTAGGGTGGTGCCCGGCGATGGATCCCGCCGGGGCACCACGGGTGCCCGAACCGCCGACCGGCTGATGGTTCCTGTTCATCCGCGGTGCGCGTTGCCGCGGCGATGGGCAGGCCCGGGCGCCGCGCCCGTCACCGAGTGACTGGAGATTCACCGATGGGCGAGCGCGTGCCACCCCAGCCGCATCATTCACGACTGACGGACTTCGCCGGTCACCCGCTGGTCGTGGGCGTGGTCGCCGACCAGGCACCGATCGTCGCGCTGACGGCGGTGTCGCTGGCTCGGGCGACCGCCGCCCCGGCCGTCTACTTCGCGCACGTCGACACCTCGCGCTACGCCGACGCCGAGCACCCCGACGGGACCGTCCGTCACCTGCCGATCGACCCCGACGCCGACGACCGGGCCTGGCCCGAGCGAGAGGCCTCCCTCGTGCGGATGGTCGGCGAGTGGATGGACGGCCAGGACGTGCCGTGGCGCTTCCGCTACCTCGCGGGGCGCCCGGACCGGGCCCTGACCCATCTCGCCCGCGCAGTCGACGCCGCGGCGTTCGTCGTGGGGACGCACGTCGGTCGCCACCACCGGGTCGCGGACTTCGTGAACGGTTCCGTCTCGACGCAGCTGTCCCACCGCCAGCACCGACCGGTCGTGGTCGTGCCCGTCGACGTCGTCGACTGGGAGGGCCGGGCCCCGTGGGAGTGACCGCCGGCGAGCCCGACCGGGTGTCGACCCCGACGGCGCCGGCC
The DNA here is from genome assembly GCF_042676085.1 of Terrabacter terrigena. Classification (NCBI taxonomy): domain Bacteria; kingdom Bacillati; phylum Actinomycetota; class Actinomycetes; order Micrococcales; family Intrasporangiaceae; genus Terrabacter; species Terrabacter terrigena. The sequence goes on from NZ_JBHTKH010000005.1 coordinate 259,067, forward strand.
CCGCGGCCGGCACACCGGCACGCCGGGCTGCTCGCGCTCATCTTCGTCGGAGGCGCCGTGGGCACTGCTGCGCGGGCCGCGCTCGAGAACCTCTTGCCGGCCGAGCCAGCCGGCATTCCCTGGATGACCTTGGCCATCAACGTCATCGGGTCGCTCGTGCTGGCGCTGTTGGTCGAGTGGCTCGCTCGCACCGGTGACGACGTGGGGCGACGAAGGGCCTCCCGGCTGACGCTCGGCACAGGAGCACTCGGGGGCTTCACGACCTACAGCACCTTCGCCGTCGAGACGGTCCAGCGAGCGACGTCCGGTTCGGCTGCCGTGGGCCTCGTCTACGCCGTCGGCAGCATCGTTCTCGGTGCGGCCGCCGCTGCCGCGGGGTTCGTCGGCGCGCGCCGCCTCACGCGGGCGTCCGGGGCGGAGCCCCTCCGATGACGATGCTGCTCCTCGCGGTCGCGGGTGGCCTCGGGGCCGTCTCCCGCTTCCTCGCGGACGCGTTCGTGGCCCGGCACAACCCGTTCCGTATGCCGCTCGGCACCCTCGTCATCAACGTCACGGGCTCGCTGCTGCTGGGCCTGCTCACCGGTCTGCTCTCCGCCGGGTCGCCGGACTCGGCCGGGGCCAGCGTGCGCGCCGTCCTCGGCGCCGGGTTCTGCGGCGGCTACACCACGTTCAGCACGGCTTCGGTCGAGACCGTGCGGCTGTGGGTCGCGCAGGACCGTGGCACCGGGGTGAGGTACGCCGCCGCGACGCTCTTCGGGTCGGTCGGGGCGGCCGCCCTCGGCCTCTGGCTCGGCGCGCTCCTCTGACCCGGACCGGCGACCAGCCGCGGCCTTCGGTCAGCGGACGGGCAGGCCCAGCCGGTGCGCAGCGGCAGCCCCGACGGCCGCCGACGGGACCGGGTGGAACCATCCGACCGGCACGCCGTCCTGCGGCTCGAACCCCTGCCCGACGCCGATCCACTCGGCCCAGCCCATCGCGGTCTGCGCCTGCGGAGCCCACGTCGACCCGACGGAGGAGGCGCCGACAGGAGCCGCCCACGCGGCAGGCTGATGACCTGCTCGGCCGCCGTGCCCGGCGCCGGCCGGGTCGGCGACGTGGCCGAAGGACGCGTGGCGCGACACCTGACCTGACGCACCCGACGCCTGACCCGACGTGTCGACGGGGCGTCCGCTCGAACGGTGCTGCAGGTCTGCGTTGTCGTTCAGCCGGCGCGCGAGCCGGTCGAAGTCGGCGCTGAGGCGCACGAGGTCCTGCTCGACCCGGCGCCACCTCTCGACCAGGTGCTGCAGGTCCGGCCCCTGCCAGACTCGCTGCATCGTCGACACCGCCCGCCGGCCGCGCGCCCGCACGAGGTCGACCTCGTCGCCGAACGACGCCATCCGCCCCGCCGAGTCGCGCAGCGCGTCGACGTCAGCACCCTTCGAGAACACAGAACTCCCCTTCACCCCTGCAAACCGGACCAATCCTCACCCGACCACGCGCCCGCGTGCAACGGGGAGCGCTCCCCGGTCTGCCGGCATACTCGAGGGGTCCCGACCACCCCTAGGGAAGGTGTGCCGCTGAGCTCGCCACGCAGCTACCTGACCCTCGCGTCGCCGGCCAGGGCCGAGATCGAGGTGCGTCGCTCCCGCTTCGTGTGCGACGTCGCGCCCGCGACGTCGGAGGAGGCCGCCCGGGCCTTCGTCGGGCAGGTGCGCGCGGGCAGCCGCGACGCGCGACACCACTGCACGGCATACGTCCTCGGCCCCGACGGGGCGACGCTGCGCAGCAACGACGACGGTGAACCGTCGGGCACGGCAGGTGCGCCCATGCTCGACGTGCTGCGTAGCCACGGCCTCGTCGACGTGGTCGCCGTCGTCACGCGCTGGTTCGGCGGCACGCTGCTCGGCACCGGCGGTCTGATCCGCGCCTACGGCGACGCGCTCACGGCAGCCCTCGAGCAGGCGCGGCTGCGGAGGATGGAGCGTCGCGAGGGGCTCGTCGTCGATGTAGGGGCGGTCCACGGGCCGCGCGTCGAGAACGCACTGCGCGGGCACGAGGGCTGCGACGTCACGCACACCGGATGGACGGCAGACGGGCTCGTGCTACACCTCGCGGTCGTGCCCGGGACGCAGGACTCGCTCGCCCGGCTCGTCGCATCGCTGACATCGGGCGCCGGGCACGTCGCCGCCGGGCCGCAGAGCTGGGTGCCGATCTCGTTGCATCCGCCCGTCGGGGACTGACCGACCGGGCGGCTCCGGCTCAGGTGGGCATCCGGTGCTGGCGGCGCCGCAGACCGACCATATGGGGCAGCCCGCCCCGGCTGGCGCGTGAGAGCATGCCTGCATGGGCTTCCAGATCGCGGGCGATCCCGCCGCTGACCAGGTGCTCGACGAGCACCCGTTCGCCGTCGTCGTCGGCATGATGCTCGACCAGCAGTACGGCATGGAGCACGCCTTCCGTGGCGGCTACAAGGTGCTGAGCCGGTTCGGCACCCTCGACCCCGCCGCCATCGCGGCCGCGGACCCCGACGAGTTCAAGGCGATGGCGAGCACGCCGCCGGCGATCCACCGGTTCCCGGGCTCGATGGCCGCGCGCCTGCAGGAGCTCGCCGCGCTCGTCGAGAGCCGCTACGACGGCGACGTCACCCGCCTCTGGACCGAGGCGCAGACCGGCAGGGAGCTGCTGAAGCGCGTGCAGGAGCTGCCCGGCTTCGGCAAGCAGAAGGCGCAGATCTTCGTGGCGCTGCTCGCCAAGCAGCTCGGCGTGCGTCCGGAGGGATGGGAGGCCGCGGCGGGCGACTACGCCCTCGACGGCTACCGCTCGGTGGCGGACGTCGTCGACGGCGACTCCCTGCTCAAGGTGCGAGAGTTCAAGCAGGCCAAGAAGGCCAGCGCCAAGGCGGCCCAGGACGCCTGAGCCACAACAGTTTCCGCACGTATGCCGCTGGGCTCGCCTCCGAGAGAAGCGAGCCCAGCGGCATACGTGGTTGGTGTCTGTCAGTCGGCGAGGAAGCCGAGGAGGTCGGCGCGGGTGAGCACACCGATCGGCTTGCCGTCCTCGACGACGAGGATCGCGTCGCAGTCCTCGAGCTCCTTGCGCGCCGCGGACACCGGCGAACCGGCGCCGACCAGCGGCAGCCCGGGCTCCATGTGCTTCTCGACCGAGTCGGCGAGGTGGGCCTGACCGGTGAACAGGGCCTGCAGCAGGGCGCGCTCGCTCACCGACCCGGCGACCTCACCCGACATGACGGGCGGCTCGGCCTTGACGACGGGCATCTGCGAGACGCCGTACTCGCGCAGGATCTGCACCGCGTCGCGGATGGTCTCGTTGGGGTGGGTGTGCACGAGGGCGGGCATGTCACCCGACTTCGTGCGCAGCACCGAACCGACGGTCTCCTCGGTGTGGTCGTTGAGGAAGCCGTAGGAGTGCATCCACTCGTCGTTGAAGATCTTGCTCATGTAGCCGCGGCCCGAGTCGGGCAGTAGCACGACGACGACGGCGTCCTCGGGGAGGTCCTTCGCGGCGCGCAGGGCCGCGACGACGGCCATGCCGCACGAGCCGCCGACGAGCAGGCCCTCCTCGCGGGCGAGCCGGCGCGTCATCTCGAAGGAGTCGGCATCGCTGACCGCGATGACCTCGTCGACGACGGACGGGTCGTAGGCCCCCGGCCAGAAGTCCTCGCCCACGCCCTCGACGAGGTAGGGCCGGCCGGTGCCACCGGAGTACACGGAGCCCTCGGGGTCGGCGGCGATGATGCGCACGGCGCCGTCACTGACCTCCTTGAGGTACTTGCCGGTGCCGCTGATGGTGCCGCCCGTGCCGGCGCCCGCGACGAAGTGCGTCACCCTGCCGTCGGTGTCGTTCCAGACCTCCGGGCCGGTGGTCAGGTAGTGGCTGTTGGGGCCCTCGGGGTTGTAGTACTGGTTCGGCTTCCAGGCGCCGTCGATCTCACGGACGAGCCGGTCGGAGACCGAGTAGTAGGAGTCGGGGTGCTCGGGCTCGACGGCCGTCGGGCAGACGACGACCTCGGCGCCGTACGCCTTCAGCACGTCGCGCTTGTCCTGGCTCACCTTGTCGGGGCAGACGAAGACGCACTTGTAGCCCTTGCGCTGTGCCACGAGGGCCAGGCCCACCCCGGTGTTGCCGCTCGTCGGCTCGACGATGGTGCCGCCCGGCTCGAGCAGCCCGTCGCGCTCCGCGGCCTCGACCATGCGCAGGGCGATGCGGTCCTTCACCGAACCGCCGGGGTTGAAGTACTCGACCTTCGCCAGCACCGTGCATCTCACCCCCGCGTCGGCGACGACCGAACCGAGCTTGACCAGTGGCGTGTTCCCGACGAGGTCGGCGACGTTCTCTGCATACTTCACCCGCCCATCCTAGGAGGGACGTCCCACGGGTCGAGACCCGCGGCCCCCTCCACGAGCCCCGGCTACGGGCCTGCTCCACCGTCAGGCGGAGACTCGCGGACCTGGACGAACCGGGCACGGAGCCAGGGCCCCGGGCGTTACCGTGGTGGACCGGTTTCCGGACGTCCGGGTCGCCCACGACCCGGCAGGAACACGGCACGACGACGGCGGGAGGCTCTCGAGATGGGGCGTGCACGACGCGCACGCAGGATCGCGCAGCAGGCGGCGTACGGCGGCGGAGTCGGGGTGGCGGGCCTCGGAGCCCTCAGCCTGCTCGGCTACGGGCTGCTGCGAGCCGAGGCACGCATGGCGCGGCGCATCGTCGGCCAGCCCTTCGAGGGCGCTCCGGAGGACAGCGGCACCTACGGCTCGGGCCACGGCACACCGGTGCAGTTCCTGGTGCTGGGTGACTCCACCGGCGTCGGCATGGGCGCCGACCACCCGCACCAGACGATCGGCGCCACGATCGCGAGCGGCGTGGCCGCCTTCAGCGGGCGACCCGTGGAGCTGACGAACGTCGCCGTCATCGGTGCCGAGTCCTCCGACCTCGACGAGCAGGTCGAGCGCGGCCTGGCTGCCGTGCCCGAGCCCGACGTCGCCGTCATCATGGTCGGCGCCAACGACGTCACGCACCGCATCGACACCTCCGTCGCCGTGCGCCACCTCGAGATGGCCGTCCGGTCACTGCGTGAGGCGGGGGCCGAGGTGGTCGTCGGAACGTGCCCGGACCTCGGGGCCATCGAGCCGGTGCCGCAGCCGCTGCGGCTGCTCGCCCGCCGCTGGTCGCGCGACCTGGCCGCGGCCCAGACGGTGGCCGTCGTCGAGGCCGGAGGCCGCGCGGTGTCGGTCGGCGACCTCCTCAGCGAGGCGTTCTCGGCCGAGCCGACGGTGATGTTCAGCAAGGACCGCTTCCACCCGAGTCCGGCCGGCTACGCACGTGTCGCGGCCGCCCTGCTGCCGACGGTGAGCGCCGCGCTCGACCTTTTCGGCGAGCGGAGCGCACCCGCCGAGCCGAACCTGCGCCGGGGCGAGAGTGTCGGGCCGGTCGCCAAGGCCGCCATGCGGGCGGTCACGCAGCCGGGCACCGAGGTCGCGCCGGCAGAGGTCGACGGGCAGGCCCGAGGGGCCCAGGGCCGCTGGGCCGTGCTGCTCCACCGCATCCGGCCGGCGGTGCCGCTGTCCGCCCCGGCCGGTCTCGGCGAGCCGGTCACTCCGGAGGGCGCCGCCGACGCTGCGCCGGTTCCGGGTCCCGTCGCGCAGGAGGCGGACGAGCCCACTGCCGACGACACACCCGCCGAGGACCCCGTCGCGCGCTAGCGGGCACGTGCGGCGACATCCCCGGTGAGGCGGCCCACGGCGTACGACCGCGTCGGCGAGACGTCGAAGGGCCCGTCCGCACGGCGCGGACGGACCCTTCGCACAGCTGGATCGGCTGGACCGCGTCAGCCGATCTTCATGATCTCCGAGGCGGCGGGCGCCTTGATGCCGAGGTCCTCGTTCCACTTGGAGAAGTCGAGCTGGCCCGGGCTCGCGGAGGAGCCGGTGAAGCGCACGACCTCGAACTTGTCCTTGGAGACGTAGAGGGCGCCCTCGGTCTTGCCCTTCTTGTCGGTGAGCACCCAGCACGGCACCCCGTTGACGTCCTCGCTGGCGACGTCCTTCGCGAGCTGGCTGGGCGTCACGGCGCCGAAGGCCTTCTCGAGGAAGGTCTTCAGGCTCAGGCTCTCGGTCATGGCGCTGGCCGAGGTGGGGGCCTTGATGAACTTGTTGCCGGCCTTCTGCACCGACGCCGGAGCGCCCTGCTTCTTCCAGAACTCTGCGTCGGCCTGGATGAAGACACCGTCGGCGAGCGAGATCACGCGCGCCTTGCCGTCGCCCTCCATGTCGATGGTGATGTCGGCGGTCTTGCCGTCGCTCGTGCCCTTGAAGTCGATCTTGATCGTCTTGCCGTTCTGGTCGACCTGCCCGACGAAGGCACCGGACTTCGCCGCGAGGGCGCTCGTCTTCGCCTTGCTCAGGATGTCGGACGCCTCAGTGGCGTCGCCGGAAGCAGCGGTCGTGGACGTGGCGGCGCCCGTCGCGGACGTGGTGCCGGCGGAGCCGGCGACGGGCGTCTCGGACTTGGAGCACGCGGCCGCGCCCAGGCTGATCGCGATGGCGCCGGACACGGCGACGACGCGGGTCGTGAAGGTCTTCATGGTGGGTGGTGCCCCCTGATCGTCGGAGGTCCGGGCTGAGCCGCCGGACCGGGGCCGGCAACACAGCTGCGCGCCGACAACCCGGTCAGCCTAGCGGGGCGCAGCGAGACGCATGTCATGGGCCGCGCCCTGTCCAACGGGTGCGAGGACGTCCTACCATCGAGTGACTGAGCAAGCGCTTAGTGGATCCCTCCCGATGAAGTAGCAGGAGAACCCCCGTGACCGAAGCCGTCATCGTCTCGACCGCCCGCTCGCCGTTCGGGCGTGCCTTCAAGGGCTCGCTCAAGGAGGTCCGTCCCGACGACCTCGCCGCCACCGTGATCCAGGCCGCGCTCGACAAGGTCCCGGGCCTCGACCCGTCGCTCGTCGAGGACCTCTACCTCGGCTGCGCCGAGCCGTCGGGCAAGCACGGCTCCAACATGGCCAAGGTGGTCGCCACCCTGCTCGGTCTCGACGCCACCCCGGCCGCGACGATCAACCGCTTCTGCGCCTCCTCGGCCCAGACCACCCGGATGGCCTTCCACGCGATCAAGGCCGGCGAGGGCGACATCTTCGTCTCCGCGGGTGTCGAGTGCGTCTCGCAGTACACCGACTGGGCCGGCGCCGGCGGCGCCAAGGCCGACGCGCAGAACCCGCGCTTCGCCGAGGCGCAGGAGCGCACCAAGCGAATCGCCGAGACCAACGAGACGTGGACCGACCCGCGCGCCGACGGCGCCCTGCCCGACATCTACATCGCGATGGGCCAGACCGCCGAGAACGTCGCGACGGCCTACGGCATCTCGCGCGACCGCCAGGACGAGTGGGGCGTCACGAGCCAGAACCGCGCCGAGGCCGCCATCGGCCGTGGCTTCTTCGACTGGGAGATCACCCCGGTCACCACGCCCGACGGCACGGTCGTCACCAAGGACGACGGCCCCCGCGCCGGCGTCACGCTCGAAGCGGTCCAGGCCCTCAACCCCGTGTTCCGCGAGCAGGGCACGGTCACCGCCGGCAACTGCTGCCCCCTCAACGACGGCGCCGCCGCCCTCGTCGTCATGAGTGACGCCAAGGCGAAGGAGCTGGGCCTGACGCCGCTCGCCCGCGTCGTCTCCACGGCCGCCACGGGCCTCTCCCCCGAGATCATGGGCCTGGGCCCGGTCGAGGCGAGCAACCTCGCGCTCAAGCGCGCCGGGCTCTCGATCGGCGACATCGACCTCTACGAGATCAACGAGGCCTTCGCGGCGCAGGTCATCGGTTCCGCCGACCAGATCGGCATGGACTACGACAAGCTCAACGTCAACGGCGGCGCCATCGCGATCGGCCACCCCTTCGGCGCCACGGGCGCGCGCATCACCGGCACGCTCATCAACGCACTGCGCGAGACCGACGGCCAGTTCGGCCTGGAGACCATGTGCGTGGGCGGTGGCCAGGGCATGGCGGTCATCTTCGAGCGCCTCAGCTGACCCCGTCTCCGTTCGAAAGAGCACGCCGTACGCGTACCGCGTGCTCTTTCGAACGGGCGGGGGGCCGAGTCAGGCGAGTCAGGGCGAGTCGGGCGAGTCAGCGGAATCAGAGGGAGCGGCGTATGCCGGCGAGCTCGGCCGCGACCGCGGCTGCGTCGGCGGCTGCGTCGGCGCGAGGCCGGGCGGCCAGCAGGTCGTGGACCATGACGGCGAGCTGGTCCATCAGGACGGCGGGCCCGAGGTCCGGCACCTCGCGCGACGGGACGCCGCGCTCGCCCGCCACGCGGTCGGCCAGCCGCTGCACGACGAGGCGGACGGACGGCATACGCGAAAGCGCGTGGTCGAGCGGCAGCTGGTGCCACCGCTCGACCACGCGCCGGAGCTCGTCCGACACCTCCTGCGGGGTCGGCGAACCCGCGCCCGGAGATGCCGGAGGTGCCACGCGTCAGTCGCGCAGTCGCGCGAACAGGCGGACGAACTCGATGTAGAGCCAGACCACCGACACGATGAGGCCGTGCGCGAGCAGCCAGGAGTACCTGGCCGGCGCGCCGAGGCGCACCGCGTGGTCGATGGAGTCGAAGTCGAACGCCAGCGACCAGGCCGCGAGGCCGACGCCGAGGATCGACAGGCCGATGCCGAGCATGCCGCTGCCACCGAAGCCCCAGCCGCTCAGCACGCCGGTCCACTGCAGGACCAGCTGCAGCAGCATGAAGAGGGCGTAGCCGATCAGCATGAACGTGAAGATGCGGCGGGTGCGGTTGTTGACCTTGACCAGGCCGAAGGCGTACGCCGCGTACATGCCGGCGAACGTGCAGGCCGTGGCGAGCACCGCCATGAGCACGACGCCCTTGTAGTTGGGGATCGTGTTGATCGTGTAGCTGAAGGCCCCGAGGAACGCTCCCTCGACCGCGGAGTACAGCACGATGAGCGGCACCGAGACGGTCTTCATGAACGCGATCGCGAGGCCCAGCAGGAGCCCGATGACCATGCCGCCGAGCCAGATCGGGCGGGCGAGACCCGGCGACCCGGACACCGTCACCCACGTCACGGCTCCTGCGGCGACCAGGAGGGCGAAGAGCCCGAGGCTCTTCATGATGACGTCGTCGAGCGTGACGCGGCCGGTGTCGACCGGACCGGCGCTCTGACGCGCGTACATGTCGTTGAGCTGCTGCGCGGACATCGCGTCCTGGGTCGCGTAACCCGTGGTTGCAGCCTGCGTCTGGGCGCCCGGCTGCTGCGGACTGCCCTGGGGAGCGCCGAAACCGGCGTAGCGCTCCTTCTCGATCTGCTTGTTGAGCCGGTCGAAGACCGGGTTTCCACCTGCCATGTGAGTGCGCTCCTCGAAGCACTGGGTGCCACGACCCGCTCCTGGGCGTGACGACTGTCCCCAACAGTAAGCGAACGCACCCCACCGATAGGTTCCCGGCGCACCCGTCCCGGTGCGTGACGACCACCCCGCGGCATACTTGGGCCGGCGCCCCCGTGGCCCAACCGGCAGAGGCAGGCGACTTAAAATCGCCAACGGTGAGGGTTCGAGTCCCTCCGGGGGTACGTGTTCAGCGTCGGTCGTCGGGGCACGGTTCGGTAACGTCGCCGCCCACCCCTTGGGCGTCGCACGGCACCCGGCACGCCGCTCCACCTAGAATGGCGGTCGAGAACGCGGTCCAGGGGCTGATCGTCGCTCCTTCACGGACTGTGCCGCGTCGGTGACGCGGCCCCTCAACCGAAGGAGCAAGCGGGTGCTGGAGCATCGTGTCGCGGGGGCGACGACTACTGCTCCCGCACGTGTGCGCCGCAGCACCTACCCCGACCTGACCGCAGCCGTCGCCGACTTCGGCGCCGACTTCGCCGCGCGCTTCACCGCGGCCCTCCGGCGCACCTGGGCCGACCCCATGGTCCGCCGCGGCACGGTGGGCACGTCGCTGGTCGCGGCCGGCTCGATCAGCCCAGCGTTCCTGCCCGGCGACACCTTCGAGACGCCGGTCTCGCCCCTCATCGGGCGCTTCGGACTCGAGTGGCTCGGCACCGGAGCCGGTCGCGTCTTCACCACGCTCCTGCTCGCCGTCGGGCTCGCGCTGCTCGTCGACGCGTGGCTGCGCATGCGCCCCGTCCACGGCCGCAAGGCGCCCTCGCTCGCCTGGCTGCTCTGGAGCCTGCCGATCATGCTCGCGCCGCCGCTCTTCAGCCGCGACGCCTACAGCTACGCCGCCCAGGGCAAGATCGTCTCCCGCGGCATGGACCCGTATGCCGTGGGGCCCTTCTGGGTGCCGGGGCCGTTCGCCGACCAGGTCGACCCCATGTGGGTGCAGACCCCGGCGCCCTACGGCCCGCTCGCGCTGCAGGTGCAGCATGCCGTCGTCCAGGTCTTCCCCGACCACGCGTATGCCGCCGCCGTCGCCATGCGCGTGCCCGCCCTGCTCGCCGTGGGGCTGCTCGCGTACGCCCTGCCCCGGCTCGCGGAGCGCTACGGCGTGAGCGGCCGGCACGCCCTGTGGCTCGGGGTGCTCAACCCGCTCGTCATCATGCACTTCATCGGTGGCGCCCACGGCGACGCCGTCATGGTCGCGCTCGTCGCGTTCGCGCTGCTGCTCGCCAGCCGGGGGCAGCTGATCGTCGCGGCGATGACGCTCGCGGCCGCCGCGGCGTACAAGCAGACGGCCGTGCTCGCGCTGATCGGTGTCGTCGGGATGGCCCTGCAGGCGCAGACCGACCTCGCCCCCGGCGCCACGGCCCGACTGCGCGCGATGGTGCGGCACGGCCTCACCTACGGCGGCATCATGGTGGTCACCTTCGCCGTCATCACGCAGCTCACCGGCCTCGGCTGGGGCTGGGTGCCCAACCTGTCGGTGCCCGTCTCGCTGCGCTCGATGCTGTCGCCGCCGACCTTCGTCGGCAGCGTCGTCGAGTGGCTGATGCGCGTCGGCGGCATGCCCGAGAGCGTGACCGCCGCCCCGGTCCCGATCGCCCAGAGCATCGGCCTCGCCGCCGGTCTGGTGGGCATCACGTGGATCACGTGGCGGGTCGCCCCGCGCAACCCGGTGCTCGCGACCGCCGGCGCGATGCTCGTGCTCTGCGCCTCGGGCCCGGTCATCCACCCGTGGTACCTCCTGTGGGGTGGCGTGCTGCTCGCCGCGGTCCGGCTCTCGGCGGTCCACGTGCGCGCGGTCGTCTTCGCGACGCTCTTCTTCGTCACCTACGGGGTCGTCGACGCCACCGTGTCCAACGGCACCTGGGCCCTCGGGGTCTCGGCCGCGCTCTGGATGGCGGCTCGGCTGCGGGCCCACCGACGCAGGGTGCACGAGCAGTCCGACGAGCCGGTGCTCGCGGCGTCCCTCCCCCGCGCCTGACGCATCCCCACCGCAGTGGCCGGCTCGATGTGGCGTGCCCGCGCCACTGACCGCAACGAGCCAGCCACGGCCGGTCAGATGCGACAGCGGGTCAGTGCCGGCAGGCGACGCTGAGGGCGATGCCGTCGAGGATGTCGTGCTCCGACGTGACGACCTCGGTGATGCCCGCCCGGTCGGCGACGCGCTCGACGACCCGCCGCCACACGAGCGCACCGGCGCCGATGACGTCGACGCGTCCGGGATGCATGTAGGGCAGGGCTGCCCGGTCGGCGCGGGTCATCGTCAGCAGGTCGTCGCACGCGGCGAGCACGTCGGCCACGGGCGCGTGGCTGAGGTGGATGCGCTCGGGGTCGTATGCCGTGAGGCGCAGCAGGTGCGCCGTGATGGTCGTGACGCTGCCGGCCAGGCCGACGAGGGCCGAGACCCCCTCGATGGGCACCGTGGACTCGGCGACGTCGAGGGCCGCGTCGATGTCGCGCGTGGCGGCCGCGATCTCGTCGGCGGTGGGAGGGTCGCTCACGAGGTGGCGCTCGGTCATGCGCACACAACCGATGTCGACCGAGCGCGCAGCCTCGACGTGGTCGGTGCCACGGACCAGCTCGGTCGAGCCCCCGCCGAGGTCGACGACGAGATAGGGCCCCGCGACACCCTTGGCCGCAAGGCCGCCCGTGGCGCCCGCGAACGAGAGCGAGGCCTCCTCGTCGCCGGAGACGACCTCGGGCGAGACCTCGGCGCCGTAGTGCTCCTGGAAGGCGGTGCGAACGCCCCCGATGAAGTCGGCGGCGTTCCGCGCGTCGCGCGACGCAGACGTGGCCACGAAGCGGACGGCCGACGCGCCGAGCTCGCGGCACTGGCCGGCATACTCGCGGGTGACGGCGAGCGTGCGCTCCATCGACTCGGGGGCGATCACGCCCGTCCGGTCGACGCCGTGGCCGAGCCGGACGATCTCCATGCGACGCAGCACGTCGGAGAGGGCGCCCGTGGACGGGTCGACGTCGGCGACGAGCAGGCGGATCGAGTTGGTGCCGCAGTCGATCGCCCCGACGCGGGTTGTGGGCTCAGCCATCGGCGCGGCCCGTCGCGTCCTCAGCCGCTCCGTCAGCGGCAGCGTCCTCGGCGGCGTCCTCGGCGGCGTGCGCGGCGGCGCACGAGGTGGGCTGCCACCAGTCGTCGAGCATCGCGAGCGCCTCGTCACCGAGAGGGTTGACGCCGGGGCCGGCGGCGAGGGAGTGGCCGATGAGCACGTGCAGGCACTTGACGCGGGTGGGCATGCCGCCGGCGGAGATGCCGTCGATCTCGGGCACGTGGCCCAGCTCGGCGCGCTGGGCCAGGTAGTGCTCGTGAGCGCGAGCGTAGGCGGCCGCGAGCTGCTCGTCCCGGCCGAGCCGCTCGGTCATCTCCTTCATGACCCCGACGCTCTCGAGGGTGCTGATGGCACCGGTGAGTCGTGGGCACGTCGCGTAGTACGTCGTCGGGAAGGGCGTGCCGTCGGGCAGCCGCGGCTCCGTGCGCAGCACGTCGGGCTCGCCGCAGGGGCAGCGGTGCGCCACCTCCACCACGCCACGCGGGCGCCGGCCGAGCTGCCTCTCCACGGCGGTGAGGTCGGCGGGGTCGACGGCAGGACGGGACGGACGGGTGGGGTCGCTCACTCGGCACTCACTTGGGGCTCACTCCTGGAACTGGCTTCTGGGGCCTTCGGACCGGTGCCGCACCAGTGTGCTCCCTCCAGGGGACACCAACGGGCGGCCGCCCGGACCCGGTCACTTGCGCGCGACGCCGGCCGTCGGTCGGTCGGCGATCTGGACCGACTGCCACACCTTGCCGTACCAGGGCGCCGAGGCGTTGGCCAGGGGTGCCGCCACGACGGGACGCTCGGCCGCCGGCGCGCTGGTCTCGTTCGCGGCAGGGTCGATCACCGTGTAGGCACGGTCACCCACGCGCACGAACTTCAGGCGCTCGCGCGCCTGCACCTCGATGAAGGCGGGGTCCTTCCACAGCGCGGCCTCGCGCTCGAGCTGCTGCACCGTCTGCTGCTGCTGGGTCACCTTCTCCTGCAAGGCAGCCGCGTCACCTCGCTGCTGCACGAGGGAACGCAGGGTCGGCACGATCGTGACGGCCAGCATGACGACGATGCCGAGGAGGATGGCTCCGCGCACCCAGGTGGTCGATGCCGAGGGCGGTGCCGTCTGCGGCGTGCGCGGGCGGGCGGCGAGCGCCGGACGCTCCTTGCCCGCCCCGGGCCGGCTGGGACGGGAGGCCCCCGGGCGGGACTGGCCCGGGCGCGTACCCGAGGCCTTGGCGGCACCCGAGCGCGGGGCGGTGCGGCCCGAGCCGGAGCGCGAGCCCGCAGCCGAGGCGCCGGCCGCGCCCGACGAGGAGCGGGGTGCGCTGCGGGGGGTGGAGGGCCGGGGGGTGGCCGGGCGCGCGCCACCGCCCGGGCGGCCCGTCGAGGACGGGCGACCCGGGCGGGACGGCGTGCGGTCGGCCACCGGACTCAGCCCTGCGACCCGAAGCGGCTCGCGTCGAAGCGCGGGAACGCGCCGGCGCCGGCGTAGACCGCGGCGTCGTCGAGCTCCTCCTCGATGCGGAGCAGCTGGTTGTACTTCGCGACGCGCTCGGAACGGGCCGGGGCGCCGGTCTTGATCTGGCCGCAGTTCGTCGCGACCGCGAGGTCGGCGATCGTGACGTCCTCGGTCTCGCCGGACCGGTGGCTCATCATGCAGCGGTAGCCGTTGGTCTGCGCGAGGGTGACGGCGTCGAGCGTCTCGGTGAGCGTGCCGATCTGGTTGACCTTGACGAGGAGCGCGTTGGCCGTGTTGGTGCTGATGCCGCGACCGAGGCGCTCGGGGTTGGTGACGAACAGGTCGTCGCCGACGAGCTGCACCTTCGTGCCGAGCAGGTCGGTCATGGACTTCCAGCCGTCCCAGTCCTCCTCGTTGAGGGGGTCCTCGATCGACACGAGCGGGTAGGCGTCGACGAGCTCGGCGTAGTAGGCGACCATCTCGTCGGCCGACTTGCTGGCGCCCTCGAAGGCGTAGGAGCCGTCCTTGAAGAACTCGGACGCCGCGACGTCGAGCGCGAGGGCGATGTCACGACCCGGCTCGTAGCCGGCCGCCTTGATCGCCTCGAGGATGAGGTCGAGAGCGGCACGGTTGGACTCGAGGTCGGGCGCGAAGCCACCCTCGTCGCCGAGGCCGGTGGCGAGACCGCGCTCGCTCAGGACCTTCTTCAGCGCGTGGTAGACCTCGGTGCCCCAGCGCAGCGCCTCGCGGAAGGTCGGCGCGCCGACGGGGGCGATCATGAACTCCTGGATGTCGACGTTGGAGTCGGCGTGCGACCCACCGTTGAGGATGTTCATCATCGGGACCGGGAGCACGTGGGCGTTCGGGCCGCCGACGTAGCGGAACAGCGGCAGGCCGGCGGACTCGGCGGCGGCGTGGGCCACGGCGAGCGAGACGCCGAGGATCGCGTTCGCGCCGAGCGTCTCCTTGTTGGCCGAGCCGTCGAGCGCGAGCATCTCGGCGTCGATGAGCCGCTGCTCGCTCGCGTCGAAGCCGACCAGTCGGGGGTTGATCTCCTCGATGACGGCGTCGACCGCCTGCTCGACGCCCTTGCCGAGGTAACGGCCCTTGTCGCCGTCGCGACGCTCGGATGCCTCGAAGGCACCCGTGGACGCGCCGGACGGGACGGCTGCGCGGGCGAACGTGCCGTCGTCGAGACGGATCTCGACCTCGACGGTGGGATTGCCTCGCGAGTCCAGGATCTCGCGGGCGCCAATCTCCTCAATGCTGGCCACTGGCTCTCCTGTGCTGGTGCTGCTCGTGATGCCGGGCGGGCCCGGCCATGTCGAACGAACGGTGGGTGGATGGGTCCGGGGTGCTCGGTGGTCCTCGACTGGTGCGCGCGAGACGCGGCACTGCGGACCGCGCGCACACCGAGCACAGGTGTCGGGTTCGAGCGTAGCCCGTGGTGTCCGGGGCCGGTCGGAGCGACCCGGCATACGGGCGGGTAGGTCTTGGTGACCGCTGGACGACGGCGTTCCGATGGCCGTTCCGGCGCGAATGCCGCAAGTTGGACAGTCCAAAGATTTTTACTCTTTCCTTACCAATCGCTGACCCGGGAGAGGCATACTCCAACTAACCATCCGGGGGGGTGGAGCTCTTCGTGGCGAGGGCACCGGTGGGTGCCGGGGGTGGGGTGTTGTCATGGGTCAGCCCATGCGCGAAGCGGGGGTTGTTCTGCTCGATGTGAGTGCGCGTCCGGTGACGCAACCTCACAGCGAGAGGAGTCGCGGCCAGCGTCTCCTGCAGCTGGGGATCGCGGGGGGCGATCTGGTGATCATCACCGCTGCAACGGCGCTGGCCGCGCTCGGCCGAACCGGGCTCGACGTCTTCGACGTCGCCAACGACGTGGGCCAGGTGGCGCAGTCGGTCGGCCTGTGGATCGTGGCCGCCTGGATGATGGCCAACTTGCTCTCCGGGACGTACACGAGCAGCCACCTGGGGGTCGGCACCATCGAGTACGCCAGGGTGTTGAGCGCGGCAGGCCTGACGGCCGGAGCGATCGGCATCCTCAGCTACCTCACGAAGTTCAACCTCTCTCGGGGCTTCTTCGTGCTGATCTTCGCGATCGGGGTGCCGGCAGCTCTGCTGTGGCGCTGGTACGCCCGACGCCTCGTCCACCGCGCGCACGCCCGTGGCCACCTGCTGACCCGGGTGCTCATCTCCGGCTCGGTCGCGCACGTCGACGAGGTCGCCGCGGTGCTCGAGCGCGAGACATGGCTCGGCTTCCGCATCGTCGGCGCGCTCGTGCCGTCGTCGCAGCCGCTCCGGGCCACGCCGCGCGGCGTGCGCGTCGTCGGCACCACGACCCACACGGCGGACTCGGTGCTCGCCGAGAAGGCCGACATGGTCGTCTTCACCGAGGGCGCCTTCCCGTCGGCCGTGGACTTCCGTCGCATCGCGTGGGACCTCGAGGGGCACCACGTGCAGATGGCCGTGGTCCCCAGCCTCAGCGACATCTCGACGGGCCGCATCGCGATGCGTCCGGTCGGCGGCCTGCCGCTCGTGCACGTGGGGCAGCCGCAGAGCCTCGGCGCCTCACGTGGGCTCAAGCGCGCCTTCGACCTGCTCGGCGCCACCGCGCTGCTCCTGCTCGCCGCGCCGGTCATGCTTGTCTTCGCCGTCGCCACCAAGCTTCAGGACGGCGGGCCCGTCCTCTTCCGGCAGACCCGCGTGGGCCGCGACGGCGAGCTCTTCGAGTGCCTCAAGTTCCGCAGCATGGTCGTCGACGCCGAGGCGCAGCTGCCGGGCATCACGCACCTCAACCAGAACAGCGACGGCGTGCTCTTCAAGGTGGCGCGCGACCCGCGGGTCACGAGGGTGGGCGCCGTGATGCGCCGCCTCTCGATCGACGAGCTGCCCCAGCTGGTCAACGTCGTGAACGGCGACATGAGCCTCGTCGGCCCGCGGCCCGCGCTGCCCGCCGAGGTGCGGCGCTACGTGCCGGACGTCCAGCGACGGCTGCACGTGCGTCCCGGCGTGACCGGCCTGTGGCAGGTCTCGGGCCGGAGCGACCTGTCCTGGGAGGACACGGTTCGCCTCGACCTCTACTACGTCGACAACTGGTCGCTCGTGCAGGACCTGTCGATCCTGGCCAGGACCGTCCACGCGGTCGTTCGCGCGCGCGGCGCCTACTGACGCCGCGCCACGCCACGGACCCGGAGGGGGTCGCGTCGTGTCACCCGGTCGACGCGGCCCTCTTCGTCCCGGCGTTTCAGGGCAGCCCGACGACGTGTGCCGTCGGCTCGGCCGAGGGCGTATGCCGTCGCGCGCGGTCAGGCGCCCGGCGCGCGTCCGCCCTCGTCGGCGAGCGCCTCGCTGGCGGCTGCGAGGCCACGCAGGGTCTCACGCAGCGCCGCCTCGGCGTCGAGGCCCTCCGCCCGGGCCCGGCGGACGACCGCGAGCAGCTCTGCGCCGAGGTCTCCGGTCGCGACGGCGGCGTCGACCAGGTCGTCGCGACCGGCCTTGTGCAGGCGCGAGACGTACTTCTCGGCGCGGGCCAGTGCGGGCAGCGACTGCGGCACGCCCTCGACGGGGTGCATTCGGTGCTGCTTCTCGGCGGCCTTGATGGACTCCCAGTTGGTGGCGACAGCCTCGGCGGTGTCGGCCTCGACGTCCGCGAAGACGTGCGGGTGGCGGCGCACGAGCTTGTCGACGAGACCACCAGCGACGTCGTCGATGCCGAACGGCTCGCTGGGGTGCTCCTCGGCGACCCGGGACTGGAAGGCGACCTGCAGCAGCAGGTCACCGAGCTCCTCCTGCATGTGGACCGGGTCGCCGCTCTCGATGGCCTCGATCGCCTCGTGCGCCTCCTCGAGCAGGTAGGGCACGAGGGAGGCGTGGGTCTGCTCGGCGTCCCAGGGGCAACCGCCCGGCGAACGCAGCCGGTCCATGACGGCGACGACGTCGAGCAGGCGGGCGCCGGGCACGTCGAAGGAGCCGATGAGCAGCTCGACGTCGGGCGGCTCGGGAAGCCTTGTCACCTCGACGGCGACGGCGTCGCTGAGCCCCGGGTCCCCGTCGGACGAGCCCACCCAGACGACGTCGCCCGCCTCGGCAGCCGCGACGAGGTCACGCGCGAGGGCGGCCGGGTGGCCCTCCTCGCGCTCCTGCACGTCGATGCCGGCCTCGACGACCGCGGCGACCTGCGGCTCGTCGGGTCGACCCCAGACGGCATACGCCTGGTCGAGGATGGTCCACGCCTCACGCGTCAGCAGCCCCGGCGCGATGCGGGGAGTCGTGACGAGCAGGACGAGGCGACCGGGCACGGCGTTGCGAGAGGTGCGCGACTACTGTGCCGGGGTGCCCGTGGCACCGGGACCGGCAGGAGCCGGGTTCGTCTCGGGCTTGAGCCAGTTCGGCGTCGTCTGGCCGATGGTGAAGTAGACCGGGCCCTGGTCGGACTGCACGACCCTGCCGTACTTCGGGTTGATCGAGATGTCGGCCTTCTTGAGGTCGGCCCGGTAGGCGGCGACGTCGGCAGGCGTCATCTTCTGCGACTGGATGAGGGCGACCGCCTCGACGAACTCCTTCGTCGTGTCGGTGGCGCCCGGGATCGAGGCGATGACCGACGCGTAGGTCTCGTCGGGCTTCCAGCTGCCCGACTTGGCGACGGCGCTCTTGAGCAAGGGCGCTGCGACGAGGGCGGTGACGACGATGTTCTCGGCGAAGTCGAGCTTGGCGGCCTTGAGCTGGTCGAACGTCTCGCGCACGTCGGACTCGTGGATGACCTCGCCGTTGACGACGGCAGCGGCCTGCTGGCGCGTCTCGAAGCCGCATCCACCGAGCAGCGACACGGCACCGAGTGCGGCGATGCCGACGACGGCGACGCGCCTGGCGGGGGTGGCGGACCAAGCCTTCACTGATTTCCTCCTCTGGCGGATGCGTCTGACATCCTACGGGGCGCCCACGGCGGATCTCGCCGACCCCGACGATGCGCTCGCCGCCGAGCCCGCGGAGGCGATGTCGTCGAGCAGCACGGCGGAGATGAGCTGGCGCGCCCACGTCAGCACCTCGACGTCGCGCAGCGGCTTGCCGCCGACCCGCGCCGTCATGGGGGCCGGCACGAGGATCGTGCCCAGGGCCTCCTTGACGATGGTGCCGGGGTAGAGCCGCATGAGCCGCAGCTGCTGGCTCTCGCGCAGCTCCTTGACCGGCCCGAAGCGCACGACCTTGCCCTGCACACCGATGTCGCCGATGCGGGCCTGGCGGGCGACGACACGCAGGCGGGCGACCTCGAGGAGGTTCGCGACGGGCTTCGGCGGGGCGCCGTAGCGGTCGCGCAGCTCGGCCTCGATCTCGTCGACGGCCTCGAACGTCTCGACGGTGGCGAGCTTCTTGTAGGCCTCGAGTCGCAGCCGCTCCCCCGGCACATAGTCGTGCGGCAGGTGCGCGTCGACGGGCAGCTCGATCTTGATCTCGGCCGGCAGGTCGACGGCGTCGCCGCGGAAGTCGGCGACGGCCTCACCGATGAGCCGCACGTAGAGGTCGAAGCCGACACCCTGGATGTGGCCCGACTGCTCGCCGCCGAGCAGGTTGCCGGCGCCGCGGATCTCGAGGTCCTTCATCGCCACCGCCATGCCCGAGCCGAGGTCGGTGTTGCTCGCGATGGTGCGGAGGCGGTCGTGGGCCGTCTCGGTCATCGGCTTCTCGGGTGGGTAGAGGAAGTACGCGTAGGCCCGCTCGCGTCCACGGCCGACGCGGCCGCGCAGCTGGTGCAGCTGGCTGAGGCCCAGGACGTCGGAGCGCTCGACGATGAGGGTGTTGGCGTTGGAGATGTCGAGCCCGGTCTCGACGATGGTCGTGCAGACCAGCACGTCGAAGCGCTTCTCCCAGAAGTCCTCGACGACCTGCTCGAGCCGGTGCTCCCCCATCTGGCCGTGCGCCGTGGCGATGCGGGCCTCGGGCACGAGCTCACGCAGGCGGCTCGCGGCCTTCTCGATGGAGCTGACCTTGTTGTGGACGAAGAAGACCTGGCCCTCGCGGAGCAGCTCACGCCGGACCGCGGCGGTGATCTGCTTCTCGTCGTAGGCACCGACGAAGGTCAGCACCGGGTGGCGCTCCTCGGGCGGCGTTGCGAGAGTGGACATCTCGCGGATGCCCGTGACCGCCATCTCGAGCGTGCGCGGGATGGGGGTGGCCGACATCGACAGCACGTCGACGGCCGTGCGCATCGTCTTGAGCAGCTCCTTGTGCTCGACGCCGAAGCGCTGCTCCTCGTCGATGATGACGAGGCCGAGGTCCTTGAACCGCGCGTCCTTGGCGAGCAGGCGGTGCGTGCCGATGACGAGGTCGATGGTGCCGTCGGCCATGCCGGCCATGACGTCCTTGGCCTCCTTGTCGCTCTGGAAGCGCGACAGGGAGGCGACCTTGACGGGGAACTGGGCGTAGCGTTCGGCGAACGTCTGCTGGTGCTGGCTCACGAGCAGGGTTGTCGGCACGAGCACCGCCACCTGCTTGCCGTCCTGGATCGCCTTGAAGGCGGCGCGCACCGCGATCTCGGTCTTGCCGTAGCCGACGTCACCGCAGATGAGGCGGTCCATCGGGACCTGCTTCTCCATGTCGGCCTTGACCTCGTCGATGCTGACCAGCTGGTCGGGCGTCTCGACGTAGGCGAAGGCCTCCTCGAGCTCGCGCTGCCACGGGCTGTCGGGCGCGAAGGCGTGACCCTTGGTGGCCTGCCGGGCGCTGTAGAGGCGGATGAGGTCGGCCGCGATCTGCTTGACGTAGCGCTTGGCCCGCGACTTCGTCTTGCTCCAGTCGGAGCCGCCCATCTTGTTGAGGGTGGGCTCCTCGCCGCCGACGTACTTGGTCACCTGGTCGAGCTGGTCGGTGGGGACGAAGAGGCGGTCGCCGGGCTGACCGCGCTTGCTCGGGGCGTACTCGATGACGAGGTACTCGCGGGTGGCCCCGGCGACCGTGCGCTGCATCATCTCGACGAAGCGGCCGACGCCGTGCTGCTCGTGGACCACGTGGTCGCCCGGGCGCAGCTGCAGCGGGTCGACCTGGTTGCGGCGGCGCGACGGCATGCGCCGCATGTCCTTCGTCGAGGTTCCACTGCCGGGCTGGCCGGTCAGGTCGGTCTCGGTGAGCACCTCGATGCGGCCGCCCTCGTGGACGAAGCCCCGGCCGAGGGGCGCCGTCGTGACGTGGACCGTGCCGGCGGTGAGGGTGTCGTCACGCGACGTGTCGAGGGCCTGCACCGCGACCTCGTTCTCGCGCAGCACCTCGGCCACGCGCTTGGCGAGGCCCGGACCCTCGGTGACGACGGCGACGGCCCAGCCGTCGCGCACCCGCTCGCGCAGGTGCTCGACGGTGCGTTCGGTGTCGCCGCGGAACGCCTCGGGGTCGGTGGTGCGCACGGCGATACGCTCGTCGACGTCGTCGTCCTCGATGACGAGGTCGGCGTCGGCGACGAACGGCGTGAGGGTCCACCAGGCGCGGCCGGTGACCTCGGCGTGCGCGCGGACGTCCGCGAGCGACCAGTAGGAGGCGCTGCCGAGGAGCGACTGCAGGTCGACGGGGACGTGGTTGCCGGCGGCCGCGTTGGCCCAGCTGGCCTCGAGGAACTCGGCGCTCGTCGCGACGAGGTCGTGCGCGCGGCGGCGCACCCGCTCGGGGTCGGCCACGAGCACGACGGCCCCCTCGGGCAGGACGTCGAGCACCGACTCCATGCCGTCGACGAGGGCCGGGGCGAGAGACTCCATGCCCTCGACGGCGATGCCCTCGGCCACCTTGGACAGCATCTCGGAGACGCCGGGGAGCTGGTCGGCCAGGGCCCGGGCCCGGGCCCGGACGTCGTCGGTGAGCAGCAGCTCGCGGCAGGGCGGCGCCCACAGGCCGTGGTCGGCGATCTCGAGCGAGCGCTGGTCGGCGACCTTGAACCAGCGCACCTCCTCGACGGTGTCGCCCCAGAACTCGATGCGGACCGGGTGCTGCTCGGTGGGCGGGAAGACGTCGAGGATGCCGCCGCGCACGGCGAACTCGCCGCGCCGCTCGACGAGGTCGGTGCGGGTGTAGGCGGCGGCGGCGAGGGCGTCGACGACGTCCTCGAGGGGCCGCTCGTCGCCCGCGCGCAGCGCGACGGGCACGAGGTCGCCGAGGCCCTTGGTCAGCGGCTGCAGGAGGGCGCGCACAGGCGCGACCACGACGGACAGGGGGCCGTATGCCGCGTCGTCGGGGTCGGGGTGGGCCAGCCGGCGCAGCACCGCGAGGCGACGACCCACGGTGTCGCTGCGGGGCGAGAGCCGCTCGTGCGGCAGGGTCTCCCACGAGGGGAAGACGGCGATGCGCTCGCTCGGCAGGAACAGGCCCAGGGCGGTCTCGAGGTCCTCGGCCTCTCGCGTGGTCGCCGTGACGACGACGAGGGGTGCAGCGTCGGCCGGACCGGCAGCGGAGGCCTCGGCCTGCCGGGCGAGGGCGGCCACGAGGAAGGGCCGCGAGCCGTCGCTGGCGGAGACGTCGACGAGGCGGGTGCGGCCGACCTGGTCGAGGACGTGGCGGACATCGGGAAGCGCCCTGAAGGCGGACAGCATTGGATGCGGCATCAGGTCCTCCAGTCTAGGTCGAGGCTGCGACAGTCGGGACGCCGACCGCGGGGGGCCCCAGCCCGGGGCTGGGCCCGGGCTCAGCGCGGGGCGTGGAAGCGCTGCTGGGCGTCGAGCAGGCCGACCTCGATGAGCGCCTCCACGGCGTCGGCGCCCTCGTCGAGCAGGAACGGGAGCAGCTCGGTGCGCTCGGCCTTGCTGAAGTCCTTGAGGACGAAGTCGGCGGGGTCCTGGCGGCCGGGCGGCCGCCCGATTCCGAGGCGCACCCGGAGGTACTCCTTGGAGCCGAGCGACTTCGTGACCGAACGCAGACCGTTGTGGCCGCCCTCTCCCCCGCCCTGCTTGAGGCGCACGAGCCCGGCGTCGATGTCGAGCTCGTCGTGGATCACGACGACCCGCTCGACGGGCACGTCGTAGTACTTCATCAGCCCGGCCACGGCCCCGCCCGACTCGTTCATGTAGCTCGAGGGGGTGGCCAGGACGACCTTGGGGCCGCCGACCTCGAGGCGCGTCTCGGCCACGCGCGCACGCGCCTTGTGCGGCTTGAGGACGGCCCGGCCCCCGACCGCCCGACCCGCGAGCTCCTCGAGCGCCATCGCCCCGACGTTGTGGCGGTTACCGGCGTAGCCGGGCCCGGGGTTGCCGAGCCCGATGACGAGCCAGGTGTCCATGCGGTCCTCCGGTGGTCGGCGCTCAGGTCGTCCTGCTGGTGCCGGCGCGCGCACGGGCCCCGCCGAGCCGAGGCTCGGACGGGACCCGTGGACGCTGGCTGTGGCGCGGCATACGGCGTCGCGCCACGGATGGTGCTGTGGCTCAGGCCTCGTCGCCCTCGGCCTTGGCCTCGGCGCCCTCGGCGGCCTCGCCCTCGGCGGCCTCGCCCTCGGCGCCCTCCTCCTCGTGCTCCTCGCGCTCGATGCCGGCCTCGGCCTCGGCCTCGGCGAGCTCGGCCTCGAGGGCCTCGGCGGAGATGGCCTGCGTGACGTTGACGACGAGGGCCTCGGCGTCGGTCACGAGGGTCGCACCCTCGGGCAGCTCGACGGCACCGGCGAGGATCTGCGTGCCGGCCTCGAGGCCCTCGACGGAGACGACGACGTTCTCGGGGATGTTCGTGGCGAGCGCCTCGAGCTGGAGCGTGTTGTGGTCGAGCGTGACGACCGTCTCGGGAGCGGCCTCGCCCTCGAGGTGGACGGAGACGTCGACGGTGACCTTCTCGCCCTTGCGGACGACGACGAGGTCGACGTGGTCGATGACCGGCTTGATCGGGTCGCGCTGCACGTCCTTGGCCAGGGCCAGCTGCTCGGCGCCCTCGATGACGATCGTGAGCAGGGCGTTGGCCTGCTTGAGCGCCATCATCGTGTCGTGGCCCGGCAGCGAGATGTGCACGGGCTCGGTGCCGTGGCCGTACATGACGGCGGGGATGTTGCCGGCGCGGCGGATCTTGCGGGCGGCGCCCTTGCCGAAGTCGGTGCGCTTCTCGGCGACGAGCTTGGTGTTGTCGGACACGGGTGTCTCCTGAGGTCTTGTGGAACATGAGGCGGTCGTTGTGGTGGCCTCGACGCGGGACGACGCGCGATGATCGGCAGTTCGCAGCGGATGGCCGACGTGGTCCGCACGCAGAGGCGAACCCGTTCGCAGCGCGCTCACCGAGCACGTCCACGAGTCAGGCCACCGCGTCGATCACGGACCTCGTCACGTCCTGCCGTGGCAGTCGTGCACCGTCCCTCGCCGAGGCAACTGCTCGATCTTACGGGACGGACGCGCCCCCGGTGAAATCCTGCGGACGGGTCAGGGCCGGGCCTCGTCGGAGCGCACCGCGACGAGCCCAGCGACGATGAGGGCCCCCCCGAGCAGCTGCACCGGCGTCGGGAGCTCGGCGAGCACGAGCCAGGCGAAGAGCACCGCGAAGAGCACCTCGGTCAGGGCGACGAACGAGGCGACCTTGGCCCCCAGCATCCGCACCGCCGCGATGCCGGTGACGTAGGCGAACGCGGCCGCGACCAGGGCGATGACGAGCACGGGCACCCACCACGGGACGACGACGCCGCCGAGCGGCACCCGCGACGCGCCCCGGGTCATGTCGAGCACGCCGGCCACGGCGGCGAGCCAGAGCGAGGCCGCCCCCACGGCCAGACCGCCGCCGGCGAGCGCGAGCGGCGGCACGTCGTCGTCCACGTGGTCGGCCAGCAGGAAGTAGAGGACGAGGCACACGGCCGCACCGAGGCCCCAGAAGACCCCGACGAGGTTGACGCTCGCGCCACCCAGGACGTCGAGCACGAGCAGCAGCCCGGCGACCGCGAGCGCGACGCCGGCGAGCGTCAGCCGCCGCGGCGCCTGGCGGTGGCGCAGCCAGAGCCAGCCGACGATGAGCACCGGCGCGAGGTACTCGAGGAGCAGGGCCACACCCACGGAGAGGTGGGTCACGGCGTTGAAGTAGGCGAGCTGGCACCCCGCCACACCGGTCAGGCCGTAGCCGACGACGACCCACGCGTTCCGGCGCAGTGCGGGCCACCGGCCGCGCAGCGACCAGAGGGCTGGGGCGAGCAGCACGAGGGCGGCGAGGGTGATGCGCAGGGTGACGACGGCACCGGGCGACCAGCCGCCGACGAGCAGGGACTTGCCGAAGGCACCCGAGGTGGCGAAGGCCGCGGCCGAGACGAGGGCCACCCCGAGGCCCAGCAGCGGGTGGCGGGAGTGGCCGGCGTGGTCGCTGCCGTGGGACTCGGCGTCGTCGACCCTCGCCGGCTCGCCGACGGCCGGTCCGGTGACGACAACGCGTTCGGTCATGACAGCCTCGCTCGATTCCGCCGACGCCCGACCCTTCGTCGATGTCAGCACCCAAAAGACTTACACTCATGACGGTATCGACGCCTCGCGTCAGGAGTCAACATGCTGTTCACCCATGACACCGAAGCTGCCCTCGTGGGCGCCGCAGCCCTCGTCAACACGATGCCCGGCGTGCTGCCCGGCGACCACGCCCCCGACACCCTGACGACCCTCGACGAGCTGGCCGCCCTCTACGCCGAGCACGGCTGGACCGGCCGCTTCGACCACGACAGCGCCGAGCTGGAGGGTGTGCGCGAGCTGCGCCCCCGGCTGCGCGGCTTCTGGGAGCTCGACGAGGCCGGGGTGGTCGCGCTCGTCAACGACCTGCTCGCCGAGGCCAGGGCGACACCGCAGCTCGTCGACCACGACGACGTCGGCTGGCACATCCACGCGACCCCTGCCGACGCGCCGCTCCCCCAGCGGATGGCGGTCGAGGCCGCCATCGCCGTCATCGACGTCGTGCGCGCAGGCGAGCTGACCCGGTTGCGGGTCTGCGAGGCCGCGGACTGCGACGACGTCGTCGTCGACCTCTCACGCAACCGGTCCCGGCGCTTCTGCGAGGGCGGTTGCGCCGCAAGGGCGCACACGGCTGCCTACCGCGCCCGGCAGGCAGCGCGAGCCTGAGCGCACGCGAAGGCCGTATGCCGCCGGGCGGGCCACGGCGGCATACGGCCTCGGTCTGTTGCTGGTGTGAGCCGGCGGCTCAGGCCTTGCCGTCGAAGAGGCTCGTGACCGAACCGTCCTCGAAGACCTCCTTGATGGCCATCGAGACGAGCGGCGCGATCGAGAGCACCTCGAGCTTGTCGAAGCGGCGGTCGTCGGGGATCGGCAGCGTGTTCGTGACGATGACCTCGTCGACCTTGCAGGCCTTGAGGCGGTCGACGGCCGGTCCGCTGAGGATCGCGTGGGTGGCCGCGATGATGACGGACGCGGCGCCCTGGTCCATGAGCGCGTCGGCGGCCTTGGTGATGGTGCCGGCGGTGTCGATCATGTCGTCGACGAGCACGCAGACGCGGCCCTTGATCTCACCGACGACACGGTTGGCGACGACCTCGTTGGGCCGGTTGATGTCGCGGGTCTTGTGGATGAAGGCCAGCGGGGCCCCACCGAGGCGCGAGCTCCAGTCCTCGGCGACCTTGATGCGGCCGGCATCGGGCGAGACGACCGCGAGGTCGAGGTGGCCGTACTTCTCCGCGACGTACTTGGCGAGGATCGGCATGGCCATGAGGTGGTCGACGGGACCGTCGAAGAAGCCCTGGATCTGCGCCGTGTGCAGGTCGATGGCCATGAGCCGGTTGGCACCGGCCGTCTTGAAGAGGTCGGCCATGAGGCGGGCCGAGATCGGCTCGCGGCCGCGGTGCTTCTTGTCCTGGCGGGCGTAGCCGTAGAACGGCAGCACGACCGTGATGCGCTTGGCCGACGCCCGCTTGAGGGCGTCGATCATGATGAGCTGCTCCATGATCCACTCGTTGATCGGAGCGGTGTGGCTCTGGATGACGAAGGCGTCGGAGCCGCGCACCGACTCCTCGTAGCGCACGTAGATCTCGCCGTTGGCGAAGTCGTAGGCCGACGTCGGCACGAGCTCGGTGCCGAGCTCCTTGGCGACCTCCTGCGCGAGCAGCGGGTGGGCCCGGCCCGAGAAGACCATGAGGTGCTTCTCGGTCGTCTTGTTGATGCCGCTCATCGCTGGGCGTCCTTCGTCTCGGTGGTGCTGTCGATGGCACTGTCAGCCGCGCTGTCGCCGGCGTGCCGGGAGAGCCGGTCGTTCGGGGAGACCGCGCCGGGCTCGCTCGCCAGGGCCGCCTCCGCTTCGGCCGCCGCCTCGGCGTCGCCGCGCGCCTCGGCCCGGGCCCGCGCGCGCGCGTCGGCCTGGGCGCCGGTCCGGGCGTCGCCGGTCCGGGCGTCGCCGGTCTGGGCGTCGCCGGCCAGAGCGGCCTGGGCCGCCTCGTCGGTCTTCGTGCCGGCGCGGCGGCGCGCCACCCAGCCGTCGATGTTGCGCTGCTGCGCCCGCGTCACGGCGAGCTGCCCGGGAGCGACGTCGCTCACCACGGCCGAACCGGCCGCGACGTAGGCGCCGTCACCGATGTGGCGCGGGGCGACCACGACCGAGTTGCTGCCGACGAAGCTGTGGGCCCCGACGTTCGTGTGGCCCTTGGTCACGCCGTCGTAGTTGGCGAAGATCGTGCCGGCACCGATGTTGGCGCCCTCCCCGATCGTCGCGTCGCCGCAGTAGGTCAGGTGCGGCACCTTGGCGCCGTCACCGATGACGGCGTTCTTCGTCTCGACGAAGCCGCCGATCTTGCCCTTGGCCCCGAGCCGGGTGCCCGGCCGCAGGTAGGAGAAGGGACCGACGGTGGCCCCGGGCCCGATCTCGGCGAGCTCGGCCTGCGTGCGCACGACGCTGGCGCCGTCGCCGACCTCGACGTCGGTGAGGGTGGTGTCGGGGCCGATGACGCAGTCGCGGCCGATGGTGGTGGCGCCGTGGATCTGGGTGTTCGGCCGCACGACGGTGTCGGGTCCGATCGTCACGTCGGCGTCGATCCACGTCGTGGCGGGGTCGATGACGATGGCGCCGTCGCGCATCGCCTGCTCGACGGTCCGCCGGTTGAGCTCGGCGCCGAGACGGGCCAGCTGCACCTTGTCGTTGACGCCCTCGGTCTGCCACAGGTCGGCGACGAGGTGGGCCCGCACGGCGAGGCCGCGACCGCGGGCGATCGCGATGACGTCGGTGAGGTACTTCTCGCCCTGCGCGTTGTCGGTGCCGACCTCGGCGAGCGCCTCGCGCAGGACCGCCACGTCGAACGCGTACAGCCCGCTGTTGACCTCGCGGATCGCGCGCTGCTCCTCGTCGGCGTCCTTCTGCTCGACGATCGCCGCCACGGCGCCCGTCTCGTCGCGCAGCACGCGACCGTAGCCGGTCGGGTCGTCGAGCGTCGCAGTGATGACGGTGACCGCGCTGCCCGACGCGTGGTGGGCGGCGACGAGACCTTCGAGGGTCTCGCTCGTCAGGAGCGGCACGTCGCCGTAGGTCACGACCACCGTGCCGGACAGGTCGGCCGGAAGGGCCTCGAGCGCACACTCGACGGCGCGGCCGGTGCCCTTGACGTCGTCCTGGTCGGCGACGACCGCGTCCGGGTCCACCTGGCTCACGTGCTCGGCGACCCGGTCGCGTTCGTGGCGCACGACGACGGCGAGGTGGTGGGGGCTGGTGCCCCGCGCCGCCCGGATCGCGTGAGCCACCAGACTGCGGCCCCCGATCGTGTGGAGGACCTTCGGGGTCGTGGACTTCATGCGTGTGCCCTCACCGGCGGCGAGGACGATCACGGCGGTCGGCCGTAGATCGCTCACAGGGCGCAGCTCCTTCATGGATCGGCGTGCACTCGGGCGCGGACGACCCCGGTCATCGCCTGACCCGGGTGCGCCGCCCGCCATGCTACTCGCGGGGCCGGGCCGCGCCGCAGGCCCGTGCGCAGGCCGTGACCCCGCTCACAACCGGCACCGTCTGCCGGCTCCGCGTGCGTATGCCGTCGCCGCGCTCCGCGTGGTTCCAGCCGCTGCCGCGCGGGCGGGCCTGAGT
This sequence comes from Terrabacter terrigena, assembly GCF_042676085.1. Lineage (NCBI taxonomy): Bacteria > Bacillati > Actinomycetota > Actinomycetes > Micrococcales > Intrasporangiaceae > Terrabacter > Terrabacter terrigena. Next base: position 287,949 of record NZ_JBHTKH010000005.1, read on the forward strand.
CACCACGAGTCGATGCGCCGGCTGCGCTTCGCACTGGCGTTGCTCCCCGGGCAGGGCACCGTCGCTCGTGCCTCGCCCCTCCCGACTCCTCACGGAGAGCACGTCAGCGCTCGCTGCGCTTCGCGCTGGCGTTGCTCCCCGGGCAGGAGTCGAACCTGCGTCGCTTGTCCTGATTCAAAGTCAGGCGGGCCCTGCCGGCAGACCAACCGGGGATCGTCGTCGCGGACGTGCACAGGCTAGTGCAGTGCCGCACCCGCACGCCGCGGCACTCGCCCCCGACGTACCGGGCTCAGGATCCGACCGGGGTGACGCCGCTCGCCGCGGGGTCGGCGGGCGTCGGGGCGCCCGGTGACGGGGTGGTCGGCGCCGAACCCAGCACCTGCGCGTCCACGGCGGGCGGCGCGGAGTCGGGCTGGGCGACGGGAGGTTGGACGGCGGACGTGTCGACCGGGGGCGCGGGCTGGACGTTCTCTGCCGCAGCGGACGAGGCGGCCGTGTTCGACGCGGCGGCGCTCGTCGCGGTGTCGGTCGCAGCGGCCGAGCCCGACGGGGCAGGGTCTGCAGCGGGCGTGGGTTCGGCCGGGGCCGGCGGGGTCGCTCCGGGGTCGGCCGGGGTCGGGTCGGCCGGCACCGGGGTGACGGCCGGTGCGGGAGGCTGGTCGGCGGCGGGGTCGCTTGCAGCGCCCGGGTCGGCAGCGCCGGCACCAGGGTCGGGTGCCGTGGCGCCGGGATCGACGGACGCGGGGCTGGCGCTGGGAGGGTAGGGAGTCGAGTCGGCTTGGGCAGGAGGCTGGTCCGCCGGGGCCGGGGTGTCTGCGGCGGCAGGCGCCGGCGAGGGCGAGACCGGTGCCGCGGGCGCCGCGGCGGCGGCCGCTGCCGGTGGAGCCGCCGGAGCGGGGTCGACCGCTGCCGGCGCAGGGGCCGGGGCCGCCGGTGCCGGGTCGACGACCGCAGGAGCAGGGCCGGCGGCTGCCGGCGAGGTCGGCGCGACGGCAGCCGGAGCCGCAGGTGCGCTGGACGCGGCCGCAGCGTCGGCGCCGACGCTGGGCAGCACGGCCAGCACGAGCACGTCGGTCGGACTGGTGCCGGGCGCTGCGGCCGTGGTGGACGGAGTCGTCTGGGCCGCGCTGCCGACCAGGACGACCTGGGCGGCAGGAGTGCCGATGTTCTGGGTGACGGCCGGGACCACGGTGATCCCGAGCCCGACCATGAGACCCGCCATCGCCGTGGCGATGGGCGGCCCGAGGGTCGTGCCGGCCAGCAGGGACCCACCCGCGAGGGCGACGGCGGGCGCGGTCACGGCCGCGCCGGACACCAGGGCGCTCGTACCGACGACTCCGGCGGCGATGGGAGCGGCGATCACGGTGCCGCCCCCGGCACCGGCCGAGACGGCCGTGCCGGCGGCGAGCGAGGTCGCACCGAAGGAGGCCGCACCGAAGGAGGCCGCGCCGCCGGAGGCGACGACGCCCGTGGCCGCTCCGGCTGCGGTGGTGGTGGTCACGACGGCTCCGGTCGCGGAGGCGCCGACGGCAGTGGCGCCGGCAGCACCGGATGCCGCGCTCCCGGCGATCCCGCCGACCGTGGCGCCGGTGGCGGAGACACCGCCGGTGGCCCCCGCGACGGTCGTGCCTGCCGCGGTCGCGCCGGCCGCGGTGGTTCCGGCCAGCGTGGTTCCGGCCGCGCCGCCGGCGACGGTCGTGCCGGCAGCGGCTCCGGCTGCCGAAGTGCCTGCCGCAGCACCGGCCGCGGTCGATCCAGCGGCGGTCGAACCGATGAGGCCGGCCATCGCGCCGTGCTGCAGGGTGCCGGCCATCGCGGCACCGGCAGCGAGCACGATCGGACCGGTGAGCACGCCGAAGCCCTCGTAGACGCGGCGGAGCTCGACGGCGATGCCCGCCTCGCGGGAGCAGTGGGCGAGGTGCGCCTCGGCCCGCGCGCGCTGGCGCGCCGTGAGGCGGCCGCGGACGTGACCGCCCAGGTGGTCGAGGGTCCAGCGGCACTCGGGCGCGCCGCACACGGGCACGCGCCGCTGCACCCACACGTCGAGGTAGCGGGCTCGCAGCTCGTCACGGGCGCGCATCGCCCTGGCGCTGACGACGTTGGCGGAGACCCCGAGGAGCGGGGCGACGACGCGCGGTGGCTCGCCCTCGACCATGGTGTGCCAGAGCAGCTGGCGGTCGCTCTCGCTCAGCTGCCGGAAGGCGGACCGGACGAGGTCGGTGTCGACACCTTCGGCGCCGAGCGCGGACAGGTGCGAGTCGGCGGCCGGGATGCGGTCGAGGTCGCTGCCGGGCGTCGGCACGAGACTCATGTCGCTGCGGATCGCGTCGACGCCGACGGTGCGCACCGTCGCGGTGAAGTACGCGCGGAAGTTCTCGGACGGGCCGTTGCCCTCGCGGATGAGGCGGAACATGCGGGCGGATGCCTCGGCCACGAGGTCCTCGGCCGACACGCGGCCGCGGAAGCGGGTGGCCACGCCGTAGGCCGCCGGGAGGTTGCGCTGCCAGAGCGCCGCGAAGGCACTGTCGTCTCCGAGCCGGGCCCGCGAGAGCAGGACCGCATCACTCTCGTCGAGCGCATCGGCGCTGGGCCGCGCCGCGGCCGTGGACTCCGTCTGGGGTCCGATCGTGTGGGCTGACACCTGAGGGGGCTCCTCCCGCGAGGAATAACCTCCAGTGTGGAGCACCGACGTCGTCCATGTGAGTCGTTTCCGGGGAACAGTCCAGTTCCCGGCACGCGGCGGTGAGGTCGATCGCGGCCCTCCCCGGGTTTGCGTCGCGATCGACCTCACCGGCGGTCTCGCCCGGCCGTGGTCCCCCCAGTGCCTCGGCTCCTCCGCCAACTCCCTGCCGAACACAAAGACGGAGCGCGCGCGGTTTCATGACGAGATTTCGAAAAAAGTTCTGACGGGCCCGGCCTTGGCACGAGCCGCGGACTCCGGACTGCACAATGGCGACGTGACCCCAGACCGCGCCGAAAGAGCCGACCGGTCCCGCCCGCGCGCCCGCATGACGGGCCCGGAACGCCGTGAGCAGCTCATCACCGTCGGGCGAAAACTCTTCGCGGACAAGGGTTTCGAGGCCACCTCGGTCGAGGAGGTCGCCTCGCGGGCCAACGTGTCCAAGCCCGTCGTGTACGAGCACTTCGGCGGCAAGGAGGGGCTGTACGCCGTCGTGGTCGACCGCGAGATCCAAGCGCTCATGGGCGGCATCAGCGCCGCGCTCGAGGAGCCCGAAGGGGCTCGGGTCCTGCTCGAGCGCGCCACTCTCGCGCTGCTCGACTACATCGAGTCCGACCCCGACGGCTTCCGCATCCTCGTGCGCGACTCCCCTCCCGGCCAGGCGACCGGCTCGTTCGCGAGCGTCCTCGGCGACGTCGCGGCGCAGGTGGAGCACCTGCTCGCGGCCGAGTTCAAGCAGCGGGGCCTCGAGCCGAAGTCGGCCCCGATCCACGCGCAGATGCTCGTGGGCATGGTCGCACTGACCGGCCAGTGGTGGCTCGACAGCCGCAAGTTCAAGAAGGACCAGGTGGCGGCACACCTGGTGAACCTCGCCTGGAACGGCCTCTCCGGTCTCGACCCGAAGCCGCGCCTCGTGACGCTCCCGCACCGCTGACGGCCGGTCGCCGGGCGACCGCTCACGCCAGTGGGACCCGTTCCCGCGGGTCAGGTGGGTCGAAGCGTTTGGGTCCAGGTGCCTCCGGTCGAGTCCGTGACCCGCACGACCAGCGGCACGACGCCGCCGGTGCCCGCCTGCTCGAGGACGGCCGAGCCGCGTGCTCCGGTGCACGACACGGTTGCTCGGCCCGGCTGCGTGCAGTCCCAGCTCGAGTTGCGCACGGTGAGCCGGCCCGCACCGGACAGGTTGGTGATCCTCACCGTCAGGGCGGTGGCGGACTCCGTGCGCACCCTGACCGAGATGCGAGCCGTGTCGCCCGCCCTGACGAGGCGCACCCTGATGGTGGGGGCAGCCGCCTCGGGGTCTGGCGACGGATCCTGTTGCGTGGGTGGGCCGGGCGCGGTCACCGGGGTGTTCGGGGCAGGCGACGGGGTCGAGCTGGATGGGCGAACCGGGCCGGGCGTGGACGGATCGGCGGGCATGGAGGGCCTGGACGGCTCGGGTGCCTGAGCCGTCGGAGCGACCGGGCGAGGCGGTCCTGCGGCCACCGGTCCCGGGCTCGCTCCGACGGTCGCTCCGCCGGTCGCTCCGACGCCGACGGGCTGCTGCGAGCTGGCGGCCGGCCGCGGCGTCCCGGTCACGGGGCGAACGACACCTGCGCCCACCGTGCTCGCGATCGCTGACGGTGCGGCCGCAGCGGCCGTGCCGATGGGCGTGGCCGGAACCGCCCGACCGAATGCTGAAGGTGCCGCAGCCGGTGCGGGCGCAGTGGCGCTGCTGGACGGCCTGGCCTGCGGCGCCGGCAGGCCGGAGCCGGTGAGCGACGGGCCCGGCACGGCGAGCGCACCGGCCAGTCCGGCCGTCACGGCGAACACCGCGCCGAGGCTGGTGGCACGGCCAGCGACCTGAGCGACGGCCTCAGCCGCGCGCCCGGCCACCGACTCCAGGCCCCGCGGCGCACAGGTCGCGCCGCTCGAGCCGACGGCACCTGAGGTGGAGGCCGCGGTGGTGAAGGCGGTGGTGGAGGCGGCCGAGGTAGCAGCCGAGAGCGCTGCGACCACGCCCCCGGTGACGAAGCCCGGCGTCGCCAGGCCCGCGGCGAGCACGACAGGCACGACGAGCGCGGGGAACCCGTCGTGGATGACGCGGAGGTCGGCGGCCAGCGCCGCGGCGTGCGGACACCCGGCGACGTGTGCCTGCGCGCGCTCGGTCTGGCGTTTGGGCAGCCGCCCGCGCACGAAGGCGCCGAGGTGCGTCACCGTCCAGCGGCACTCGTCGCTGTCGGCACCGGCCAGCTCGCGCGCCGCCCGGGCGTCGAGGTAGTTGGCCCGCAGCGCTTCTCGTGCCCGCATGGCCCGCGCGCTCACGGCGTTGGCGGTCATGCCGAGTGCGGGGGCCACGTTGCGTGGGGCGGCGCCCTCGACGGTCGTGTGCCACAGGATGCGCTGGTCGCGCTCGGGCAGCCCGGCGAAGGCCGTGCGCACGAGCGCCAGGCCCTCCTCGTCGACGGCGAGTCCTGCGAGGAGGTCGGGCAGCGCCGGGGCGAGGCCCTCGAGGTCGTCGTCCTCGGTGGGCACCAGGCGTAGCTCGCGCCTGCCCTGGTCGATGGCGACGGTGCGCACCGCCGACAGGAAGTACGCGCGGAAGTTCTCGTGCGGCCCGCGCCCCTCGCGGATGAGGCCCAGCACCCGGGCAGCGGCCTCGGCGACGACGTCCTCGGGAGCCGAGCGTCCGCGATGGCGGTTCGCGACGGCATACGCCGCGGGGAGGTGCCGGCGCCACAGCTCGCCGAAGGCTTCGGCCGAGCCGTCACGCGAGCGCGCGAGCAGGGTCGCGTCGGGCGCCGAGGCCCACGCCTCGCTCGACCACAAGGTCGCGTCTGCCGACAAACCTCTGCCCTTCGTCTGCCCCGGGTCTCACCGGTTTGTCCGGTCTGAGCGGTGCGGGTCAGTCTGCCAATCGGCAGGGCGGGCGTCCATCCGAACGCCGACGGGTTGGCAGGTTTCGTCCTCCCGAATGATCCCCTCCACGAAACCACGCGGGAGGACGAAACCTGACGGCACCACTGGAGACGAACCCCGAAGGGGCCACTCCCTCCCCTGACCAAGCGGGAGACCCCTGCGTTGCCGTCACCTGTACGACGTGCCGACACCCATTTCATGACACTGTTTTCCGAAATGGGTGGAAATGCCGGAAATTGACCCAGATTTTCTCCGGCGGTGAGACGGCCGACGAGCACGAGACCGCCCGCTTACCTCCACGAGACCCGTGACTTACCCGCTGTCCGACGACGGGCCATGCGGCGGCAAGGGCCCCGACCCCACCGGGGTCAAGCCGGCGTGCGCGCTACGGCGAACGTACGCGTGAACGGGAAGAGCACGCCGAACGGCTTGCGTGGGTATGCCGCCTCGAGCTCCCTCTCGTAGTCGGCGACGAACATCTCGCGCTCCTGCTCGCCGAGCACCCCGAGCACCGGTCGCAGGCCCGTGCCGCGCACCCACTCGAGCACGGGGTGCGGTCCGTCGGGCTCGGCAGTGAGCACGTGCTCGTAGGTGGTCTGCCACACGTCGACGTCAGGGGTCAGGTCGAGCAGCAGGGCGGCATACGTCTGCGGCTGGGCGACGGCCTGGGCGCGGGCGAGCCCCGGACGCAGGTCGTCGGCACGGGGGTGGCGCGCCGCGACCTCACGCATCAGCCGGTGCGACGGCGCGTCGAAGTTCGACGGCACCTGCATGGCGAAGGTGCCGCCGGGTGCGAGGCTCTCGACCCACGACGGGATCAGGCGCAGGTGGCTCGGGACCCACTGCAGGGTGGCGTTCGTGACGAGCACGTCGATGGGGCCGCCCGACTCGGTGGGGTCCCAGTCCTCGGCAGCGACGTCGACCCACTCGACCCGGCCTTCGACGTCGAGCTCGCGCGCCCGGGCGAGCATCTGCGGGGAGCTGTCGACGCCGATGACATGCGCGTTCGGCCAGCGCTGCGCGAGCCCGAGCGTCAGCTCGCCCGGACCGCAGCCGAGGTCGACAACGAGCCCCGGGTCGTCGGCGTCGACGCGCGACAGCAGGTCGGCGAACGGGCGGCCGCGGTGGCCGGCGAAGACGGCGTACTGGCGCGGGTCCCAGGTCGCCTCGGGAGTGCGCGTGGACCCGGTGGACGGGGACGTGGGTTCGGTCACGACGTGCTCACTTTCCTTCGATGTCAAGAGTCTTGACGGCGACTACAGTTGGCCGCATGAGCGCCGACCGCAGGCCTGGGGACGATGTCGACGAGATCGTCGCTGCCTGGCGTCGCGAGCGACCCGACCTCGACGTCTCGCCGCTCGAGGTGCTCTCGCGGGTCTCGCGCCTGGCTCGACGCCTCGACCTCGCGCGCGGTTCGGCCTTCTCGGAGCACCTGCTCGAGGGTTGGGCGTTCGACGTGCTGTCGGCCCTGCGCCGGGCGGGAGAGCCGTACGAGCTGTCGCCGGGTGCGCTGGTGCAGCAGACCCTGGTGACGTCGGGCACGATGACCAACCGCGTCGACCGTCTCGAGCGCAGCGGCTTCGTCGAGCGCCGGCCCGACCCCGGCGACCGTCGCGGCGTGCTCGTGCGCCTGACCACCGCGGGTCGCGACGTCGTCGACTCGGCCATGGCCGACCTCATCGAGCAGGAGAAGTCGCTGCTCTCGGAGCTCTCGCCTGCCGACCGCACGCAGCTGGCGAGCCTGTTGCGGCGCATGCTGGCGCCGCTCGAGTCGCGGGGCCTCCCGCACGGCTGAGCGGCTCATGCCTGCTGGAACTCCAGCCGGTTGCCGACCGGGTCGGTCGTGTGGAAGCGGCGCAGCCCGGGGATGTTCTCGTCCCAGGTGACCGGCGCGCCGGCCCGGGCCACGACCTGCGCGAGCTGCTCGACGTCCGCCACGGCGATGCCCGGGTGGGCCTTGCGGGCCGGGGCGAAGCCGTCCTCGATCCCGATGTGCAGCTCGGCGGAGCCGGCGCGGAACCACGCTCCCCCGCGGCTGCGCAGCGCCTCCGGCTTCTCGACCTCGGACATGCCGAGGACGCCGCCGTAGAAGGCGCGCATGTCGTCCTCGCAGCCGGCCGGACCCGAGACCTGGACGTGGTGCAGGTGCATCTCCATGCTCGGAATTTATCTTGATATCAAGATAAATTCAACGGCCCGGCGGCCCCTTTCCTCCCGGCGCGTACCCTTCGGGCCACCTGCGTCGTTTCTCCTGCACCGGGCCGGCCGCATCGGCGCGACCCGACGAGCACTCCAAGGAGAACGCGTGAACACCACTCGCAAGCACGTCCTGGCCATGGGACTGTGCCTCGTCTCGGCGGCGGCGGGGGCCCCGCTCGCGGCAGCGACCACCACGTCGACCGCCGCGACCCCGGTGAGCAGCTCGCTCACCAACACGATCACCGACGCCGTCGGCGACCTGCTGGCAACGCTCGACACCCGTGCCGTCACCAAGCCGGTCGTCCCCACCACGGCGACGAAGACCGCCGTCGCGGCCCTGCTGAAGACGGCCGGCGCAGGCGCCCGGGCCACCTGGGACGCCCGCTTCGGCACCCTGCGTGCCCTGCGCGGCAACGGCTACCTGACCGCCGCCCGCACCGGCACCCCCGTCGACGTCGCCCGGGACTGGCTCGCCTCCCAGCCTGCGGCGTTCGGCCTCTCGGCCGCCCAGGTGCAGGGCCTCACCGTCGCCCGCGACCACGCCCTCCCCGGCACCGGCACGCACGTGGTCAGCTTCGCGCAGACGTTCGCCGGGGCACCGGCCGCGCGCGGCGGCCGCCTCAACGTCGCCGTCGCCCCAGACGGCCGGGTCCTGGCGTATGCCGGCGAGACCGCTCCCGGGACCACTCTCGTCGGCACGTGGGTGCTCGGGGAGACGGGCGCCCTCCTCAAGGTGGCGGGCACGCTGGCTCCCGGCACGGCATACGCCCCCGTTGCCACCGGCACGCAGGCCGGCTTCACGACGTTCTCCCGCGGTCCGTTCGCAGGGCCCGGCTACGTGCGCAAGGTCGCCTTCCCGACGCGGACGGGGCCCGTCGCGGCCTACAAGGTCTTCTTCATCAAGAGCCAGACCGAGGCGTGGGAGGTCATCGTCGACGGCACGACCGGCGCGGTGCTGCACCGGGCGAGCGTCGTGCAGTTCGACGAGGCGCACGGCACGGTCTACGACAACTACCCGGGTGCTGCGCAGGGCGGCCAGCCGCGACAGCAGTCGTTCGGCGCCACCGCCGAGTCGCCCAAGGGCTGGGTCGACCTCACCGGCGCCACCGGCACCGGCGTCACGACCCTCGGCAACAACGCCGACACCTACGCGAACTGGTCGAACTTCCTCGCGCCCGTCGACAACGCACCGCGGCCTGTCTCCCCCACCGGCCACTTCGACTACGCCTACGCCAACCAGTGGGCGGCAACGAAGGGCCAGGCCACCCCGCCCTCCTACGCCGAGGACCTCGACCCCGCGGCGACCAACCTCTTCTTCCAGCACAACCGGATCCACGACGAGTACTACGCCCTCGGTTTCACCGAGACCGCCGGCAACTTCCAGACCGACAACGGCGGCAAGGGCGGCCAGGGCGGCGACGCGATCCGCGGGCTCGTCCAGGCGGGAGCAGCCTCGGGAGGCGCACCGACCTACACCGGGCGCGACAACGCATACATGCTCACCCTCGACGACGGCATCCCGCCGTGGAGCGGCATGTTCCTCTGGGAGCCGATCGACGACGCCTTCGAGGGCCCCTACCGCGACGGCTCCTTCGACATGTCGGTGATCCAGCACGAGTACACCCACGGCTTGTCCAACCGCTACGTGGCGAGCGGGGCCGGGCTCGCCTCACAGCAGGCCGGTTCGATGGGTGAGGGCTGGTCCGACTGGTACGCCCTCAACCACGGCTTCAACGCCGGCCTGCTGACCAAGCCGATCGTCGGCGACTACGTCACCGGCAACCCGACGCGTGGCATCCGCAACTGGAACTACGACCAGAACCCGACGACGTTCGGCGACATCGGCTACGACCTGACCGGGCCCGAGGTGCACGCGGACGGCGAGATCTGGACCGCGACGCTGTGGGACCTGCGCAAGGCGCTCGTCGCCCGTTACGGCGCGGCCAAGGGCGCGGCCGTGGCGGCACAGCTCGTCACCGACGGCATGCCGCTGACGGCACCGAACCCGTCGTTCCTCGACGCGCGCGACGGCATCCTGAGCGCCGACCTCGACCGCTACCACGGTGACAACACGGCGCTCATCTGGTCGGTCTTCGCCAAGCGCGGCGCCGGCGTCTCGGCGAGCTCGCAGACGGGCGACGACACCGACCCGAAGCCGGCGTTCGACGTGCCTGCCGCGGCGTCCAACGGCACCGTGGCGCTGACGCTCGTCAACGCGACGACGGGCCAGCCCATCTCCAACGCCCGGGTCATCCTCGGCCGCTTCGAGGCCCGCGTCTCGCCGCTCGTGCGCACCGGCTCCACCGGTGGGGCGACGGTCAAGGCCGTCACCGGCACGTACCCGCTGACGATCCAGGCGCCCGGGTTCGGCACGCAGACCGTCGAGGGCTTCGCGGTGACCGCCGGGAAGAACACGGCGAAGAAGATCTCGCTGGCGCCGAACCTCGCGTCGACGGCCGCGGGCGCGCAGGTCGTCTCGGTGTCGAGCCAGGACGACGGCGCACCGGCGAAGTTCGCCTTCGACGACACCGCCGCCTCGGTGTGGTCGACGAAGGCCGGATCGACGGCCTACAACGCGGGTCCCGACGAGCGGGTCACGGTCAAGCTCGCCGCCCCGGCGACCGTGAGCTCGGTGCGGGTCAGCGCGTACAAGGCGACCAACGCCTCGCGCTTCGCCGCGCTCAAGGGGTTCACGGTGCAGACGTCGCTCGACGGGGTCACGTGGAAGACCGCCCGCACCGGGGCCTTCGGCTACCAGGCTCCGCGTCCGACGGCGCCTGACCTCAACTACACGACGTTCGCGCTGAGCACCCCCACGAAGGCCGCCTACCTGCGCTTCTTCGTCGACTCTGTGCAGGGCGACACGACGACCTACGCCCAGGTCGCCGAGATCGAGGCGTTCGGCTCGGGCGCGACGGTCGCCAACGGCACGGTCACGCCCGACGCGCCGTACAGCGACCACGGCACGATCGCGGCGAACAACCCCGCGGCCGGTGACCCGACGGGGCTGCAGAACGTCTTCGGCGTCACGGGCACCGAGATGAACTCGGCGTGCACCTTCCCGCCGGCGTCGCAGGGCGTCGACGGCTGGGTGACCAAGCTGCCGGCCGGCTTCTCCGACGGGCTGCACTCGGTGTCGGTCAAGGGCACGAGCCCGCTCGACGACACGGTCGGCCACGACCTCGACGTCTACTTCCTCGACAGTGCGTGCGCGCTGACGGGGTCGACGGCGACGTCCTCTGCCGACGAGTCCGCGCCCATCCCGCCGGGCACCGTCTACGTCCTCAGCCACCTCTACACGGGGGCGAACGTCACCGTCGACGTCACCGCCACCGACAACCGCTGAGGCCGGTCGGAAGCGCCTACCCTCAGCTCAGTCCCGATCGAAAGAGCAGTCCGTCACGTGACGGACTGCTCTTTCGATATCGGGGGACGGGGTCAGCCGACGACCTCGGCGGCCTCCAGCCACTCGAGCTCGAGCTCCTCGCGCTCGCCGACCACGGCCTGCAGCTTGGCGTTGAGGTCTGCGAGCGCCGCCGGGTCGGTGGCCTTGTCGGCCATGTCGCCGTGGAGCCGTTCCTCGCGGTCCTGCAGACGTGAGAGCTGCTTCTCGACTCGTGCCATCGTCTTGCGGGCCTCGCGCACCTCGGCGGGGCTCGCCGCCGACCCCGGGGCCCCAGCAGGTGTGCCGTCGCTCCGGGTGCCGGCCGAGGGCGCGGTCGTCGACGCTGCTCGGGCGGGAGCCGGCGTCGCGGCCGCGCGCAGGCGCAGGTACTCCTCGACGCCGCCGGGCAGGTCACGCACCTTGCCGTCACCGAGCAGCGCCAGCTGCTTGTCGGCGACCCGCTCGAGCAGGTAGCGGTCGTGCGACACGACGACGAGCGTGCCGGCCCAGCCGTCGAGCACGTCCTCGAGCGAGGTCAGCGTCTCGATGTCGAGGTCGTTGGTCGGCTCGTCGAGGATGAGCACGTTCGGCTCGGTGAGCAGCAGGCGCGTCAGCTGGAGCCGGCGTCGCTCACCACCGCTGAGGTCGCCGACGCGCGACTGCTGTCGACCGCCCTGGAACCCGAGACGCGTCGCGAGCTGGCTGGCGCTGATCTCCTTGTCGCCGAGGGTGGTCCACTGCTTGACGTCCTCGATCGCCTCGATGACCCGCCACTGCTCGAAGCGCTCGAGCTCGCGCACCTCCTGCGTCAGGTGCGCGATGGCGACGGTCTTGCCGATCTTGCGCCGGCCGCTCTCGAGCGGGATCTCGCCCGTCAGGGCCCGCAGCAGCGTCGACTTGCCCGCTCCGTTGACACCCACGATGCCGATGCGCTCACCCGGGGCCAGGCGCCAGGTCACGTGGTCGAGGAGGCGCCGCTCCTCCGGCGGGTCGCCGACGGAGACCGTGACGTCCTCGAGGTCGAGCACGTCCTTGCCGAGACGGCGGCTCGCGAACGACGCGAGCTCGACGCTGTTGCGCGGAGCGGGCTCGTTCGCGATGAGAGCGTTCGCCGCGTCGATGCGGAACTTGGGCTTGCTCGTGCGCGCGGGCGGGCCGCGCCGCAGCCAGGCGAGCTCCTTGCGCATGAGGTTGGCGCGCCGGTCGGCGACGACCCCGGCGAGGCGGTCGCGCTCGGCCTTCGCGAGGACGTACGCCGCATACCCGCCCTCGAAGGCGCTGACCTGGCCGCCCTCGACCTCCCAGGTCAGGGTGGCGTATGCGTCGAGGAACCAGCGGTCGTGGGTGATCGCGACGGTGGCGTTGCCCGGGCGGGGCCGCTTCGTCGCGAGGTGGTCGGCGAGCCAGGCGACACCCTCGACGTCGAGGTGGTTGGTCGGCTCGTCGAGCAGGAGCAGCTCGGGGTCGGCGACGAGCAGGCGGGCGAGGGCCAGGCGGCGTCGCTCGCCACCGGACTTGGGACCGACGCGGCTGTCGAGGCCGCCGACGTTCTGGGCCTCGACGCCACCGAGGAGCCCGGTGAGCACGTCGCGGATGCGCGGGTCGCCGGCCCAGACGTGCTCCGGCAGGTCGCCGAGCACCGCCTCGCGGATCGTCCACGTGGGGTCGAGCGCGTCGTCCTGGGCGAGCATGCCGACCCGGATTCCCTCGGCTCCGCCCTGCTTCGTGATGCGGCCCGAGTCGGGCTCCTGCAGGCCGGCCATGACGCGCAGGAGGGTCGACTTGCCGCCGCCGTTGACGCCGACGACGCCGATGCGGTCGCCCGTGAGCACGCCGAGGCTGACGTCGTCGAGGACGTGGCTCGTGCCGAAGACGAGGGAGACCCGTTCGAGGGAGATGAGGTTGGCCATCGCTGACCGACCCTACGGCCTGCGGGGGCGCTTTCCGAATCCCGCTCAGCGACGCCGGTCACGCGCAGGAGCGCCGGTCCGGCTCAGGCACGCCGGAGCGCTCCGGCGACGGTGAGCCGGAAGGCCGCCGCCGAGCCCGTGGCTCAGTCCCCGCGCGGCGAGGTGACGACGTGGGCGCCGTGGACGGGGCCCTTGGCGCGGCGCAGGTCGCGGCAGAGGTCGGAGGCCGCGAGCGACACCGACAGGTCGAGCGAGGCCTCGTGGCTCTCGGTGAGGAAGGCGACGGTCGGCCCCGAGCCCGAGACCACGCCGCCGAGGGCGCCGAACTCGACGCCGGCATCGCGCAGCTCGCGCAGCTGGGGGCGGAGCGAGAACGCGGCCGGCTCGAGGTCGTTGTGCAGCGCGGCGCCGAGGGCGGCCGGGTCTCCGGAGCGCAGGGCGGCCATCAGCTCGGGACTGACCCTGGGGTCGGGCACGTCGGCGTCGTCGCGCTCGCGCAGGCGGTCGCACTCGGCGTACACCTCAGGCGTCGACAGGCCGGTGTCGCTGATCGCGAAGACCCAGTGGAAGGTGCCCCGCGCGAGCACGGGCGCCAGCTGCTCGCCGCGCCCGGACCCCATCGCATTGCCGCCGGACAGGATGAAGGGGACGTCGCTGCCGAGGGTCGCGGCCAGCTCGGCAAGCTCGTCGCGGTCGAGGCCGAGCCCCCAGAGCTGCTCGCATGCCACGAGGGCAGCGGCAGCATCGGCGGACCCGCCGGCCATGCCGCCGGCCACGGGGATGTCCTTGTCGATGCGGATCGACAGGCTCTCGTCTACGGCCCAGCGCTCGGCGACCAGGCGCGCGGCGCGCACGGCGAGGTTGTCGCCGTCGGTCGGGATGCGGTCGGCATACGTGCCCGCCGGCACGACCTGCCACTCGTCCCAGCGGGCGACCGACACCTCGTCGTGCAGTGAGACGGCCTGGTAGACGGTCGCGAGCGTGTGGAACCCGTCAGACCGCCGCGGCCCGACCCGCAGCTCGAGGTTGACCTTGGCCGGGACCCGCACGGTCACCGCACCGGGCAGGGTCGGAGCGACAGTCATGCGCCCACCCTATGGGCCAGCCCGTCGCCGTCAGGACGCATTGCCTCGTCGGCGAGCCCGTGGTTCGGCCGATGCCGCACCGGCCGGACGCGCCTCGGCGATGCGGGCGAACGCCGTGATGTCGAGCTGCTCGCCGCGTGTCCTCGGGTCGATGCCGGCCGCGACCAGCGCCTGCTCGGCGGCGTCGGCCGAGCCGGCCCAGGACGCGAGCGCGCCGCGCAGCGCCTTGCGCCGCTGGAGGAAGGCGGCGTCGATGCACCGGAAGACGTCCTGGCGCGAGGCCGTGGTCTTCGGCGGTTTGCGCCGCCGCATCGAGACGAGGCCAGAGTCGACGTTGGGCGCCGGCCAGAAGACGTTGCGCCCCACCCGGCCGGCGAGCTCGACGTCGGCGTACCAGGCGGCCTTGAGGCTGGGGACGCCGTAGATCTTGCCTCCCGGCTTGGCCGCGAGCCGCTCGGCGACCTCGAGCTGCACCATGACGAGGACGCGCTCGATCGTCGGGAAGTGCTCGAGGAACGACAGCACGACGGGGACCGAGATGTTGTAGGGCAGGTTGGCGACCAGGGCCGTCGGGTCGGGACCGGGCAGCTTCGTGACCGTCAGTGCGTCGGCCGCGACGAGGCGGAGCCGGCCGGCGTTGTCGGGCTGGAGTCTGCGGACCGTCTCCTCGAGCGCGCCCGCGAGCCGCGGGTCCACCTCGACGGCCGTGACCGCCTTGACGACGGGCAGCAGTGCGAGCGTGAGGGACCCTAGGCCGGGGCCGACCTCGACGACGACGTCGGAGGCCCCGACACCGGCCACGCGCACGATCTTGCGCACCGTGTTCGCGTCGACGACGAAGTTCTGGCCCCACTGCTTGGTCGGCCGGACCTCGAGCCTCTCGGCGAGCTCGCGGACCTGGGCGGGGCCCAGGAGCGCGGCGTCGTCGGCCGGCGCGGCGTCGTCGGCCGGCGCGGCGTCAGGCGCCACGGCGTCCTTCTTCGTCATGCGCCCACCCTATGGCCACGACCGAAAGAGCAGCCCGTCCCCGGTCAGCGCAGCTGCACTGAACCTCGAAGGGGGACGGACTGCTCTTTCGACGGCCCGGACGATCAGGTCGTCAGGGCTTGCACTGCCACTGCGACGTGCCGTTGTCGGCGTAGACGCGGTTGGCGACCGTGATCTGCTGCTCGCGGCTGGCGAGGTCGGCGCGCGAGGCGAAGTCGCCACCGCCGTAGCCGAGCCACGTGGAGGTCAGGAACTGCAGACCGCCGTAGTAGCCGTTGCCGGTGTTGATGTGCCAGTTGCCGCTCGACTCGCACTGGGCGATCGAGTCCCACATGGAGGCGCGGGCCAGGTTGAGGCCGGCACCCGACGACGAGCCACCGGTGCTGGCGGTCGGCGCGGGGGCAGCGGCCGGGGCCGGGGCCGGGCGTGACTTGGTGCCCACGAGAAGGACCCGGTCGACCGGAGCCTTGGTGACCGTGGAGGCGATGGTCCTGCGGCTCACGACCGTTCCGTCGATGACGGTCGCACGCGAGGTCACGACGCGCGTGCCGGCGACACCTGCGCGGGACACCTTGGTCTGGTCGGAGTAGAGGTCGTTGGTCTTCGTGCGCGTCGTGCCGAAGGCGATCGACTGCGTGGACCTCGTGTCCTTGGTCTGGACGCGCTGGACGGCGACCTTCGCGCCGTTCGTGAGGCGCGTCGTGACCGGCGGGTTGACCTTGTCGGCTTTGCCGAGGCGCACGCCGAGCTGGGTCAGGGCCTCGCCGACGGTGGCCGCAGCCACGGTCTTCTTCGTCGTCTTGCCGTCGGCCGTGACCGTGACGGCCTTGGGCGTCACGATGGTCAGCGACAGGCCCTGACGACCGATGGTCTGCGAGCGCGAGGCGGAGAGGCGCGCACCGTCGCCGCGGAGACCCAGCGCGAGCAGAGCTCCGTCGACCGTGGTCTCGGTGGTGCGGATCTGGCGCGTCTTGCCGTCGACGGTGAGGCTCAGCATGCGGGCGTACTTGACGGTGATCGACTCACCGTCGTCGACGGTGCTGCCGGTGGCCGGCACGACGACGTCGCCGGGCTTGACCTCGATGCCCTGGCCGGCGAGCACGTCACCGACGGTGCGGGTGCCGAAGAACTGGGCGGTCGACGAGGTGCCGTCGACCGAGAGGTTCACGGTCTTGTCGAGCTGTGCGGCGCCGACGGCGCCACCGGTGAGGACGACGGCCGCGCCAGTGGCGGCCAGGATCTTGGCGTTGCGAGAAATCAAAACACTCCGAACGTCGATCTATCCGGGTGCAACGCGCTCTCGAGCCACTCTCCTCACGCCGTCGGGAGGAGGTCGATGCGGGGCGGCAACCGGCCAACAGTCGACCAGACTGACCGATGGCCGTCACAAAGGTCAAATTTCGATAACGACGACCGGTCCGGCTGGACCCGTCGTTCCCGGGTGCGCTAGGCGGTTTGTCCGACTCGTTCGGCGCTCCACGGGCCGTACACGCGTTCACTGTTCTCCGACACCGCGCGGCACAGGCTCGGGACGTCGATGTTGAGCACACCGGCCATCGCGCGGATGGTCAGCGGCACGAGGAACGACGCGTTCGTCGCCCCCCGGTGCGGGGCCGGCGCGAGGTAGGGGGCGTCGGTCTCCACGAGCACCCGGTCGAGCGGGATCGCCGTGAGCGCGTCGCGCAGGTCACGGGCGTTCTTGAAGGTCACGGTGCCGGCGAAGCTGAGGTAGTAGCCGCGCTCGACGCACTCGCGCGCCATCGTGAGGTCACCGGAGAAGCAGTGCAGCACGGTGTGCTCGGGCGCGCCCTCCTCCTCGAGGATGCGGAGCACGTCGTCGTGGGCGTCGCGGTCGTGGATCTGCATCGCCTTGCCCAGCCGCTTGGCCAGGTCGATGTGCCAGCGGAAGGCATCCCGCTGGACCGGCACCCCCTCGGGACCGGTGCGGAAGTAGTCGAGCCCGGTCTCGCCGATGACGCGGATGCGCTCGTGGGCGGCGTGGCGCTCGACGGTTGCGTATGCCGTCTTCAACGTGCCAGCAGCAGCCAGCCGAGGAACTTCGTTGGGGTGCAAGGCGATTCCCCCGACAAGCTCGGGGTTTCGCTCGATGGCGTCCATCGTGAACGCGATGCCGTCGAGGTCGCATCCGACCTGCACGAGCCGGGTCACGCCGACCGCGCGGGCACGTCTGATCGCGTCGGCGACGTCGAACGGCTCGTCGCCCTCGCGCGTGATGTCGAGGTGGACGTGGTTGTCGACGACGTCGATGGGCAGCGGGTCTGGCAGGTGCTCCGGCAGGCCGCGCTGCCCCGACGCGTGCGGCGTCATGCGCTGTGGGCCGGGTCCGGCGTGGCGGGGTCTGCCAGGCGGGCCCGCTCGTCCTCGACGACCTGGTCGGGGTCGAGCTTGGTGAAGACGCCGGTGGGCTTGGCGATCGGCGTCCCGGGCACCACCGGCCGTGACTCCCAGCGCGGCGTCCCGGAGTACTCGCCGGTGATGACGGGGTAGGCGCGGGCGTCGTCGTCGAGGTCGCTCACCATGTCGAGACGCGGCATCGGCATGAACTCGCCCTCGCCGCCGAGGACGGCGTGGACGCGGTTGGCGGCGTGCGGCAGGAACGGCGAGATGAGCGTGTTGATGTCGCTGACCGCCTGCACGAGCGTGTGCAGCACCGTCGCGAGCCGCTCTCGCTGGTGGTCGCCCTTGAGCTTGAACGGCTCGGTGCGCGAGACGTACGCGTTGGCCTCACCGACCACGCGCATGACCTCCGCGAGGGCTGCCTTCTGGCGGTGCCGCTCGAGCGAGGCGCCGACGGTCGCGAACGCACCCCGCACGGTAGCGAGCAGCTCCTCGTCGACGGGCTCGACGGCATACGACCTCGGGATCTCGCCGAAGCTCTTCGCGATCATCGCGGCCGTGCGGTTGACGAGGTTGCCCCAGCCGGCGACGAGCTCGCTGTTGTTGCGCTGGACGAACTCGGCCCACGAGAAGTCGGCGTCCTGGTTCTCGGGACCGGCCGCGCAGATGAAGTAGCGGATCGGGTCCGGGCCGTAGCGGGCGACGATGTCCTGGACGTAGATGACGTGCTTGCGGCTCGTCGAGAACTGCTTGCCCTCGAGGGTCATGAACTCCGACGCCACGACCTCGGTGGGCAGGTTGAGCACGCCGTACGTGCCGGGCTCTCCACCCTTGTCGCCCTTGCCGGCGTAGCCGAGCAGCTCGGCCGGCCAGATCTGGCTGTGGAAGGTGATGTTGTCCTTGCCCTGGAAGTAGTAGGACACGGCGCCCGGGTCGTTCCACCACTCGCGCCAGCGGTCCTCCTGGCCGGGCCCGAGGCGGCGGGCCCACTCGATCGAGGCAGAGAGGTAGCCGACGACGGCGTCGAACCACACGTAGAGGCGCTTGGTCGGGTTGTCCTCCCACCCCTCGAGCGGGATCGGGATGCCCCAGTCGATGTCGCGCGTCATGGCGCGGGGACGCACGTCCTTGAGGAGGTTCTTGGAGAACTTGATGACGTTGGGGCGCCAGGTGCCGGAGGCCTCGCGGCCGTCGAGCCACTCCCCCAACGCGTCGGCGAGCGCAGGCAGGTCGAGAAAGAAGTGCTGGGTCTCGATGAACTCGGGCGTCTCGCCGTTGATCTTGCTGCGAGGGTTGATCAGCTCGTCGGCGTCGAGCTGGTTGCCGCAGTTGTCGCACTGGTCGCCGCGCGCCTCGGGGAAGCTGCAGATCGGGCAGGTGCCCTCGATGTAGCGGTCGGGCAGGGTGCGCCCGGTCGACGGGCTGATGGCACCCTTCGTGGTCTGCTCGATCATGTAGCCGTTGGCGTGCACCTGACGGAACAGCTCCTGGACGACGGCGTAGTGGTTGCGCGTCGTCGTGCGCGTGAACAGGTCGTAGGACAGACCGAGGTCGGTGAGGTCCTGGGCGATGACGGCGTTGTACTTGTCGACGAGCTGCTGGGGCGTGACGCCCTCCTCCTCGGCGAGCACGAGGATCGGCGTGCCGTGCTCGTCGGTGCCCGAGACCATGAGGACGTCGTGGCCGGCCATCCGCATGTACCTGCTGAAGACGTCGGAGGGCACGCCGAAACCGGCCACGTGGCCGATGTGGCGCGGGCCGTTGGTGTACGGCCAGGCGACGGCAGACAGGACATGGCTCATGGCGAGCAATCCTAGGCGGGCAGCGTGGACGGTCGCGCACGAGTTGTCGCAGGGCGTCCCCCGCCCCGGGCTGCACCCCGTCGCGAAGGTTCAATCCGGAGGGCGCGGCCACGGGGTATGACGGGGGAATGACTGGTCATGTTGCACACGCGAAGGTCACCGTCGACGCCACGCCGCAGCAGGCATGGCGAGCCCTCACCGACCCTGCCGAGATCAGCAGGTGGATGGTCGGCACCGAGGTGAGCACCGACTGGCAGGTCGGCAGCCCGATCACGTGGCGGGGTGAGTTCGCCGGAAAACCGTACGAGGACAAGGGCGAGGTGCTCGAGGTCGAGGAGCCGAGGCGCCTGTCCATGACCCACTTCAGCCCGCTCATGGGCGACGACGTGCCCGAGAACTACCACACGGTCACCTACACGCTCGAGGGCAGCGACGACGGCGCACCCACCACCGTCACCCTCGAGCAGGACGGCAACGACTCGGAGGAGCAGGCCGAGACGTTCTCCCAGAACTGGCAGAGCATGCTCGACGCCTTCAAGGAGACCGTCGAGAAGTCCTGAGCCGCAAGGATGCTCCCGCTCGGAGCACAGGTGTGCCGCCCGGCTCGGCCGGGCGGCATACCTGTGCTCGCAGGCTCGCGGGTCAGGCGAGCTTGGCCTCGAGGCTGATCGGCACGGCCTTGAGCGCCTGGCTCACCGGGCAGTTGGCCTTGGCGTCCTCGGCGGCGGTCTGGAAGTCCTCGGCCGAGATGCCGGGCACCTCGCCGACGACCGACAGCTTGATCTCGGTGATGCCCGTGCCGGGCACGAAGGTCACCTCGGCCGTCGTGTCGAGCGTCGTGGGCGGCGTGCCCGCCTTGGCGAGACCGTTCGAGAAGGCCATCGAGAAGCAGGACGAGTGCGCCGCCGCGATGAGCTCCTCGGGGCTCGTCTTGCCGTTGGCCTGCTCCGCACGGGAGGGCCAGTTCACGTCGTACGTGCCGATGCCGGAGCTCTCGAGGCTGACCTGGCCGGAGCCCTCGAAGAGGGAGCCCTCCCAGTGCGTGCTGGCAGTGCGCGTGGTGCCCATCGGTTCTCCTTCGCTGTCAGGGTCGGTCACGGTTCGGGGCCGCGACGCGGTACGTCACCACCGTATGGGGATTCGCGACCGAAACAAGGGGCGGCCGACCCGCGGGACGGCTCCCGCGTGTGTCGGTGGCGCCGGGGAAGGCTCAGCGGGCGGCGAGCGACGCGTCGTAGAGCGCCTTCTTCGACAGCCCGGTGCGCGAGGCCACGTCGGCTGCGACGTCCTTCAGACGCTCCCCCGCGTCGACGCGCTGCCGTATGCCGGCCACGGCGTCCTCGAGCGACGGCACCGCGCGCTCGGCGCCCGCCACGACGACCGTGATCTCGCCCTTGACGCCCTCGGACGCCCACACGGCAAGGTCCGCGAGGGTGCCGCGGCGCACCTCCTCGTAGGTCTTGGTCAGTTCGCGACAGACGGCGGCCCGTCGGTCAGGACCGAAGGCGTCGCGCATCGCGGCGAGGGTCTCGGCCAGACGGTGCGGGGCCTCGAAGAAGACGAGGGTGCGGCGCTCGTCGGCCACGTCGGCGAGAACTCGGGCCCGCTCTCCCGGCTTGCGCGGCAGGAACCCGTCGAAGCAGAACCGGTCGACGGGCAGCCCCGACACGGCGAGCGCCATGAGGACCGCGCTCGGCCCGGGGACGCAGGTGACGCGTACGCCGGACTCGACCGCGGCGGCGACGAGCCGGTAGCCGGGGTCGGAGACCGACGGCATACCGGCGTCGGTGACGACCAGCACGCGCTCCCCGGCGACGAGTCGCTCGACGAGGTCAGGTGTGCGGGACGCCTCGTTGTGCTCGTGGTAGCTGACGACCGCGCCCGTGGTGGTGACCCCGAGGTCGGCGAGCAGGCGCCGGAGCCGGCGGGTGTCCTCGGCCGCGACGACGTCGGCGGTGGCGAGCTCCTCGGCGAGCCGCGGCGCCGCGTCACGGGGGTCGCCGATCGGGGTGGCGGCCAGGACGAGGGTGCCGGTGGTCATGCCGTCATCCTGTCAGGGCGGTCGCAGGGCCGGTCCGTGAGACGCGCATTCCCCCATGTGGACCGGAAACCACGCCGAAACGTGCACGGGATAGACAGGAGCATGACCATCTCGGGACAGACCTCGACCGAGCACACCACCGAGCCCGACGCCGAGCGCTCCAGCGTGCGCTCCAGCGAGCCCTCCACCGAGCCCGACGCCGAGCGCTCCAGCGTGCGCTCCAGCGAGCCCTCCACCGAGCCCTCCACCGAGCCCTCCACCGAGCCCTCCACCGAGCCCTCCACCGAGCAGCTGCTGGCGGCCGACCGCCGCGAGCCCAACGCCGCGACGTTCGCCGCCGGCGTCTCCTCCGCCCAGCAGCACGCGGCCCTGCGCGCCTCGGTGCGCCAGCTGGGTGCGCTCCTCGGTGAGGCGCTCGAGCGGCACGAGGGCGCCGAGCTGCTCGCCCTCGTCGAACGCGTGCGCAGCCTCGCCCGCCAGCCCACCGACGACGAGCTGCGCTCGACGCTCGCCGCCGTCGACGCACCGACTGCCGTCGTGCTCGCCCGCGCCTTCACGGCCTACTTCCAGCTCGTCAACGTCACCGAGCAGCTGCACCGCTGGCAGGAGGTGACGGCCGTCGATGAGGGGCCGCTCGCCGCCGCGGCCCGGCGCATCGGGGAGGCCCTCGACGAGGGCACCGTCGACCGCGACCTCGTCGACTCGGTGCTCGCCCGGGTCGAGTACCGCCCCGTGTTCACCGCGCACCCCACCGAGGCCACCCGCCGCTCGGTCATCGACCTGCTGCGCCGCATCGCCGACACCGTCCAGACCCTCGAGGACCCTCGCAGCGCCCCGGCCGACCAGCCCCGTCTGGAGCGCCGGCTCGCCGAGCTCGTCGACCTGGTGTGGCAGACCGACGAGCTGCGCATCCAACGGCCCGAGCCGACGGACGAGGCGCGCACCGCGATCTACTACCTCAACTCCCTCACCCAGCGCGTGGTCCCCGAGCTGCTCGCCGAGCTCGACCGGTCGCTCGCGACGATCGGCATCGAGCTGCCCGTGTCGGCCCGACCGCTCCGCTTCGGCGCCTGGGCCGGTGGCGACCGCGACGGCAACCCCAACGTCACCCCACAGGTGACCCTCGAGGTCGTGGGACTGCAGCACGACGCCGCCCTGCGCGACCTCGTCGCCCACACCGAGAACCTGCTCGCCGAGCTCTCCCCGTCGACGCGGGTCGTCACGGTCACCGACGAGCTGAGCCGAAGCCTCGAGGCGGACGCCGCGGCCCTGCCGATCACGTACGACGCGCTCAAGCGGCTCAACGCCGAGGAGCCCTACCGCCTCAAGCTGAGCTTCGTGCGGGTGCGCCTCCAGCGCACCCGGGACCGTCTCGCCCACCAGACGCCCCACGAGCCGGGCCGCGACTACGCCTCGTTCGACGAGCTGCTCGCCGACCTCACCCTCGTGCGCGAGTCGATGCTCGCCGGGGGCGACGAGCTGACCGGCAACGGCGCGATCCTCCGGCTCATCCGCACGGCCACCACGGTCGGGCTCGGCCTCGCCACGCTCGACATCCGCGAGCACAGCGGCAAGCACCACGCCGCCCTGGCCGACCTCTACGACCGCATCGGCGAGCTCGACACGCCCTACGGCGAGCTCGAGCGGCCGGCGCGCATCGAGCTGCTGTCACGCGAGCTCGCGGCACGCCGCCCGCTGACCGGCAGCCGCGCCGTCGACGTCGGCGAAGCCGCCTCCGCGTCGCTCTCGCTGATGTACGCGATCCGCAGCGTCCTCGACACCTACGGCCCCGAGACGGTCGAGACCTACATCGTGTCGATGACCCACGACATCGACGACCTCTTCGCGGTCGTCGTGCTCGCCCGCGAGGTCGGGCTCGTCGACACCGGCACCGAGTCGCACCCGGCAACCGCCCGCATCGGGTTCGCCCCGCTCTTCGAGACGGTGGCCGAGCTCGAGGCCGCCGGACCGCTGCTCGACGCCCTGCTGAGCGACCCGGCATACCGGAGGGTCGTGGCCGCGCGCGGCGACGTGCAGGAGATCATGCTCGGCTACTCCGACTCCTCGAAGGACGCCGGGATCGCCGCGTCGCAGTGGCAGATCCACCGGGCGCAGCGCGCGCTGCGCGACGTCGCCCGCCGGCACGGCGTGGTGCTGCGGCTCTTCCACGGCCGTGGCGGCTCGGTCGGTCGCGGTGGCGGCCCCACCGGCGAGGCGATCCTCAGCCAGCCCTACGGCAGCCTCGACGGGCCGATCAAGATCACCGAGCAGGGCGAGGTGCTCAGCGACAAGTACACGCTGCCCGGGCTCGCCCGCTTCAACCTCGAGGTCGCCCTCGCCGCGGTGCTCGAGGCCTCCGTGCTGCACCGGAAGTCCCTCCTACCGCAGGACGTCCTCGACGGCTGGAACGGCACCATGGACGTCGTCGCCGGTCGCGGCCAGGACACCTACCGCTCTCTCGTCCGCGACCCCGGTCTCGTGCCCTTCTTCGTCTCGGCGACCCCGGTCGACGAGCTCGGCAAGATGAACATCGGCTCGCGCCCGTCCAAGCGCCCCGGTGGCGAGGGCGGGCTCGACGACCTCCGCGCGATCCCGTGGGTGTTCGGCTGGACCCAGTCGCGCATCATCCTGCCCGGCTGGTTCGGGGTCGGGTCGGGCCTCGCTGCCGCCCGCGAGGACGGCCGCGAGAGGACGCTGCGCGAGATGTACGGCTCATGGGCGTTCTTCCGCACCTTCATGTCGAACGTGCAGATGACCCTGGCGAAGACCGACCTCGACATCGCGGCCGGCTACGTCAAGGAGCTCGTGGAGCCCGAGGTCGCCGGACTCTTCGACACGATCCGCGAGGAGCACGAGCGCACGCTCGAGGAGGTGCTGCGCGTCACCGGGCAGTCCGAGCTGCTCGAGTCGGCGCCGACGCTGCGCCGCACGCTGGAGCTTCGCGACAGCTACCTCGCGCCGCTGCACGCGCTCCAGACGTCGTTGCTGGCCCGGTCGCGTGCCGTGCCCGACGACGCCGAGCCGGACGCCGACGTGCAGCGGGCGCTGCTGCTGACCATCAACGGCATCGCCGCGGGCCTGCGCAACACCGGCTGACGTTGCCCGTCAGGGCGTGGTGTCGCCGACGCGGGCGGCTCTCAGCATCCGGGTCGCCTGCTCGCGCATGATCTCGCGCAGCTCGGGCGGGTCGAGGACCGTCATCTCCCACGGCAGCACGCCGAGGTGCATCGCCATCCAGCCGAGGTGGTTGCCGCCAGCCTCGAAGATGCAGTGCGACCTCCCGTCAGCCGTCACGGTGCCGACCGAGACCGGGATCTGCTTGTCCACCAAGGACTTCGGCGCATGGATGCGCACTCGACACACGTGGTCGTACGCGTCGCGCGAGATCGACCGGCGCACGTGGTCCGCGGCGTCGGGCGCGTCCACGCGCGGGCGGAAGCGCCAGCCGCGCGCCTGCGCGTCGGTCATGCGGTCCAGGCGGAACGTGCGCCAGTCCTCGCGGTCGAGGTCGTACGCGAGCAGGTACCACCGGCGACCGGTCGCGACGAGGCGGTAGGGCTCGACCCGGCGTTCGCCGGAACCGCGCGGGCCGGCGTACGCGAAGGTGATCCGCTCGGTCTCTCGGCATGCGCGGGCGAGCACCAGGAGGGTCGTGGCGTCGACGGTGGCCACCCCGCTGTCGAGCGTGACGGTGGCCTCGTGGATGGCCTCGACCTGTGACCGGAGGCGCGCCGGCAGCACCTGGTCGAGCTTGGCCAGGGTGCGGACCGCGGCCTCGCCGAGCCCCTCCACGGTGCCGCCCGCGGCGAGGCGCAGGCAGACGGCGATGGCGACGGCCTCGTCGTCGTCGAGGAGCAGGGGCGGGAGCCGGCGCCCGGCACCGAGCTGGTAGCCGCCGCCCGCGCCGTGGGTCGCGCTGACGGGGTAGCCGAGCTCGCGCAGCCGGTCGACGTCGCGACGGACGCTGCGGGTCGTGACACCGAGCCGTTCGGCGAGCTCGGTGCCGCTCCAGACCGGTCGGCTCTGGAGCAGGTCGAGCAGACGCAGCACCCGCGCCGTCGTGCCGTTGGCGTAGCTCGTCGTCGACATGGTCCGAGTCTGCCAAAGACTCCGGACAGTACCTGTCCTATATGGCTGCCACGATGAAGTCATGACACAGACGACGGGAACGACGATCGACTGGAACGAGACCCTTGTCGAGCAGGCCGACTGGCACTGGCAGCACCAGCTGCGCGCGCGCCTCGACGGGCTCACCGACGAGGAGTACCTCTGGGAGCCCACTCCCGGCGCCTGGAACGTCCACCCCCGGGGCGGGGGCGGCACCGAGATCCAGGGCGGCACCGGCGCGATGACGATCGACTGGGCCCACCCCGCGCCCGAGCCGGCCCCGGTGACGACGATCGCCTGGCGGCTCGCCCACATCATCGTCGGAGTGCTCGGCGCGCGCGCCCACAACCACTTCGGCGCCCCCGAGGCCGACTACTTCACGTTCGACTACGCCGCGACGGCCGACGAGGCGCTCACCCAGCTCGACAGCGCGTATGCCGCCTGGTTCGACGGCGTGCGCGCCTGGGGCGCCGAAGGGCTGGCCGAGCCGTGCGGACCCCCGGAGGGCCCGTTCGCCGACGCCTCACGAGCCACGCTCGTGCTCCACATCAACCGCGAGCTCATCCACCACGGCGCCGAGATCGCGCTGCTGCGAGACCTCTACGCCCACCGCAACGACTGAGAGAGCGAGAAACCCATGGCAGCACAGGTCCCTCCCGTCGCCGACGAGCGCGAGAGCCTCATCGCCTACATCGACCAGCAGCGCGACGCCTTCGTGTCCGCGACGTTCGGGCTGACCGAGGAGCAGATCCGGCTGACCCCCACCGCGGGCACGCTGAGCATCGGCGGCCTGGTCAAGCACGTCACGACGTGCGAGCGCGGCTGGACCGAGCGGATGGCAGCAGCCCCGGCCGCACCGGCCCCTCCGGACACGTCGGTCGAGGAGCAGGCCCAGAGCTGGGGCGACGACTTCAGGCTGACCGACGACGACACCCTCGACTCACTCGTCGCCGCCCTGGTGACCCAGGGCGAGGTGACGCGTGACGTGCTGCGGCGCGCCGACCTCGGCGCCGCGGTGCCCGTTCCCCGCGACGCGCCGTGGTTCCCCAAGGACGTCGAGACGTGGTCGGTGCGGTGGGTCGCGATGCACCTCGTCGAGGAGCTCGCCCGCCACGCGGGGCACGCCGACATCATCCGTGAGTCCATCGACGGCGCCACGATGTACGAGCTCGTCGCGGCCCGCGAGGGCTGGCCCGAGACCCCGTGGCTCAAGCCGTGGCGGCCGGCCGCAGAGCACACCGTCTGACGAGTGCGTCTGCGCCACAAGGACGCCGACGAGCCACGGACAAAGGCGAAGGGCCCTTGGGAGTATGAGTCTCAAGGGCCCTTCTGGTTGATCGGTCGATGGTGACGCTCCCGATCGACTGCTCGACTTCTCCGGTCCCGGCCGCCTCGTCACCCGGCTGCCGCGGTGGGTCGCCCCACCGTGTGGAC
Organism: Terrabacter terrigena; assembly: GCF_042676085.1. Lineage (NCBI taxonomy): Bacteria > Bacillati > Actinomycetota > Actinomycetes > Micrococcales > Intrasporangiaceae > Terrabacter > Terrabacter terrigena. Next base: position 314,835 of record NZ_JBHTKH010000005.1, read on the forward strand.
CCTCGTCTCCGAGCCGTCCCGCTCTCCCGAAGGAGTGCGTGAGAGATTTGTATCTCCCACCGGCGAGCCGCCGCAAGGGAATGCGGAAACTTCTCCGGCCTCCACAGGCCGACGGCGTGTCGTCCACAGGCAGACGCGCGTTCTCCACACCGGCCTCGAGTGGATGCACAGGTTGTCCACCGACGCCTGTGGACAGAACGCAGCCGCCGGGGCCCACCTCGGTCAGGACGGGTCGGCGAGCTCGGTCAGCACGTCACGCAGCGCCTCGGCACCGGCAGCGGCGGTGGCGGCGCGCTCTGGGTCGCCGGCCGCGGCATACGCTCCCTCGGCCTCCAGCAGCGCAGCGAGCTCGCTCGCGACCACGTGGCGCTCGGCGGCCGGGTCGAGGACCAACCGCGCCGCCTCCGTGGCGCCGACCCCCAGCGCCGCGCCCGCGATGTCAGCGGACCCGCCGACCATCGGGCCGTCTGCCACCGGCACGGCTTCGGCGTTCTCGATGGCAGCCACAGCGTTGCGCAGTGCGGCCGTGACCGCACGGTCGCGTTCGCGCATGGCGATCGTCAGGCGGGAGCGCAGAGCGGCACGAAGGGGCGATGACATGACCAGAAGGTATGCCGCCGACTGGTTTGGGCGCCAAGCGTTTACGTCGCCGGCACGACACGGGCACAGCACGGTCACTGGCGCTGCGGAGGGTCGCAGCCCTTCAGTCCGAGGGGTGCAGGCGCTGGGTCAGGAAGTCGATGACGGCGTCCACGGCACCCTGGTTCCGCTCACTCGTCAGCGTGGCGTGGCCTCGGCCCTCGAGGTCCACCCGCAGGAAGCCGTGGCCGAGGAGCCCGGTCAGCGTCTCGAACCGTGTGCCGGTCGCCCAGTCCTCGCGGTAGCGCACGCCGAGCACCGGACAGCCGCCGCGCACTCGATCACGCACTGCCACAAGGTCGGCCGGATCCAGACCGATGTCTGCAGCGCGACGTGCGGTCAGCGGCACGGGCACCGCCGGCTGCGCCACGACCGGCGCAACGACGACGGGGTCGACCATCATCGCCAGCGCGAAGCCGCCGGTGAGGCACATGCCGACCGCGCCCACGCCGACACCACCCGCCTCCGCGTGCACCCGGCGCGCGAGGCTGCGCAGCCACTCCGCCACCGGCGTCGTCCGTCCCGTTGCGACGAGGGTGAACTCGCGCCTGATGCACAGGAGCGGGATCACGCGGACCGCCTCGAGTGCGTGGGGGGCCCGGTGGGCCGGACCGAAGAAGTGCGGCAGGACCACGGTGAAACCGGCGTCGACGACCTCTCGACCGAAACGCACCGCCTCGGGCGTAAGGCCGGGACTCTCGTGCATGACGATGACGCCCGGACCCTCACCCTCGGTGTAGATGGGGTACTCGAAGCCGTCCGCGTCGTGCGAGCCGCGACGCCAGCCCGAGAGCATCGACATGCGGTCGACGCTACGCCCGCCGAAGCCCGCGTCCGGGGAGACGGCGGCACACGGCCTACGACGACGGGGTACACGGCCTACGGGGCCGGGACGACGGCAGGGTGCGATGGGCCCCGGCACGCGGACGGGGCGTAGTTACGCTGACGGCATGGTGACCACTGCTCCCGCGCCGCGCGGACGCCTCGCCGGGCTTCTCGCACCGTCCGAGCGCGACCCGGCCCCGGTCGCCGAGGCGGGCGCACGGCGGGGCCTGCGGCGCGAGACGGTGCTCGTGCTCGGCGTGAGCCTCGGCTCGTCGGCCGTCTACGCCGTGCTCAGCATCATCGAGAAGCTGACGCGTCCGGTGCCCCTGTCGCAGCAGACGACCGCCATGAACCAGTCGGCGACCCCCGGGCGTCCGTGGCTCGACCTCGCCTACCAGCTCGCCGGGATCGTGCTGCCGCTGGTGGCCGTCGCCCTGGCGATCTACCTGCTGAACCACGTGCGTCGCCCGGCGGCGGACGTGCGAGCCGGGCGCTTCATCGGCCTCGACCGCCGCGAGCCCGCGCGAGACCTCGCCCGTGGTGCCGGCCTCGCGGCCCTCATCGGCATCCCGGGGCTCGGCTTCTACTTCTTCGCCAAGGCGATCGGCATCAACACCCAGGTCTCGGCCGCCAACCTCGAGGCCGTCTGGTGGTCGGCGCCGGTGCTCGTCCTCGCGGCCATCGAGAACGCGGTGCTCGAAGAGGTCATCATGGTCGGCTACCTCTTCACGAGGTGGCGCCAGACGGGCTGGTCGTGGCCGTTGGTCATCGGGCTGTCGGCCCTGATCCGGGGGTCGTACCACCTCTACCAGGGTTTCGGCGGCTTCGCCGGCAACATCGTCATGGGCCTCGTGCTCGGCCTCGTCTTCGTGCGCACCCGCCGCGTCATGCCGCTCGTGGTGTGCCACTCGGTCCTCGACATCGTCGCGTTCGTGGGCTACTCGGTGCTGCGAGCGCGAGGCGTCACCCTCTGAGCCCGCTGGCGACTGGCTCGCCGACACGCACCGCCTCCCTGCGGTCCCAGGTCCGCGAGGGCACGACACCGCTGTGGCGCGCCTGCGAGATCGTGCGCCAGACCCGCCGCCCTTCTGATCACGCCGCCGCACACCTCCCGCGGCGGCGTGCGGCTGCCCCAGCCGCACTGCATACGATGGCGCCCATGAACTCGGCCAGGCAGGTGCGCGCGCGCCTGCTCGGAGACCCCGCCGACGACTTCCGCCTGACCCGACGCACCGCTGGTCGGCTCGCCTGGCTCGGCTGGGCCGGCCCCCTCTTCTTCATGCTCGTCGGCGGCTTCATGCGCTTCTGGCACGTGGGGGCGCCGCACAAGCTGGTGTTCGACGAGACGTACTACGTCAAGCAGGGCTGGTCGATGGTCCTCTACTGGTTCGAGATGAAGAACGACCAGGTCCTGCAGGACGCGTCACAGGTCGACCAGCACTTCACCGCCAACGACCCCTTCATCTACGGCACCGAGGGCGACTTCGTCGTCCACCCGCCCGTCGGCAAGTGGCTCATCGGCTGGGGCGAGGTGCCGTTCGGCATCCTCAACTCGTTCGGCTGGCGCTTCGCGGTCGCCCTCGCCGGAACGATCTCGATCTTCATGCTGGGCCGCATCGCGCGCCGGCTCTTCCGCTCCGACCTGCTCGGCACCGTCGCCGCGGCCCTGCTGGCCTTCGAGGGCCACCACTTCGTCCACTCACGCACCGGCCTGCTCGACATCTTCGTCATGTTCTTCGGGCTGGCCGCGTTCGGTGCCCTGCTCATCGACCGCGACAGGGCGCGTGAGGTGCTCGCCGGCAAGGTCGGCGACCGGGCGCGCGCCGCCACGTCGTGGCTCGGCCCGTGGCTCGGCTGGCGGCCGTGGCGCTGGCTCGCCGGGATCATGCTCGGCCTGTCCGCCGGCGTGAAGTGGTCAGGCCTCTACTTCCTCGTCTTCTTCGGCGTGCTCACGGTGCTGTGGGACGTCGGCGCCCGCCGCGCCGCGGGAGTCCGCGGCTGGACCGTCGGCGCCGTCGTCAAGGACGGGCCGTACGCGTTCGTCCAGCTCGTCGCCACCGCCGTCGTCACCTACGTGGCGAGCTGGACCGGCTGGATCCTCAGCAAGGGCGGGTCGTTCCGCACGTGGGCCCAGAACAACCCCGACACCACGCATGCGTGGCTGCCCGACTGGTGGCGTTCCCTGTGGGCCTACCACCAGCAGATGTACGCCTCGACGCAGGCGATCAACAGCCCGCACCCCTACCAGACCAACCCGTGGTCCTGGCTGATCCAGGGCCGGCCGACGTCGTTCTTCTACGAGGGCCCCAAGAAGGGCGCCGACGGCTGCCTCGTCGACCAGTGCAGCAAGGCGATCACGTCGATCGGCACCCTCTCGATCTGGTGGGGTGCGACCCTCGCGATCTTCGTGCTGCTCTTCATGTGGGCGCTCCGCCGGGACTGGTGGGCAGGGGCGATCCTGTGCGGGCTCTTCGCCGGCTACCTGCCGTGGTTCTTCCTCGGCAACCGCACCATCTACTCGTTCTACGAGGTCGCGTTCGTGCCGTGGGTAGTGCTCGCCTGCGTCTACGTGCTGGGTCTCGTCATCGGCGGACGCGAGTCGTCACTGACCCGGCGGCGGGTGGGCTACGGCGTCATGGGCGGCTTCGTGCTGCTGACGATGGGCCTCTTCGCCTTCTTCCACCCGATCTACGTCGCCGACGTCATCCCGCTCTCGCAGTGGCAGGCCCGGATGTGGTTCCCCAGCTGGGTCTGACGGCCCGCCGCTGCGAGGACCTCCACCTGTCGCCCGATTCGGTATGCCGGTCGGCGTGGTGTTATCTTTTCTTCCGCACCTGGGGCTGTGGCGCAGTTGGTAGCGCGTCTCGTTCGCAATGAGAAGGTCAGGGGTTCGAATCCCCTCAGCTCCACCAGACGGAAACCCCGTCCCACCTGCGGAAAGCCGCGAGATGGGGCGGGGTTCTCTCTTTCTCATCCTCCCGTCTCCCTCCGATGTGTCCCCCCGGTGTCCCCCGGGGTCACATTGAGCCTTGCCAGACCGACCAGATCGGCACCGGTCCCGAGGAAGTGCAGGTAGCGGTTCGTCGTGCCGATGGACTCGTGTCCCATCCACGCCTGGACGGTCCCCGGGTCGACGCCACGGGCCAGCCATAGGCACGCCGCGGTGTGGCGCAGGTCGTGGATCCGGCGCCCTCGACCGGTCGTCGACCACTGCAGGGTGCGAAGGACTGCCGACCGGTGCAGCTGCGACCCACGTTCGGTCGTCAAGACCAGGTCACCGGGAGCCTTGCCGGCGCACAGGCCCAGAACGATCGGCAGCACCCGGTTGGCGAGAGGGACGCGCCGGGACGACCTGCCCTTGGTCGACTTGACCGCGCCGCCCTCGGGTTGCGACCGGCGGACCAGCAGCCCCGGCGTCGGGACCTCGACGACGTCAGCCACCCGCAGCGAGCGAGCCTCCGCCCAGCGCAGACCCGTCCAGGCCAGGACGAGGAGGATGTCGGCGAGGCGTGGCGCGGCCGCGTGCCACGTCGCGTAGACCTCCTCGAGCTCGGCCTCACTGAAGGGGTCCATCTCATCGGCCTCGTCGGACTGCCTCGGGACGCGCACTCCGGTGACCGGGTTGCTCAGGATGAGCTTCTCACGCACGCACCAGCTGAAGAAGGACGACAGGCTGGCGCGGTAGCGAACGACCGACCCCTCCGCGAGACCGACGGCCAGCAGCGCCTCGAACGAGCGGGCGACCTCACGGCCGGAGACCGCCGAGACCTGCAGGGCCAACATGCTCGTCGGCATGAGGCGGGGGAGGTCCTGGTCGGCGCGGTAGGTCTTGGCGGCCACCGTGACTCGCCGGACCTCGAGCCACCGCTGGACGAGGGGCCTGACCCGCTCACGCCCAGCGCGCGGGTCGACCCCGCCGGCCAAGGCTGCCCGCTCCCGGTCTAGCCAGGCCTTGGCCTCGCGGCGGGTGTCGAAGACCTTGCTGGCGACGCCGACCCGGCCGCTCTTGAGCCGAGCCCGGAAGCGGCCGTTGGGCATCTTGCTGATACTCATGCCGCCATCCGTTCCAGCCATTTGGTCACGTCCTCGGGCCGGTATCGCGGGGCGTACGGCGACAGCCAGACGACTCGCGGGCCGTGTCCCGTCTGCCGCCACCGGCACAGCGTTGCCGGCGAGACCTGCAGTGCGGTGGCGACCTCGCGCGAGGTCAGCAGCACCGGTAGAGGCGGGGGCTTCGGATCGGTCGACTGCTCTGCTTTCATGTGTGGACTCCTTTCTCGGTCAGTGCTTCTCATTCCGGTTCGCTGCTCGTTCTTGGGCGTACTCGCGGGCGCGGGCGGCGGCGGCCTTGGCGAGCTCGGCGTCGCCGTCGGTGTACCAGCCGGTCCCGGCGTAGGTCCACTGGCCGATGACGAGGGTCGTCTCCTCGGTGTCGTCCTGGAGGAGGTCGTCGAGGGTGCGCACGTCGAGGGTGCGACCCTCGCGGTTGGCGGCGGCCAGGGCGCGTTCGTAGCGGACCCGTCGGCGGCGGAGCTGCCCGAGGGTCACGGAGTAGCGGCGGGACTTCGTGGAGAAGTGCCCGCGGAAGCCGAGCATGTGCCGCCACTTGAACAGCAGCCCGTACGGGTGCTCCCGCACCGGAACCCCATCGCCGCGCGCGTCGGCGTGCATCCGGTCCGTGACGGCGACGATGGCCGCGCGCAGGCGCCGGGCGTGCGGGCTGTCGGTGTTCGTGGAGTCGGTGGCTGACTTCGTCGCGTACTTCGCCAGGTAGCCGGCGACCTGCTCCGGGGCGAGGGCCCGGTCCGGGTCGTCGGTGCGATGGGCGGGGGCGATCGGTCGGGCGTCGAGCTGGGTGCCGAACCGCAGCCGGCGTACCGTGTCGCCTTCGTGCAGAGGCGGGGCGTCGAAGGTGACGCCGTCGGCCGCCTGCTCGACGAGCCGGGCGAGCACCGCCGCCGTCAGCGCGGCGGGAGCGACGGCGAACCCATCCACTGTCTTGGGTCCGTCGAGGCGGATGAGGGCGTGGAAGTGGACGATGCCGCGCTGCTGGTACTCGGCGACCTTCGCGTACTGCACCGTGAGCAGCTCCGACAGCCGTGCATCGCGGACGCCGAGGTGACGGGCCAGGAGCCGGCGCAGGTCGATGGTGAACCGGCGCCACAGCTCGGGAGCCCACCACTGCCACACGATGTGACTCGCATAGTCGTAGCAGTCCCCGCACAACGGCTGACCGAGCAGCGGGTCACTCTCGACGTGGGTGGCGTGGCAGACCGGCGGCCGACCGTGCGCGCAGCGGTCTGCTCGGTCCTTGACTCGGTAGGGGCGGCAGCGGCGACCGTTGCGGGTGCCGTGCACGAGCCCGAACGAGGGCGCGGTCAGGGTCGCGAACACCAGCGGGTTGTCACTGACGTGCTCGGGGACGCCTTTGCCGCCGGTCACGCCAGCCCGGATCAGGTGGAACGTGTCCGCCGCGTACACCCGGGAGCAGGACGGGCACTCGGCCGCGCGACGGTTCCCGCACCGCACATGCAGCACCCCGAGCGGACCGTCGGTCGACGAGAACGACGAGAGCACCTCACCCGTGGCCGCATCGACGGTGTCGCAGTGGCCGTGGAGGCGGACCGGCTTGGCGCAGTGCCCGACCCTGGAGGCGGCCTCGGACCACGCGTCGAAGTCCCGCGACAGCAGCCGGGCGATGACCTGCGCCTCGGTGGCCGCGTCGAGGTGGCCCAGGTCCAGCGGTTGGCCTTCCCCGTCCGGACGCTCGCTGGCGCGCAGGGAGACGGCGTCCCAGACGCGGTCACGTGTTGCCCGGGTCATCACAGCCACCCCCTTCCCTGGTCCGGGTGGGTGTGCCGTGCAGCTGATGCAACCCCGCGCTGCACGACACACCCGGTCCGGAAGGGCGGCCAGTGAAACGATCGAGAAGGAGATACCGGCGCCGCGGGGGTTGCTCACACGCCGGCCACGTCAAGAGATCACAAAGAAGATGACGAAGAAGATGGCGGACCAGAAAAGGTGTGAATGTGTGTGACGGCAATTCGTGTGTATGGCCTCTGGCCGACAGCGTCCCGGGGCGTGGTGGGCTTTGAGGTGATCCTCGGTGCCTATTCGCCGCTGTCGATCGCGGCGATGGGTT